>JANQSH010000143.1 GCA_028284145.1 Planctomycetaceae bacterium | reverse complement strand
TGGTTTACGACTGATGGAGTGCGTCCGGTTGCGAATTAAGGATGTCGATTTTGCTCGTGGGCAAATCGTCGTCCGCAGTGGTAAAGGTGATAAGGATCGTGTCACCATTTTTCCTGACCGCCTCCGAGAACCAATTCAAAGGCACATAGCCCGACTTAAAGAACTCTTTTCACAGGACCGAGAGGCGAATCTCCCGGGAGTTGAATTGCCCGAGGCATTTGCTCGCAAGTCGAAGAACGCTGGAATCTCCTGGCCTTGGCAATGGCTCTTTCCCGCTCGCAATGTTTCTACCGATCCACGAAGCGGCATCGTGCGGCGACACCACATACTGGAAGACGGTCTTCAACGTGCCGTGAAACAGGCTGTTGAACTTGCCAAAATCAACAAACGAGCAACGTGCCACACGTTTCGCCACAGTTTTGCGACACACCTGCTGGAGGCGGGAACTGATATTCGGTCAGTGCAAAGCCTGTTGGGACACAGCAGGCTTGATACGACAATGATCTACACGCACGTCATGGAGAAACCGGGGATCGGTGTCAGAAGTCCGATAGATATTTAGAGCGTAACACACTTTTGCAGGTCGAAAAACTTACGTCGCGGCATGAGAAAGCTTAACACGCTTTAATCGTCATCGACCTGCGACAGCACGGCACCGGCGACAAGGCCTTCAATGATATACCGCTCGAACCAGGCAGAGACCGCTTCGGTCTTCGTGTATTGCAGCATCACGTAGTCACCCGGACGAATCTTCACCCGTTCAGCCGGATTGCGCAATGCCTTGTACAAATCAACCTTGATTGGCACCTGCGTCCCATTTTCGAGTTGGCGCAGAATGATCACGTTGCTGGCGGAAACGGAAATGTCGTTGTTGAGCGACGACACCCCGCCAGCCGACCGGACATCTCCACCGCTGCCACCTCGTCCCTGAGCAATTGAAATGGCACCGAGGACGTCGAGATCGTAGTCTCGCGGCAAGGTGAATTGCCCCCCCCCCAACAGCCCACCCGTGTAGAAGATCTCTGTCTCGCGCGATTCGATAAACACGATATCGCCATCCTGCAGAATGATATCCTGCTCGGTGATCTGCGGAACTTCACCCGGATAGAGCCGGACGGGAATCTTCACAACATTGTGTCCGTTGATAGTCGCTCCACCAGGAACCAGGCCGTTAACAACCGGTGCAATTGCCGGGAAGTGAGGCATTGACGGACCGACACTTCCTGAGCCGGGTAAAGTCGGTTGCGACATTGCGGGCGGCATGACCGGGGGAATCATACTGTTGCGGTAGTTGCCATGCGGTGTGTTGTATTGTGTCGGCGTCACGTTTGCCTGGCGCACCGGTGGTGAGGAGTACTGTGGAATCGAATGGCCGAAGCCGGTGGAATGTTCAACCGTATGCGATGTCTGCTGAATGCCGGTCGACATTTCCGGCAATGCAGGACCGGGCGGAATGTGGGGGACATCCGGCAGTGGTTGCCTGTTTTCCGGAACTGGAGTCGGTTGGTGTTGAGGCTTCACTCGCGGTTGGGATTGCGGGGGAATCGTTCGCTTCGGTTGGACTTGTGGCGCGGGTTGAACTCGGTATTGCGGTTGAGGTATCACATGTGGTTGCGGTTGAATAACCGGAACAGGTTGTATGTGAGCTGCCGGGATGATACGGTTTTGCCGGATAATGTAGATTGTATTCTCTGCATCGAGACCGGGCAGACCGCCGGTTTCCGCCAACGCATGCAGGACATCGTTCTTGTAAGCCTGCAGTGTGACGACCTCCCCACTACCATGTTTGTTGGCACCAAGGTTGAGAACCCCTCCCTGCCCGACGGTGACACCGGGATCACCGCCCGCTTCCTGCCGAATGACAAGGACCTGATAGGTTCGTGGTTTCTGCAGGCTGACGAGAATTCGATCGCTGCCTGCTTTGAGAACTTTGCGATCGATGGTGTAGGCGTTACGAACGCGGTCTTCAAATTCGCGGACGGTCATGCCGCGAACATTCATCGGAGCGATCATCGGCAGTGAGACCGTGCCATCTTCGCGAACGGGAATGGGATAACCGAGTGATGGCGGAGCGTTTGTGTCTTCATCGGGGAAGTAAACCGGTGGCGCTTCTTCACGGGTTCCCAAAATCCCTTCGATATAGACCCCCAGAACATCGCCGGAATCGAGCAGATATTCCTTTGGCGGTGTTTGTCGCAGCATTGCGAGGTTAATCGTCTCTTTTCCCGAGCGCGTTTTGGCCCGCACTTCGTTTGGAACGTATCGAGCTGGAACGCCTTTCATGGGCCGGAATGCGGAACACCCGGAGAAAGACATCAGCCAAGCCAGCACCACAAACGCGACAAGCGGTGCCGGGCATGCGACGAAAAATTTCTGACGGCAATTGCCGTGCGGTGTTGTCTGGTGCATGGACATCCCTGTCGATTGTTTATTGCGTTGGCTCAAGTTTGTGCCGCTTCACGCGGCAGGCCGGCTTGTCAATCCATCACTTATCGATACGAATGAAACTGCCAGTTCGTTTTCTGAATGGGTACATTCAAAGCCGTTGGCACCGGTTGGGTTGTCGCCTCTTTACCATCAATCTCTGGAAGTGTCGGGGTGGGGAACGGGGCGTTGTGCGGTTCCGGTGCCAGCGTTGGTTGCGGTGGTTCCGGAATAACCGGCTGTGTCGGTGTTGTGGATTCATGACTCGGGTGCATCGGTGCAATTGAATGTCCCTGAATACCTGAGTCCGGTGCCAACGCAGAACCGGTTACATTGGGGGAGGCTTGTGGCTGATGTGAGTGCGTTGGTGCAGGCCAGTTCTGCATAGGGGCCTGCGATCCCGGCAAGACATACTCGGGCATTGGCTGACCCGGATATGTCTGAGCGGGAAACGTGTGCATTGGCATCGTCTGCACGGGCAATGTTGTGGCGAATTGCTGTCCATATTGCCCGGTCGAGCATCCTCCGGTTGCACAACGGCTTTTGGCGCAAGCGGTCTGGCAGGTGCCGGTGAGACACGAATTGCATTGAGCGTTGTATTCGGAACAGGCTGAGGGAGCACGCGGCAAACAACCGGAGTAATCGGCATTGCAAAGGAGCGATGTGGGAATACGGGCCATTTCGTGCAGACCGCTGTTGCATGCCATATTGGAGCCGGTTTTGTAGCCTTCAAACCAGTCGCAGGCGCGCTGCCGACCTTTGTCGGTCCGGTAGTAGGCAGCCCAGTATTTCTCCGGCGGCACAGGTGGGACGGCTCCATTTCCACCCAGAGCGATATCGATAAACGCTTGCTCAAAACCATCCTCGTAGTCGCCGTTGAATTTCTTCTTCGTGCATTTCTCCAGATAGTTCATAGCACGACCGGCTGATTTTTCCGCAGCCTTGACGACATTTTTTTCATCCCACCAGTCGGCTTCGCTCTTGAGTTTGCGTTTGGGCTGTGCCAGTTGGGGGCAGTCATTGCAGTATTGGTTGGAGCAGTGGTTGCGTTTCTTTGATTGACCAAACAGTTTGCGAGATCGCTTCTTCGAGCAACCTGTCGAACAGACTTCAAACCTGCACTCGTTACAGGAACTCTTCAACTTGCTGAACAACCCTTTGCGTTTCCTGGGACATTCGAGTTGACAGATGTTGTGTCCGCAGGAGTCACAGGGCGAACGCCAGCTCAGGTCGAAGCCGGGTGTGCAGGTGTGGCACGTCTGACAGCCGACGAAAACGATACTCATCAGCATGGCAAGCAGGCCCGTGGTGAGTCCGGTCAAGATAGGTTTCAAGCGTGGCATCGCAGGTCATCATTCCGATTAAATTGTCGCACCGGGCGCAACGAGGTCCGGTTGCCGGATTTCCTACGATCATGTATCGGATGCCTGTTCTACCTGCATCTATGGTTTTCCGCGATGTGCCGGCTGTACCGGTCGTGCGGGATATGCGCATTCGTCTGCTTGCGCGCATCTTAACCCTAAAATCTTTCTACTGTGAGGATTAGAGCGTGACCATGTCCCGAAGGGGCAATGAATGCAACAAGCCGGCAGCCACATCATTTGCACGAATCCCTACCAGCAACAACAACGTCAGAAACATCTCATCCGACATAATCGGAAGAGTTTCACATTGCGCAATGTTGTAAAACGGCAGGAAAGACGTTTGAGCGGGTTGAGAAGAAGACAGATTAACCAGCGAAACGAGTCAGTCCTGCATGGTCTCGACTCCCGCCACATATCCCCGGTCAAAATCGCTCAAATTCAATTTCGATATCCGAACGATGCGACCCGCGCGTGTCTCGATTTCGATATGCGTCTCGTCAGAGGAAAAGAACCGCCCTTCGCCTTTCGATACACCGAAGCCATCTGTCCAGATTCGGAAACGGTACTTGCTTCGAGCTTCTGAACCTGGCCTTTTGTTGTGATGTTCAGCATGACCACTCACCACGCGCTCGTGCGATTTTGGCTGTTCGTCCTCCGCATGATCCCCGAACGGTCTCGAATCCTGCCCATGCGATGTGATTTTCAACACGAACGTTTGAAACTCCTCCTGATCGCTGTTGTCTGAGACAGAGAGAATAATTGTTTCGTTTGTTCCCTGGGCATCTTTCGGAACGCGCCATTTGACCCGTCCTTTGGAACTGATCATCATTCCTTCCGGTGCCGAGTCGAGGTGATATCGAACTCCTCCCCGTTTTGAGCGAACTCTCATCTGATACGTGAACTGTTCACCAGGAGAGAGGTATCGCTGTTCCGGATCGGATTGAATAAACAGGTAGTCAATTTCCGCATCTTCCAATGCCTGAATGACATCCACTTTGTGGACGGTCAACGCGTCATCGGTGTCTGCCACGCGCACGATCACTTTGGCATCGGGGATAAACTGAATTCGCTGATCGAATGAAATCGGCGACTTTGATCGACCGAAACGATCGACCTTCGGTACAGCGATGTCGGGGATGGTCACCAATGGCGAAGATCGCCCGACCATGTACAGAGTCAAATTCGATTTCGATGGTGCCGGGGTGCGACTGCTGACAGCTGCGGGAGGTTTGAAAGTCAGATAATAATTCCCCGATGCCGCTGGAATAATTGCACCGGAATGGCCGTAAAGTTTCTGCAGATTGGACGAGTAAACTCCGCGTCCAGTGAAGATAGACTTGCCATCGGCACTGGGGATGATGGCGCCTTCCGAATTATGCTCATACTTACTGCTGATATTCCTGCCCTCGATTTTCACGACCTGCACACCCGAGGGCGAGGTACCGGTGCGCCACATGCCAAACGTCTTGCCATCGGGTGAAACGCGGACATTGGAACCGGATCCGGTATGGACCCGGAAGTTCTGATTCCTGGTATCCATCTCCGCCGGTTTCAGTGTCTTCAGGTCGTAGAAACGATTTCCGGTTCGATAGAAATCTCCCGACCCGATCAGAATTGGACCGTTGGATGCGCTACCCATCGCAATGTTGGCGATCTCATGTTCGGTATCGATTGGTAGTGTCAGTTCGCGTTCCAGAGAATTCAGATCCCAGCGTTGGATGAGATTTTTGTCTTTCAAAACGATTACAATCTTGTCGGCACCGCCAGCAAACAGAATGTTTGACGAGCCTGTTGGAAGGTACTTTGTGACCTTCGCCCTGGAGACATCAAACACCGCCAGCTTGTTGAGCGATTTCAAATGCAGCAGCAAATATCGCCCGCCACCCGCGACGCAGAGATCGGAAATCGGCGAGGGCAATTTCACAGTTAGCGATTTACCGGCGAAGTCGGGCGTCTTGATTTCCGGCAGATTGGGAGGGTCGAGATGTGCTGGCTCGCCACTGAAAGCCACAGGCGTCAAAACAGTCACCAACAGACTTGCGACCAGAACACGAATCGCATTTCGCAGAACGAGAATCTTCGGATTACAGATCACTGCGATTTCCTCTCTCGAGATTGGGGAGACCATCCTTCTTCACTGAACCGGCATTCATTGTACTGAATCCACAAGACATGTACACCTTCTGTGTGGTGAGATCCTGTGTCGTGAGATCGCAAATACAGACCCGGATCCGAGTCTTGAAACAGTGTCAGGCCAGCAGATCGAGGCTGCCACCCAGAATCGCACCGCTCGCAATGTCACCACCACCAGAGAAAATTGGATTGAACATCTCGGAGAATTGCTGCATCTGATTGGCCATCGCCAGACCTGCAAGCACACTTAGCGCGCCGCCACCGTTGTTCTCCTCTTCGTTTTTGGACATCGCATTCATGATCATCATCGCCAGCAGGATTTCGCCAATGCTGTGTCCCTGAAGTGTTTCGGCAAGGCTGTTCAGAGAAGAGATGGCCGAGGCATCCAAAGCGGCCGTTCCCAGAGATTCGACCGCAGACGATGCCCCTGTTCCCGGCCCGGCGGAACCAATTCCACCCAGTGCGCCACCTGCTCCAAGTCCTGCTCCACCAATTCCCGCGATTTGCATGAGTCTGCTTCGCCTCAAAAATAGTTCATTCACCCACGGGTAAACCCGTGGTGCTTTGTCTACGACCACATAGAGTGACCACTGGCATGCGAATTTGCGTAACCTGTTCGGATAAACAACCGGGCAAATGAGGGGCCAATCGGCCATCAATGGCGGCGATATTCCACAAATCTCACTCGCAAAGGATGTTGCATTATCATGCTCGTTTTCTCGCGGCTGCGCCCATGTTGACAGATCGCGACGTCATATGAGTCATGCATCGCTCAAATGTGGTGTTTGGGCATCGTTTGATTGAGCCATCGCAACTCAATAGACTACAGGAAGTTTTAACCATGACTTTAGTTTTGACACGCCTCACCTCGCAAAGATTCCTGCAATGACTGGCGACAATCCGTTTATTATCGAAGCTGACAATCAGAATTTTGAAGAAGCCGTTTTGAAGCGGTCACATGAGTTGCCGGTGGTCATCGACTTCTGGGCAACCTGGTGCCAGCCCTGCCAGCAGTTAATGCCGTTACTGGACAAAATGGCGGAAGAGTTCTCCGGCCGTTTTGTGTTGGCCAAAGTAAATGTCGATCAATCACCGGAAATCGCCGGTGCCTTTGGCGTGCAGTCGATTCCCCACGTCTTTGCTCTGGTGGATGGTCAGCCGGTGAATCATTTTCAAGGCCTGCTTCCCGAGGATCAATTGCGAGACTGGATTGGCACGTTACTGCCGTCCAAAGCACAGGAACTGATTGCCACGGGCAATGCGATTGAAGCGGAAAACCCTGCCGGTGCCGAAGCGAAGTATCGCGAAGCGATTGAGTACGAACCGAAAAATGAGGCGTTGAAAATTCCGCTGGCGCGAACGCTGCTGGCACAACACCGGCACAGCGAATGCGGGGAGATCATTTCGGAACTCGAATCACGCGGTTTTCTGGAACCGGAAGCGGAAAAAATCAAATCGCAACTACAGGTTCTGGAAAATGCGGAGGAGGCGGGTGGTGTGGATCAGGCGCGACAGGCGGTCCAGGCCGAGCCGGAAAACCTCTCGCTGAAACTGACACTTGCCGACACTCTGGCCGCGAATCAGAAATTTGAAGAAGCACTCGAAATCTGCCTCGATGTTATACGCGAGGACAAAGCGAACTATGGCGAAGAGGCCAAACAAACGATGATCAAAATTCTCGATATGCTTGGTACGGGGAACGCGATGGCGAGTGACTACCGCAAAAAACTGGCAACGTTGCTCTACTGATTCACAAGAACAAATCGTCTCCGTCGAAGTAACATCACGAAAACCAATTGAGCACAACATGTCGGAAAACTGGGACTTCTTCTTCTGCCACGTCGAAAACCAGCCTGCCTCCATTTTCGTCAACCTGGGCATTCGTGAAGAGGCACCCATCGCGGGACTGGAGCAACTGGTCTGGCTGCGTGTTCCCTTGCTGCATCCGACAGAAGATGGACTGATCGACGACAACGAGCAGGAAAAACTGTCCGACCTGGAAGACGCGTTGGAGTCGGCCATCGGCGAACAGTCGGAAATCATGCAGTATGTAGGCCGCATTACCACTGGTGGCAACCGCGACTTTTTTATTTACACGGCAAACTTGCTGGCGACGGAATCGACGTTGTCCACCGCGTTGGTCCCGTTTTCCGAATACGAAGTTGAAGTTGATACAAAAGACGATCCGGATTGGTCGGCATACGTCGAGTTCCTGTATCCCAACGAACGGGAGATGCAGATGATCCAGAATGGTCGAGTGATATCGCAACTGGAAGAACATGGAGACCAACTGGAAGTGCCGCGCGAAGTCTGCCACTGGATCTACTTCCCGAGCACAGAGGATCGGGCTGGATACCTTTCGGCTGCGGAAGAATTGGGCTATCGACCGACCAATATCTCCCACGATGAAGAAGCGGACTCGAATCCTTACGGATTGACACTGGCCCGCGACGATGCCGTCGATTTTGTTTCGATCAACAATGTCGTGTTGGAACTGTTCGATCTGGCACAGGAGTACAATGGTAATTACGACGGCTGGGAAACGCCGATCGTCAAACCGGACGGCGATTGAGCCGCACCTGAGATCTGGCCGAAGCGTGGATTCTCAAGCCAACCTGCTTTAGAATGGCTCACTTGAATTGGCAGTCATTATTGGAGACACATTTCACTGTAGCGGGCTTAAAACGGCTATCTCAGTTCCAAACGGAGCACAAGCCGCCACAGACAAAAGTCCGTCGGACTAACCGTCGCACACTCAGTCCAGCGACACTTTTCCCATCAGAAAGACGCGCACCATGTTCAGCCCGAACACCATCCGACTCAGTACCATGATGTTTCTGCAGTTTTTCGTCTGGGGGGCGTGGTATGTTTCGATGACCGGCTTCATCAAGAAGGAGGAAATGGATGACCTGACCGGTGCCGCGTACACTGTCGGGCCAATCGCGGCCATTATCGCACCGTTCTTTCTCGGGATGATCGCCGACCGATTCTTTGCCAGTCAGAAGGTGCTTGGTGTGTTGCATATTCTGGGGGGTGTTTTTCTCTGTCTTGCCCCCTCCGTTGCGGCACAGTTTGCATTGGAAGAAGCTCCGAAAGATGCCGGGATGTTCTACTCCATCGTGCAGCACGATCTTCCCGCGTACGTTCAGCCGTTCACTCTGGTCCTGCTCTTGCACATGTTGTGTTATATGCCGACGCTGGGCCTGACTGCGAGTTTGTCGTTCAACAATCTGGAAGATCAGGAGAAGCAGTTCCCGTTTGTACGGACGGCCGGGACGGTCGGCTGGATTGTCGGAAACATCGCTGTCAGCTTTCTGCATGAAGGAGACAAATCGGCGCAGCAGTTCTTCATGGCTGGCGGTGCTTCCATTCTGCTTGGGATTTACAGTTTCTCGCTGCCACATACACCTCCGCCTTCCAAGGGTCAACCGGCGACTATCGGCAAGATCCTCGGGACCGATTCACTGCGCCTGTTTCGCAGCCCGGCGTATGCCATCTTCATTGTCAGTTCGTTTCTGATTTGTATCCCGCTGGCCGGGTATTATCAGCAGGCACGAACGTTCGTGGAACAAATGGGTGCGGTCGTCAATGACAGTGCAACGTTCACGATGAGTTTCGGGCAGATGTCGGAAGTCTTCTTCATGCTGGTGATGCCCTTTTTCTTTGCCCGGCTCGGTGTGAAGTGGATGCTGGTCGTCGGAATGGGGGCCTGGGTACTGCGATATGCCCTGTTCTCGATCGGAGCAGACGACAAAATTTTCTGGATGGTCATCTTCGGAATCGTGCTGCACGGGATCTGTTACGATTTCTTCTTCGTCACCGGCATGATATACGTCGATAAAAAGGCCAGTGCCGACATCCGCAATCAGGCGCAGGGCTTTCTTGTCCTCGTCACACAGGGGTTGGGGCTCGGCCTCGGTTCCAAACTGTTCTTCGCACATGTTGTGATGAATACAGATACGAGCGGTGAAAAAGTGGTCGTCGATTGGAACACCATCTGGATGTATCCCGCGATATTCGCATTCGGAATCATGGTCGTCTTTGCCCTCTTCTTCCGCGATAAGGGGGTCGAAAATGCTGCGGTGACGGAGGGTGAAGTCGCGCAGGCTGCCACTTCGGATGAATCTCCGGGGTAGAAGTTTGCCTTTTTGTGTGACGTCTCTGGCTCGTGGGAAACTGTATTTGCAGACCAACGACGGTTATCGCGGCACAAAAGAGCGTAATACGCTATAGAACAAACCGTTTCCTGAAAGATGGACACGTTGTCACGTTTTTCCCCGGTCGCTATGATGCCGCTGGTGAATGGTGCCGATTCGCCAGACTGTTCATATTCCCGCATGACGTGTGACCTGTATGAGTGAGATTCCTTTTCGAGTTGGTTTGGGACATGACACCCATCGGTTGGAAAGCGGTCGTCGGTTGATCGTCGGTGGCATGGAACTGGAGTCCGATCTCGGTGCGGTTGGTCACAGTGATGGCGATGTCCTGCTGCATGCCGTTACCGATGCTTTGCTCGGGGCGGCTGGTCTGGGGGATATCGGTGGCTGGTTTCCCGATACGGATAACGAATGGAAGGATGCCGACTCTTCGAAGTTATTGGCAACGGTGGTCGCGGAGATTCATCAACGCGAATGGAAGGTCGGTAATCTCGACTGCACCATATTTCTGGAGCGCCCCAAACTCGCCCCGCACAAAGCAAACATGGAAAGTAAACTGGCGAAATTGCTGCAGATCGACGACGCCAACGTCAATGTGAAAGCGAAGACGGGCGAAAACGTGGGGCCGATTGGTCGGCGGGAATCGATCGCTGCCGAGGCCATCGTCCTGCTCGTCCAGGAGTCGAATTCGTAACATCGAACAGAACGGTGGATTGGGAGAAGGAGTCGAAAATCCCATGGGCTTACGCGTCTACAACACACTCACCCGCACCAAGGAAGACTTCCAAACCGTCGAACCGGGAAAGGTGGGGATGTATCTCTGCGGGCCGACGGTCTACAAGCCGGCCCATATCGGCCATATGGTCGGCCCGGTCATTTTTGACACGGTCAAACGTTACCTGTCTTACAGTGGCTACGATGTGACATTCGTGATCAACATCACCGACATCGACGACAAACTGATCAGCAAGGCGGCCGAAGAAAACACCACGGTCGAATTGCTGGCCGAACAGATGACGATCGACTACTTCGAAAACCTCACGTCAATGGGAGTCGATTCGATCGATCACTTCCCGAAGGCGACGGATCATATCCAGGAGATGCTCGGCATCATTCAGAATCTGGTCGAGACCGATTACGCCTACCCGCTGGAAGGGGATGTTTACTTCCGCGTCGAGAAGGATGACGACTACGGCAAGCTGAGCGGACGGAAGATCGATGATATGCTCGCCGGCACGCGCGTCGAAGCAAACGACCGCAAACAGAATCCCGCCGACTTCGCATTGTGGAAACGCTCGAAGGAGGGCGAGCCGGCCTGGGACAGCCCCTGGGGGCCGGGACGACCCGGCTGGCATATCGAATGCTCGGCGATGAGCCTGAAGTTGCTGGGGCAATCGTTCGATATTCATGGCGGCGGACTCGATCTGCTCTTTCCGCATCATGAAAACGAACTCGCACAATCGGAATCGCGCACAGGGCAAACCTTCGCGAAATACTGGATGCATAACGGGCTGATGCAATCCGGTACCGGACCGAAAGTCGGCGGCCAGCATGATCGGCACGGCGATGTTGGTGATAACGACATAATCGAGGGGGATGCGCAAGCCAATAAGGAAGCACAGGAAGCCAATAAATTGGCCGGTTCCAAAGGAGCCGAGTCGATCAAGACAGCTGTATTCGCACATCATCCGCCGGAAACGGTTCGCTTCTTTCTGCTTTCCACTCATTACCGCAGTCCGATCGATTTCAGCCTGGAGAACATCGCCAAAACCGGCAAAAGTATCGAAGGGTTCTATCGGCTGTTTGAAACGTTTGAACGAATCACCGGAAATGATTTCTACGCATTGGAAGTCGCAACGACGCGCGAGCAATCCGCTTCACTGGATGACAGAGACCCACTGCTGGCGGAATTGAAAACGCTGCGTGAGCGATATCTGGAAGTGATGGATGACGACTTTAATACCGGCGGTGCGATTGGTGTGTTGTTCGAGATGCGGCGGGCGATTAACGGATTTGTTTTGGACAACAAACTCGATGCCAGCGGCGATGTGACGGACGAACAGAAAACCACGCTTACATCTGCGATGACGCAATTGAAAGAACTGGCACAGATTCTCGGCGTGTTCCGCAAACCGGTTGAGAAAGTGGTGAGTGCGAGGGACGACGAGTTCGCCAGAAGCCTGCTGGAGTTGATCATCGACATTCGCAAGATGGCCCGCGAAACGAAGAGTTGGGACATTGCGGACAAGATTCGTGACAGCTTGACGGAACTGAAGGTGACATTGGAAGACCGTCCGGACGGGACCATCTGGCGCCGCGATTGATTAATCACTGATTGTGGTTAACTCATTTGGCCTGTTCAGCAGTGTGAGTTCAGTACGATCGCAGAGTCGCGGTGCACGCAGATTTTCGCAGGGCAGTGTCCTGCTTGCCTTCCTCATCGATGTCGTAAAGGCGGCCACGAAACAGGTCATACCAGGGAGGACAAGTCATCCTCGCGCAGGCGGGTATCCAGAACAAAGTGTGGATTCCCCCGCATTGGATTTCACACCGCACGGGAATGACGGGATATTACTTCGACGATTGACAGTCAGACTCACATTCCGCATGTACCATCGGCAATCAGTGTACAAGTCAACCTGGGAAACTTATGGCGGAACGGCGCAAGTTATCTGATGCTTTCCTCGTATTCCCACCAGACCGGAGTGCTCGCACACTGCCGCTAGACTACGTCCAGTTTTATCGTAGCGGCTGGCGGACCATTTGGAACTAAAATACCCGTTCGGATGACGCTACGGTTATCTCGGATGCGCTCTAACTGTCACGCGGACTCCGCATCCTGGTGAGAGTGGCTTCCTGGCGAACATATTTACCCTGCTGTGCGATGAAATTATGACACCAAAAAAAATCCCGAACGGATGAACCATTCGGGATTACCATATCTCTACTCAGTATCGGAATCGGTTTGGTCGTTCGGACCGGATAGGAAGATTCAGGATTCGAGATCCTTCTTCCCCATTTCATCCAGCACGACCGGATGCAAATTGTCGTCGCGTTCGTCGGAAGGCAGATAGTTTCTGCGTGCCCAGGTGCGGAGCTGCATTTCCTCGACCAGATCCAGCATCTGCTCTCTATCGATATCGAGTTCATCCAACATTTGAAGATTCATCCCGAAAACCTTTCTCCTCGAAACACGACTCAAATTGACAAAGATCGCCGTCCCGACCTCTACAAATGGCGGACAAAACGGTACAAAAACGATAACAGCCTGTCATTCAACGATGCAAGCAGGAAATCGGGAAATTCACAATTTCCCGCCTCTTTATCGTTCCGTCGAAAAATAAATTGACTTTGATATTCCTAACCGGCAAGCTTTGCCGTAGTTACAACAACTGCCAGGATGTCTTTCCCATTTTTACTCATCCGTATGTTTGGCCTTTTTGAGAGCCGGGTGCCCGTATGTTGACTTTTGCCGAACTGGTGGAATCCCGCAAGGCATGGATTGAAGATGTCCTTAAACCGTGGTGTGTGACGGCCAGGCGAACCGACCTGCGGCTGGCAGCCGAGGAATGGCTCGATATCGCCGGTAAGGTCGATGCCGAATCGACGCTCTGGACCTGGGCCTGGAGCCGTTTTCCCGAACTGATTCACGAGGGGTTGCCCGGGTTGAACGAGACGCTCCCCGTCAAGGCTCACCTGAGTGACGGCCAGATGATATCCGGATTTCCCGACCGCTCTCAGAGCGAGAACGGGCAATTGGTACTCTACATGGACGGGCATTATTCCGAACCGACATCGATTGACGAAATCGTTGCGGTGGAGATGCTGGCGTACGATTCGGAACCACATTGAACCGATAAATATCGATCGTTGGAGACAATCGTACGCAGCAGGAAATGCTATTCGGGTAACTTCACAATCACCGAGGAACCCAGGGGAACTTCCGGCCAGAGTTTGCCTGCCGGTTCGACCTTCACCAGAATGTGCGTCTCTCCGGATTGGCCAGCTTCAGTCACCGTGGCGGTCTTATCCGATACTCTTCCCATGCGGTCAATCCCGCCGGGAAACGTGAGACGAACTTCCGTTTCTGGTGTCATTTTCGTCAGTTCGCGGGAAGGAACTGTCACCTCCAGAAAACGATCCTGTTCATCCGCCACACTCGCGATCGTCTCGCCCTGCTGAATGAGATCGCCACTACTCAAAGCAAAACCTTTCAATGATCCTGATTGCGGAACAGCAATCATCCGCTCGGTCGCCTGCCGATCGAGATCGCGCCTGGCTTTTTTTGCCCGGTCGATTTGCTGTTCCAACTCCGGAATACCAAGCGATTCCCGAATGCTGGTGGTCAATTCCCGCTTCAATGGTTCGAGCTGCTCGATCCGGTTTTCAACCAGTTCCAGTTGAGCAGCCGTCACTTCGATGGCATTGCGGGTCGATTCCAGCCGGATCGTCTCGCTGACAAGATTCTCTTCCGATACCGTTTGATCCTGTCTTGAATGCAGCGAAAGTGGCTTGATGATCGCAGCGCCATCGGGAGTTTGTCCCGTAATCGCGAGGTTATCCGGTCGACCATATTCCTGGTAGGCGATCTCCTCGATCTCAAGCGCCAGTTTTTTCTGCAGCAACTCAGTCGCTTCGACCTTGTGGCGATGAATCTGCGCGTCAATTTCGCTGAATCGCCATTTGATCTCAATGACGGCTTTGGCCTCGGCCCGCGCCAGATCGGTTTCCATTGCGGCGATTCGTTCATCGACGGCTTCCTGTTGAACGACCAGCGACAGATCCCGAACAAGCAGCAATGGCTGACCGCTGTGAACCAGTTCCGTTTTTGGGGCGATTAACTTCAACACTTCGCCATCGCAGGGGGCAATGACTGCCTGTTGCGGAGCCGAGATGCGACCATGCAGTTCGGTTGATTTTTCCTGTCCAATCATCCCGGTGAGGAATGCCCCGGCCACAATCGCTGCCCCGATTGCGAACATGGTTCTCATCGATGATGCGGGTTGAGGAGCCAGGCTCACTGAAGGCATTTTGCCTTCGGGGGAGGTTGCATCAGGAGTGGAATGGGATGAGATCGCTGTGGCAACACTATTCGTAGCATCAGGCATACGGCATTCTCCGCTGTCTGCAGAATGGGCAATGGCAGGTGCAATGAAGCGCAGGCTTCTTAATTGATCGGAAACCGGTAACCCGACGATTGATGCAAGGATGTCCCGAAAAATCAGCCAGGGTACATTTGCTTTCCGTAACCCGCATAATCGGCAAAATTTCACATCAGGCGATCGGCAAAAACAGATCAATTGGTCGTGAAAATGAACTCAAACCGCTGTACTATGCACAAATGAACACATTCATCTGGCTGGGAGGTGGTCTGTTGTGAAGATGTGTGAATCGATTATTGATGAAATTGCGATGCAGGAATTGTCCCGGGCAGGATGTCTCGGGCCACCAGTTGATGCCATCGCGCTGGCCCGGCAGATGAAGATTGAAGTCGCGATCGATTCTCGGCAGGCGCAGCGGGCGCGGTACGCTGTTATTCGGGGTCAGTCGGCGATCTTCCTCCAACCGGACAAACGACCAGAACGTCTGCAATGGGCCACCGCACACGAACTGGGCGAGCATTTCGCATTTCGCATACTTGATTTGCACGAGGGGGAATGGACCTGGGACGATGGCAATCCCGCCTTACGGGAACAGATTGCCAACCGGTTCGCCACGCATTTGCTGCTGCCGGATGATTGGTTCTTTGATGATGCCGAACGATGTGGTTATGATCTCTTCTCGCTGAAGAACGTCTATCAAACGGCGAGCCACGAACTGATCGCCCGACGAATGCTGGATGGTGTATTGCCGACCTGGATCACAATTATCGACCAGGGACAAATCACATTCCGCCGCTCCAATCAGGGTGGAAGTGCCTCTCGACTGCAGCCGCTGGAAGAACAGGCCTGGCGCGAATCCCAGCACACCAGCCATGTGATGCAAACCTCGGACGAACAGTTCCACGTGCAGTGCTGGCCCGTGCATGAAGCTGGCTGGCAACGCGAGATTCTGCGAACAACGCCGGTCGAACAATTCGCATGAACTGCGAGATACCAGCTCGCGAACTGGATCAATCATTCTCGTCGGCTGATACCTCACATCGGTTTTCCCAGGCGGGAACAACTTTGGAGTCATCCCGGCCTGCGCGGGTATGGCTTCCCGGTTGTGATCGGCCGCCTGCCGGGGTTCCAAATACGCCGCTCGCTGGACATGCATTCCACGACCTGTAAGATCAGAGCATGTTGATGCCAAGCCGGGTTGTTGAACCCTCGAGTAAACGACCAACATGCCGTTTGCCAACTTTTGAGTTGAGCGAACCAGGAGATGAGATTGATGAACCACCGATATCCGTTCGCGATGTTTCTCGCCGTTACCCTGTGTATCACTGTTGATTCTCTGGCGGAAAACTGGCCTCAGTTCCGGGGGCCCGAAAGCAACAGCCAGAGCCAGGCGATCAACCTGCCTGTCAAATGGAACAGCGATTCCGTTGCCTGGCGAACAGAACTGCCGGGCGAAGGGCATTCATCACCCATCACCTGGGACAATCGCATTTTCGTCACCACGTCGGAAAAACAGGGTGATTCGGTGACCCGCCGCGTTGTCTGTGTGAATGCGAAAGATGGCGCGATATTCTGGCAGCGGGATGTGCACACCGGACCGGCCGAATCGGTCCACGCGATGAACAGCTACGCGACATCAACGCCCGCGACCGATGGCGAACGGGTTTACGCGTTTTTTGGCCGCGGCGGTTTTCACTGCCTCGACATGCAGGGCAAAGTGCTCTGGTCGAAAGAACTTGGAAAATTCCCCGGTCCATTCGGTACCGGAAGTTCTCCGCTGATCGTTGGCGATCTGGTCATTCAGTCCTGTGACAGTGGAGATACATCGCTGTCTTTTATCGCAGCTTACAACAGATTGACGGGCGAAGAATTGTGGCGTACAAGTCGGAACATCAAGCCGATCTCCAGGTTCAAAGGCTCCAAGGGGGGGTGGGCGTCGCCCATTCTGTTTACCGATGGCAATCAGCAACAGATCGTCATCAACGGACAATTCGGCGGCTGGGCTTACGATCTGAAAACGGGCAAGGAATTGTGGCACTGCTGGGACACCTCCACCCAGGGTCGGGGGACCCCCTCCTGTCTGGCAGGTAAGGGAGTCATCTATGTTCCCAACGAACGTCCCGAAGGAGGCACAACGTATGCCATCAAGCCGACCGCACGAGGGGATGCCACAAATGTGAAAGATGACCTTGCCTGGAAAACACCGCGGTTGAACGGTCGCGTTCTCGCTTCGCCTGTGAAGGTGGGGGAGACTCTGTTTCTCGTCGCGATGAATGGCGTCGGAATCCGTTTCGACACGCAAACCGGAAAGATGGCGAGCCCAATGCGATTGGGGGGCAATTATTCGGCCACACCTCTGGTTGCCAAAGAACTGGTCTACGTGTTGGAAGAATCAGGACTGACGAAGGTTTTTCGGTTCAATGACGAACCGGAAATGGTCGCAGAAAACAAATCCCTCAAATCGGAACATGAAGAGGTTTTCCGTGCATCGATTGCACCGGGTGACGGGCAATTGTTCATCCGTAGCACGAGAGCACTTTATTGCGTGGGTGGCAAGAATTGATTATCACCGCTTAACAAGTCATCTGATCCCAAAGTCCTCATTCTTTCGAGAACCAGGCAGGGCGTATTACGCTCTTCTGTGCCGCGATGCGCGTTGTCAGGTCTACAAACACAGGCCCCCCCACGAACCAGAGATTCACACCAGAAGGTAAACTGCCTGGTGCCTTGTCAAGGCTCCGTTTTGGGGTACGGATTGATATAGCCGGCTTCGTTGTTGCTCCATGCAACTTTATCAAACCCAACATTCCGTCTTGACGGCCCACTAATCGCTGGATGCGTTGCAGAGGATGAGCCGCGCTCAATCTCCGCTTGCGGGATTGTTTTTGCAACCGGTACGATGACGCATCGCGATCCACTTCTCCTCACGCGAGACGATTATGATTCACTATCGCAAAAACCTCCCGCTGCTGCTGTTATTTCCGGCGGTGGTGAGCTTTTTTCTGTTGCTCCTCACGCCTGAGATTTCCTGGGCCCGCGCTGGCGGTGGTGGGGGTTACGGTGGTGCCGGCGGTGGCGGTGGTTTTGGAGGAGGGGGAGGTTTCGGTGGCAGTGGCTCAGGCGGTGGCATTCCATTGTTTGACCTGATCCACCTCGCCTTCAGGTATCCCGCTATCGGCATCCCAACGCTGATTGTGATTGTTCTCTTTTTTGTCCTCTCGGCTCGCCAGGCGAGAGAGTCGCACGTTTCGCACGTCATTCGACAGGAAGCCGCCATACAACGTGAAAACGAACAAGCCGGGGCCATACTGTCTTTACTTTCGCGCGATCCCCAATTTGACGAGGCGCGTCTGCTGGAACGTGTCTCCTCCGCATTTGTCAAAATTCAGCATGCCTGGAGCGAACAGAATCTGGCTTCGGTTCGAGCATTCATCAGCGATGGCATTCACGAACGTTTTTCCCTGCAGATCGAAATGCAAAAAGCGGAAGGTTACCGCAATCAGATGGAAGATGTCGAAATTGGGGCGATCGAAGTCGTCGGGGTCTATGCAGACGAACATTTTGACACCGTTCATATCCGCATCCCCGCCACGGCGGTCGATTACGATGTCGATTTGAAATCGGGCAGGAAAATTCGCGGATTGAAGCAGCCGGAGCCGTTTGTTGAATTCTGGTCGTTTCATCGTCGGCATGATGCCAAAACGGTCGCCCAACCGGGGGGAATTGAAGGGAATTGCCCGATGTGCGCCGCCCCTTTAACGGTCGTCGATCGTGCCACCTGCCAGGCATGTGGTTCAACCGTGAATTCCGGAGAACATGATTGGGTGCTTGCCGAAATCACACAGGCACAGGAGTGGCGTCTACCGGATTCCAACGCGAATGTTCCCGGATTACAAGACCTGAAATCGCAAGACCCTGATTTCAGCGTGCAGTATATTGAGGATCGCGCATCGGTCATGTTCTACCGATTAAAAGCCGCTTCTTTTTTCAACGACGACGGACATGCGTTGCCAATTCTGTCCGATCAGGCCGATGGCATCCCGCAAATGGAACGGTTTCCGGACAATGAATACTGGAAAGACCCCGCTGTCGGCAAGGTCGAGGTTTTGAAGGTGGATTCGGGTGATGAGGCAGTATTTGACCGCGTTCATGTCCTGGTTCGCTGGTCGGGCAAACGGTTGAAAGGCATACCCGGGAAACGGTCCAGGGTTGTCCGCGATCAGGCCATCTTCTCACATATCTATGTCCTCACCCGCCAACATGGAGCGAAGAGTGTTGCCAGTCGAACGTTCTCTTCGTCATCCTGTGCCTCATGCGGAGCACCGATCGCCGTATCCAAAGAGCAGGCGTGTCAGTTTTGTGGCAGTAGCCTGGTCGATGGGGCTCACGAGTGGGGGCTGGTTGAAATCAAACCGTTCACGCACGACTTTGCCTACCGGCCGATTGTCACCGAGCGGCAATCGGTGATCGATATCCCGGAGATTGACACGCACGGCTCAAATGGTGCTGCCGCTCTGGATTTTTCTTTGATGCATGGCGACTCCAGGCTGATATTGGCAGTACTGGCCCGCATGGTCTGGGCGGACGGAGAAGCAGACAAACGCGAGCAACGTACGCTCATCAAGTTTGGCAAGAGGATGGGGTTGTCGAAAGACCAGATGCAGGAAGCGTTCAACTCTGGTCGCGATGAGAAAATTGAGCTGCCCCTCCCACACGATCGAAAAGAGGCGGATCGATTCATGAAGCAACTGGTCGAGGTGAGCCTTGCCGACGGACAATTGTCGAAAGCGGAAACTCGCCTGCTGGTCAATTACGGCGCGCGGATGAACTATGCACCGGCCGATATTAAGCTGCGTATCTCACAGGTCAGACGCGAGATGTATCAAAGAGCGCGGAAACTCCGCCGTCAACGCAAACAGCAATCGCGGCAGAACACAACCTCTGCGTGAGAAAGCGGGAGACTCTGGTCTGGTCCCCAGGCCCGCTGATGATGCGAGAATGACAAAGGTCAAGAGTGTCGAGTAAATCGGAACAATCTGTTCCTGAGACTGAAAAAAGGTGAGAAATACTGTTTGTACAGTTCGTGGGGTCGATTCTGACTTGATGATTTGTTAAATTTTCAAGCGTAGGAAATCTGGCCTCCAGTCAGACAAATGCGCCCCACCCGGTCGGTGGAGACGTTCAACACGATCGCTTCTTCACCCACACCGAACCTCCATCGTTTTGTCATGGATGATTCGCTCGCCAAATTGAAAGAGCGAGCAAGCTTCCCGGCAAGATGCCCGCCCATTCCATTTGCTGCCAATAAGGAAACGACAGAATGAAAATGACGCTGCGCCTGCTGACGATCGCTGTTGTGGTTCTGACTGCCTTTGCCGCCCAAACCAGTTTTGCACAGGGCTGGGGTTCGGTTTCGGGAAAAATTGTATTTGATGGTGACATCCCCAAAGCCGAACCACTGATTGCCAGGGGCAAAGCGACAAAAGATCCGACCGTCTGTGCAGCAGATGGTCCGATTGTTGATGACAGCCTGGTTATTGATGCCGAGAGCAAAGGGATTGCAAATATCTTTGTCTACCTTCGACGTGTTGATGAGATTCACCCTGATTTGGAGAAGAGCGAAGAAGACAAGGTGGTGATGGACCAGAAGAATTGCCGCTTTCTGCCACATGCGATGGTTGTGCGGACCGATCAAAAAATCAACGTGCTTTCTGATGATGACTGCGCGCACAACGTGAACTTCCAGCCATTCGTCAACCAGCCATTCAATCAGGCGATGAACGGTCGTGACCGTGTTGGGCTGGCCATCAACGTGACGGAAGCTGAACGTCTGCCGGCCATTGTTCAATGCAACATTCACCCCTGGATGAAAGCTTACTGGATGATTCTGGATCATCCCTATGCCGTCGTCACCAACGAAAAAGGCGAATTCAAAATCGACAAAATTCCTGCCGGCGAGCATGAGTTCGTACTCTGGCACGAACGAGCGGGTTATCTCAGCGACCTTGATGAGAATTCCAGACGTGGTTTCAAGGTGACGGTCACCGATCGTGGTTCCAAGACAAAAGACTTCAAGGTCACTGCTGATATGCTGAAGTAACCCACCAGCAGAGTGAACTGGAACAGGTATCAAACGAAGTGAGTTCGGAGCAATTTCGGACTCACTTTTTTCATCACCAGAGAGAGCGCAATTCGCATGCGAACGGATACCGTTGACAAGTTGATCTGCCTGATCATGCTGTGTGGATCACTCCCTGCAATACACGCGGAAGAACCGCAGTGGGGTTCCATCAAAGGTCGAGTTGTGTTTGACGGTGAAGTGCCGGAAAAACCGCAGGCGACTCCGAAGTTGCAGGAACTGCTCAAAGATGCCGCAATTTGTGCACCGGAACCGGTGCCGGATGAGACCTTTGTGGTCGATCCGAAGTCAAAGGGCATCGCCAATGTCTTCGTCTATCTGCGAAAAAAACCAGAGACGGTTCATCCTGACCTGATCGAGTCAAGTAATGAACCGGTGATTTTCGACATGAAGAGTTGTCGATTCCTTCCTCACGTTTTGACCGTTCAGGCAGGGCAACCGGTTCGACTTCTCAACAGCGATTTTCTTCCACATGTCGTCATGACACTGCCATTCGCGAACGATTCCGTCAGCCTGCTGGTCGATCATCGCGATCACGCGGGAAAGGCAATCTCATTCAAGAGTGGCGAGCGGTTCCCCTTCAAAGTTGCCTGCACGATTCATCCCTGGATGCAGAGCTGGTGGCTGGTGACCGATCACCCCTATGTGGCGATCACCAACGCGAAAGGGGAATTTCAAATTGATCGGCTGCCGGTTGGACAGCACGAACTGGTCGCCTGGCATGAACGAACCGGTTATGTCATGATCGGTTGCAAATCCCGGCGAAGCCTGCAGGTGACGGTGTTGCCCGGACAGACGACGCAATTGGCTCCGCACAGTGTGCCAAAAGAAAAACTTTTTGGTGAGTCGTCAAAACCATGAAACAGCAAATTGGCATGTTAATGCAACTCACCGCTTTGACGTTCCTGCCGATGCTCATTCTGTGGCAGTTGAACTTCGGCTTCCAGCTGATCTGGATGCCAGCGTTGACGGTTGCGGGGATCGTGGTTTTCTGGGTTGGCACACGTTTACGCGAATCGACTTGAATTCCCGCATTGTGTCCTTCATTGGATTGTAGGGTTCCGCGTATAATATGCTGTGGGTATATCGATGTTCAAAAAGGGCGGAGACATTCAAGGCATGTTCCTTCACGCGATGTCACAACCTGGAAATTCATCGCGGTGCGCTTTGTTGATTTCGTTCATGATCGGATTCTGTCTTCCCCGGTTGACCAGCGCGCAAGACGATCCCATCCGTCTACCGAGCCGATTTCGCGAATCTGTCACGCTGCCGACCGATGGCATCGTCATCAAGAAACTCGCCACAGTTGACGACTATCTGGCCGATGGTCAATGGGCTCAAGCAATCAACGTGTTGCGAAATCTGTCGCGGGACCATCGCCAGACATTGGTACCAATTCGGGTGGAGCGGAACATCACCTCGCCCACGCTTGCGGAGCGGTACATCAGTTCGACGACCTATTGCAACCTGTTACTTTCAAGCCTGCCTCCTGAAGCATTGGCCTTGTACCGTCAGCAGGTCGACGCGCAGGCGAAACGCTGGTTTGACGATGGCGTCCGGCGGCGCGATGCTGAATTGCTGACACGCATTCTGCAACAGGCATTCGTCAGCAGCCATGGTGATGATGCACTATCAAAGCTGGGAGAATGGGCGTGGGAACGGGGTGATTATTCGACCGCCCGCAAATACTGGACCATGCTCGCCCCGCCAGCAAAACGCCCGGCAAACGTACCCGATAACCAAAACCCGGACAAAGAGGCTGGCGAAAAAATCCTGTCACCGCACGAGATGCTACCGGTGTTGCGCTATCCGGATACGAACATCAAACCCGAATTGGTACTGGCCCGGCTGGTATTATGCAGCATCGCGGAAGGGAACTTCTGGCGCGCCCGGTTGGAATTGGACGCCTGTCAGCAGCAGTTTGACCAGATCGAAGGGACCCTGGCTGGACGGGAGGGAAATCTGGTTGAGATTCTTGAACAGGAGTTCGCGAACGTTCGCAAATGGAAACCGGTCGGGAGTTCAGCCAACTGGAATTCGTTTGCGTCTGGCATGCGACGTAATGGCTCTGCACCTGCGGATATTTCTTTGAATCGACCGCTCTGGTCGGTTGCACTCTCTCCGGAACGGTTACCCGTTCCGAATCCCCGACCGGCTCTGGGTTCCCATTCCTGGCCGAGACATTTTCCAGTCATCTGCAACAATCGTCTGTTCGTCAACGATGCCAACACCATTCTGGCTTTTGATCTGGCAACAGGCGAACCGGCCTGGCCGATCGAATTGCCTGCGACAGAAGAGGAAAGTAACGAACCTGAAATATCTCGTCTCGATTCCGAACGGCGAGAGACAGCGATCATCTACCCGTCACCCTGGTCTCCGGCTCTCAAAAACCCGTTGCCGGAACGCCCCATTGTCGGCGTGCCGCGATATACAATGACGATCTCCGGCGGTCGACTTTTTGCGCGGATGGGCAGCCCGGTCTCCGGGCGCGCGCGAAACGAATTGCGTGCGCTCAGAAGCGAAATCGTCTGCCTCGATCTGGACCGTGGCGAGGGAACATTGTTGTGGAAACTTGCCGCTGGCGATGTGCAACAGGCTGATGCGCAGCAGAATGAAGAGGCCTGGTCGTTTGAAGGATCACCGGTCGTGCGGGGTGAGCAAGCCTATGTGGTCATGCGCAAAATGACGCCCCAGATTCAGATCAATGTGGTTTGCCTTAATGCCAGTGATGGCCGGGTGATCTGGAATCAACAGGCTTGCGCCATTGTTGGGCAAACATCCGACAATGAAAATCTGGTCGACCATCTCCTGCTCGCATTAGCCGACGATCGTCTCTTTCTCTCGACCAATCGAGGAGCGGTCTGCGCATTAGCCACATCCGATGGCACGCTGGAGTGGGTCATTACCTACGAAAGCCAGCCGCCAAAAACGATTCTGGAGCGAAGTGATCCGAAGTTGAACGGACTGCTGTCTCCGCTGGTCCATGGTGATCAGGTCTTTGTTGCCCCCACCGATTCTTCGTTCCTGTTTGCACTGCAGGCGGAAACCGGACGATTGCTTTGGCAACGCAAACTGGAAGATCGACTGGAACACCTGATCGGTGTGCGGCAGCGGGAATTGATTGTCAGTGGTCGTTCGCTCTGGTCACTCGACTATTACAACGGCAACATGATCTGGAAGTATGTTGTGCGTGAGACCGAATTGGCTGGTTACGGACGCGGCATGATGACACCCACCCAAACCTGGTGGCCGCAAAGAGAAGCGATCGAGGTTTTCCATTTCGACCAATCCACTAACAGACTGTTCAAACAACGTCATGAACTTCGTTCGCAATTTGGTTTTGTGCGCGGCGGGAATTTGCTTGTCTCGGACGGTTATCTCGTCATCACACAGGAAGACCGCATAACAGTTTTCGGACCGGGTAAGCCAGCGAATTCCCCTCCACCGAATATTTTGACATCGCAGAAAGAGAACACGACACGACCATGACCGAAACTTTGCCACTGGAAGTCACCTGCCAACAGGTGCATAAAAAATTGAATAATGGCGACAAGATACTGCTGCTCGATTGTCGCGAGCAGAACGAATACGAACTTGTGAAACTGGAGCAAGCAACATTGTTACCGATGAGCGAGATTCAACAGCGGGTCGATGAACTGCAACCGCACCATGGTCAGGAAATGATCGTACATTGTCATCATGGTGGGCGATCGTTGCAGGTGGCGATGTGGTTACGCCAGCAGGGATACCCGATGGCCCAAAGCATGGCCGGTGGCATCGATCAATGGGCCGTGGAAATCGACCACTCCTTACCCCGATATTGACATTGCACTCGCATCAACTCCGGTGGAGCCAGAGATCAGCATTCCGTCAAAAAACAAATCCGACCGCGCGGCAATGCGAATCGCACTCTTGTTTGGTGGAACGTCTGCCGAGCGGGACGTCAGCCTGAAAAGCGGCGCTGCTGTCGAGGCGGCCTTGAAGTCGCGCGAACATTACGTCACGTGCTTCGACCCGGCTGACACCAACCTGAACCAGGTTGACTGGACGCAGTTTGATCTCGTCTTTCTCGCGCTACATGGCGCCTTCGGAGAGGATGGCAGCGTGCAGTCCATCCTTGAAAATGCGAACATTCCCTTTACAGGCAGCAGCGCAGCAGTGTCGCGTCTCGCATTCAGCAAGTCTGCGACAAAGAATCGGCTGATCGAAAGGGGCATCCCGACACCAGAATATGTTTTGCTCAGTCAGGCCGATCGGCGGGAAGAGATCGAGAAGGCTGTCGACCGCATCGGGTTTCCACTCGTCGTCAAGCCGGATGCGCAAGGATCGAGCCTGGGAGTCGCGCTGGTGCATTCAACTTCTGACCTCAATGCCGCACTGTCAAAATGCTTCGAGTTGGATGAACGGGCGATACTGGAACGTGCCATCATCGGTAGTGAATGGACCATCGGCTGGTTGGACGACCAGCGATTTCCGCTGGTCAAAATCGAGAGCGACCGCCTCTTTTTTGATCATCAGGCAAAATACTACGACGACAAAACCCGATTCCTGCTGGAATTCGCGTTGGCACCAGGTGTCCACAACCAGATCAAATCATGCGCAGAACAGACACGGACCGCACTGGGTACGCGTGGGTTGTCGCGGCTGGATGTCATGCTGGATCAAAATCAAAAGCCCTGGGTGTTGGAGATGAACACGATTCCCGGCATGACAGATAAAAGCCTTGCCCCTTTAGCGGCAAAAAAAATGGGCTGGAGCTTTGAAGAGTTGTGTGATCGCACGGCGAGAGCATGCCTGTGAAATCACTCAGCTTTATGGCGAGGAAAAATCACAGTTGTGATGGGCCTGGTTTGCTCGTCAAACTGGGATGACGAAGTCATCGAGGCATGGCCTGGACGACTTGTTTGGCGTAGCTGTGAACTTCCTCTTTGGTCACGAGATAATCCTGTCGTGAACGCATGGCTTCCCTCCCTGGTATGACCTGTTTTGTGCCAAGTCATTTTCCAAAGGGACCTTGCGTTCACAAATACCAACCCGACCTGTTGGGAACGACTGAAACTGCTCCAGAATAGCGGGATTCACAGGAAGCGAGACTCCAAACGCAACTGGATGCGTCGACGCGAGTAATTTCCGAGGTCAGCTATCGTCTTGTCACTGGTCATCCTGCTGGGATTCATGTTCTTCGACGGTGGTGGAGTGAAACGCTTACAACCTGTGCAGGGGCAAACGCTCCATCAGAAACCGGGGGCGTCGCCTCACAGCTTCCCACCGCAGAATTTGCAGTGTATAGCATCCTTGTCGTGGCCTTCCGCCATACATTCCGGACAGACCTGGGTCGTAATCGCTTTGCGGGTCGGCTGTGCTAATTCTGCGGAGACAATTCCGGTTGGTACGATGATCATGCAGTAGCCAAGCATCATCATGCAGGCCGCAAGCGTTTTGCCAATCGCGGTGGTGGGAGAGACATCGCCGTAGCCGACGGTTGTCATTGTGACAACCGCCCAATACATGCTTTCGGGGATGGAATCAAAGCCGGTGGCAATCGAGTTTCCGTTTTCGTCGGTTCTGTCCCCCTCAATCAAGTGCATGGCCGAGCCGACGAGGACAATCGCGATTAAGACGGTCGACAGAAAGACCGCGATTTTCGCGCGTGCCGCCCAGATTGCCTGCTTGAGCGCTTTCGCTTCGGAAAGCATGTGAGCCAGTTTGAAGATGCGAAACGCACGCAGCAACCGCAATGCGCGAATGACGGCCAGCCGTTGAGTACTCGGCACACCGGTGAATACTGGTACAATCGTCAGGTAGGTTGGCACGATCGCCAGCAGATCGACGATGCCATAGAAGCTGAAGATGTAACGTAGAGGGCGACGCGCACACAGAATGCGCATGACGTATTCGATTGTGAACAGGATTGTGAAAAGCCACTCGGCTTTGAGCAGCAATTCGCCATGTTTTCTGCGAAAAGAGTCAACACTTTCAAACATCACGACGACGACGCTGAGCAAAATTGCGATCAGCAATACGACATCGAACAGCTTGCCAGCCGGAGTGTCGGCCTCGAAGATGACTTCGTAAGCCCGCTCCCGCCAGGATTGCGGTTCTCCGGATTGATTGAATCGATTACCCATAGGATAACTTCAATCGCAAATCGTGATCTGACGGAATGCAGAAAAGGGGTTGGATGAATTGATTGAAACTCTTCAACTTCCCGGCAATCTGACACAAACAAGCTGGCCACGGGCGTTGCGGGCGTACACTTTTCCATCCAGTAGAATGGGAACCGTCCAGCAGCGTCCGGAAAGAATTTTCGCACTTTTTTCTTCGTCAAATTGTCGTGGCGTTGCTTTGGCTATGGCCAACGTACCCTTATCGCTGAGGATCAATAATTTGTCATCGGCAACCATCAGCGATCCACAACCATAGCCGCGTTGTTTCCACATCACCTTGCCGGTCTTGTGGTCCATGCAAGTGACTTGCACGACTCGCCCCAGGTTGGAGTTGCCATCGAAACCATACAGATATCCGTCAAGCAGAATGCTGTTGTTGAAATGGTTTCGCATCTCTTTGTTCTTATAGATGGTTTCCAGTTGGCTATCTTTGAGTCGGAACAACGCGCAACCGATGTTGTAACCGGTCGAGATAAAGATCGTGTCGCCGACAATGATCGGCGTGGTGGAATTTGTGCGGTAGGGGGACCGCCAGGAAGCAAACGCGACTTGCTTGCCATTCTCGGCTTTGACAACCCGTAACCCATCGCAATCGAGCGTGGCGAGCAATGTCTGGCCGTCATGTTCAAATGCGCGAGCAGAACCGTAACCTGCGGTATGCCTTTCGGTCTGCCAGATTTTTCTTCCGGTGTTTTTGTCATATGCGACAACGCGGCCAGCTTCGAGTATCACTTTGTCGCCGAGGATGCAGGGTGAGCTGGTAAAACCCCATTCGGGCAGGCGCACTTCGAGGTCTTTCATCAGTTGTTTCTGCCAAACAACGGAACCATCGCTGACTTTCAGACAGAAAAACTGGCCTTCCTTGCCAAGCGTGTAGACGAGTTCTCCATGAACAGCTGGTGTGGAACCGGGACCACCTTCGTGCAGGCTGTCGACCAGTTTGCCGGGGTAGGAATGCGTCCAGACCGTCTTGCCCGTTTTGGCGTCGAGGCAATAAACGATCTCTTTGCCATCGGTGTGACCCATTGTGAAAAGTCGACCATCTCCAATTGAGATGGAACTGAACCCGATACCAATATCTTTCGACCATGCGATCGACAAACCCTCTTCCGGCCAATTTGCCGCAGGAATGGATTCACCGGAGATGCCGTTGTGCTTCGGTCCCATCCAATTGGGCCAGTCGGCTTGCAGAATTGAAGGTAATGTTGATCCGATATTGACGATGGCGAATGCAATGATGAGATGGTTTGAAAGGTCAGGTCGACGAAGCATGATTTCCCACTTTCGAAATGGAATTCCGATGTCAAACAGGTATGCCATTGTAACGATGTCAATCAGGTTGAGTAGTCAGGCAGGTTGAGCAGTCAGGGCGACTCTTCGTCCAGTAAATGATGCAGGCGTTCGAAAGCGCGCGTGATGTCGAAGCAGACAGCCGAACCATCGGTACACTCGATCTGATCGATCCGTCGACCATCGATGTCGCACAGCGACTGCCGTTGAAACTCTTTGCCGATATAAGAGAGAACATCGTACTCGTCGGTCGTTCGTGTCACGGTGTACGGTTGGGATTCCGTACCATCTCCGGTGGCGAGAATGCCATCGACACAGGCTACGGCAATCGCACTTTCCATTCTTGCGCGATGCTCGTCGCCCTGGTTCTCCGCGATAATGGCGGAAAGCAAATGGGCTCTTGGCGTGAGGATGAGTTGCGGCATGGCCGAGTTCAGTGCCGCGTCTGCGTCAGACCAGCGTTCCTGTTCAATCAACTGGTTGACGTCATCAAGTTCGCGGGAATAGGGGTTGTAGACCGACAACGAAGTTAATTCCTCGTGCACCGCCAGATAAGTGTCGCGGGAAGGAGATCGAACAAAATCGACAAACAATTCTCGCATCAATTGTGTGTCCCGGTGGGAATCGGTGATGCTCCACCAACCATCGCATTATTCAATATCGAGTTGATACACTCTCGCTGCGTTTTTCCAGAATCCGATGCAAACGGGTTGTTGCTGACGAGACTCGTGACCATCATCACGAGGACGAAATGTGCGGTGAGGTTTTTCTCAAGACGGGTGAAAAAGGAATTGCAATGACTGTGCATTGTATTGGTTTGTTCCCAATATGAGTGCCCCGAACGAGAGGTAGAGAAAGTTCACACGTCATGGTACCGTTCTCGCGCGCTGCCGACTACACTGGAGCGAAAATCAATGTCTGTCCGTTTGCCGACCGTCCGCAATGTGAAAGAGACGCGTTATGAATTCAGGTGGTGTTACCGTTCCACCGGAAGAAAAAGTGCCAGGAATAAGAGCAATACTCATCACTGTCCTTGCTCTTGTTCTGCTTGGCCTTTTTTCGCCAATCGGACTGAACATTCCCCTGGCATCGCTGATGATGCAGGTGGTTGTCATTTCGATCGTGATCTGGCAGGCATGTGATCCCTTCGCGGAGGCGGCGCAGTGGGTGGGAGACCGGTTACGACTGCCCGGATCTGTACGCGGGGCAACACTCGATGCCGTCGCCAGTTCAATGCCTGAGTTGTTCACCGGTCTCTTCTTTGTCCTGCTGGCCATTTCCGGAACCGACGTTGCGGCAGAAGGTTTTGAGGAAACCGGTCCGGAGGGGTTTCGCTCGACATTGGCGACCTGCGTTGGTTCCGCCATTTTCAACATGATTCTGATCCCGGCTTTATGCGCCATTACGATTTCGATTTTTCGCAAAAAACGCCCTGCCATTAATGTCGATCGAGAAGTGATTGTTCGGGACGGGTTCTGGTTTCTGGCATGCGAAGCGGTACTCATTGCTTTTTTGTTGCAGGGGCAAGTCCATTGGTGGATGGGAGCCGTCCTGCTGGTGATGTACTGTGCCTACGTGTTCAAACTCTATGTCGATGCGCGCAGCTATCGCATCGCAATCAAGGCGATTCATGCACATCTGGGACATATCGGTGAAGAGACCCCAACAGAGACCATTGTGGAAACCTTACAGGCTGCGGGCATTCGGACCACAACCAGACTGGTCGATGAAATCAGGCATTCCGAGCAGGACGGAGACAAACCGCAATCGGCTGAAGCGTTTTACGGATTGTTCGAGATTCGACTCAACGGTCTGTCGGCGACTTTGATTCTGCTGATCGCGACAATCATTGCTGCGACCGCCTGTTACTGGCTCGTTGAAGTGACCACCCACACGGCGGAAGTTCTCGACGTACCGATTTTCTTTGTCGCGGTTATTCTCGCAGCGGCGGCTTCATCTGTTCCCGATACGCTGCTCTCCATCGGCGCGGCAATGCGCGGGGATGATTCCGGTGCCGTATCCAACGCGTTCGGCTCGAACATTTTCGATATCTGTGTCTGTCTGGCGATCCCGTTGATTCTCAATACCGCACTGATCGGTTGGCAGCCGGTCGACCTGGCCAGCGACAAAGCCGCCTTCGAGGGGATCGTCGTTCTGCAAATTCTGCTGGCTGCGATGTCGGTCATCACTCTCGGCATTCTCTGGCACAAGCGTCAGTTGACCCGCTTAAAAGGCATCATGCTGTGCGCGTTGTATGGCGTCTTCATCGCCTATGCGGTCCTCGGTTCGATGAACATCACGGCTTCGGGACTGTTGGGGCTGGAGTGAGCAAAAATGCCTCCCCCACTCGCAAAACGATCGAACAGAGCGTGTTACGCTCTATCCTCCCTCGCGAGAAAAGCCTGAGGCCCCCCAGGGTCAATTGGCGGCGACGACATCAGGACGTTTGATGCTGGCAACCAGATCGGACAACCGCCTGGCCAGTTCTTCCGTATAAATTTTCGCGGCGATCTCATTCATGTGCAGGCCATCGGGGAAAAGGTCGTCGGTGATCCCTTCCACTTCGCGGCAGTCGACCAGTTGAATCTCCAGCTTGTCCACCGCTTTGAGCAATTCCGGATCGAAACCGTATTCGTAGGGTACTGGCATCGCAACCAGTACGACGTGCGTACCACTGCTCCGGGCGTGAGCGACGAAATCCCGCAACCGGTTGCAGGTGTACGATGACTCTTCATTGCCAGTTGGTTCTACAACGTGTTGGTTTTTCGCAACGATCGCCTCGTTGATCTTCTGTGCGGTCTCCGGATACCCGGGAATCAGCGTGTAAAGTGTTCGGCGGTTAACGCGATCCCGATTGGCATACAGTGATGAGACGGTGGACAACAGGTAATCGACTCGATCACCAAAGTGATTGTAGTCGCGTTGGAGTACCTCACCAGCTCCCTGCCAGCCGGTGTAATAGCGGGCCAGCCGACCTGGGTGCCGCGACGGAGCATCGCGGAGATGGCCTCCTTCAAACCCGATGATGACCAGATCGGGAGCAGATTGGGAATCCGCAAAGTGGGATTTGAACAGGTAGTACCAGTCTGCCAGCGCGGTGTTATCCGGATGGGCGGCTGTGACGAACGCGTCGTTCACACCGATCGACTCAATCGCCGATTCAAACGTCGGCAAGTCGACGCCGTGGCGCGTGAGCGAGTTGCCGAGAAAGAGAACGCGCGGCCCAGTCGATTCATTCGTCACGAGTTCCTGTGCAATGCTCGGGAATTCCCGCAGGTGTGCCGTATCCTTTGACAGCCGCGTTTCAACCAGTCGCATGCCAACTTCGCACAACAGCAATATCCCCATCACCGCTGCGACAACGCGAAGTTCCCGAATTTGAATAAGTGAAGTGACAGTATGCATGTGCAAGTCTCGAAGAAGAAAGTCTTTTCTGACTGATCAAAACTGGAAGTAGATGAATTCGTTTTGTATTGGTGGCAGAAAGAACAGCAGCATCAACAGGCAGTAACCGTACGCGGCTGAGCGGGTGAGCCAGTGGATTTCCGGCAACAGATAAAGGTTTTTACGGTACTCAAGCCAGAGTTCATACACCATCAATGGCCCGGCGAAGAAGGCAATCATCGCGACGGAACTGATGGCCAGCGGCGTTGATTGCCAATTGGTGGCGATCAATCCCAACATGTTCCAGACCTGTGTCATCGATTCGGCTCGGAACAACAACCAGCCGATGCAAATCAGATGAAACATCAGAACCGTTTGGCAGATCCGTATGAACAGCGCGTATCCTCGTGTTGACTGTTCAGAACTCTCTGTTCGCGATTTTTCAAAGATACGATATGCACAAAGCAGGGCACCGTGGAAAAATCCCCAGGCAATAAAGGTCCAGCCGGCACCGTGCCAGAGTCCGCCCAGCAGCATGGTCAGCATGAGATTACGGTATGTGTTCCACTTTCCGCCCCGATTCCCTCCGAGTGGGATGTAGAGATAATCCCGCAGCCAACTTGACAGGCTGATATGCCAGCGTTGCCAGAAGTCGCTTGGCGAAACTGAGAAATAGGGCATGCGGAAGTTGGTCATCAAGTCAAACCCGAGCCACTTGGCAATCCCCTGGGCGATGGACGAATAGCCGGAGAAGTCACCGTAAATCTGAAAGGCGAATGCGTACACGCCGACCAGACATTCCAACCCAGTTAATTGGCTGGTCGGTGTCGCGAAAATGGTATTCACGATGACAGCCATGTTATCTGCGACGATCACCTTCTTGAACAAGCCGATCATCACATGGTAGAGACCGATTCGAAAGTTATCCGCGTGATGTGTTCTCGGATTGAGAACCTGTGGCAGGAATCGGGACGATCGTTCAATCGGCCCGGCGACGAGTTGAGGAAAGAAACAGACATACAAGGCAAAATCGAGGAAATATCGGGTTGCTTTTGCTTCGCCTCGGTAGACATCGATGGTGTAACTCATCGTCTGAAACGTGTAGAACGAGATGCCAACCGGCAGCACGATATTGAGCGTGGGGAGCAGCGCAGGGATGCCGATTGTCGTGAAGAAACTGCTCAATTCACCGGCGAAGAAGCCGTAATACTTAAAGACGCCGAGTATGCCGAGGTTTGTGCACATCGACAGCGTGAGCCACCCTTTGCGGTGGCCGATCTTATCGGAATTCTGAATTCGGATTGCGGCGAAATAATCGACGATCGTCGAAATGATAATGAGCGAGAGGAATCGCCAATCCCAGCAGCCATAGAAAAAGTAACTCGCCACGAGTAACATTCGGTTTTGCCCGCGGTGTGAGAGCCGACGGTACAACAACACGACGATGGCGAAAAAGGTCCAGAAGGCAAAGCTGTTAAAAAGCATGGTGAGCGGTCGCGGCAGGAACAGTGAAATCAAAAAGAGGGAATCGGAAAGACGGAATCGTTGTTCAAGGCTAACCGGCTTCAGAGCCGAGTCAAAAGCGAATTCCCCGTTCGGGTCGATTATCGACGTTGACGTCTGGCAACGTTTGCCCACTATCGTTACAGCGTGAATTACGAAAGCGTAACTGAAAGTTGGCAAGTCAGCCGCTCAATTTTGCGGATGAACAACAATGAGAGTGCTGCAGAAGGATCAACTGATGGATTTCAGCAGGAGTGGACAACATTTTGAAAGTGCATCCAAGGTTATTCCCGGTGGTGTGAACAGCCCCGCTCGTGCCTTTGGAGCCGTTGGCGGATCGCCACTCATTATCAACCGGGGCGAAGGTGCGTATCTGTACGACATCGATGGCAACCGGCTGATCGATTATGTCGGATCGTGGGGGCCGCACATTCTGGGGCATCGGCATCCGGCGGTGATCCAGGCGATTGAACTGGCATTGTCCCGGGGAACCAGTTTCGGCGCTCCGACAGAACTGGAAACCGAACTGGCCAGGCTGGTCGTCGAAATTGTGCCAGGCGTTGAGAAAGTACGGATGGTCAATTCCGGCACCGAGGCAACGATGTCTGCTGTACGATTGGCGCGTGGCCATACCAGACGGGATACTATCGTCAAATTTGCCGGTTGTTATCACGGGCATGTCGACAGCCTGCTGGTTCAGGCCGGCAGCGGCGCTTTGACACATGGTATGCCCTCCAGCCCGGGCGTTCCGGAAGGATGCACGGCTGACACGATCGTGCTGGAATTCAACGATATCGATCAACTGGAAGCGTTGTTCACGAAGCAAGGCAACGAAATAGCCTGCGTGATTCTCGAGCCGGTCGTTGGCAACATGGGAGTGGTGGCACCGCTCGACGGTTTTCTCAATACGGCCCGGCGGTTGTGTACAGAACATGGTGCGCTGCTCATCTTTGATGAAGTGATGACCGGCTTTCGTCTCGCATTGGGTGGGGCACAGGAACGGTTTGGCGTCACGCCGGATTTGACCACGATGGGCAAAATCCTCGGTGGCGGAATGCCAGTTGGAGCTTATGGTGGCAAGGCCGAGGTGATGGACTCCATCTCACCGACCGGCCCGGTTTATCAGGCAGGCACGCTGTCGGGCAATCCGATTGCGATGGCATGTGGGATCGCGACGTTGACGACTTTGAGAGAAACGAACCCCTATCCTCAACTGGGAGCAATGACGTCGAAACTGACATCCGGCTTGAGAGAGATGGCAACAGAAGCGGGATTGCCCCATTCCATCGCTCAGGTTGGCAGCATGTTCACACTCTTCTTCAATCCTGATTTTGTGACAAACATGGCGGTCTCTGCGAGAAACGATACTGAGCGTTTCGGTCGTTACTTCCGTGGCATGCTGGATCGAGGCATCTATCTACCCTGCAGTCAGTTTGAAGCGAACTTCGTCTCGTGCGCGCACAGTGAAGAGGATATCAACGCAACGCTGACAGCCGCAGGGGAAGTCCTCTCGCAGCTCGATTGACCCCACATTTTTCGATGGTCCGGTTTTGCGGGTTCGTTGTGCGCTGACAGCCCCCCATGTTGATGTGAATCAACAGGCTCAACCATCCGCTTTTCCAGACGGGTAATCGAGTTACATCGACCAGTTCCCGACAGCCGGTCGCTCGGTTGTCGCGTAGACTTGAGTGCAGAGTACCGCATTGGTGTTGTGCTCTGACAATCGGAATTCGCCCTTTGAAGGCGGGACATCTCCGATCGTTTTCTCTCACTCTGTCCTGATCGTGACTCGACCGCCATGATTCGCCACGCACAACTTTCTGACATCCCACAGATTTCGGAACTTCATCTCAGGGTGTGGCGGGACAAGACCTGGCAGGGGTCCGCTGAGGGTGATGCAGGTTTGAATCACCGGATCGTGGAGAACCTGCGTCAAATCTACTTCGGGCATCCGTGGCGGGATGGTCCATCCAGACCGCTGGTGCATGTCGATTCCAACGACAGGCTTACCGGCGCACTCTGCAGTTTATCGCGACCATTTACATTTCGTGGGAAAACGCGATGGGGAACGATCTCCAGCGAATTTGTCGTTGATCCTGATCAGCGAGGTTCGATGGTGGCCATCAGCCTGATGCGCAAGCTCTTACAGGGATCGCAGGATTTCACCATTGCTGATCGGGCCAATGATCGATCATTGAGGCTCTGGCGAACAACCGGAGGGACAACCGCGCCGCTGTATGGTTATCACTGGGTTCGCCCGCTGCGGCCGGTAAAATTCAGCCTGTGGTGGGCAGGACAGCTTCGCAAACTGGCTCCTCTGGCCCACGCTGCACGACCGCTTTCCGGGATTGTCGATCGCATCGTGTTACGACAAAAGGGCAATCCTTTTCCGCCAGTGACCTCGTCGCTCACTTCATGCACGCTGACTCCCGATAACTTTGTCGAACTGTACGACGAACTGGTCGTTGATGAATTGCGACCAGAATACAACCAGGCCTCGATCGACTGGATATGGGGCCGACTGGGAGCCACCTGGCAGGAAGAATGCCAGTGCGAAAAACATTTCGTGAACGACAAACAGGGCCGTCCGGTCGGCTGGTACATCGGCCAGTTTATTCCGGGTGACGTTGCCTACATCACACAAATGGTTGCCCGACAGCAATTCCGACAGGATGTCCTGAATCATGTTTTGTCACACGCCTTTGACGCTGGTTGTGTCGGCACGATTGGTCGGGGTGACGGACAGTTCTTTGAAGCGGTGCTGACGAGCCACTGCCAGATCGTGCAGGGCAAACATGTCCTCCTGCACTCCAACGACGCAGAAATCACAAACGCTTTTCGATCGGGCAACGCTTTTTTCACGCTCCCCGAGGGTGAAGGTTGCCTGCACCTGACAGCCGCAGTGGAACGTTTGCCGACAATCACGACACCAGATTTGAAATCCAATCTATCGAGCCATTCCGAGTTACCATCTCACGACACGCTTCACAACACCGTCATTGACTGAGGACGACCGCATATTATGAGTATGAACGCCACCCTGAACAATCCGCACGACTCGAAAGTTTCACCCGTCATTATGCTGGAGTTTAATGAACTGACTCCCACTCTGATGGACCGTTTTATCATGGAAGGGCATTTGCCGAATTTCGCCCGGTTGCGAAACGAGTCGCATGTTTTCGTCACCGATGCAGAAGAAGAGGGAGAGGATCTCAACCCGTGGGTACAGTGGGTCACACTTCATTCTGGACTCACGGCGGCAGAACATGGCGTTAAGGAACTCTCCTCATCATACCAACTCGATACACCAGCCATCTGGGATCAACTCTCTGAAGCAGGTTATACGGTCTGGGTCTGTGGCAGCATGAATCCCTGGTATTCCGAGCCTTTGAATGGCCATTTGTTGCCGGATGCCTGGTCCGCCCAAACGAGCCCTTACCCAGTGGGCGAATTTGAGCCGTTTTACAATTTTGTTCGCAAGCACGTGCAGGAACACTGCAACAAAGAGGCAAAGAGTTCCTGGCGATCGTTGATCGAATTTTCCCGCTTCATGCTGCGACGTGGCTTGAGTCTGGAGACCCTTCTGGCAGGTGTGAAACAGGTCGCCAGTGAGAAGTTGCTTCGGAAGAACGTCCACTGGAAGCGGGCTGTATTGCTGGATCGTCTGCAATGGGACGTTTTCCGCTGGTATTACGACGAGTACCGCCCGGCGTTTTCGACTTTCTTCCTGAACAGCACGGCTCATTATCAGCACAAATTCTGGCGGAATCTGGAGCCTGAGAAATTCGTCGTTCAGCCCACTGAAAAAGAACAGGCACAATTTTCTGACGCCATTCTGTTCGGCTATCAACAGATGGATAAGATCGTTGGCAAGGTATCTCAGTTAGCGGGAGATCACGCAACGGTCATTCTCGCCAGCGGACTGGGGCAACAACCATTTCTGGAACGCGAAGCCGAAGGTGGTAAGCGACATTACCGCGTCAAGAGTGCGAAAACTTTTGCCGAAAAGTTGGGTATCGCCGGGAAGTATTCGTACGAGCCAGTGATGGCGGACCAGTTTTTCCTGCGGTTTGAATTGGAGACAAACGCGATTGTTGCGGCGAATCAATTGACGAATCTGGCATTGAGCGATCGGGAAGCGTTCTACGTCGAGCGAAAAGAAACCGAACTCTATTGCCAATGCCGCGCTCGGGGCGTGATGCCCAAAGACGCGGAAATCACGCAACTCGACGGCGGCCTCTCTCTGAAATTCCACGACGTGTTCTACCAGGTGGATGGGGTCAAAAGCGGTTATCACCACCCGGACGGCATTCTCTGGGTGAGCCAGCCAGCGCGCGAGCACATCGTGCACGATAATAAGATCTCGTTGCGGACCGTCGCACCGGGAATTCTCGGTCTCTTTGGCCTGCATCCGTCGCAGGTTGCCACGCAATCACAGGCAGTAAAGGTAGAAGAAGTTTCTGTATCCCAAGGGTAGAGCCGTTTCCATTTTGGTATCACGTCTCTGGCTCGTGGGAGATTAGATATTTGTGGTCAATCGACGCCCATCGCGGCACAGAAGAGCACAATACGCTCTAATCGGCCGCCGTCCAAATCTCTCAACTATGACTTTTCAGGCAGGATTACCGTGCCTCGCACAAAACAGACTCAATTCATTGCCGCAATGACCGGGCCGAGAAAAGCACTTGGCGCTTCGGCTCAGGATGCGATGCACTTCGGCAATTTGAGTGTGGCCTTTACGGTGTTTTTGCTGGTCGTGGCATCTGTTTTCCTGCGTCCGGCCGAAATGGTCCCGGCTCTGGCCAATGTGCCGGTCTATGAGCTCCTGCTGTTGACCTCACTCTGCTTTGCTGCGGAACGCATTCAGGACAGGTTCCGCTTTCGCACTCTGCGTCAGCAACCAGTCAACATGTGCGTGGTGGGGATGATGCTCGCGGTCGTGCTGTCCCATGCAACGCACCTGTATTTGTTTGGAACGTGGTATTCCAGCGAGATGTTTCTCAAGGTTCTTGTTGTCTATGCGTTGATGATTACGGTCGTCGACTCCAATGGCCGGTTCAGGAAACTGGCATTCACGTTGGCTGTATTCGGAACAATCACCGTGGGCATGTGCGTGGTGGACTATATCGGCTGGCACGACTTCGCCAGCGTGACCCACGTGAAGCAGTCCGATGACGTCGATTTGACCAACACGATGACACGTGTCATCCGGATGCGAGGAACAGGCATCTTTCAGGATCCGAATGACCTCTCTCAGTTGATTGTGCTGACCGGCGTGATTTGCACCTTCTTTCTGACGCGGAAGTCACAGGGTCCGATTCGCTATGCCTGGCTATTACCGTTGGTCATTCTTGCGGTCGGGCTGCTATTCACGCGGTCGCGCGGTGGATTGCTGGCGACCGGTTTCGCCGGGTTGACACTGTTGGGCGTTCGGTTTGGTCGCAAGGGAGCGATTGCCGCTGTGATCTGCGGCACATGTCTGCTGCCGTTGATTGGCGGTCGGCAGACGGAAATGGACCTCAGTGGCGATACGGGGGGTGAGCGAATCCAACTCTGGCGCGATGGCATTCATGCCATCAAGAACGGCAACATTTTTTTCGGTGTCGGACAGGGAATGTATGCAGACTACGCCGGTCTGGTCGCTCATAACTCCTTCATTCATGCCTACGTCGAACTCGGCTTCTTCGGCGGCACGATGTTCTTCGGCATGTTCTTCTTCGTCGGCCTGCAATTGTGGCGAATGCGTACTCTGACTGAAGCGGAGATTGGATCGCTGCTCAAGCAATTCCATCCATACATGATGGCAATCCTCGCCGGCTGGTGTGGTGGCATGTTGTCCTTGTCGCGTTGCTACGTCGTCCCAACCTATCTGGTCGTTGGCATGTCGGCAGCATACCTGACTCTGGTTTCCAATAAACTGACGCACAAACGCTTCCTGGCTTATTGGTCCTGCAACGACGTCCGTCGACTGGTCGTTGCCAGTGCACTCTGCCTGGCGGGGTTTGTGATCTTCGTACGGGTGATCGGATAGTGAATCTCCTTTTTATCCCTGGGCATCATTAAATGAACCTGCGTGGAACTGTCAAACTGAATCTGCTGGCCAGTTGGGGCGTCAATGTCGTCGCCATGCTGGTCGCGTTGATTCTTACACCGTTCGTACTCCACGCGCTCGGCCAGGAACAATACGGCTCGTGGATTTTCATCAACTCGATCGCTGGCTATTCGGGGCTGATGTTCCTCGGATTAGGCAAGACGATCTGCAGGTATGTCGCGACCTGCTTCGCGAAGAAGGACTGGGAGCGACTGAATCGCATTATCAATTTCACACTGTTTGTCTATCTCGGAATGGGGGCGATCGCGCTGGTGGTGGCTGGTCTCCTCATTCTTGCTGCTCCCTGTTTGTGGAGTTGGCCACACGTTTCCCTGCTGGAAGTACGGCTGGTGATCGCCATTCTTGGCTTGAATGTGGCGATTGGGTTGGCAGGCAGTGTTTTCGGCGGTGTGTTAATGGGCATTCAGCGTTTTGACATCGAACGCTCGGTTCGCATCGTTGCCTGGATTACGCGGCTGGCTGTCACGCTACTTTGTCTGCAGAAAGAGTGGGGCCTGTTCACACTGGCCTGGATCACTCTGATGGTGACTGTGGTTGAGAATCTCGGCCATCTCGTATTTGCGAAGCGACTCGTACCTGAGATGAAACTCAACTGGCGATTTGTGAAGCGGTCCACGTTTCATGAATGTGTCGCATTCAGTGGGTATTCGTTGCTCGATAACATCGCTCACAAACTGGTGTATGCCACTGATACCGTGGTGATTGGCATCTTCCTGGGTCCAGAGGCAATCGTGCCATATTACATTGCCTTGCGGTTGTGCGAAGACATCCGGCTGGCCATTGAGCAGGTGGAAACAGTCGTCATGCCTCGGGCCAGCGACCTGGATGCCCGATCGGAACCAGCCAAAATTCGTAAACTGCTGGTCCAGTGTGCGGGCTTCGCCTTTCTGCTGACCTGCGGATTCTTCATTGGTGCTGGCTTCTTCGGTGGCAAACTGATCGAGACCTGGATTGGTGACGGCTTTGCGAACAGTCATTTGTTGCTGGTGATCCTGTTGGCCTCGCAATTGATTGCCATCCCCGCAGGTGTGTTGCGTTCTGTTCTCTTTGGAATGGGCCACGCCCGGCTCCCGGCAATTCTGCATACCATCGAAGCGGTCGCTAACCTGGGACTCACTCTGATTCTAATCAAACCGTTTGGACTGTTGGGTGTCGCACTCGGCACCGTGATTCCGCTGGTCGTTGTTGAACTTGGCCTTCTGGTGCCATATGGCCTGCAATTGATCAAAGTCCGCGCTCTGCCATTCCTGCGACAGACTGTGACGCCACAGTTGTTACCGTTGATGGCATTGTTCGTTTACTCCGCAGGGATCGCCCATCTCGATCTTCCTTCCACCACCTGGCCCGAGATGATTGGCGTGACAGCAGGAGGTGGCGTGATACTGGGGTTTTTCTGGCTTTGGCAACAGGGTTTGTTGCGACCGGTTGCCGCTCGCGTATTTGGAACGAGCCGCAATCGCAGTAACGAAATCGTCTGAACCCCATTTCTGCCTACGTTTTGACGGAAGTCTGAAACATGCTGACCTGTGAAACCAAATCTTCCAAATTCCTGGACGACGCATTTATTCGGGAGTGGCAGCATCTGCTGTTGCGAGTTCCGTCGGACCAGGTTTTGTTTGGCCCGGCCTGGTATTGTGTCTGGAACCGGACGTGGGGGGCATCCGGACGCTGGTCAGGACAATTGCGTTTACTTGTCGTGCGAGATGAAGCGGGAACTTTGCGGGGCATTCTGCCGATCGCGAAGACACGGATTGGCCCAATTCCAGTCTGGTCGATGGCGGGAGGACATCAACCAGATCGTCCTTTGCTTGCGGATGAGTCGTGTGCTTTTGGAGTGGGCCGGGCGATTGGCGAATTTGTCAGCCGTCAGAATTGGCTGGCTCTCCAGATCGGCACAACGAGAACGAGCAACGAAGCACTGCAGGGACTGATTGCGAGCCTCGACGCATGTGGTACGGTCTACCGTCACCATCTCAAAGAACCGATTGCAATCGCCCAGACACCGACGACGTTCGACGCTTATCGACAGGACGTTTTGGGTGGCAGGTTCCACCGGAAAATTGGCTATTACGAACGCAAAATGCAGAAAGCGGGCGACGTCGAAATCCGGCACTTTCGACAACCGTCAACCGTTGAGACGGCTCACATGCTGGATGATCTGGCAACAATCGAACGGAATTCCTGGCTGGTGAATGATCCGGACGGAAAGCCTCGATTCATCGATGGTCACGCCCAGGCGATGTGGACTCAACTGATCGGTCAGCAATTGACGCCGAATGATCAACTCGATTGCTGGATTCAATATCTCGACAACAAACCGGTCAGCTTTGTGTTCTCGTTGACAACCGCAACGACCCGTTACGTGTTGGCCAACAACTATGACGAACGTGTCCAGGATTTCCGCACTGGTTCCATTCTGTATCGAAAAATGATGCAAGATGGTATCGAAAGAGGCATCTTCCGATACGACTTTGGAGCAGGCAACCTGCATTACAAAAAATACTGGGGTGCAGAATATAACGAAACTCTGGAAACGTATGTCGTGTTCCCCAATCGGACTGTGGGCAGAGCTGTTCAATTGGGGCTCGACTGGCAAGCAAGGTTGAAGCGGCCAGTGCAACCATCCTGCCAGAATGCCCGGCAGTTGTCGACTGGTGCGAAGTCAACCACAAAGCAAGTCAAATCCGAATTCGACTCGCCCGTCGATACTCGGGAACTGATGACATCCGATTAACCGCAAAGAATTCACACACATGTCGCCAACCATACTCGACAACCCGAAAGAACCAGGCATCGCGAAACTCGATTTTGTGATTCGTGATATGTCCGCACGCCAGGATATTGTCACTGAATGGAAAAAACTTGATCAGAGAATTCAGACGCCAGTTATGTCTTCGGGCGATTGGACCGACATCTGGCTCAAGCATTACGGCGACATGATTCCGCATCAGTTTGCCACAGCCCATATCAACGGGCGACTGGTCGGCGTCTGCCTTTTGACGCGCGGCGTTGACCAGAAAATCGGTCCCTTTCGTGTTCCGACGCTACATGTCGGAACGGCGGGCGAGCCGGAACAGGACAGCGTTTGTGTGGAGTACAATACCATTCCGGTCGAAGCGGCACATCGACGTGAGTTTCTGTCGCAGTTGAAGCGCGTCGTAACTCAGGATCGATCGTGGACGGAATTCCGACTCGATGGCATGTTGCCTGAAGCCGCTGTTGACGTGGCAGTCAAGGGTGTGGCTCACGAAAGTCGGCGTTCGCCAAGTTACTATTTCGATCTCGAACAGTCCCGTGATGGTGGCGTCGAAATCCTGTCAAAATTAGGCAAATCGACGCGCAAGGCGATCAAGCGTTGCCAGTCGCGTTTCCCAGATGTCAATCTCGAATGGGCGGACGACGTCGAACTGGCACAGGATATTTTCGACGAACTGGTGCAGTTGCATCAAGAACGTTGGCAATCGGTCGGCGAACCGGGGGCCTACGCCAGCGAACGATTTCTCGGCTTTCACCAGAAGTTGCTCGAACGATTTGTGCCTCAGCGAAAGATGGTTCTCTGCCGCGTCAAAAAGGCCGGGGAAACGATCGGATGCGTGCAACTGCTGCTGTCGCAAAATCGGGCGTTGTTCTATCAGGGGGCGTGGTCTCCAATGGAAAAAAATGTCAGCCCCGGATTGTTCGTGCATTATCAATGTCTGCTCGAATGCCAGCAACGTGGTTTTGAGGCATACGATTTTCTCGCTGGCGACGCCCGTTACAAGAAAAGCCTCTCGACAGATGCCAATGAAATGGTCTGGCTGTCGGTTTCGCGTCCTTCATGGTGTTATCCAACTGTCCGTTTAGGCAGACGTTTGAAACGTTGGATCAGTCATATCAACCCGGTCGCAAAGACCTGGAATTCATCAATTGGAAAACCTCTCTCATGGTAACAATTCTTCAGGATCAATCGACCGATCGCGTCGTTCCGTTGCTGGAACGAAAGCTGAAAGTCTGTCACGTTACGCTGACGTTATGCACTGGCGGTTTGGAACGTCTGCTGGTGGAATTCGCGCGGTTTCATAGTCGCCACGAATTTGAACTGGAGGTTGTTGTCCTCGGCGACGCCGGTCGGCTGGCGGACGAAATCCGATTGCTCGGATGCGAAGTGATTGAACTCAATTGTCTGCACCTCTCCAAGCTGCGTCAGGTTCGACTGCTGGCGGAACTCTTTAAGACGCGCGGTGTTGACATCGTTCACACGCATAATGCTTACCCGCACATCTATGGCAGTCTTGCGGCGCGCAAAGCGGGAGTCGATGCCATCATCCACACCCGTCATGGACGACGATTCGGCCATACATTCAAAGAGCGACTCTACTTTGCCGCAGCAAGCCGACTGGCGAACAAAATTGTCCCGGTATCCGATGACACCGGCGTTCGCTGTCAGAAAACGGGATGGCTGGAAGAACAGAAGGTTCAACGTATCTGGAATGGAATCGATCTGGAACGGTTCACGTTTCGTGAAGTGACGCTGGAACCAAAGGCGATCAGTGTCGGGCGTCTTTCAGCCGAGAAAGATTACGAGATGCTGTTGTTAGCGACGGCATTGGTGGTAAAAGAGCGGCCGGACTTTCAACTTACACTCGTTGGCGACGGACGCGAACGGGGTGCACTGGCGCAACTGACGCAGGCTTTCAATCTTACGGATAATGTGACCTTCACCGGGGAACGGAGCGACATTCCAGAATTACTGGCTGAGCATGGTTTTTATATCTGCTCCTCCAAAACCGAAGGAATCTCGCTGACCATTCTCGAAGCGATGGCAGTTGGATTGCCGGTGCTGGCGACCGATGTGGGAGGCAATCCGGAAATCGTTGTGCCCGAGGAAACCGGGCGACTTGTCATTAAGGAAGAGCCGGAAGTGATGGCACAGGAAATTCTCAAAATGTGCGACCAGACCGGTCGTCGTCGCGAGATGGGAAGAAACGGACGAGCACGAGTGGAACAGAATTTTGACATCCGGGGGATGGTGGACGAATACGAACACCTTTATCTCGATGTGCTCTTTCCGATCGATGAGACCTCTACGGAACGGGAGATCGGCTGAGATGACGAACCTCGTACAACAACAGACGGAAGAACTGCAAAACGAACATTCACCTGACATTGCAGTCAGTCAGGCGTCTTCGCATCGAGACTTATCGGTTTCCTTTCGAACGCTGGAACCAACCGAAGATGTCGATGCGCTCGTCGTTGAGGCGGACTGGTACGATCTGTTTCAGCGCGATGAAACAGCGGGCATCAGCCTGCATCCACAGAGCATCCATCTCGATGCCCTGGCGAATGTCGAAAATGGCGAACCGGCAGTCATCATTGGGGAATGTCACTGTGATGATGAACTTGTTGCATTAGTGGCTTTGCTGCCCCGCCAGAAGAGTCTGCAGGAGGCGGGCGGACTTTTGTTGCCGGTGAAGCTGAACGGTTTCGTGCTGGCTGGACAGCAAGTCCTGGGACAATATGCCAACGCCAGGGCAACTTTGTTGTGTGCCACCATCGAGTGGATTTGCGAAAATCACTACGACTTTCTGATTATTGAAGATGTGGAAGAGAAGTCGACCGATCACCAGAACCTGCTCGAATTCCGTCAGGGACCGTATCAGTTGTTCTCACCTGGAGGGTTCGAAAATCGTCATCGCACATTTTTCGGAGGCACCCCGAACACATACTGGCAGAAGTTCTCGAAAAACTCTCGGAAGAGCTTGAGAAAACGGGTGAAGAAAATCGGCAATGTGAAATTGGAGGCCATCACGACTGCTGATCAGGTGCCTGACTTCCTGCAGAAGTGTCACGAAATCTCAAAACAATCCTGGCAGTCGCAGCACTTTGGATTACGTATCAAAAACAATGAGCAGGAACAACGGCGGCTCACCTTCCTGGCCGAAGTGGGGGCATTGCGATCCTTCCTGCTTTATCGCGAAGGCAAGCCAATTGCTTTCGAGATCGCGCATCAGTATCGCGGAATCGCCATTGGGGAAGAAAGCGCTTACCTGCGGGAATTGGCGGAATTTTCTCCAGGGCAGGTGGCGCAAGTGCTCGCATTTGAAAGTCTGATCGAAAGCAACACACCAACACTGTACGACTTTGGCAGTGGCGACTCCGAATACAAACGGTTTTTCGGCAACGACATCAGCCAGATGACAGAAATCTGGATTATGCCGCGCGGCGTGATTCGGTCGTCCTGCATCAATTACATCCGATTCTGCCGATTCGCCAACCGGATGGCGAGACGAGTTCTCACACGGCTGGGGCTGATGAATAAACTGCGGCAATGGCGCAGAAGGACAGGTCACTGAGCGTGTTACGCGCTTCTGTGCCGCGATGGGTGTTGTTCGGCCTGCAAACACAGGCCCCCATGAGCCAGAGACGTCACATCAGAAGGGAAACTGCTCTAAGCAGACATTCAAAATAATCACGAAGCCCCGAAGTTTTGAACTAGAGTTGATACGAATGAAGGTCCTTGCCATTTCCAATCTGTTTCCGAATCGCATCGAACCGACGAAGGCGGCCTTCAATCGGCAACAATTTCGGTCGCTGGCCGAGCTGTGTGAATTGCACGTTGTCACTCCAGTTCCGCGATTAAGTCGACTGGCAAACTCAATTCCCTGTCAGGATGAAATTGAAGGCATTCCCGTGTATTACCCGCGTTATCTGCATATTCCGAAAATTCTGCGGTGGACATACGGCTGGCTGATGTTCCTGGGGATTTTCCGGACGGTACGCAAACTCGAACGTGAAAAGAGATTTGATGCAATTTATGCGACCTGGGCGTTTCCAGATGCCTACGCTGCCGCAATGATCGCCCGGCGACTCGGCAAGCGGTTGATTGTCAAAGTGCACGGCACGGATATCAATGTCGGAGCGCAGCGGGGGTTACGTCGGCGTCTGACCCGGTCGGCATTGCGACAGGCAGATTCCGTTGTCGCTGTTTCCGATGCGCTCGCTCAGAAAATTGTCGACCTGGGAATTGATCCATCCCGTGTAGAAGTGATTCCCAACGGTGTCGACACCAAAATGTTTCGACCAGATCCGGAGCGGACGGACGTTCGGTCAACTTTTGAACAGATTGATCGGGAAAAACGTCAGATACTCTTTGTTGGCAACCTGACGCTGATTAAAGGAATCACCCATCTGATTGATGCCATGTCGCACCTTCCTGAGGAGATACGATTGAACATTGTGGGTGACGGAGAATTAAGGCAGTCGCTCAAACTGCAATGTGAAGCGATGGGAATGACTGATCGGGTGCACTTTTTCGGGCGACAGCCGCACGAAGAGATCCCACTGTGGATGAACGCCTGCGATCTGCTGTGCCTGCCCAGTCTGGATGAAGGGTGTCCGAATGTTGTGTTGGAATCGCTGGCTTGCGGGTTACCGGTCGTTGCGTCTCATGTAGGTGGTATACCGGATTTGATTCTCGCTGACCAGTACGGTCGAACCGTTCCACCCGGGAATGCAATCGCCCTGGCAAAGGCGATTGAAAATGTGCTGGATGAGAACGAAAGCTCGGACGGTGTACGGCAGCCGATTGGCCGAGCAATCAGTTGGCGCGAGAATGCCGAGCAAACTCGGTCGCTGTTATTCCCCGCAATGATATCCGCCTGAAGAAAAGTTTCGGCAGAAACAAACCAACATCTAAAACAGAAGAACAACATTTTTGTCGAGGTTGACACGATGAGCATCCTGAAGTTTTTCGATCAAACCGTTCCCTACGTCAGCGGTTACAGCATGCGAAGCCGGTATATTGCGGAATCGCTCGCTCGGCGTGGTGTTGATGTCAACGTCGTTTCCTCTTCGATCTTTGACTACAGGAATGAGATCGAAACGATCAACGGTGTGAACTACTTCCGCGCCATACCGGTCGGATCTGCTTCGATTCGCCGTCTCCCACTATTGCGCGAATGGCTGACCGTCCGATCAGTTCGCGAAGCCGCTCAGAGACATTGGGATTCCCGGTTCCAGCTTGTCCATGCCCATTCCTCTTCATTGAATGGTCTGGCGGCCCGGGCGGTCGCGAAGCAATACAATGTGCCGTTTCTTTACGAGATTCGCGCTTTCTGGGAAGACGCGGCAGTCGATCAAGGCAAAACGAAAGAGGGAAGTTTCCGCTACAACGTGACACGTAACCTCGAAACGAAATTGCTCCGGTCAGCAGATCGGGCATCGGTGATTAGCGAGGGATTGAAGATGGACGTGATCGAGCGGGGCATCGATCCGGAGAAAATCATCGTCACACCCAACGGCGTCGATACCGAAAAGTTCACGCCTCAGCCTTACGACCGGGAAATTGCTGAGAAACTTGGTCTCACTGACTGCCAGGTGATCGGTTTCATTGGCACATTTTTCCGGTTTGAAGGGCTGCATTTACTACTGGAAGCCGCAAAGCAACTCTGTGCAGAACGAGATGATCTCAAAGTGCTCATCGTCGGCGGAGGTCATGAGGAAATGCGTCTCAAAGCAATGACGAAGGAGTACGGACTGGAAGACCGTGTGATCTTCACCGGTCGAGTGAAGCATGACGACGTACTCCGCTACTACTCGGTGATTGACATTCTGGTCTATCCGCGGACATCCCGACGGATCACGGAACTCGTTACGCCGCTGAAACCACTTGAGGCGATGGCTTTGAAGAAGGTTGTCATCGGAAGCGACGTCGGTGGAATTCGTGAACTTGTCGAAGATGGCAGGAATGGACTGCTGTTTCCTGCCGAAAACGTGGATGAGTTGGTGAACCGCTGCCGATTCGCGCTCAATTCACCACAGGAAATGCAGTCACTTGCAGAGATGTCGCGCGAATATGTGATCCGGGAACGCAACTGGTACACACTCAGCCAACGGTATGTCGATCTGTATCAATCGTTGGAATTGAGTCTGCCTTGTGGCGATCGGAACCATGAAATGAACCGCATGGCGGAGTCGGCAGGCGTTTGACAGACAATCGAACCACGGCAGCGCCAGGAACGCAATGAGATGACAACGAGACTGATTTTTTCAATCGATACTGAGGTCAGCGTACGCGGCAATGAATGCGATGCGCCCGACGTGCAGATCTATGGTCAATGTCGCGACGGGGAATTCGGCATCAATTTCATTGCGAATGAGCTATCGCGTTTTGGCTGGCAGGCGACATACTTTCTGCATGTCTATGACGTGCATCTGTGGGGCGAGGAGACGTATCAGAAAATTTGTGATGACATTCAAACACATGGAGGAGATGTGCAACTTCATACGCATGTCGAGAACTTGTCGCAGATTACCGGCAGGCAATTGGATCACATTTCACAATACTCATTGAAAGAGCAGCGCGACCTGTTGCGGCAGGGAATTGAAAACATAAAGCGCTGGACCGGTCGGAAACCACTTTGGCATCGAGCGGGTAATCTTGGCGCCAATCGCGATACACTGCGTGCCTGTGCCGCAGAGGGGCTGATTGGCGATTCATCCTACGCATACGGTTGGAATAACTGTTCGGAATTGGAGCGTGGATTTCTCAACCGCAATCGCCTCGAAAGGCAGAATGGCGCGTGGGAGTTACCGGTCACGACGGCGCAATGTGTCACTGGTTTGAAGATGGTCCGGCATTTCGACATCAATGCCTGTTCGCTGGAGGAATTGAAGTCGGTCACAAAACAGGCGGTGGATGAAGGCGAGCCTTACCTGGTGATGTTGATGCACAGTTTTTCGTTCATCACCCGGGCAGCAGATCCTGCAGATGTTCGAGCGCGGAATGAAGAAATCGAGAAGCTCAAAGCGTTTCTCACCTGGGCGGCAACGATCGATGGGCTTGAAGTCACCACATTCTCGGAACTGACGGACGACGTGCTGAAACAATCGGAAATCGAATCTCGCAATACACAACCAGCGAAATTGATAACCGGCGTTGTGCCAACCGGCAGGCGTGTCTGGCGGTATCGTCATCGCAGCCGGAAAAGCCAACTGGTTTGTTACGCACCGTTTGTGCTTCTCGCAGCGGTCGCTTTGGCGTTCTTGATTCCGCAGTTTGCGTTTCCACCCTGCTGAGATTGATTACAAGTTCCACTTCGAGACTTTATACCAATGATGATTCTCAAAGACCTGAAAGCGAAGGCGCAGTGGTGTTACGGTTCGACTTCGTTCCGTGCATTGCTGAAGACCTGCCTGACCGATGGCACGGCGGCAATGTTCCTGTACCGCATGATGCAGTGGTCGGTGCAATGGAAACTGGTCCCGCTGGCGATGGTCTTCAACAAGCTGAACGCCATCTGCTGTCAGTGCATCATCGGGCGAAACGCTCAATTTGGACCGGGCTTTGTGTTGATTCACAGTCAGGGAGTGGTGATCAACAGCAGTGTCCGGGGAGGGAAATGCGTGTTGATCGAGCATCAGGTGACAATTGGCGCCGAGAAGAACCAGAGTCCACGACTGGGGAATGACGTGTTCATCGGAGCGGGAGCCAAAATTGTCGGACCGGTGATAATTGGCGATCGTGCACGCGTCGGTGCAAACGCCGTTGTGGTCAAAGATATCGAACCGGATACAACCGTAGGAGGAATTCCGGCAAAGGTGATTCGCCGTCACGATGTCAATCAAACCAAAGTGGACGGGCCGGAAATGAAAACCGACAACACACCGGAAAGTGAAATCAACCAGACCGTGAGCCAGTTACGGGAGGTGCTGCAATGACATTTATTGAGATTCTATTTTGGACTTCGTTGGGACTGACGGCCTATTCGTACGTTGTGTACCCGATCATTGTCTGTGGTCTGGCGCGACTCTTTGGACGCATCCCCGGCCCGATTGTCGATGCGAATGGACAGCGGGAATGGCCACAGGTATCGCTGGTGATTGCCGCGTACAAAGAAGAGGATGTCATTCTGGAACGACTGCAGAATGCGTTGCTGATCGATTATCCGATCGATCGTTTTGAGATTGTCATCGGGTGCGATGGCGATGAAGATCTGACTGGTGAACTGGTCAGGACTGTGGAAGATCCACGCGTCCGGCTCATGCAGTTTCCCGTCCGCAGGGGAAAAGCGTCAGTCTTGAATGATTGCATCCCGGAGGCTACGGGCGAGATTGTCGTCCTATCTGATGCCAATACAATGATGGATCGTGATGCCTTAAAACGGCTTGTGCGACATTTTGGGGATCCGCAGGTCGGTGGCGTGGTCGGCAAGTTGATTCTGCAGGATGCCGAAACCGGCCAGAATGTCGATGGAATCTATTGGAGTTACGAAAACCAGATCAAACGGGCGGAAGGTCAACTCGGCGCGTTACTCGGCGCCAACGGAGCGATCTATGCAATTCGCAAAGAACTGTACGATTCCATCCCCGCCAACACCATCATCGATGATTTTCTGATCGGCATGCGGGTTCACCTTGCCGGTCGGAAACTCATTTATGACGAAACCGCAATGGCCCGAGAGGAAACGGCGCCGGCAATCCAAGATGAGTTTCACCGCCGCTCGCGGATTGGCGCAGGAGCCTTTCAAAGTCTCTGCTGGCTGGTGGGGTTGTTGAATCCGTTACGTGGCCGAGTCGCATTTGCTTTTGTATCTCACAAAGTCTTGAGGTGGTTCACCCCCGCTTTTCTGATCGCGGCTATTGTCAGCAACGTTCTGCTGATCGGAAATCCGTTCTATCTCAAAATCCTGCTCATTCACGAATTGTTCTACGTCGCTGCCTTTGGTGGGCTATGGTTCACGAAGGGTGGAAAACTGTCGAAATTACTGCGTGTGCCAGCCATGTTCGTCTCCATGAATGTCGCTTTGGGTGTTGGTTTCTGGCGTTTTGCCTCGGGGATTAAGGGAGGCACCTGGAAGCGGACGGAGCGTTCGACAACGGAAGCGGCGACCGAAAACGCAAAGGTGACGCCATGATTTCGGAGTGGTGGATCATTGCCATGCTCAGCATACTGGCAGCGGGAACGCTGAGCGCGTTGGCTGTCTGGGCATTGATCAGGAAACGGCACATGCAGATTTGGCTGCCTGCTCGAAGCGCACAACTCCGAGCGGCCAAATCGACCGGTCTGGCGAATGTCCATCTCTCGCTCAACGTGACTGATCACAATAACGGCATTCAACCGGTTGACGTGTTCATCGCCATCTGTGATCACTATGAGCCGGAGTGGGGGCGAACGCCGATTGACGAAGCGCTGGACCGCGTTCGCCGCTGGACGAAGGAATACCCGGAACAATTTAAGGAATTTCAGGACAGCAACGGCCGCGTGCCACAACACACGTTCTTTTTTCCGCAAGATCAGTATCAGCCCGAATACCTCGACTTGCTGTCGAAATTGTGCCATGCAGGATTCGGTGATGTCGATGTCCATCTGCATCACGACAACGACACAGCCGAGGGGTTGCGGGAGAAGATGGAGTCGTTTCGTGAAACACTGTTTCATCGTCACAATCTGTTGCGGCGTGATCCTGTAACGGGCGAAATTGTGTACGGGTTTATTCACGGCAACTGGGCGTTGTGCAACTCCCGGCCCGATAGTCGTTGGTGTGGCGTTGATCAGGAACTGACTGTCCTGCAGGAAACCGGATGCTATGCCGATTTCACTTTACCCTCGGCACCGAGTCCCACACAGACAACAATGATCAACAGCATCTATTACGCGCAGGACCGACCAGGAGAGCCAAAGTCACACGATCGAGGCCTGCTGGCACGAATCGGGCAACAAGCACCGGCAGATCATCTGCTGATGATTCAGGGGCCGTTGACTCTCGACTGGCAATACCGCAAGTGGGGCGTGATACCACGTATTGAAAACGGGGATTTGCACGGTGGTCGGCCAGCATCGCTGCGTCGGTTGAAGATGTGGCTCGATGCCGGTGTGCATGTCGCGGGCAGACCCGAATGGCGATTCATCAAGTTGCATACCCACGGCTGCAAGGCGGGCAATATCGATACATTGCTCGGTGAGCCGACGAAAAAATTTCACCAGGATCTGGCTGATCTTGCAAAAGTGAATCCGGCCTTTCGGTACCACTATGTGACCGCCTGGGAAATGGCTCAACTCGTACGCGCAGCGGAACGCGGCGAAACTGATGTGAAAAATGTGCTTTGTCCCCCAGTGATGGCTCCCGTATAGAACAGTTTACCTTCTAATGTCAATGTGACGTCTCTGGCTCATGGGGGCCTGTGTTTGCAGGCCGAACAACACCCATCGCGGCACAGAGGAGCGCAATACGCTCTGAAACGCAGGCATTCAATGACCCGTTTGAATCAACCATACACTGGAAACCCACACTCTACGGGGACCTCGCGCGCTGTTCGGGGGAAACGGCACGACAAGATGCGTTTCAAACGAACAGCTCGCTCATCGTCCGATTCAACGAACGCTTTGCTGAGAAATGCTTCGATTGGCTACCTGGTTCTGGTCGTCGGCCTGTTATGGCTGCTGCGTAGTGTATCAGAAGCCTGGTGGCTGGGGACTGCGTTGACCTATCTTCCAGGGTCACTGTTTGTCTTTCCCGCACTACTGCTTGCGGGTTGGGCATTTTCCGTATGTCGGAAATTCGTTTGGGTCAATCTGGTTTCCGTGCTGCTCGTGTTGGGACCATTGATGAATTTCCAGATCTCACCGGCGAACCTGTTCACCACTTCGGCTGGAGGACCAGAACTGAAGGTCGTCAGTTGCAATGTTCAGGAATTCGAGCCCGATTTTATGACTGTTCTCAGCGAAATTTCAGTCGTGAATCCTGATATCGTTTTACTGCAGGAAGCAAAACATCCCGACGAATTGCTGGGTCGCTACTTCGAAGACTGGCATGTCGTGCATTACGATGAGTTTTGGATCGGTTCGCGGTATCCGCTGAAACTGGTTGGCGTTTGCGATTCATCCATCTATCAACGAACGACTGCGGTTGCAGTCGAAGTCGACGATCCGAATGGGAAATACCATCTCGTCAATGTGCATCTGATGACCGCCCGGTTTGGCTTGCGTGGCATGCATCCCCGGGCATTGCTGAGTGGAGAAGGGATTGCGGAGCTTGAGGAAGAACAGTATTTCCGCCACGCCGAGGCCAGAGAGACACGGATATTCGTCTCACAATTGGAACCCGCGATGCCTGTAGTGATCGCAGGGGACTTCAACACGCCCGACTTCAGTTCGTTGTTCGATGGATACTGGGGCGACTTTGGAAATGCGTTTGATGAAGTGGGTTTTGGTTATGGCTACACGGCTCCGAACGCGAGGCTGAGTTTCTGGCCGGCCCACACACCCTGGGTGCGGATTGACCACATTCTTGCCAGCAGCGAATGGCAATTCATTTCCAGCAAGACCGGAAGAAAAAACGGTTCCGACCACCGCCTGATTTCGGCCACACTCCAGCGCCAATAGAGCCGTTGACCTTCTGGTGTGACGTCTCTGACTCGTGGGAGCCTGTATTTGTGCAGGTCAGTCGACACTCGTCGCGGCACGGAAGAGCGTAACACGCTCCAGATCGCTTCGCATGTTGCCAAAAGGCAACAGGCAGGTGCGACTGAATCGATTCGCAGGCCGCTTTGCCCCTTTTTTCGTTGTGAGAAATGTTGATCCGGCACCTCATCGACTGCGCGATAAACTTACGAGACATTCCCGGAATCTCTTTCCGGTCCGATCCCATTCAATCGTAATCAGGAGAAGTGTTCGTGGCCAGATATCTCGTGACAGGTGGTGCAGGTTTTATTGGTTCCCATCTGACCCGACGGCTTGTCCACGACGGGCATGACGTTCGCGTTTTCGACAATCTGAGTACCGGGCATCTCACCAATCTCGAATCAGTCATTGACAGGATCGAATTTATCGAGGGTGACATCACCGAATATCGTGCAATTCGTGATGCCGTTCAGGACGTCGAAGTGGTGTTCCATCTGGCGGCGCTCGCGTCGGTGCCACGCAGCGTGGCGGCCCCACTGGAGACGAATCACGCCTGCGTAACCGGAACGCTGACTGTACTTGATGCCTGCCGGCAGGCAAGTGTACGGCGCGTCGTCTATTCCGGATCGAGCAGTGCATACGGTGATCGCATCGCCAATGGACGCAAGTCTGTCGATGGAGTGACAATGACAAACGAACAGGCGTTGCCTCAGACACTTTCACCTTATGCAACGGCAAAACTGGCGGGAGAACTCTATTGCGAATCATTCGCTTCATCGTATGACATCGAGACGGTGCGGTTGCGCTACTTCAATGTTTTTGGACCAGGCCAGGACCCGAACAGTCCCTACTCGGCTGTCATTCCACTTTTTGTTTCGGCTTTGTTATCTGGCCAACGCCCGACAATTTTTGGCGATGGGAAGCAATCGCGTGATTTCACCTACGTGGAAAACGTGGTCGATGCAAATGTGCTGGCCGCAACAACCGAGGGAGTCAGCGGGAAGGTCTTCAATGTCGCTTGCGGTCGTTCGTTGTCCGTCAATGATCTGTTGCGGCAGATTTGTGAATCTCTCCAACTTCCGTTCGACCCCGTTTATGCACCGGCTCGCATTGGAGATGTGAAGCACTCCTGTGCCGACATTACCGCGGCCCGGGAGGAACTGGGATACCATCCGCGCGTCGAATTGTCGGAGGGGTTGAAAGTGACCGTACAGGACTATGCTGAAACGTATGCAGCATCATCGGCACGTTAAATCGGTGACGAATACTGAAACAACATACGCCCCACAACATGCCACATTGACATCAAGAGGAAAATCGTGAGTTTTCTTTCCAAAAGCGATGCAAAGCGAAATTCCGGTCCCGCCGATGACAACGGACTCCATTCCGAAAAGGCAATCCAGGACATCGACTGGCTTCAACTCGCGCTGACGAACAAATGGAAAATCGCGCTCGGTATGCTGGTCGGTCTTGTGCTGGGGCAACTTGCCTACATGAAACTCGGGCCATCCTACGTCGCCAGGGCAAAAATCCTCGTTTCCAAAAAAGAGTCGATCCAACTCAAAGATACGGCCGGAAAGACGTTTGGCGATCGAGCTGAGCACATCGCGTTGATCATGAGCCCCATGATTATCAATAAGGCGATCGAAAAACACGAGCTGCGGACATTGCCGACACTCACCAACAGTGACGACCCGGCCCAGGACATTATCGATAATCTGCAGGTGCGACGGAGTGCCGGTCACGATCGATCCTTTCTGAACGTTCTCGAACTGACTTACACGAGTCCCAGGGTGGACGACGCGAAGAAGATTGTGGCGGCTATCGTCGATGCCTACCGCGACTATCTCTCAGAAACACGGCAGGAACACTCAGAAGAGTTGATTGCGCTGATTTCAGAGGCCAACGAGGAACTGCATCAGAAACTGAAGGAAAAGGAAGCCGAGTATCTGAAATTCCGCTCTGAAGCGCCGCTGCATTGGAAGAACGCACCAGGTGAAGATGGTAAAACGGGAGATGTCACCAACGTCCATCAGGAACGAGTGGTGGCGATCGAAGAGGAACGCCGGAAAAACCTCGTGTTGCGAACCGAACTGAATGCCAAACTGAAGGCGATTCGGAAGTCAATAGATGAGAACGAACCTCAGCATTTGCTGGAAGCGAAAATTCGCCACTTCATGGCGACCGATTCCCGACGGGGCCAATCTCTGGGAACACTCGAGAATCAACGGGAAGATGCGCTCGATTCCCAATTGATCCCGTTGTTGATGGAAGAGAAGCGACTGCTGCGTGACTTCGGCGAAGATCATCCCGACGTCATCAGTGTCCGGCAGAGCATTGCCACATTGCAGTCGTACTATCAATTGCGTGGCATTCAACTTCCAAAGGACGCCCCTGGTGCTGAAGAAGTTGATATGATTACGGCCTATGTTCAATCTCTGGAGCAGCAGTTGGCACAATTGGATATTCGTGATGCGGAATTGAATGTACTGTTTGACAAGGAAGCGCAACTGGCCAAAGACTTCACGCGGTATCATGCACAGGACAAGTCGCTCAACGACGAAATCTCGCGCATCAAAGGGCTGTGGCAGGTGGTCGTCAATCGTCTGAATGAGTTGAATCTCGTGAAAGAGAGCAACGGCTATGCAATGAAGCAAATCGCGCCCGTCCGTGGGGAACTGGTTTTCAAGCGACATCTCAAATTCCTCGGTGCAGGGGCGATCTTTGGAGCCCTGGTCATGTTTGGATTGGCGTACCTGCGGGAATGGGGGGATACCACCATTCGTTCGATCGAAGAAGTACGCAGTCGGTTTGGTCTGCCGATTCTCGGAGCCATCCCTGCGTTGGATGATGTCGCGGAATTGCAGACATCGCCGCAATCGCCTCTCGATCCGTCGATTTGTTTCGCACACCGTCCCGGCTCGACTGAGGCAGAGGCGTATCGATCGGTACGCACGGCATTGTATCTCAACTCGCAGTCAACCGATGCCAAAGTGATTCAGGTCAGTAGTCCCGAACCGGGCGATGGCAAGTCGACCTTCAGCGCGAATATGGCTGTCGGACTGGCACAACTTGGCAAAAAGGTGTTGTTGATCGACGCTGACCTGCGTCGACCGACGACACATCGCCTGCTGGCCGTTGATCCGAAAATTGGACTGTCGGACGTTCTCGAAGGTGAAATCGAACTGTTGAATGCCGTCCAGTCAACCAGTGTTTCCAATCTGTCAATACTGACCTCCGGCGTACTGCCGACCAATCCGGCAGAGCAACTTTCGTCGTCCGCGTTTCGCAACGTGATGGAAACGGCCCGCAAAGAATTTGATTTTGTGATTGTCGATACCCCACCGATTCTGGTGGTTAGTGATCCCTGCATTGTCGCGCCGCATGTTGATGGGATGTTGTTGATGTTGAGGCTGTACAAGAACCGACGGGCCACTGTTGCCCGGACGATTGAACTGATCGATTCACACAGTGTGAACTTGATTGGCACGGTAACGAACGGCTTTGATGATTCCAGTGATGACCAATACCGTCGCAGCGAGGAATACTCGGGATACTACGAAACAGACAGGTCGGCAGACTATTTTTCCGACCAGGAACTGACGTCCGAATCGGTGTCGATTCATTCGTGACACAGCTTCACCATTTTGGAAGCAACTTGATTCATCGAGTGGGCGGCCTGAGTTCAGGTCGCCCCCTTCCTTTGCGCGCAACGTTCTTTCCAGGTCAATTCGTGAGAGATGCCGGGCGGATTTCAAATCGCATTCCCCGAATTGTCGATAGAGAAACAGAGAGACCGGTTCGAGGAACTGGCGCCTGATGAACATTGCTGCAAAGCGTATGACGCTCTCTCGTGTCCGCGAAGAGCGAGTTTTGGACTTGCAGATACGGACTTCCACGAGACAGACACGTCACACGTAAATGTAAACCGCATTCGCCCGGGACAGAACAAATGCGCCATCGAGGAGATACAACAGGAGCCCATCTGCCCGCGCTGAGAGAATGTGTCGCCGCAGAGCGGACGGCAGTGCCGACCACTCAACGGGAGCGAATGCGGACCGAATTCGCGTCGATTGTGCAGATATTCCAATCGCAGTGCCAACAAACCGGATATCTTCTCAATCGCACTCCACAAGAATCGGCTGACCTCGTCGGTCTCAATGCCGCAATTCATCGCGCACTTGGCTTGCAACATTTGATTTCTGAGGAGTTGAATCGTGTTGAGCGTGTTGACGAGAGCGTGCTGACGACGAAACAGCTTGAGCATCTCTTACAAATGCAAGCTGATGCGAATGACGCCTGGCGAAATCGGGAGTCCTTTCTGGCCTCGATTGTTGATCTGCCGGGGGAAATTGAAAAACTGGCGAAAACTGTTCGAGATGCCTCCGGTTTTCTCGACGGGGCGGTACCACGAAATCTGGCCCGACGACTACTGGTTGCCGTTCAGAAATGCCCTGAAGCGTTTGCGTCAATTGTCGTCGCACCATCGACTTTGGGAAATGTGCTGTCGTGCGAGAATCAATCCAAAGTTGATCTGGCCACCAACATCGAGACGGCATTGCTGATCGCAACGATGGCCGATTGCGTGCCGATCAATCCCTATCCTCTGGAATGCACCGTGATGGCGGCGCTGCTTTCCGACATTGCTCGGATTGGGGACAATCCTCCGTCACGGTTTGGGGGCAATGCTCCCGCCGATCGAACCCACCCACGGATCGGGGCTGGCTGGCTGATGGTGTACCGTGAATTTTCGGCTCACTTGCCGCGACTTGTAGCGAATCATCATGAACGATGTGATGGCAGTGGCTTTCCCAGTGGCCTGAAGGCGTGTCATCTGGATGCCACATCCCGATTGCTCTCATTGGCAGGACACTTTGTTGAATGCATGAATGACGGCAAACGCTCGACAAATGGCGAATCCTGTGGCCGTTGGAAAAGTCTGCTATGGAATGTTGAACGGTCACGTGATGTTGGGGAAATCGATGCCCGGTTGACGAATCGAATGCTGGAACGTCTGAGTCAGCAGATCCATTTTGAGCCGGAGTCGCAAATGCTGGGTGAGGCGACTGGAATCGTAACGGCCAGGGATCGAGTTGATGCACCTCACCGCGAATTACCGGAGCCACATGTTGTCGCTGAGCAGAATGTTATTCGCGCTCCTGCATTTCACGAGTTGAGTCGACATTCGAGGCCGGTCGATGACAACGCAGGTTGAGTTGGCATTGCAGGTCGATCGTGACGAGGGCCTGGTTGCCGACTATTGGAACCAGTCTCGTTATCCGCTTACGTGCCTTGTGTTTCTTGCCCCTTTGCTGCTCGGTTTTGAGATCGCCATTCGGATTCACGACTCAAGTCTGTCAGAAGGGGGAATGAATGGTGCCTACGTCTGGTTGCAGGAAATGCTTGGCTGGTGTGGCGTGAAATTTGCTTTCTCGCTCCCTCTGTTAGTGGCGGTCTGCCTGTTAATCCGTCATTTGTTTGGGCGATTTCCCATCCGTGTGACTTCTGAATCGCTGACGATGATGTGCGTCGAAAGCCTGCTGCTTGCACTGTTGCTGGTCCTCCTGGGGCAAGTTCAGGTTGGTATGGTAACCGGAACAATTTCACTGATTGAGGCGGCGATTCCGTCGGAGAATACAGTTGTTGTTCTGACATCAGTCGGTGCAGGTCTGTATGAGGAATTTCTGTTTCGGGCAATGTTGCTTCCTGCGATGTACCTGGCGTTTCGGTTCTTTCTGTTGCCTCGGATTCCTGCGATGACCAGTGCTGTTATTCTGACGAGCCTGCTTTTTTCTGCAGCCCACTATGTTGGGGTTTCCGGCGATCCGTTTTCCATAATGACGTTTTGTTTTCGCACATGGGCGGGCATCTTCTTCTGTGTCGTCTATCTTACGCGCGGATTGGGCATCGCTGTCGGCTGCCATGTGATGTACAACATTCTTGTGCACCTCATGGCCGCCTAGAGCAGTTTCCCTTCCGGTGTGACGGTTTCGCTCGTGGGAGTCTGTGTTTGCAGGCCAAAAGACGATTTTCGCGGCACGGAAGAGCGTAATACGCTCTGGCGAAACTGTGGCTGTACCATGACTGTCACACTGACGTCACTTTACTACAATGTCGTTGAGATGCGCGGAATTTATTCGCGTCGATCAAATGCAAAAGGAATCTCTTCCCATGTGGTTTGCGGAAACCCCCTGGCCTCCCATTTTTCTCTGTCTCGTGGGCATCGCTGGCATTTTTTTGATCTGGAAACAAAACCAGAAAAAGGAATACCTCTTCGTAATGGGAGGACTGGCTATCGCCTGCATTGGAATCTTTACCATGGAAATGGCAATCGTCACCGAAAAGGAGCGGATCGAACAACACATTCATGATATGGTCTGGGCGTTTCAGAAACAGGAGGAGGAGAAGTGCAAATCGTATCTTTCGCAACAGGCGGTCCCGGAGCGGGGCAAAATTGAACTGGCCTTACGAACGGTACGTGTGCACGATGACCTGCGGATCACGGATGTTGACATCGAGTTGACCAACGAAGATTCGATTGCGCTCTCGATTTTTCGCGCCAACGCAACCGTCAGCTATAAGATGGGAGGGGCACAGAGTGGTGGACATCATCCATCTCGCTGGCTTTTCACCTGGCGACTGGAGGCCGGGGAATGGAAAGTCACCAAAATCGAGCAGCTGGAACTGATTGGCGATAAGCGAAAGGAAACTGGTATTCCGAAGTAACCGATATTCTGCCCGTGCAATGCAAACCTGGCGTTACATTACGGCGTAATCTCAACCCAGTTTTTGCGGAAGATCGTTGTGTCGGTACTGCTGCCACTTCGCAGAGTATAATTGTTGTAGCGGTAACCACCACGAATCGAGAAGCCGGGACCGTTTCCTACATAGGCAGGCCGATATGCCGAGCGGCTTTCCGGAATCGGATATTTCCGTGCAAATGCCGGTGGCAGATCGTGCGTGAAGTACGAACGCTGGTAGATCCACTCAGCGGACTTCGCAGAACTCTGCATCGTCAACGCCAGACAGATCGTGACGGCGAAAATGACGATCCCTCGCCATGCCGCTTTGTTCAATCGGATGTTCACTTTTTTCAACATGGTGTATCAACTCAACAGCCAGGGAACTCGATTGATGCGAATACGCATCATCAGGACCGAATTTGGCCTGATTTGGGGCTGACCATTGAAAGATGCAAACGGCATGCCGACGCATTGCCACACAGCAAATCACTTATCGACTGAGCTATTTTTTCTCCATCACGACAATGGCGGCTCGCTGCTGGTCGTAAGCGTACCGACGATGCTCGGGTAATGCCTGCAATTCGACGCGCGGGTTCTTTTCCATGAACGTCTGAAGTTGTTCATAGGTCGGGGCTTTACCGTTGACGATTTTTTCGGTCTTCAACCATTGCTGCAACGGTATTGCCGAGGCAAAAGTGGCGGCTTTGGCGAAGGAGGACGTCGCGGCCGAAATCGGATCGCTGGCGGAAACAGCCAATTCGATTTCCTTCCAATCTGGCTCATCAGCCATCAACCGGGTTTTGTCGAAAATCTCTCGCGTTCGTTGTTTGACGAGTGGTTTTTTCTCTTTGGGTTGCTCGTTCTGTTTGGCGGCTGGTTGTTCGTCATCTGGTTGTTCGCCTGCAGTATTCTCTTTCGGCTGGTTTGCCGGTGAATTGTTGGCTGGTGGATTTGGCTTACCAGAGTTATTTTCGGGTTCCGACTGAGGACATCCCGCCAGAATCAAAACCGCAATCATCGACAAGTGGGTCATCTTCATTGTGTTCTCCAGAAGTTCGCAGGTAAGAGATCATTCTCAGAGTTGTTCAATTAGAGCGTAATACGCTCTATCCAGACGAGGCATCCCAATGCGACGTCTCCATTGCGACATATCGATGAATAATTCATCGACGGGAAGGAATGCGTGAAAACTTCACGACCGCTCCCAACCGTAGCATAGATTTGTCATTGCCCGTCTGCCAACCGGAACGATGAATGTCTGATGATGATTTACGCGGTCAACACACCCTTTCGAAATGGATACCGGGCGTTCAAGGGTGGAATCGGCGCATCCGCTTGCGTAGACTGTTTTGTATCGCAAGTCAGGTTCAAAGACGTGCGACAGGAAAACTCAATTGGCTCCGATGGCAAGATTTTTCGATGAACAGCCACGATACCGAACAGAACGAATCGACCAACGCGATGGTTGAAGGTGGTCAGCCACCGGAATCCACGGACGAAAACTCTTCTTCATCTGCCTCCGAATCTGCTGAATTGCCAGAGCTTCCGCCGGTCGAACCTCCTTCGGCCGGGTTTATCGTTCAGCTATTTGTTGTTCCGGGGTTGATCGTGCTGGCGATCGTTGCCGTCTGGGCGCTGTTTGGCCAATTGGCATCGGGTCAACAAGACTGGAAACAACTGACGACCGATCTCCGCAGCTCCAACGAACATCGTCGTTGGCGGGCTGCAAATGGCCTGGCACAGTTGCTGAAGGTCTCGCAACAGAAATCCGTGGCCCAGGTTGTTGAAGGCGCACCGGAAGAGATCCCGTTGACGCAGAATCGCCAGGTGGCCGGTGAGCTTGCTAAACTGCTTTGCGAACGGATGGATGAGATCCCGGGCAACAAAGAAGAAAAAGAAGCGGTGATCCAGCAGCAGGGTTTCCTCGCTGTAACACTTGGCTTGATGGATGTTCCCGATTTGGTGTTACCCGTGTTGTGGCGGGCGATGCAAAAGGAACGGGACGTCGAAGTGCGCAAGAACGCCATTCGTTCTGTCGCTGTGATCCTCGGGCGGAATCATGCAAAACTCAAAGACTACGATCTGATGCATGAGTTGACTGATCAACTGGTTGAGGTGTCGTTTGAGGAAGAGCCGCTTTTCAGGCAACTCGCCGCTTTTGCGCTGGGTCTTGATCCGTCGGATGAGGCGAGGGAGCGTCTGGTTTTCATGCTCGACGATGCGGATCGCAACACGGCGGTCAATGCAGCCATCGGTTTAACCCGAGGTGGGTCAACGCTGGGTCTGGGCGTCTTCATGAAGGTCCTGCAGGACGCAGTGGAACATGCGAAGAAACCGTTACAATCAAAGTCGAACAAGGCAAAGTCGAACAAGGCTGACTTTGAACCGGTCGTTGTCGGCAACACTCTAAAGGCGATCTCACAATTGGCGCAAAAGATCCCTGACGGGCAGAAGCAGGAGCTGCTCGCACTGATTGACACACTCCATGAGGAGTATCCCGAGCCTCGCATTCGAATTGACGCAAAAGCGACATCCCTCGCACTGCGCAAATAGTGCCAAAACTGTTGACATCTTTGATGTTGCAGCCTTCGGCGAGCATGGTGGTCGCTGTCGTCGCTTTCCCTGTCCATCTGATCGACATAACCGGTTTTGCGTGAATTTCCGGCCGTGTGGTTTCTATCAGCATGTTGCCCTCAGTTCTTGACTGTTCTGCTTATTGCCACTGTTTTGCTCAAGCGCGGTGGTCTGTGTGATTTATGATTGAGTCATAACCGGTCCAAAGCGGTATGGTTCTTGCTCATTCTGACGGGCAGTGATCATTAAAAATTGCATTGGGCAATGGTAATTCGGATAATGAGGAAACCGGAGATCGAAGGGAAGTCCCGACGATTAGAGCAGTTTACCTTTTCGTGTGACGGTTTTCGCTCGTGGGAGCCTATTATTTACAGGCCAAACGGCGTACATCGCGCCACGGAAGAGCGTAATACGCTCTAGAACAGCTTATCTTTTCCTGTGACGATTGTGGTTCATGGGAGCCTGATATTACAGGCTCAACAACGATCTTTGCGGCCACGAGAAAGCGTAAAACGCTTTAGCACGCTGCGAAAGCAGTGAAATGTTTCCGTTCCTGCTGAAAATCATCAATGTTGCACTGACTGAAGACGTACCATCTGAGGAGGATTGAACGATGAAAACTGCTCTGGCTGCCGCCTTTGCGTTGGCTTTGTGCGCGGTTGGAACGCCATCTGCGAAAGCTGCGAATTACTGTGGAGCTGTGTGCTATCGCGCCTGTCCAACGACCGTCTGCCAACCGACCTCCTGTTATACGTCGTGCAAGGTGGTTCAGGAGAAACGATTCCGAACGGTCTATGACACGGTTTATGAACCGGAACAGTACACAAGTACGAAAACAGTTTATGAGACAGTCTACGAAGATCAGCAGGAAACCTGTTACCGCAATGTGATTGAAACGACCTGCCGGGAACAGACCTACGAAGTTCGCCGGCCGGTGTACGAGACAAGTGTTCGCGAAGAACAATACGAAGTGCGGCGACCGGTTTGGGAAACGCAATATCGGGAATGCAACCGCACAGTTCGACGTCCGGTCTTTGAGACGGTCGAGCGGGAGTGTCGCCAGACGGTCTACAAGCCCGTTACTCGAACTGTGAATAAGGAATGCCGTCGTACGGTCATGAAACGGGTCGTCGAGACGGTCAACCAGGAGCGTTGCTACACGGTGATGAAGCCGGTGACAACGTATCGTACCGTTCGCAAAGATTGTGGTCGCTGGGTCACGCGGACCAACTACATTCCTGGCTTGCCGTTTCCAACATTTACCCGCGACGAATGTTGCCGACCGAAACTGGCAATGACCCGCCTGCCCGGTTTCACAACCTGTCGCCGTGTCTGGTGTCCGAACATCGTCGAAACCAAGGTTCCCTGCACAACGTATGCCCCACAGATTGTCAAGCAGAATTGTCCGGTGCAGGTTGTTCGCTATGTCCCGGAAACAGTTGTGGAACAGGTTCCGGTACAGAAATGTGAATGGGTGGCTGAAGAAGTTGTGCGGAAGTATCCCGTGCGAACCTGTCGCTGGGTCAACGAAACGGTCACCGATCGGGTTCCCTACCGCACCTGCAAATGGGTGACTGACGTTCGTACGCGCAAAATTCCTGTGCAGACCTGCAAATGGGTCACTGAAACACGAACCTGCAAGATTCCCGTGCGAACCTGCAAAAAAGTGCCTTACACGGTCACTCGTCGAGTTGCCCGTTGTGTGCCGAAACAGGTTACAGAAACACATTGTCGCATGGTTCCCAGGTGCGTTGCCCGACAGGTCGAGTACACCGTCTGTCGCATGGTTCCGACAACGGTTTGTAACGCAGGCTGCAACATCGATTCCAATGCTGTCGAAGGCACTCCTGCGGAATCACCCAAAACTTTTGAATCGGACCAGGTTCCCACTCCGGAACCAGAACCGGCTCCTGTGCCCAGGAAGGCGAAAAGCGTTCGTTTCGATGACACTGCAGTTTGATCAACCATACAGATCATAATGATCTGCTCGATTCGATATTCATCCAAGGCCATGCTGATTCCGTCGGCATGGCCTTTTTTTGGGTGGGGCATTATTTTGCGGCAGGCTCATCTCCGTGATTGCACCAGAGTGTATTCCGCTCTTCTGTGCCGCGAGGAGTGTCGTTCGGTCTGCAAACAGAGTGCCTTGTCAAGGCTTTGCTTTGGGATGTGGATTAACATACTCTGAACGTACTCTGACAGTAAAGCTTCAGTCAGACACGTCTTGACCCTCTTTTCCGACGACTGATATAAATCGAGATGCACAATTTCTGATTATCCGCCCGTTGAATGAATTGCGGGATCATCGTAATGTGCATGAGGCTGTCCTCTGGAGTTGATGATTCGTTTCCCTTTCAAAATCGGTGCATATGCCTTGAATACATTTCCATCGAACATCCGAATTTCAATCCTGTTTTTCGCAACCTTTCTTTTGCACTCGACAGTTGTGATCAATATGGTAGCTGCACAGGAAGAAAAGGGATTCGCTGTTACAGTTAAACCTCAGGTGACTGGTGAGGAAATCAATCGACAGGAAGACCTGTGGGTGATGGAAGTGCGTTACAAACCGATGCGTCTGCGTTGGGTCAACGTGACAGACCCGAAGACGAAGGAAGTCAAAAAGGAGTTGATCTGGTATCTCGTCTATCGCATCGTCAATCGGCCCATTCCCCCGCGTGGTGGAGATCCCAACACCGATCCGATTAACGACGACGATCTGCCACCATCACGGCCTTATTTCGTTCCGGAGTTCACGCTGATCACCAGCGACAACGGCAAGCAGACAGTTTATCCCGATGAGATCATTCCCGAAGCACAGGCAGCCATTATTGTCCGCGAACGTCTTCCGCTGAAGAATTCGGTCGAGATCATTTCCGAAATTCCGCAGTTGACGCCGGAAGATGCGGCACAGGAAAATTATGTCGATGGCGTTGCCATTTGGCGCGATGTCGATCGTTCAACCGACTTTTTCTCCGTCATTATGGAAGGGTTCTCGAACGCCTACAAAAAAGGAGCAGGGCCGAACGGTGAGGAAATCACTCTTCGTCGCGCGATTGTTCAGCAATACTGGCGACCAGGTGACGAATTCCTGGCTGACGAGAAGGAGATTCGGTTCAAAGGTAAGCCGCAATGGATTTACAGGCCAGATACGACGGCATCTGGTGGAGTACCGCCAGTCGATGAGGAGGATGGAAACAGACCGGAACCAGTTGATACGACCCGGTGAATCCGCCTGTCGATCCGACATTCATTCCCTGACGCAGGTTGCGATTTCTTTCGCAGGACTCCGAGATCCACTCAATCGGGCAAAAAGTCGGTTTCTGCGCTTGCAAGATGGTATGGGAATCGAGAGAATTTCCTTTTCCAGTTTTCTCCCACTTCACTGCGGGAGGCTGGATTCATCAGCGAGAAGTTGGGCAGAGAACAACTTACTCTGATTTATAAATGATTGAATAAAAAGAGTTTACAGGCAGGTGGCACGCGATGGCACATAAGAAGGGACAGGGTTCCAGTCGCAACGGACGGGACTCGAATGCACAACGTCGAGGTGTAAAGAAGTTTGGTGGCCAGTCGGTTATTGCCGGCAATATCCTCGTGCGACAATGCGGGACCAAGTGGCATCCGGGTCGGAATGTTGGAATGGGAAACGACTACACCCTGTTCGCGTTGGTCGATGGCACGGTCTTTTTTGATCGGAAAGGTCGTCGGATCAACGTCTCTCCGGCGGAAGCAAGTTGAATCACGCTGCTCATCTGGAATCACAATGAAAACGTCGGTTCCTGTCTCAGGGATCGGCGTTTTTTGCTGCGCGGATGTTGGCGACTTGCCATCGCGTTGACGGGAGCCCTTGCCACACTTGGGCTTGACGTCAATTGCAGAATTTACACAATGCCCGCGTGAATGATTGATTCCGATCTCTTTGAAGCCTGAATGATTCGGGCTGCACACATCTACTATCTCGGGTTACCACGGAAGGTTCCCCTTATGAAGCGATGGCTTGCCTCGACGTTTATCGTCCTCTACCTCTGTGCCCTTTCCTACGGCATTTTCTCTCACGCACTCAGTTTCAAAACCGGTTCACATCCTGCGATGTACTTCGTCGTCTGGGATATGTTCTGCGGGTGGTCCGCCTATTCTCACCGGTTACATGTTGTTGGCGAGGGAGAAAGCGGCAGGTATTACGAACTGGCCCCTGGTCCGTGGGGCGAAGTCCAACCCTTTGGCGATCTGGAACGCCGCCACTACGACGTTCGCGGGTTGGTGGCGGGACGACTGGCAGCCAACACACTCGACAAAACATCGCACGAGCCAATCACCCGCATGTTTGTTGTCGAGGAGTGGTGGCCGAAAAAGTACAACCTGCCTGAGAATGTCTGGGCGTTAAGGTTTGACGATCCAAAGCCACTTCCAGAACAGATTCCACGCTACTACAAAATTCGCCACATTCTGGATTCCGATGGCACGATGCTGAAGACGTTTCCGAATTGGGTGGCCCATTTGCGGAATACCGCAATCTACAGCAATCCCCGGTTACAGGCGGACATGCGACGAGGCAAGACCTTTTACGCTGTTCAGAATGGCGATGGTTCCGGCCGAGGTCAGATGGGAGGCAGCGGCTACGGAGAAACAACGTTGATTCGGCAGGTTGGTTCACCATTGGGAAATTGACTTTGCATCGTCTGCAACGGCCCTGACATCAAACAGCGGAATCGACTCGAGGACAAGACCAGGATGACAACTTCCAATTCCTCCAAATCACCATCGAAGATCAGTCAGTTTTTCTTTGCGGAAGAGGTGCCGTATGGCATGGCATTGGCCCGCATCTTTCTCCCGCTGGTTCTGCTGATTGTGATCGTGCAGCGCTGGCCCGATGCCCGGGAGATCTACTCTGCCGATGGTGCTCCGGCGTCATTATGGACACATTATGGCATGGCATCACCATTGCCCGAATTGCCCGGTTCGGTCGCCGTTGCATTGTTTTCAGTACTGGGGATATCGCTCATCTGCAGCTCACTCGGTTGGTATACGCGCATCTCGCTCGTCATCTCGATGGTTTTGTACCTGTATTTCAACCTCATGGATTGCATCAGCACGATAACAAAATACTCGGTGATTGCTTCGCATGCGATGTTGTGCCTTTCGTTGTCTCGATGTGGTGACGTCTGGTCGATTGATGCCTGGCGTCGCAAACGGGAACAGCCTGCAACCAGCCTGGGGGATCTGTCGCAGATCAACCTGCTCAAGTCGTCGGCCTGGCCCCGTCGATGTCTGCAGTTGTTGATTGGTTATGTCTACTTCGGGGCGGCAATCACAAAAATGCATACGCCTGCCTACTTCAATGGCGATCAACTCATGTATTGGATGATGACGAATTACAACTTCAGCCATATGTTGGGCGAATATCTGACTCTGGTCCCGTCGATTCTTGTTCTCTTTGCCTACGTTGCGATTGTCTGGGAGGTCTTGTTTATCTTCCTCTGCTGGCGTGGCTGGGGAAGGCTGTTCATGCTGAGCCTCGGTGTCACCTTCCACCTGATGACGTCCCTGACGTTGGGGCTGTATATCTTCCCCCTGGTCTGCTATTGCACCTACTTTTCCTTTGTCGGTGAGGCGGATTGGAATCGGTTCTTCGACTGGTTCGCTGGCCGCAAAGACAAGTTTCAATTCCTCGTTACTCCAATATCAGCTCTGCGGGAACGAACTCAATGGGCATTTGAGCGTATGGCGCAATGGCCCGTTCCCTCCTGGGCTGGTTTCGCAAGTTTGCTGGTTTGTGTTGCTGTCTTTGGAGTCGAAGCGGAATACCACCTCGATCCGTATGGCTTGCGAGCCGAGGATACAACACACGAGTTAAAAGAGTTGAATCCCGTTCGCGTGGCGGAGATGTTGAAGACGTCAACCCCGATGAACGTAAAGGATACCGTGTTCGCCTTTGACATTGGTACGACATTTATCGGAGGAACACTTGTTGACCGGCGATCCTCGTTTCGACAGGGCGAGCAGATTCACGCGCAATGTCTGTTGCAACCACCTCATGCCGATCTCTTCTTTGAGGTGAATCTTCACGATGCGGAAGACCGGGTCATCGAAGAAATTGGTCAGGTCGTTCCTCGGGAAGCTTCCCGCGCAAACTGGTTTTATGTCCTGACCGAGTCGTACAGCACGGGAACATACTACCTGGTTCTGAAAAGCGCCGGACGGGAAATCGCCAGGCAACAGTTTGAATTGCAGCCGGCGCGCGGCTCGGTTTTAGGAAACTGACCCTCCCAGTCATTACGACGCGAATGCTCCTTTGGCAAACTGGAACCGATGTTAACAGTTGTCGGCTGCGATTGGCTCAGCTTGAAGGAACCCTGATGCGTTACACGCTGGACAATCACTACCAACTGGGAAGTGACGACGAGCCATCCGTCGAATTGCTGACCAACTCGACGTTTTGCACGATTCCGGACAAAGACGCTGCCCTCCCAAATCCTGGATCGTTTCCAACTGCAATGATCCCAAGGTCCGAGTATTTTTCCAGCACGCTTATGGGAAACGGCCGGAGGAGGATCTGTTCGATTTGTCGTCTGATCCACATATGATGACGAACGTCACCGATCGCTCTGAAAACAGGCAGATTGTACAGGCTTCCGTGACAGGTTGATGGACGAATTGAAGGAAATGAGCGATTCACGACTGATTGACAATGGCTGGTTTTTTGAGATGTCACCGATGGCAGGTCCTTATAAGCGGCCACAGCGAAAAAAGCCGGGGTAGCTCAGAAGACCCGCAGAATCTCGCTGGCAGGCGATCGGGTGGTATGCTATATTTCTTTGGATTGGACAGAGGGCACTGCCTGAAAAATACCCAAGTCAAATCGGCTCCAGGATTAGTTCAACGGATTTTTATCTGTGGCGGCTCGAGCCTCATTTGAAACTGCAATAACAGTATGAAGGCCGCTACATTAAATGTGGCTTACAGTAGACTCTCGCGCAGATCGGGTTCCTCACCCGGTTTTCAGTGTGAGAGTTCGATTTTCGCCATGCGAATTTTCGCTTTGGGAATTCTGCTTTGCGGCGACTTGGAGCCCCCTGTGGAAATAGGGAACACACAAAAGCGCAAGTGGCGGAATTGGCAGACGCGCTAGGTTGAGGGCCTAGTGGGGTTGATACCCCGTGGAGGTTCGAGTCCTCTCTTGCGCACTGAAATCAAAGGACTTAGGGAAATGACCCCTGAGTCCTTCTTTTTTTGGGTCAGACAATCGCGGACAAATCGCGGACACAATTGCAGTGATATTGAACCGACATTGCATGCAACAGAATCACCCGAACACAGACGAGATTGCCGCCTGTTTTCCGTCTGTGACCCACGAACTCATCGATGAGATACAGGCCAATCGACACTCATCGCGCCACAGAAGAGCGTAATACGCTCTAGAAAGAGTAGCCCCAGGTGACGGTATTCGTCCCGTCAAAACGAATTTCGCCCAAATGATGCTCCAAACGACCCAGCAATGTCAGAGGACGCTCGAAATACTCGGCAACCAGCGCAGCGACGGCTGGCTCAATAATTTCCGACTGATCGCGCCCCTGAAAATGCGACAGCACCAGTATCTGAAACGTTCCCGACCGTGGCAGAATGGCCTGAAAACTCCCGTTCCCGTCAACCTTAACCAGGACACCACCTGCATTTTCCAGGGCAACCCTGGCACGAGCAAATTCCTCAGCAGAGTCAGCCGGTCGAAAACCAACGACTGACAACAGCTCCGATCCTTTGCGTTCTGGCGGAAACAGCAACACATGTGCCCCTCTGTCGGGAACTCCATTACCATCATTGGTTGTGTACATGATGCGGCCGGAAACATGTGTATCCAGAAACGGATCACTGACGAACTGTTTGTCGTTCTCACTCCCGTTTCCGCTTGATTGCAATCTCTCTCCGTTGGCGTTGGCTTCCGTGTACTCGTGTGCTTTCGGACCGGTGACACGGCCGACAACAAATCCCAATGCGAATGAGAAAACGGCAGCGGCGCAAATAGAAAGAAAGACAGGATAAGGAAAGAGGGAGATCAAAAAACGTCGAATTGCACCCGCTGGTTTGTCATCTGCCGGTTGTGGTGCTGTCCGACCGTCGAACTTTTTTTCTGCGGGCGATGCAGTTCGGCTCGGAGCCTGCGTTGCAAGCTCCTTCAGCGCCAATTCTGCCGAGGCATCGGATAGAGAATTGGTATTGGTCGGCATGACCTCGGACGAAACCAGTTTTGCGGGAACGGAATTCCAGCCCGGAGAAGAGACCGGTTCCGCAGGCAATGGGGGCGCGACGTCAATCGGTTTGGGTGCTGCAATGGGTCGCGGTGCAACGACCGCGGCATGCAGCGAAACAGAATTGGCGCTCTCTGTGAGCGCGTCATTCTGATCACCTGAAGGTTTCTTTGGTCGGTCATCCAGATGCGCCAATTCATCCAACGCTTCAACCAGCGAAGAATCCTGCAGGTTCATTGTCGGTTCTGGCAGCGGGTCGACAGTACCATCCAAATGTGGCACCCGTAACGTCAAACCACAGGAGGGACAATCGACCACCCCCCCTGCCTTCGACCGGGAGATCCCCAAAAATTGCCGGCAGTGGGAACATCGAAACTTGATGGGCATGGATGAATCGTCAATCGTTCAGCGGACTTTTATCTGTGGCGGCATACACCCTGTTGGAAACTTATCCTGTCATCCACCACCCGATATCGTTAAGTGAGTCTCGTACTCGTGCCTTGTCAAGGCTTTGTCCTGGGGTACAGATGACTGGAGCAGCTTACCTTTTCGTGTGATGGTTCTCGCTCGTGGGAATCTGCATTTGCAGGCCAGGAGACGATTTTCACGCCACAGAAGAGCGTAATACGCTCTAACCCACTCCGTTGTCATTCCTTGTAACTTCATCAAACCCTGACTTCCAACCGGACTGGTGCACTCGTATCTCGTAACAAAACGAGCGACGGATTGAGGCGAAATGAAATCGCCCGAAAGAAGCCGGCACACTCGCACATCTGTGGGATCGCGAAGACAGGCCACATCAATTGTCAGAGAATTGGCAGGCAGAGTCAACGAGCAGCACGGGGTCAGCTCGCTTTTTCCAAGCGGACTTCCGACTCGCCAGTGTCGCTGGAAACAACCTGTGTGGCGTTGGATTCCGGCTCCGAGGGATTCTCAAACATTGAGTTGGAAATGTCCTCCGAGGCAATATGCCGTTTCAGTTGATCCAGCTTCTTCAGAATTTTCAACTGACCCAACGCGAGGAAGATGATCAGATTGATCAGATTGGCCAGCCAGCAGACCCCGGCAATACAGGCCAGGCCTCTGGCACCATCGGCCGCACCGTCATCCCTCAGCGCGGCCAGCGCGAACCAGCAGAAACTCGCCACCGCAAGTACCAACGTCAATATCGCTCCCAGCCTCAGAGAGCGTAGCAGATGTGTCTGCACCAGGAATCCCTTCCCAGAAAATGCGCGTTCAAAAAGTTCGGCCACACTGGAACAGTTTCCCTTTTCGTGTGACGGTTCTCGCTCGTGGGAATCTGCACTTGCAGGCCAGGAGACAATTTTCGCACCATAGAAGAGCGTAATACGCTCCAGTCCGATGGACTGTTGTCTGTGGCGGCTTGAGCTTCATTTGAAACTGTAACAGCAGTGTGAAGGCCACTACAGTTAAATGGAGCTTGCAATATAGCCGTTGAGCCAATTTGGGGGAATGCGAATTCGGTGGCGGAAAACCACTGTTTAGAGCGTATTACGCCGATCTGTAGCGATCCATTGGAAAATGACATTGCTTTTATCGATTGGATACAACTTTTTTGAAGTCATTCCTGCATAAGCAGGAACCTGTCTTCTTTTTCTTCTGTATCCCCCCCTAAATCATGAATGCCGCGCGGGAATGACAGGGAAGTTTGACCTGACACAATACCCAGACAAACTGTCGCGACAACGATCTGATATGTGCTATAGCCACCAGATCGCTCAATTGGTCGGCGCTTTTGGTTTTGGTTTGGAATCCTTTACTCGCGGCGTCAGATCTTTTCCAGCTTTTTCGTCGGAAGGCTGTCCATCATCGGGTTGGTCTCCGCCGTCACGTTGATCTGACTCCCTGCCTCTTGTTTTCAGCCGGATTTGCTCGCGAACTTTGGCCAGCAGTCGATGGGCCCAGACAAATTCGGTCGCCAGAATTGCCAGCCCGACAGGAATCACCACCAAACCAGGACCGGGTGTGAACAGCATGATCACACCCAGAAGCACGATTGTGCCGCCGATCAACGCGATGACCAGCCGTCTGGCCTGCTTGATTGTCAGCTCGATCAGCTGCTTCATCTTATTCTCCCCGATGGCAGGCTAGACTACGTCTAGTTTTATCGTAGCGGCTGGCGGACCATTTGGAACTGAAATACCCGTTCGGATGACGCTACGGTTATCTCGGATGCGCTCTATGCGAAAGCATACGTCGTCGGTGTGATTGTGATCTCCGGAATATGCGCTCGCGGGGGCAGACAGGCGATCATTAAAACCGCCGCAGCGACATCTTCGGGTTGCAGAATCTGAGCCCGATGTTCCTCAGAAACCGGAACCGGCCGACCATCCAGAATGGGCGTGTTCACTTCTCCCGGGTAGAGATTCGTAATCCGCACGCCTTCGTCCTTCACCTCCTGGCCGACCGTCATCCCCATGCCACTGAGGGCAAACTTCGATGCGCTATAGGCAACGCCGCCCAGCATCGATCCCCGAATGCCAGCGATCGAGGAGATCAAAACGATCAGGCCATCTTTCCGTTCGCGCATGTCCGGCAGCACGTTCCCGATAATATTGTACCCGCCAGTCGCATTAACGTTCATGAGCAGATCCCATTCTTCCGGAGTCGTGTTCGACATCAATCGCGACTTGATATTGAGTCCAGCGGAATGAATGACAATATCGATCTGCCCCAATTGTTCCCGAGCCGCGTTGAGCATCGACTGGCAACTTGCACGGTCGGCGACATCGCAGGTATGCGTGAGAATCGGCGTTTCGCCGGAACAGGCATGTACGACTTCCTGCAGTTTGTCATCACGACGTCCGGAAATGAGAACGCGACATCCTTCGTTTGCCAAAGCAACGGCGCACCCGGCTCCAATCCCCGTTCCACCACCTGTAATGACCGCCCTCTTGCCTTGTAACCGCATCGATGTACCTTTCCTTTCCGCTAGAACAGTTTACTTTCTGGTGTGATGTCTCTGGCTCATGGGGAACCATTTGACCATCAAGACAGAAAGTTGGATTTGATGAAGTTGCAAAGAGCGACAACGGAGCAGGTGATGTTAATCCCCCCCAACAAAGCCTTGACAAGGCACTCTGTTTGCAGGCCAATTGACGTGACGCTCATCGCAGCACAGAAGAGCGTAATACGCTCCATTCGCAATTGTCACAAAATTTTGAACTATATGGCGTGAGAATTTTGTCGCGTTGACAATGTGCATTCCGTGTCCTGTTTATCACACCGTGGTCCCATTATAGGGATGCAGTTCGCAATGGGATACAGGCAAGGAAAAATCGAAACGGTACCAACCTGTCGCAACACCTGATGAAAAAATGTCACGGTTACGATCTTCGATCAATTCCACTTCGCCAACTGCTGACGGGCCGATTCCAGATGGATCTCAAGCGTTTCCCGCTCCTTCTCCGGACATCGCTTCAGACAGCCTTCGAGCAATTCCATCGCCTGCCCCGGATGATCGGCTTTGAGGGAAAAGACGGCCAGATCGCGTGAGTGCCCGTATGACGTCGGCTCCAGTGCGCAGAGCCGGTGTTGTGCACGCCATGCTGACTTCCACTCTTCCGTCTCCGCGTAATGCCGCTTCAAATTGTTCAACGTCCGCAACACGATGGCCCGGGGCCGGGCTGGTTTGAGAGTCGGCTCGATTTGCGAGAGAGGCAGGTTGGTTAACTCCTGCAATTGCCGCAAACAGTCGTCCCTCTCCAGCACGCGTCCATTGTTGAAGGCGTCGATAAACAGCATCCCTTCGCAGGTGTCGCTGCCACAGAGAAAATGCAACGGTGCAGAGACCCCGAACAGGTTTAAGCCGAGTTTGTCCGCCACAGCCATGTACAACACTGACAATGCAATCGGGATGCCCCGGCCCGTTTCGATCACACGATGCAAATAGTGACTGTCCGCCTGGTTGTAATGCGCGTCATCCCCGAAAACGCTGTGTCGATCGGCAAGACACTCCCCCAATGCGGTTAACGCGTCATATTCGTCAAACGCTTTGGCAATCGGGGAAGTCAATTCGCTGGCCCGGGCCGCAATCCAGTTCATCACAATTTCGTCATCCACATCCGGGTATTCATCCCGCGCGATCTCCAGCACGACACGTGTCAGATCGACATCCTCGCGCCGAGCCAGCACTTTGGAAAACTCCGAATCCAGGGTATAGGTGGGATCAAATTCCATTGTGAACAGAAACCGGAAAATGGGGGGAGGGAATCAGATGACTCAGCCGAACTTATAGAGCAGTTTACCTTCTGGTGCAACGTTTCTGGCTCATGGGAGCCTGTACTTGCAGGCCAGATGATGATTTTCGCAGCACGGAAGAGCGTAATGAGCACTGGTGAAATAAACCTTATCTTGCCTGATGGCGAAAAGTCGGTTAACGCCTTAGCTTGCGATCATAAAACTGAACACCTTTCGGCTCCCGAATCGGCAGGTTCAATCCGCCCGAGGCCCGCAGTTCACGAAAAAGCTGCTCCCGCATCGGCGCGATTTTCTCCGAAAAATGTGGAATGTCAATCAGGTTGTGCCGCTCATCCGGATCGGTCTTCAGATCGTAAAAACCATTCCGATCCCAGATGCCGTGGTAGTAGATGTATTTGTACCTTTGACCGCGAATCGCCAGTGTCGTCGGGACGGCGGGGAAGTTCCACTCCCAGTGGTACTCGTACAAAATATGTTCGCGCCAGGGGATCTCTCTGCCGTGCATCAATGGGGCGAATGACTTGCCATCCATGCGTGACTCTTCGGGGTTGGCCAATCCGAACAGTTCGAGCATCGTTGGTGCAATGTCGATGTTCTGAACGAGTTTGGAGACTGTAGCTGGTTCGAGATTTCCCGGTGCCCAGGCGATGAGAGGAACGCGAATCGATTCTTCAAACGCATCTCGCTTGTCGTAAAATCCATGTTCTCCCAACTCGAAACCATTATCGCTCGTATAAATGACGAGCGTTTCCCTGCTCAGTCCACTCTCGTCCAGATGTTTCAACAAACGACCGATGTTCTCATCCATCGCATGAACGGTTTCCGCATAATTCCGTACCCACTCTTTGAAATCGGGAACCGGATCGTTATCCAACGGTCCCGCCTCCATGTGATCAATCCCATGAATGCCATATCGCCGTTCGCGCATCCACTTCGATTGCGTCTGATAGTTCCGCTCCGTCAAAGCTGCAGTCACCGGATAGCGGATTTCCTCTTTCTCGTATCGTTTGTCGTGACGCTTCGGCGGCGCGAACGGGTAATGCACGGCTTTGAATCCCACCTGCAGATAAAACGGTCTGGAGGGGCGTTTTTTCAACCAGTCGATCGCCTGCTCTGTGAGGATGTCGGCATTGTAACCCTTGAACTCCCGGTGTTCGCCGTTGATGTTTAACGTTGGGTCGAAGTAAGTCCCCTGCCCCTTAAAGCTGACCCAGTGATCAAATCCCGGCCGGGGATGATCGTCTTCATGCCCCATATGCCACTTGCCCACATAAGCCGTCGAAATGCCCTCCTTTTGCAGCAACTGCGGAAAAAGCTGTGTTCCCCTGGGGACCGGGTTCTGGTTGTCGACCACTTTGTGGCGGTGCATATATTGGCCGGTCAGAATGCTGGCTCGACTGGGCGAACAGAGTGAAGTCGAAACGAACATGTTCTTGAAGTGCACACCCTCTTTCGCCATGCGGTCCAATGCCGGCGTTTCGAGAAAGTCCGGCGATTCTTCCATGAAGCCCATGTAGTCGTAGCGGTGATCGTCACTCAGAATCAGAATGACGTTTTTGATATCCGCACGGGCGGCAGAGTAACTGAGAGTGATCAGAGCCAGAACTGTGGCGACTGTCCATTTCGTTTTCATTGCAAATCCCTGTCGAGTTGAGGTTTCTCCAGGGCAAGGTCGATATCCTTGCCAACAGGAATCCAGTGTGCATCGATCTGGCTGTTAACACAACCATGAAATATGTGAAACACATGAAATGGAACGTCCTGTCCATCTGCGCAGGAATGGTGGAACAAAGATTCGGCAGGAGGCAAGGACTGGACGCCGAGCGAAAAGCGAAGAAGAAATCCAGGATACTTGCGGAGTGCACGGCCATCCTGTCGGAAGTTCTTCCTTCCTCGACGATGCGGGCAGATCAACTCGACGCCTTGATCAGCAAGGTTGTCGCGTAGCCAGTCCGCATCAGCTGCCTTGTCATCGATTCTCCTCCTTGAGATCACCCCACATGCAATATCCCTGATAAAACACGAACATCTGCACAAAATGAATGTCCATACGCTCTAGCATCCGCATTCGTGAAAACGTGGTTCGAGTGACGGTCACGCGGGGGTGCCACGAGCAGCTTGTCTGCCCGTGTGAGAGACACGACTTTCGCAGAGTCGTCAAGCTCGCAAAGGAAGTAAATTCCGACACCTGCTGTAAGACATCACACCACTTGCCGTTTGTCTGCCGGGGAAAGAATCAGACAGGATGACAGGACCAACAGGATTGTTCTTTGCGGTGTTTTTCTACTGAAAAGAAGAAAACCACGAAATAATTAAAACAGACCAAAGAGGAACGTCATACCTGCGCAGGCGGGTATCCAGTTTTCATCTTTTCACGGGAATGACTGGAATATGTGGCGCTGTGATCGGACAGTTTTTGCAGGGCAGGAGTTTGCCCGCCATTTGTCTGTGAGGGAAAGAACAGGACAGGGTCCACTGGATAGCCGAATTGTGCATTAAGAAAAACAGGGCAACGCAGTATTCAAAACTCATTCCACGAGGGCGAATCCTCGCAGTTAAGCAGAATGGATTTCCACCTGGTCGACCATTTCCGGGCATGTTGCAAAATTGTTACGGAAATTGGCTACGGTTTTGCCTCTTTCATGCGTTACAACTGGTGGAGCATTCCAGAGCAGTTTACTTTTTGATATGACGTCTCTGGCTTGTGGGAGACCTATGTTTATAGCTGAACGATGCTTATCGCGGCACAGGAGAGCGTAATACGCTCTATTCATTCTTCCGCGATCTCGAATCTTTTTCGTTGATTCCAGCGGACCGTTGAAATGTCAGGAAATTGCCGACTGGGTGTACCATTCTCGAACATAACATTTTATTCAGAAACGGATGCCAGACCGTTCTGGCACCAACAAGAACTTGTAAGCCTATATCTCCTGTCGTATTATGACTCATCGCAAACTCCCATTGCTGGAAAAGCCGATGCCGAAATCAGTGATTGGCCGAATTGCGTGAAAGATCGACTGAAACTCTTCGCCGCCGGATTTCCGACCCCGAAGACAGGAAACTGTTATGGTATCTGTTCGGACTCGTCATCTTCCAGACAGTTCAATCGGTGAAATTGCGAACTCCGACTTTCGAGGGAACTCTTCGCCTCCCGTGACGTCTAAAACCGAGACAATCGAACCTGTTGATGATCAGCAACTGATCGACGAGACGCTGCAGGGCCGCACGGAATCGTTCGGCCAGTTGGTGCTGCGCTATCAGAATCGTTTGTACAACACTTTGGTTGGCGTGTTGGGTTCCAATGACGACGCGCTGGATATCGCACAGGAAGCGTTCGTACTCGCCTTTAGCAAGCTGGGGACATTCCGCGGGCAGTCGGCGTTTTATTCGTGGCTGTTTCGCATCGCCATGAATGCCGCCATCAGCCTGAAGCGGAAGGAGAGGCGAACGCCCGCCTCGATCGATGCCGCGCGGGAACAGGTTGGTATCGAACCTGCCGATCGCCATCCACAAAACAGGCCCGATTATTCCATCGAAGTCAGCGAACGGCAGCAGATGGTTCGCAACGCGTTGGCAGAGTTGTCCGACGAGTATCGCATGGTACTCGTTCTCAAAGAAATGGAGGATTTGAAGTACGACGAGATCGCCCAAATTGTCGGCTGCCCGATTGGTACCGTCCGGAGTCGCATTCACCGAGCCCGCCTGGAACTGCGCGAGAAACTGCAGATTACGATGAAGCCCGAACATTAGAGCAGTTTGCCTTTTCGCGTGACGGTTTTCGCTCGTGGGAATCTGTGTTTGAAGGCCAAAAGACGATTTTCGCGGCACAGAAGAGCGTAATACGCTCTAAAAGACGTTCAATTCCACTGCAACTGCACTCGATCGGATTTGAGTGGAGAGCCAGTGCCTTGTCCAGGATTGGTTTTGGGGTACGGATTGACATAACCCGCTCCGTTGTCGCTCCTTGCAACTTCATCAAACCCCACTTTTACTCTTGATGGTTCACTGGCCACCAGAACGAAAATGTCCGTCGGACATACGCACCCCAAGTATTTTACCGCACTTTGTTGAACAACCCACCAATGACCAATGAACCAGAAATCTGACAGGGAAACCCTTTCTGCAGCGCTGGATGACGAACTCTCAGCCGGGGAGCAAGAGGTGATCGACCGCGCGTTGTCCGACTCGACTGAGGCTCAGCTCGAGTTGCAGAGTTACTCGCAAATTTCATCAGCCATTCGTTCGCTGGAACCCATCTCCGCGCCGCCCATGCTGATCGAACAGGTCATGCACCTGGTGAATGAAGCGTCCGCAGACGACAAATCGCATTTCACCCAGACCGAATCGAGCCTGACCAGCACGAATCCCAGCCGAAACTGGATTGCCAATTTCGCCGGGCTGATCGCGACAGCCGCATGTATCATCGTGCTGGTGCAAATGGTCGATCATCCCGAAAAAAATGGACGCAGACCAGAACTCAGCAACATGACAACTCGAACGGAATCGGCGTTGGCAAAAAACGAACAACAAAACAGGCCAGGATCTATCGACGAGGCGAATTCCCATCTCCTTGAAAAAGTTGCCAATGCAGAAATTCTCGCGACCAGACCGAATAACGATTCCGAACCAAACGACCGGAATCCCCCTGACACGTTGGAGGATTCGAAAGATTCAAAACAAGGCAAGACATTCGAACTGATTGCAGGTCAGCCGATTTACTTTGTCGAAGTCACGACTGACGATGTTGCCGGCACGCTCGCCGCGCTTCAAAAAAGTTTTTACGAGGCATCGGTACCTGAAATTGATCGGGGAAAAGGGGCGTTCGTGCAGTTTGGGAGTGACTCGCCCGGTCGATCTTCCAACGAAAACAAACTGGCTGCTGCAAAGCAGGTGATTTCGCAGGGGCAGGACGTCGAGGTTTTCGTGCAGGCAACACCGGAGCAACTGGAAGTGGTGTTAGATCGCTTTCGAGCAACGCGCACCGTTGCAGATTTCATGCAGAAACGACCTGAGGAAATCGATCAACTTGCGAGAAGTGACGAAGAGATTCGTGAACTCTTTCGCGAAAAGGAAATTCGTCTGGAGGACAAGGTACGAAAACCGACTTCCCCGTCGAAGGCCATGGCTTTGGCAGACAATACCGTCGCCGATGGTGCAGCAGAATATCCGGGAATCCGCGACGATTCGAATCGCAATGCCGGATTGAGGCGAGAGTCCAAAGCAAGTCCGATGGTTCGCAGGTTCGCCCCACAATCGGGTCCGTCATCCGGTTTGTCCCCTCGACCTGCAGAGTCGATTACACCGTCGCATCCCGTGAATACGCCAATGCCCGATGCCGGGCAACCGCGATCAACACGTTCACCGCACACCAGCAACGATACCATTGTTGACCAGACTGTGACTGATCTTGAGCCCAATGGAAACCTCGCATTTCGCTCGTTCCATTTTGTTTCGCCACGGACACGGAAGAATCGCGATCAGAAAATGCTGGTAGCAGGCGAGAAGCGTTCTCCAATTCGCGATCGAAACGAAACGTTCAGCAAGGCGAATGAGCCGATGGTCAAGTCGGATTCTGCTGCGTCGTTTGGTGGTGGGAACCTGAAACGCTTGAACAGTCATTCCAGCCAACCGCAGCCACCTGAGAATTCAGGCCAAATTGTGGAGGACAAATTTGGGGAAGACGAACCCGGAAATAAATCTACCCACAAATTCGACCACCAGCGTCATGGTGACAGAATGCTGCGCGTCGTGTTGATCATCCGTCGCGACAAGTGATGTCGAAGAAACCCACCGAATGATTGCGGTTTGCATCTGATTGCTGGGACGCGCTGGGCTCCATTTGCCCCACAAAACAGACTGCGGGCAGGTGCAATGCAGTACAAAGCGTGCAGGTGCACAGATTGCAGCGGGTTTGTAACTTCCTGGTTTTTCCAGGATTGCCGGTTTGACACTCCATCCCCGGCAACGGATACTACAAAAACAAACCAAAACTTCCGTGTGAGGCGAAATTCCATTTGCACGTGTGCAAACATTCCCGCCTCCAACCGGTTTTAATAGAGCGTATTACACTCTTTTGTGCCGCGATGGGCATCGTTTGGCCTGCAAGCAAAGGCTCCCACGAGCCAGAGACGTCATACCAGAAGGGAAACGACTCCAGTGGCAAGATTTTGAAACTGATGTCGGTCTATTGTCTGCCGTCAGCTTCTCTCCAATCGCCTGTCTTGCAATTCGTCACATTGTGGTGTCTCCCGACCGCTATCGGAGTTTGATCAACTGATGACAGAAGAAGGACATATCCGAATGAATTCTGTTTTCTGCATTCGCTGCCTTTGCCTCTTTGCATTCGCCGCTACGATATCGCTTGTTACAAGTCCCGTTCTGCAGGCGGACGAGCAACCAACGGTCGAGGAACTCGTCCGGCGTCTTGAGAATGTCGAGAAGGAACTGCAGCGGCTGAAACGGGGCAGTGGACAACTGCCGGCAAATGAAAAGGAACAGAAAATCCATGTCATGCTGGAAGACCCATTTCTTGGTGCCAGCTATTACGGATCGTCCAGCGGCATTCGTTATTTTGCCAGCCGGTTGTTGTTCGTCAACCTGACTCCCAGAACGGTCAAAGTCAAACAGGAAAATATCACGCTCAAGATTGACGACAAAGTGTACAAACTGGGTGATGTTCCGAGTCAGTTGCAGTACCAGTCAGTAACGGTTGGCAACCAGAGTATTCAATTGAGGAACATGAAATCCAAAAAAGAATCGATCATTGCTTCGGGCAAGACCGGTTCGACGTGGATTGTATTCGCCAATCTCCCCAAGGGAACGCAAATCCCCGAGATGAAGCTCGACATTCAGTTGGGTGATGAGAAACTGGCACTGGATGTCAATCGTTATGCGGCTGCCTCACTGGAACTTCACGTTGATCGTGTTGGCCCGCGGAACAGTCTCGGATTGCTGACGATCTCTGGCACTTTGAACACAGTGAATGTCGGCACATTGGTCGATACGCTCGACGATTTGACGGCAGAAAAAATCGCGAGGTTTGTGATTCGCTGGCAGGATGCTGCGGCACCGGTTGACTCTTCAATCTCGTCCTGGCTGCAGAATGTGGCCAACCGCACTGGCCGGTCGGAGTTCCGCGATAGCCGTTTCCCCCTCGTCCCCTCGTCCATTCGAGAACTGCATCTGTCGAGGCTGCCGGGATACAACGCGTCATCCGGCCGCAGTTCTTCACTGGCACCGAGAATTCATAAAACTGACATGGCAGCCGTTATCGCAGCGCTGCAAACAGCTTATGAAGTGCTGCCTCGCGACGAGTTGATTAAGGAGATTGAAAGTGGGCATCCGCTGACACGAGCCGCCGCCATCTCCGGGGGCGGTGGGCGTTTACCGGCGGAAAAACTGCCGATTCTGTTGCAGTTTGCCGACGACAAAGACCCCGTAATTCAAACCGCCGCAATGCGCGCTCTGCGACATTTCGGTGAACGGGCGGCGGTCGACAAACTGGTTCATCACACGAAGAAAAACGTCGATCCGATCAGTCCGGTGGCGATTGAGTCTCTCGCAGCATCCCGCTTTGCCACAGCGCACAACGCGCTGTTGGAACTCCTGGAAAATGAACCGCCGACATCAAAAGTCGCCATTGTTAACGTGCTGGCTCGTTATCCCCGGTCGATCTGGTCCAACACGATCTACGATTACGTGAAGGACGACGACCAGAAGGTCGCCTTGACCGCGCTGAAGGCGCTGGTTCACATTGGCCACCCTGAATTGGTCGACATTCTCAAGGACGCGCTGCATTCCGGCAATGCGAGTCTTGAAGCAGAGGCTTTCAATCGCCTTGTTACAAGAAACGACGTCGAAAGCGAGCGAATCGCGATGGAGTACACGCTCAAAAAACTCGAAACAACTCCGCCGAACAGTTTGATGGTCTCGCTGCTGACCCGCACGAAAGACCCGCGAGCCGTCCCGCTGTTGCTCAAACACTTCGCGAACGCGAAAAGCTCAAGTCGATCCAGTCTGATCAGCACGCTGACCTCCATTGGTGACCAGACGGTGGTCGACGTGTTTCTCGATAAGTATGACGAATTGAATTCCAGCGAGCAGGCAGCCGTGTTGACAGCTCTCCGCCAGATGCGGTCTCCGGCATTCCGAAAACTGGCTGAGAAAGCACTTTTGACCAAAAACAGTTCGCTCGTTTCCAATGCCGTGCAAGGTTTGCAGGAAGATGGCAGCCACGAAGCCGTCCGAATGCTGGTCGAAGCCTACGAGAAAACGACCTACACTTCGGCCTGGTCTTACATTTCCAATGCACTGGCCACCCTCGGCTCGCCGGAAGCGCGGCAGGCATTGAGGAGGGCAACGAAATCGGGCAATGCGTCGAGACGAAGCTACGCGACCTCGGCGATCAAAAATATGTATCAACGTTCGCCCGGCTACCAATACATTTATCAGGCACGCAATTACAGCAAACAACAGAAATGGGATGAAACCATCAAATACTATTCGATGGCAATCAAACTCGACTCGCAACTACCCGACGCGTACGCTGGCCGAGGCACTGCGTATCTCAACCAGGCCAAGCCGGTCGAAGCGCGCAAGGATTTCACGAAAGCGGTCGGGATGGATGATACGAATTCCGTCGCTGTGACAGGACTGGGTACCGTCATGGTATTCGAGGGTGATATTGAAGAGGGTTTGAAGTACATCGAAGATCGTCGAGCGGATTTCAAGAATGATGTCAACTTTTATTACAATGCCGCTTGTGCACGGAGCCGTGCCATACAGGTACTGAAGAAAGACGAAGACGCCGACCATCAGAAGCAGATCCAATCGCTGCAGGACAAAGCCATCGCCGATCTTTCGCAGGCAAAGAAGATGGGCTTCCGTGATTTCACGTGGATGAAGAAAGACCCGGATCTCAAAGTTCTGCACGATGTCCCCGGCTTCATTCGCATTCATTCACCCAACGCGCCTGATGCCCGGAAGAAACCTCTGCCTGAAAAGGAAAAGGCTGAGCCCGCAGATGATTTGAATTGAGCCGTATCCCGCATGGTCTATCTGAATCGAATCTACACACGCACCGGCGATGGCGGGATGACAGCCTTGGGAAACGGTACGCAAGTTTCCAAGACGCATCTTCGAATATCGGCCTATGGCGGCGTGGATGAACTCAACTCTGTGCTCGGCCTGGCAATCGCAGTTGGTCTCGAATGCGAACTGGTCAATTGGATTCGCCAGATCCAGAACGACCTGTTTGATGTAGGAGCCGATCTGTGCATTCCCGAAGACGATGATGCGGGCGATCAGACGGTCGCAACTCCACTTCGTGTGACGAGTCGATACGCAAGCCGCCTCGAAACATGGATTGACACCATCAATGACAAACTCGATCCGCTGACAAGTTTTATCCTTCCGGGCGGGGGGGTGGCTGCTTCGCATTTGCATCTGGCCCGCAGCGTCTGCCGTCGTGTCGAAGTCGGCGTCTGCCATCTGGCTGAAGTAGAACGGGTCAATCCGGAGGTCCAAATCTATTTGAATCGACTTTCCGATTTGCTGTTTGTGCTGGCTCGACTCTGTAACGACTCCGGGAAGAAAGATGTCTTGTGGATTCCCGGCGGACCTGATGGACAGACTCAAACCTGAATTATCACAACGGTTTTCAGCCTGTTCTCCCGAACTCTCTTGAGGGGTACGCACCCTTTGTACCTGTGTAATGAGAACGAACAGTTCAATCATCTTTCGCGAGGAAGACCAGCCGTGGGAAAAGAAGACATCTCACAAATTTTCGATGTCTGCCTGGTTGGGAGCGGTTTGGCGGGGATTTCGCTGGCGTGGTCTCTCCATTGGGTGGGCCTGCGTGTCGCAATAATCGATCACGAACAGGGAACCTCAGCATCGCGAATCGCGGCCGGGCTGATCACGCCCATTACCGGTCAGCGACTGGTCAAACATCCACAATTCGACCTGTTCTGGACGACAGCAAAAAAGTTCTACCAACGTGTGGAGCAGGAATCGAGCGAGTCGATTTTCCATCCCTGCCGAATGGTGCGAATCTTTCGCAATCCACAGGAACGAGAGGTCTTTGAGCAACGCCATCCTGACGAATACGGCGAGTCCGTCATTTCCACAGAACCAGATATTGATCTCGATAAGATCGATGCTCCCTTCGGAGGATTTGAAATGTCTGGTGGCAGACTCGATGTCGCGGCTTTCAGGCGGGCTTTGATGAAATCACGGATCGACAATCAGCCCTGCTTCAATGTCCAACTGAAAACCCCCGAAGATGTTCAATTCGTTGATGGCACTGTCCGTATTCCGACTCTGAATCTGACGACACAGCGACTCATTTTCTGTCAGGGATTTCAGTCACAGTCCAACCCCTGGTTTGGCAGCGTTCCCTTCGACGCGACAAAGGGGGAGATTCTGACGGTGGACATTCCCGACCTGAATGAGGAGCGGGTGATTCATCGCGGTATCTGGCTGGTGCATGAGCAGGAAGACCTGTATCGAGTCGGTGCAACCCATGATCACGAACATCTCGATGACTGTCCAACAAATAACGGCTGCGACGAACTTTGTCGCGAACTCAAGCAATTGCTGGTAATTCCTTTTGATGTCGTTGACCACCATGCGGCAGTCCGTCCGATCATCCTGGGGCGTCTGCCCATACTTGGCATGCATCCTCAGCATCCGCAACTGGGCATCTTCAATGGTCTGGCATCGAAAGGATCGTTACTGGCACCCTGGCACGCTGAACTGTTTGCTCGAGCGATTGTTGGCAAAGCAATCATTCCGAAAGAACTGGACGTCGCGCGGTTTCTGGAGAGTTCATCATGCGAAAGCTGACGGAACTGGCCCACGAGCATTGTCGCGTCGTCTTGCGATCGGGCGATGTCGCCATCGATGCGACTGCAGGCAACGGACACGACACGCTGTTTCTCGCGCAACAGGTCGGTGTCGATGGCAAAGTATTCGCCCTGGACATTCAGGAGCAGGCATTGCAATCGACAACCTCGCTTTTGCAATCGTACGGCATTGGACTCGCCGAATTGATCAAAGCAAGCCACGCGATTCTGGACAGCGCGATTCCGTCGAAGCATCACGGTCAAATTGCAGCCGTCATGTTCAATCTGGGGTACCTTCCCGGTGGCGACAAGACAGTCATCACGAAGCCTAAATCAACGCTTCAAGCGGTGATGCAAGCGACGAAACTGTTGCGTGCCGGAGGCGTGATGACCCTGTTGTGCTATACCGGGCATGCGGGAGGTACCGAGGAAACCGAAGCAGTCCGGCAATGTCTGAACAATCTGCCACGAAAGGAATTCGCGACGGAGGAGATTCCGGGATGCGATGATCCTCAATCACCCCTGCTTTTCGTGACGAAGAAGCTGGCAAATTTGAACGACACAGATATCCATAACATCTGACATGCAAGAATTGTTGCACCTGTCTCCACTGCAGAGATTTGCGGCATGACAGCCCTCAGTTTGCAGGATGATTGACCATTGCTGAGGATGCATTTGCGAATGCGCTTCTACAAAATACCTGTAGAAACTCTGTCCGATCTTTGCCCCATCTCGTCTCTATCTGGGGGAGAAGCCGATGATAGAGCGTTACGCTCCTCTGTACCGCGATGGGTGTCGTCAGGCTCACAAACACAGGCTCCCCACGATCCGGAAACGGCCCGACTGCTGCTGACCGCCGACGGTGGCATGTCGTGGTCGATATGCCCTCTTGAAGATGTTTTTCAGTCTTCAAAGGATATCGTCAGGCTGTCGACAATCGGCTTGGATTTGTTCTCCGTTGAATCAGTCAGTCGCAGTTGAGTGGCGAAGCCGTATCCGGCGGGTAACTTCGACAGGTCCATTTGCGCAGGAGTTCGGGCGATCTGTTTCGAGAAGCCTTTAATGTAGTCGTAACTCTCTTTGATCTCCGTCCAGTCGGTCCACTGGTCGATCTCGCCATCCTGGTCCGTGTCAACACCAACACGGGCCTCGACCTTTTCGACCCACGGACCGGGGCTGACATAGTCGGTTTGTTGCTGGGTGGCGAGATAGAACTGCCCCTCGGCGAAGGCGACATCGGGATCAGGGTGGCCGTTACCAATTTTGTCGCACCAGGTGAACTGCTCGTCGATTGACGATGATGTAAACCAGCCAACACTCATCTGATGACCACCTGTCGGATCATAATCTCCGAACAGGTAGTATTGACCGCCAATGCAGATCGCTGCCCAATCGCCGTAAGCTTCCTGTTCCGGTTCATGAACTTCGTACGTGGCAATGTTGGTTGTGAACCTTTTGGGTGCCTCCTTCAACCAGTGCGGGTGTTTGTACGTTGCCGTTTTGCCAGTCGATTTCGTCCGGTTGTCGACGGCCGGTTTTCTAAACTGGAAATTGTTGAGTCCATTGGGGCTGACCGCATGTCCGGCCAGAGGGGAATCCCACGAACGTTTGCTGGCGTTGATCGGACTCCAGTCTTCAATGATAACATGCATGTTCCCTTTGAGGTCGCGAATAAACCCCGCATCAGAGCCGTGGGACGGGTCATCGACCGCGAGTCCCATGTTCTTTCCCGGCTTGCCATCGGTGAGATCATCATCGACATAGACATGCGGGTCCTGATCGTTGGGGAAGTCGTAATATATGTAAGCCTTGCCATCGACCCACTCGGCACTGGTGACCCATTTCGAGAAACTCTCTGTCACCGACCCGTGATGGACCCAGTTTTTCATGTCTCGACTCTGCCAAGCGTGATATCCCCCTTTTCCCGGCTTCAGTCCACCCGGTGCATTGAACTGATTGGGAAAAGGAGTTGTCTGCAGCGGGATGTCGAAACCTTCCAGCGTGGCTTTTTCCGGTTGGAAGGCAGGCTTTGCTGTCGGCTTCTTCCCAGCCTTTTCTTTCTGGTGTCTGGGTTGACCACCACGATAACGACCGAAGATCCAATAATTGTCAGGTCCAACAGTCAGCAGCACAGGAGCGTCGGAGAGATTTGACGGTCCCAGGTTTTCAATGGGGTTCCAATTCTGCCAGACGGGAGATTGCGTTACCGTCAACGATTTGGCCGTCCGTTTGTTTTTGGTCGAAAAGATTCGGGTCTCGATGGTTGCCGACTTTCCATCGGGCGAGACAAAACCATCAACGAGTTTGGCCTCTTTCACAGACGTTACATTCCTTTTCCAGTCTTCAGCCGAATCGATTGTCCAATCCCCCGCCTGCAAAGGAATGCTCATGCACAACAGAGCGAACAGCAAGAACGTGATGTTTTTCATGGGTTGTACTTCTCCAATGGTTGCGCTTCTCCAATGATAGTTAAGCTTCACTCAGTTTACCCACCTGGACGGCAGCACCGAGGTTTGCGATACCCGGGCCGACATAGTTTTTGCCAAGCGGCAGAATCATCGGTTCTTCAAACGGTCGATTGGGAAGCATCGCGGCGATTTCATCCACGCGCGAC
>JANQSH010000138.1 GCA_028284145.1 Planctomycetaceae bacterium | reverse complement strand
CGGCTCGTGGGCCATCCGCTACGGTTTCCAGTATCACTGTGGCGATCTGGAGGAGAGAGGGGTGCCCTGGACCGCATGTCACAGCCGCGAGGAGGGACTCGAAATGATGCTCGAATCCGCCCGGCAGTTCTTTGCGGATAAGAAGTCAAATCCCCAGCAGCAGAGTGCGGCTATCACAATGCAGGAGCGTCTCGGTGATGGATTGTTCGGATTTCCTGAACCGGAGGTGGAGGAATGAGGATACCCAATGACGGGGCGATGAAGAGCGAGAACCTGTGAGACGATTCTTTCCTGATTGGGACAATAAACTGGCTGTGCGAGTAAAAAATTGACACGTTCTGAAACTGTTGGTAAAGTTTTAAGCGAGATACACAATGAAGCTCACTGATGCAGAAAAGCAGGCCATTGCCCAGGGCGAAACCATTCGTACCACCACTGATGGTATTCAGGTTGCCGTTTTGCGCATCGATGTCTTTGAAAATATCTCTTCGGCTCTTTCACCAAAGGCCGTGAGCGCTCTGATCGAAGAAACAATGAGCGAGTATGACCAGGGCGACCCCCTTCTTGAGAGTTACCAGAATCTCAAAACGTGAAACGGGGCGAAGTCGTTCTCGTCGATATCCCGTTCACGGATGGTCAAGGCAGCAAGATTCGCCCTGCCCTCATCGTTCAGGCCGATCAATACAATTCTCGACTGGTGGATACGACCGTCGCTCTCATCACAGGCAATATCAGCCGCATCCACGATGAATCGCAGTGCTTCGTCGATCCAGGTTCACCTGACGGTCGTTCCTCCGGATTGCATGGTCCATCCAGTATTCTGTGCACTCACCTCTATACGGTACGGCAATCCCTGGTCAAACGTTCGATCGGGCGACTTTCCGATGTCATCATGGAGCAGGTCGAGGCTGCCCTCAAGCATTCACTCGGCATTTCCTGAGTGCCCAACATTCAACAGTTTCTGATTGCGATCTCACCATTCGTGCGGCATTCTCTGCCCCGCAATGGGCAAAGAACAGTTCCTGCACTCAGAAACCCGGCCTCTGTTTCAGACGCTTGAAGAGATTTCACAGCGATCCGGCGTCAGTCGGGGGCAGAGCTTTGAAAACGTCATCCGCGCATCGGTTGCAGCACTGGCAGCAGAAACGATGGAAGACCAGTATTTTGAAGCGATCAAGGAACACACCGAAGGCAAGCAGGGGAAAAGGGGAGTCGATCTCTTTCCGAAATTCCTGGGTCAGGCGATCGACGCGATTTCTGAATCTGAAACGGACAAGGACATCTTGGGGGATTTGTTCCAGGGATCAGTGTCGTATGGAGAGAATTCTTTGTACCTCACACCGGAACCTGTCGCGTCGCTCATGTCCCGGCTGACATCCAGCAGCGAGAATGCCGAAGACGACAAGGGCACGAAAAAAGACAAACGAATTCAGATCTCAGACCCCTGCTGCGGCACGGGCATCATGCTGATGGAATCAGCGAGA
>JANQSH010000121.1 GCA_028284145.1 Planctomycetaceae bacterium | reverse complement strand
TAGAGCAGTTTACCTTTTCGTGTGACACTTTTCGCTCGTGGGAGCCTATATTTGCAGATCAAAGGACGTGCATCGCGCCACAAGAGAGCGTATTACGCTCTAGTTTAACTGTAGCGGCTTTTACACCGTTGTTTACAGTTCCCAAATGAAGCTCAAGCCACCATAGATAAAATCCCGCCGGGCTAAAGTCGTTTACCTTCTGGTGTGACGTCCCTGGTTCGTGCAGGCCTGTGTTTGCACGCCAATCGACACTCATCGCGGCACAGAAGAGCGTAATACGCTCTAACAGTTCAGGTAACGTTCCTCGCCTTCAGGAGAAAGAGAGCATCTCTTAGAGTGCATCCGAGATAACTGTAGCGTCATCCGGAACGGGTATTTCAGTTCCAAATGGTCCGCCAGCCACTAGATAAAACCAGACGTAGTCTAGTTCGCACTGCTGGAGAGAAAACTGAACAGGCCCTTCTTACGCTTAGCCGCATTGCCGTCTTCTTCATCCGTCTGAATTTTCGCTGTTTGATCCAGGCTGCTGGCGAGTTGCTCGATCGATTTTGTCAGTTTCGCTTTGGGAGCCTGCATCAGCAGTGGAATACCATTGTTACGCGACTCGACCATCGTGGCGTAATCATTGGGAACCTGCCAGAAGATCTCACGACCAATCGTCTCGAGCGCCTTGTTGAGGCTGATCTGTGAGTCCTCCAGGCCCAGCCGATTGACGATGACTTTCATTCGATCCGACAGATCGCCCTTTTCCTCAAAGAATTGAGTCACCCGGACAACATTTCGCAAGCAGGGCAGGTCGAGCTGCGTTACGAGTAAGACATCGTCCGAGACATCCATTGCGGCCAGATCGAGTGGCCCAAGGCTCTTGCTGACGTCAATCACAAGATGTGTGAATGTCGCCTTAAGTAACGCAATCACGCGGCGCAGTCCATCGGGTGAAACGATCGCGGTTTCGTCCAGATTCACAGGGCGTGGGAGCAGGAATGCACCACACTCATGTTTGGTCAACGATCGTTTCAGTAGCGAATAATCCAGGCGGCTAATGTTCTCGGCGACATCCTGAATCGTGTAATCGGGGATGATATCCAGCCAGACATCGGCATCACCAAGTGCAATATCAAGATCGATTACGGCAACACTGTTGGCTTCATTCCTGGCAAGACTGCAAGCCAGATTGATGGCCAGAGATGTACAACCGACGCCGCCGGAAACCCCCGCCACCGAGATCACCCGACTGCTGCGAACCTGGCCGTCTCCTGACAAACCCGTATTGGATTGCTGAATGCGATCCAACGCCGCCAGAAAATCTTCCAGCTTCAGGGGATAGTTGAGGAATTCTCTGGCACCGTTACGCATCGCCTGCAGAATCAGGCTGCCTTCCTGAGAACTGCTGACGACCAGTACACTGCAGGATGGTTGTTCCTGACTGATTTTGGCAATCAATTCCATGCCTTTGTCCGAATCGCTGTCGAGCGAAATCAGGGCGATGTCCGGCTGTGTTTGCTGAATGACATCAGGAAAGAATTCATAGCGCGAGCAATCCGCCTCCAGCCAGACCATATCGATACCCAACAGCAGATTCTTCAGCGATTGCCGCGTGGCGTCGTTGGGATCGACGATTGCCAAACGAATGACACGTTTCATTGCCCGTTCACTTTCCCTGAAACTGCACCTTGAATCTGACCGCACACGATTCAGGCCCGAGGCGACCATTTCTTAATGGTGTAATGATCGTATTGATTGAAAGACAATTCTAGAGCAGTTTACCTTCTGGTGTGACGTCTCTGGCTCGTGGGACCTATGTTTGCAGGCTTAACGACGCACATTGCGGCACAAAAGAGCGTAATATGCTCTACTGGCTGGCAGTTGAGTTGTTCGCTGGTGAAATCATTCCCGGTTTCGGCTCGATCAACCCGAGACGAACCCGTTGCCGCCCCGAAGCGGTCGTCGATGATCGGACGCTCGATTGGTTCTGACTGGCCCAAGCCGCAGATTGAGATGGCGACATGCCGTGTGGAGACGTGGTTGCCGAATAATCAACCATTCGCACGCGAGTGGAGCTTGTTGCTGAATTGCCGCCGACCAGGTAGGGGTTGGGTATCGTAATGGTTCTCCTGGACTGTGATACATCTTCTTCGTAAGGAATGGAGGGCAGGGCAGGTGCCTTTCCGGGAGTCGTCGCCGGTTGCGGCTGAAGTTTTGGTCGAACGGGAGCTCGCACTGGAGCCTTGGCAGGCGATTGCACTCTTCGAGGTGGCGCGTAGGTTGTCGGACCGCAATTGCCATCGCAGTTCGAAGTTCCACACCGTCCGTAGCGGCAACGCGATGTCATTCCTCCCGCCAGAGAACATCCGGCACAACCATCGCATTCCGGTCCGAATTTGCAAACCTCCAGCATACCAAAGCCGTACAGTTCACGATCGGTTGGCACGTCGGTGAACATTCCTGGGCCACCCGGAGGCAACCGATGCGGAGGAACAGGCGCGACCAGTTCGGGAGTCACCATAATCACCAATTCTGTTTCGCCCTCTGAATAATTGACGCGACGGAACGCCGCTCCCACTCCCGGCAGTTCACCGAAAAAGGGGACCTTGTCGGTTTCCGCGGTCCGGCGTTTCGAGATCAGCCCTGCGATCATAAATGTCTGTCCAAAGTTCATTTCAACCTGCGTGTTCACTCGTCGGGAGGTCAACGCGGGTACTGTCAGGCCGTTTAAGTCGACCGCATTCGTGAAATCGCGCTCACTGACTTCTGGCTGCAATTGCAGTCGCACGCGATTGTTGCCGAGTACGATCGGAACAGCTTCCAGGCGAACACCAAATTCGCGCCATTCGATCGTTGTGACATTCAAACCCTGCGGAACCAGAATGGGAAACTCTCCACCGGCCAGCAAGTTGGAAGGGCGTCCATTGGTTGTGACGAGTTGGGGCTCGGCCAGGACTTTCAACAAGGCTTCTTCTTTCAATGCTTCGACGAATGCCTGAAAGATGCTGTTGTTGCTGACAACGCCCGCCATTGCGGTGGGGGTTGTCAGGCTGGCCGCATTTACGGTCAAACCGGCCGGGCCACCAAAGGGAACCGTCAATGCACTCAAGGGTGTTAACGCACCAGGCGTGCTGGCCAGGTAACTGTTTTGGTCAACGTGGAACCAGTTGATGCCCAAATTGCGGATCTTGGAGCGCTGCACCTCCATCACCTTCACTTTGAGTAGAACCTGTTGCATGCCTCCCACTTTCATCTGATTCAGCACGCGGGGATAGAATTGCTCAGCGATCTCGACGATTTCGGTGATATGTGAGGGTTCCATCACCCAACCACGCAGGACAACACTGTCGCGCACTTCCACAGCGCTAACGGAATCATGCGGGAATAGCCGTTGGATGTAAGCCTGAAGGTGGCGAACATCTCCAGTGACGAAAACATCGATGGAATAGCTGCTGCGGTTTTCGTCCAGCAGAACCATCGTGGTGACGCCCGGAGCCAGAGCGTGAATGCGGATTTGATTGGGGCTGCCTTGAATCCCCTTGACGTCGATCACTTCGGGGTCAAAGCCATCAACCCTGGCGATCTTGCGGTCCAATTCGACGATTTTCGCGAACCGCTCGACGACCTTCATCTCCGATCTGGCTCTTGAGATCCGGACGACGGACTCGCTGGGAGTCTCTTCGTTCGAAGCATTGCGCGAGGTGTTTTGAGCCCGCAGTGGAATCGTTGTACTGGCAATCACCAGCACGCCAGCGAACAAGGCCAAAACCCACCGAAGACGCGAATTCTTCCCCGTTTCCGAAATCGGAATCGTTGCTGATTGATTGACGTCGATCTGCATCCATGCACCTCAAATTTCCGAAGAGTTTTGGCTGGCGATGAAACGATGTCCCTCGCCAGACCTGCTGGCCCTTCAGGACGGAAATCCTTTCCGCCCGTCCCCCGAGACGAACCTGGCACAATACCCGATCCACCTCATTCTGAATTGTTTCTCACCGTTTCCTGATTCTCGATCAGTAACGCATTCGCTGGAGCGTATTACGTTCTTCTGTGCCACGATGAGTGTCGTTTGCCTGTCAACAAAGAACCACACGAGCCAGAGACGTTACGCCAAAAAATAAACTGCTCTAATACGTTTGCGTGGCTTCCACGTTCGATCGCGAAAAGAAGTTCCTGAACAACCCCTTCAGCGACCCTGTATCCTCTTCCGGCTCCTCCTCCGGCAACTCGATTTCTTCGATACGCAATTCCTCACCTGCGTAGATCTCCATCTTCCAAACATTTTTTGGAGGTTCGCTGGTATCAACATCTGCGACAGTTTCCACACTGTCGTCCTGTTGTTGCTGCTCACGCAGGAACTCCTGCACATTACCTGTTTGTGGCGATTCGCCAGTTTCGTCCTGGGGTTCCTGCGTTCTACCACCATGACCTGCCATTGCGTCATCGAACATCGATTCATCGACAGCTTGATGTCCGGCTGCGGTGGAATCGGTCTTGGAACGCAATGCCAATGTCAAATCGCCTTTTGCCTTGGCCAGCATCAGCAGGTTTGCCTGCTCCGGTGTCACGAGTAGCGAGATGTTCTTCGCATTCACTTCACCGTTTTCCGAACCACTGACGTCGCGAATGCTGTCAGTCGCAAAGACCTGAATGTATTCGAGTACGGTTTTGGTTTTGGAAACGGTTCGATGTTCCGGTGTTGTTGTACGATAGGTAACAATCACATCGACGCGGTCGTCCGGGAGGATCTGGCCACTGTGTGTTAAGGTCTGATTCACAGAGACCGACACGACCCGCATTCCATCCGGGATGGTTGCGGAGGCGCCGAACTGCCCCTTTTCAGACAACTTGGCCAGCATAATCATTTCCCCAGGCACAGCACGCCCTTTCAGAGCGCGTTCTTCGTATTCCTCTAATTTCGTGACGACACCTTCGGGCACCATGTTCAGTGGATAATCCTTGAACGCCACGTTGGTATCGTCAAGAACAGCCCCCGGTCCAATTTCGGCAACGGCCACGAGAACCTGCGCCGTTTCCAGCGCCGAACCATTATCTTTCGACAAAACCTGCTGCACGCCCAGCATGGCGATCAAACCACAACCAGCTGCCACAGCCAACAAAACCATCGACTTCATTTTCATGATTCAACCCCTTCTACGGGTGATTCCGCTTCCAAACTCGATCAGCAATGTTGAAATGTAGCTGACAAAACGGTCTCGGTACCCAAAACCGGGGTTCATCACTCTCTTCATCGGCATCGGGCTGTTAAACTCTTCAGCTTATGCCGACCATATCGAATAGAATGATGATACCGGTTGTCCCCCAAATAACGCCTCTTCTGCGAACTTCGCAAAATCATCCAGATTGCCCCTGCTACGCATATCCATAACGTAAAGACCTGCAGGGACCGCGAATCGGCCGGGTTCCCGGCACGCTTCGGGCCGCCCCCAGAATGATCTTTCTACGGCTTCTAAAGCGTATTACGTCTTCTATGCCGCGATGAGCGTCGATTGACCTGCAAATACAAGCCCCCCACGAGCCAGAGACGTCACACCAAATGTAAACTGCTTTATCAAAATCCGAGTGACTCAAATCATCCCGGCATAGAAAAAATAGCCAATCGAGCCAATACAGATTGGAATGCCGTAGGGCAGTAACAACATTTGCGGTTTCCGTTCAGCAGCGATATCCGAAAGCTCTTTCGGGTTTTTGACTTGCATCCACTCCATGAAGATCATCACGAAGTTGGCGTAGTGCTTCTTGAAGCTGTTGCGGTAAAGCACCATGCCCAATGCCATAGCTGCCCCGACGACGACCGAAACACAAAAAGCGTAGAATGTCACAGTTGCACAGAGCCAGGCTCCAATGCCGGCCATCAGTTTGACGTCACCTGCACCCATGCCACCCACCGCGTACAATGGCAAAAGACAAGCCAGACCGACAAACATGCCAATCGTCGCGTCCCCCAGGCCGCTCCAGCCGGCGATCCAGGTATTGAAGACCAGACCGCTGAAGACCATCGGATAGGTGATCCAATTCGGAACGCGAAGCTCTTTCCCGTCGATGTAAGCGGCGACGATGAGAACTACACACACAAATTTGACATGCCAGTTTTCGACAAGGATCGTATACCAATCCATTTGGGATTTACCCTTTCGTTGAGACGGTGATTCGTCTGATCTGCCGGAGAAGCAGATCATTGCGACGGAGCCGATTGTATTCCGCAGATTTTTTTCTATCTCGAACGATGGAAAGCAGGCTTTCCAAACCGTCCGCGTCGCAAACCCTGACATTTCCTCGCTAAAATGCTGGAAGGCAAGGGGCTGCGAGGCGAACGCCTCAATTCCAACTGACCCGTTTCCAACCCGGGGAATTCGCTAACAGGCCCGAAGTGTCATCATCAGCCAACAGAGAACTGTGATGACGGCGGTGACTGTCATCGATGCGTAAGTTGTTGTGAAGTCAATCCAGAACGGAATCATTTTATCTTTCCCTGGTTAAACCTGGTTGACCAGATAAGGCGGTACCGCCCGACCGGAAAACTCCGACCGGACGGTGTATGCCCGGTGCCGTGCACTTTGCTGACGTAATCAAAAATTAAGTCAGGGCGTTTGCGGCTTCGTTGAACTTAGCACTGGCATTCGTACCGATGGCTTGAATGGCCGTCAGGCAGACGATCACGATCAAAGCCAGCATCACGGCGTATTCGACCGCAGTCGGGCCATCTTCGGAAACCAGAAATCGTTTGACAGAATTCGCGAAATTCTTCATAGCTGTCCTCTCTCTTTCTTTACTGGTTCTGTCGCTAACGCAGAACCAAAACGACCGAGCCTCGTACACCTGAAAAAACGTGCGGTTTGAGGCTCTGCACCCACAAAAACCTCTCGTGGAGGTACGACCCAAGTTCATGCATCGCTCCCCCCAAAGAGAACGATGGGTTGTTTCGATCTCACAGCCGCTCAAAAAAGCAGGCCCAATTAGACCGAGGCTGGAAACATTGAAGGACATCACATGCCTTTTGATGCTCCCGGCACAGGAAACCTATGTCAGGACCGTAGCAAGTCAAGCAGAGAGTGAAAGGTTTTTACCGATCAAGGTGGTGTTGCTCGATCGCCACACAGCATTCACTACAAACAGCGTTGCAGAAAGAAGTTACGCCATGTTGCAAAAAGTGAACGGCAAACTTTTTTGAAAGTCCCACAGGATTGGGGGCACAAAATTGAGCAGGAGATCGCGCAGTATGGTAACAACGCACAACGGGGAATACCGAAAATACCGTTGTCGTCACGGCTGACAAATCGGAGGCCAACGCAAATGACAGATTCTCTGGAACCGTTTACTTTTTATGTGACGTCTCTGGTTCGTGGGGAACCAGTGAACCGTCAAGACTGAAAAGAAGGGGTGATGAAGTTGCAAGGAGCGACAACGGAGCGGGTGATGTTAATCCGCACTCCAAAACAGAGCTTTACAAGGCACTATAACTATATTTGCAGGCCGAACGACGCCCATCGCGGCACAGAAGAGCGTAATACGCTCTAAGCGGCTTGCGCGATCTCTGAAGGGTCCGATTCAGCGACATCTTGCGATTCGACTGCGTATTTTTCGTGCATGGCAAGAGTCGATTGCCCCTTCCCCAGGACTTCATCAGCGAGAGCGCCATAGTCAATCGCACCGGCAGCTTTCGGCGCGTAGTCAAATATCGACTGCCCGAAGCTTGGTGCCTCAGCGAGCTTGATATTGCGGCGAATACGGCTCTCAAAAACACAGGCATTAGCCCAGGGCGTCGAATCGTCGCTGGCCTTCAGGAAGCTGTTCAAATCATCGGTGACATCGGCTGCCAACCGTGTGCCGGCGTCATACATACACAGCGCAACGCCCGTCACACGCAAATCACGATTCAAACGACGAGTGACCAATGCCGTTGTTTCCAGTAGTTTTGACAGCCCCTGCAAAGCGAAGAAATGCGGCTGTAACGGAATAAAAACTTCCTGGACAGCTGACAAAGCATTGACTGTCAACACACCCAACGACGGAGGGCAGTCGATAATCATGAAATCGAATTCCTCGGCGCCCTGCCAGTTCTGCACGGCATTGCGGAGGATGGTTTCGCGACCGGAGGTATCGACAAGTTCTACCTCAGCTGCAGCCAGATCGATATTCGAGGGGACAACCCACAAATTGGAGTCAACCATGCGGCGGACTTCCGCAATCATTTTTTCTCCGGTAAACACATCGTACAGCGAAGGATCGTTACCGACAGCTTCCACACCAAGGTGTAAGGATGCGTGTCCCTGAGGATCAAGATCAAACAGGCAAACACGTTTACCATGCCTCGCCAGACCAGCCGCCAAATTGACGCTCGTAGTCGTCTTTCCGACGCCACCTTTCTGATTCATGATCGCGATCGTACGCATGGGAATCCGTTCCCCGATGAGGATGCCTGCCAAAAGACCTGACATCCTGTTTGTAGTTGTTTGCAGTTTTTTGAGTGACCGGCACTTTGGCAAATCCATCTGCCACGCCGTCAATCATAGTAAATCAATCGTAACAAAACAGACAGTTCGACCCGCTATCAGTCGACAATCCGCTGTGGATTAACATCGTCCATTTCGGGTGTCGGGCTGAAGTTGGTTCATCCTGTTGTCGCGACTGTCTGGCAGATAACGAGTTACGAATCGACTTTCATGGCAGCCTGACTCTCATTCAGCCATTCTCGCAACTGAGACACACATCCGTTCATCGAGATCACGGCCTGCTCGAAATTTGTGTGAGCCGAAGCCTCTGGTGCATCAATCGCAAACTGCCGAGCCGCTGCCTCCAACTTTCCGATTTTCTTCTTCAGCATGGCGAAATAGGCGGCAGGGTTATCGACACGCGTTTCCAATGCGCGCGAAATATCGAACACAGTCCGGGCGAGGTTCATCAACTCGGGAAAATCCTCCGCTTCCTCACTGTGCTTGACAAACGTTCGCACCATCCAGGCGTGCGACATCAGCAGGTTACAACGGCTGACAATCTCGGCAGGACTCAAATCGCTCATTGGGATTCAACTTGTCCAATCTCAATAATGCACAAGACTGATAACGTCATAAGGCTCCAGCTTTTTCCGCCCCTGCAAGTCGTCCAGTTCGATAAGAAATGCGCAACCCGCGATTTTGGCTCCCTCTTTTTCCACCATCCGAATGCAGGCTTCCATTGTTCCTCCAGTCGCCAACAGATCGTCCACCAGCACGACTGTGTTCTCTTCGGTAATCGCATCAATGTGCATCTCGAGCGAATCGGTCCCGTATTCCAGTTCATAATGAAACGAATGCGTATCGAACGGAAGTTTTCCCGGTTTGCGGATGGGAATAAACCGTGCCTTCAAAGCCAGGGCAATCGGCGTCGCAAAGATGAATCCACGTGCCTCGGCCGCGAGCACCGTGTCGACGCCTTTTCCTGCCAACTGATCGACGAAGCGGTCGATGGTCTCTTGAAAAACCTCCGGCTCTGCCAGCAGTGTTGTAATATCCCGAAACAGGATCCCCGGCTTGGGAAAATCGGGGATATTGCGAATGTGTTCGGATAGAACGATTTGCTCATTCATCAGCAGGACTCGCTTCCTTTTTCGTCCAGAATTCCAACAACTTCTTTGCTTCCTGAATTTCTTCCGAATCTGTGTGGTACAACTTGATCAGACCGGTCAGAACGCGTTGTGCCTGTTCCGGTTCTCCCTGTTTATACAATTTCTTCGCTCTCGCCAACACATTTGCAGGCAGTTGCAGGATTTCTTTCGCTTCTACACGCTCCTTTCTTACTTCCACCAACAGTTCTCGAATCAACTTGACATGCGAGTCATATTGCGGCTCTCCTTCGAGAACCATAATCAGTGAAGTGAATATATCCTCAGCAGCGGCGAAATCGCCAGCTTCGTGATAGTTTTTCGCAAGCAACAGAAAGCGTTCGATATCGTTTCTGGAATTCCGAGAGCGATGCCTTTTTGAATTCAAACCAAAACTCGAACGCAATTCGTAAGATTCGATTTCTTTCAGATACGGCTCAATTTTCGACTGCCACTGTTCGTCATCCTGCTCAAGCAGTGGCAAGAAATAGTCGTCACGAGCGCGTGTCCAACTCTCTCCCGCGGGTTCCTGCATCAGCGCGACACCGGAGTCAAACATCTCCTGGGGGGGCAGTTCCGAATCCTGGAACCACCAGAACCCTCCCGCAATCACCAGCACGAGCATTCCGATGAGGACCCAGGTGTTGTTGAAGAACTCTCCCAGTGTCGATCGCTGTCTGGTACGTTCAACCTCTGCGGCCATGAAGTCGCGCATCAGTGTTCCGGTCCCCGGTCCTGCGGGGATATTTCCTGCTCCGCTGGCGATCAGAGAATCAGCCGCCTGAGTCTCAGCCGTCCCGAGGTTGTCACCATCTCCGGATGCCTTTGTGATGTCGGAAAGTGTGATACCATCTTCTTGAACCGAGAGTGCCACTTTCTTTTTGACTTCCTGCAGACGTAACGACAACACATACGCGTCGGGATAACGATCATCCGGCTCTTTTTCCAACAGCTTGGAGACAATTTCATCCAGCCAATGCGGGATGTCCGGAACATACATCTGTGGGCGGTCGAACTGACCATAGCGCTGCTTTTGAATGACATCGACAGTTGATTTGCCAGTGAAGGGGGGGCGCCCCGTCAGCATGGTATACATGACTGCACCGAGCGAGTAGAGATCGCTTTTCTTATTCGCCCGTCTGCCCTGCGCCTGTTCGGGCGACATGTACTCTGCTGTTCCAATAATACCACCGGTGGCAGTCAGTTTGGACCCGGCGAAAACCTGGGCCACACCGAAGTCTGTCAGACGGATCTCACCCTGCTTGGTCAAAAGTAAGTTCGACGGTTTAAGATCACGATGAATTACGCCGTGGTCATGCGCTGCTTTGAGAGCAATACAGATCTGAACACTGAGATCGATGACCTCCTCCCAGGGAATGCGGCGCTCGCGATGCAACCGGGCTGTGAGGGTCTGGCCTTCCACGTATTCCATCGCATAGTAGTACGACTCTTCATGCACACCGCTTTCGAGCAACTGAACGATATACCGGCTGCTGACCTGCTGCATGACTTCAATCTCTCGCGTGAACCGCGCAACAAATCCTTCCTCTCGGGCCAATGAAGCCGATAACACTTTGACCGCGGCTTTGTCACCGGAGACTTCATGAACGCCGAGATAGACCGTCCCCATTCCCCCGGCCCCGATTTTTTCGAGGATTCTCCAGGGGCCAATCTGATCGGAACGGTTCGTATTACTGCTCGAATCCGACATGGTGCGTCATTCCAGAGCGTATTACGCTCTTCTGTGCCACGATGGACGTCGTTTGACCTGAAACGAAACATAGGTCCCACGAGCCAGAGGCGTCACACCAGAATGTAAACTGTCCAGGTCTAAATTGAGACCGAACAAGATCAAAGAAAAAGGCCATTCTCTGGCACGCCCCACTTGAATGAGTCGCTACGAGAATGACCTTGTTCTCAGATTTAATCAAGTGTTGTCAGATTTGCGCTCACGGCCAATCAATCGCTTCGCCGCCGGCACGCGTTGCCCCACCTTCAACCACTTTGCCATCAACATCTTCAGAGATAAACCGCACTGAACCATCGGCAAAGGCGATGTTCACACCGCCGGGATATGGACCACCAATGCCATCCGGACCATTGATGTAAGGCTTCTGCGAGAACCCGCGAATTGTGGCCATTCCGTTCTCCGCCCACGAACCGTATTTGCCGCTGGCTTCGCTGACCATAAACGTGTTGGAAGTACCATCAATAATGTCGCGAATCCGACAGGCCTGTGACCCCCCAAAAATCCCAACCTTTTTTGGATCGGCAATCGGGAATTTATTACCCAAACCACCGATGCCAACGTAATGCGTTGTTCCAGGTTCATTATCGGGAACACCAGGGTTGACGAACATTTCGAGATGCGTTTCCGCAGCATCTGCGTTGGATTCATCATCGACTGGCTTCTTGAAATCCAGTTCCTGATACAGAAATTGCATCTCCATGTAGGGCAGTGTGGTGGCCAGCCAACTCAAGCGTTTCTCGTAAGCCACCTCCTGACTGACAATATTCCCTGGAGGGAACAACCTGTGGGCATCGTGAAAATTGTGACAGCCGAGAGCAATCTGCCTGAGATTGTTCTTCGACTGTGTGCGGCGGGCCGCAGTGCGTGCCTGTTGAACGGCGGGCAGTAATAATGCGGTCATCACACCTACTGTCGCCACTGAGGAACCATCACCCATACCCAACAAAGGCACACCCGGCAGGGAATTGCGCGAGTAAATCGTAATCCCATTCTCGTCGACAGTGCCGACCGAGATATTGGGGAACAACGGACGGGCAACCGCTTCAGCAGGCGGAAGATCCGCGACTGTTACGGGCAGTTGTACATCGGGGCCCAGTTCCTCCCGCATTCCGGCCTGCATTCCGCTCATCAACAGCGGAGCAAACTGCATCAACATGCGGTAACTCTTACGAGGATCGGTGGCAGTCATACTGGTGAATTTCTGCGGCAGTTCACCGAATGCCTGCTGGTACGAACGGGAAGGTCGCCAGGAGGTCAGATTTCCATCCAAACGCATTATGAAAGCTTCGACAGTTTGCGGAAACAGTCCGACGACGAACCAGTCCTTATCGACAACATAAGCCGGATTAAAAACGCCGCCACCAAATTCCAGCGTGACGATTTCACGGCCATGTTTGACTGTCCGGCGGATATCGAATTCTCCCGGAGGGGCTTCTTCGGCTACCATACCAGCAATCTGATTCAGCGTATTCTTGAGTTTGTCGGCGTCTTTCACTTCAATTGCCATCGCAACGCCCATTCCGAACAGGCCCTGCCGTTTGTCACCATAAACACAATGGACATTGCCCAGAGAATCCAACAGGTCCTGCTTGAGATCGAAGCCAATCATTTGCGGCAGTTGTTGAATCATCCCCTCGACCTGTTGCCCCGCTTCCGGCGGCCCCATCGCAGCGATGCCACGAACCAATGTCAACACGGTGTCGTAAAAGGCAGAAGCATCGAAACTTGAGGCATGGAAGCCGTTCATTTCAAACGGTAGAGGGGGCAGATCGTCCAGCGAGATGGCTTCCTGATCCGCAATTGCCAGCAACCCCTTTCGCGGAGCCGGAGCTTCGACAATCGTTTTCGACCAGGTTGCTTTGCCCTGATAACCCGTGCGGCAGACGATGGCCCCCATCGTATCCAGGCCGAGCGTCTCCAAAACCTGGCTGACAGTCACTGGTGGCTGATTGGGGTCCTGCTGCGGCATTGGAATGGGCATGCCACCGAACAGATTCCGCAACGTGCCGAAATCGAACCAACCAGTGAATGCAACCTCAAATCCGACGTCTTCGCTTTTGTACTTTTTCCACAATTTACTGGTGGTGATATTTGGCGCATTGCCAGAAGCGACGGCAATCGCTGATTCAGCTGGCTGCATCCCAAATCCAATCACCAGATGTCCCTGCTCGTTCCACCAGCTGACTTCCAGGTTGGGAGTATCAGGAATCAATGTCCCGACCACTTTGCGGCCATCGACATTTCGCTCGTTCAATTGGAGTCCCTCCTGCTGGGCGACGGCCTGTGAGAGTTTCGTCATTCCGTCGGTCAGACTTCCAGCATTGTGCATCACCGCCAGACCATAAACTTTGGGAATGGGCGGTCCGCCCGGTGCTCCCTGTTCGACAGAGATGGTCACAGACATTCCATTGTTCATCAGCATGTCATAAATCTGCTTCGCCTGTTTGAGTTGCTCGGCATCTTCCGCTCCGCCCCCACCTTGCAGCGCCTGCTGGCGAAGTTGTTCGCCGGCAAATCCAATCAACTTCTCGACAACGTCCATCAGGCCGGTCTTGTATATGGCGTCGTGGGCGGCTGTATTCTCCCAGGCTTCCTCGTGTTTGAGGTTGCCATCGAAACCGACGTAAACAACCGCCGTGGCTGGCAACAGTGTTTCCACTGCTGGTCCCTCCTGCTGCTGGGCGAAAGACATGGTCCAGCCAATCGATACACCAGCGATAACCGCCAGCGCCAATCCTGAAAATGTCAGTTTCTTCCTTCTCGACATGATGCATTTGCTCCGCTGAATTTGAGAAAACCGATCACCCGCCAGCTTCATTTCGTCTCCCACGCCAGCCAGAAAAGTGATATCAACTGTAACTTTTGGGATCTCCGAGCCACTCACCAGATAATTACCCCACCGAGGCAGAATCCGTTTCACCGTTCTTCGGGAACTGTCAATTCAACAACCTGAACGGATGGTTCGATGGACTCTTTCCCTCAGTATGACGAGCCAATTCGGAATCGCAACCAAAAACCAGTCACTCGTTGGACAAAAACGGAAACCAACATTTTTTGACTCATTCGCACGCTTCACGTGGACCAGTATCCAGAAGATGCATGATCAACATGATGATCATGCCGAAGAGTGAAAGGATCGCCGAGATCAGGAATACCCAGGCTCCCAAACCTGCCCCTTTCACGACGACATCACCCAATTCGCGCTGATCGATCACCAGCAAAAATCCGATAACCGGCCCCAGCATTCCACGGAGTCCGGTCAGGAAAACGTGCAAGCCGTTGTACAACGACACATGTTCGGATCGCGCGAAATACATGCTTCCGGTCAACCAGTTGATGGTACCACCGCCGTTGGCAATGGCGTGAAATGTCGTCCCCACGAAAAACGGCCAAATTTGTAACGTCACCCCGCCCAGGCAATACATCAGATAGGCGATCATCTGTAGCGCGTTGAACACCGCCCGCGCATACATCGGATTTCGGCCATCCATATACCGCCCCCACAATGGCGACGACAGGATCACAAAGAAGACCGGCATCACAGCCACAATCGTCACCATCACCAGTTTCTCGACGCTGAGTTCGACAGACATCGCACCGAACCCGACCGTCCAGAATGGCAAGGCATGCCCTGTTTCGAATGCGTGCGGCAGCACATGATCTCTGATGACATCGGGAATCAGCCAGAGGCTCAAAAAATTGGCGATCCCTGCCAATGCGAAACCGAACTGGTACAGCAAAAAACGTCGGTCGGTAAAAAACTCGCGCACACCAGCTCCAAACGCCTTGATCGGTGGGATGTCGTCGTCCCGCAAATAGGTACTCCGATCTGGAATCGGAATTCGCGAATAATACCAGACCGATGTCACCAGCAGGATTGCCACGAACAAATACAAACCGGCGTAAGAATCCTGATCGACGGCAAACCAGATCAGACTCAGCACGGTAATGCCAAAACCGGAAAACGCGGCGATTGCCTTCGTCCAGCCAACGGCTGTCGAGCGGTGAGTTTCGGGATAAAGTACGCGGAACATGTTCATCTCGGCGACACGCGGAAAAACCCGCACGAAGAAACAGGCCCCCATCACCAGCGTGAAAAAGAGCGATCCTCCCCAGGGCGAAGCGATGAGAAACAGTAGACCGCCGACGACAAGGTTGGGAACAATCACCAGCAGGTGCATCGGGATTTTGCGGCCAACGTAAGTCACCATCGGACTCAGAAAGTTGCTCCCGAAAAAGAACATCGCCAGCATCGCCTGATGCAGCAACGGAGCCTGTAGAATCGACTCCAGCACGAGCAGGGAAATCGAGAAGATGGTGATGAACGCACCTGTTCCCACACTCGAAAACGTCTCGTAGTAAAGCGCCAATTGGCATGATGTCGGCATTCGACGCAAAATCCGTCCCAGAATCGGCACGCGCGTATTGGCCGGGAATCCATCGGTGCCATCCGTGACACTATTCTGATCACTCGCTTCTGACACGGAAGAATCCCATTAGCAATACGAAAACAAAAAGGAGTGGAAAACCGGAAATCACAAGGTTAACGCGAAACCGGCCATCGACGTGTCGAAATCCATCAGTTCGGAAAGCCTGTCCTGCGAGATCGGCGGCACATCATTTATTCCATCGTGCTCTTTGTGCTAAGACGAAACTTTTTGCTGGCGACTATAGCCGAAAGATCGAGTGGCCGAAAGAAACTGCTATTGTGCCGACAAAGGGATTGTGCTCACAAAAAGGTCAAACACGTTTTGCGACTAACGCCTGGAAACCGCCATCTGCCGGGAATCCGGGAATACATTCATTGATGGCGAGAATTTCCAGATCGTCCCGATGTGAGGCAACCTCATCGACAACCAACTTGTTTTCTTCATGCTCAAAACTGCAGGTCGAATAAACGATTCTGCCCCCCGGTCTGGTTGCATCACACGCCTTTTGCAGCAGTGCCTTCTGTTTTCCCACAAGTTCATCCAGTCCTTCGGGTGACAAACGCCACCTCGCCTCGGCTCGCCTGTTCAACACGCCAGTATTGGAGCAGGGAACATCAACCAGGGCCGCGTCGAACGGTCGGTCGATTCCAAGTTCCGACAATAATCCAACCTTCGACTCAGGGTCGATCAGTCGTAGCTCGATGCTGGAATGCCCCAGCCGCAGACAATTTTCCTCGAGTCGCTGCAGCTTTTTTCGGCTGATATCGGTTGCGATAATTCTCCCGCGATTCTTCATCAGTTCCGCCAGATGTGTCGACTTTGTTCCCACACCAGCGCAGAGATCAAGCACCTGTTCATCGGACTGAGGGGAGAGCAACCGTGCCGCCGCCATCGCTGTGGTATCCTGCACAGTCCAATGCCCCTCGTCAAACCCTGGCAACTTCGTGACCGATAACGACCCGGCGAGGGAGAGGCTCTCCCGGTGTTCGCCGGGTTCTGATTCCAAACCAGCCTCTGCCAATGCCGCCTGCACCTCCTCGCGACTGGTCCGCAACAAATTCACCCGTAAGTGAAGATGGGGGGGCCTGTTGAACCATTGGCACAATCTCAACATGTCAATTCGGTTCATCCACCGGTACCAACGTCGAATCATCCAGGGAGGAAAACTGAAACCCCACGCAAAATACCCCGGTGCGTCAACGTCCGGATCGGGCAGAATGGACGATCCGGTATCGTATTCCTCATCAGCAACGAAGGAATTCAACTTCCGAAACCGCCCGTCATTCATCGGCAATGCATCGGTACCGGGTGAATCGACAAACTCGTCGCAGCAAAGGGAATCGACCTTACGAAGAGCCCCGTTGAGGATTCCCGTCCATTGTGGCTTCCCGAGCTGTTTGGCCAATGCAACCGTTTCATTCACAGCCGCGTGAGGCGGAATTCCTGTCAGAAGACCAATCTGATAGGTGCCCAACCGGAGAAGTTCCAACAGGGGTGTCTCGACTTGTTGCAAAGGGCGATCAACACACCATTCGAGAATCCAATCCAGCGTCATTCTTCGCCGCGTGACACCGTTTGCCAATTCCGTCGCCAATCGTCGATCCGTCGATGAGATCCGGCTCGTCTGAAACTCTTCATGCAGGCGATCGGACACAAAACCCTGGTCGGCTTTCGTGTTCAGCACATGGAAGGCAATCCCTCGAGCGGTATCGATTCGCGGCAATTGATCAGCAGGTTGGCGAGTTGGTCGGGAGGATTGTTGCCGCTTTTTCCGTTCTCTTTGACGTTGCGCTTTTGCCGCGCGACCTTTGGCTGTTCCTCTTCTGTCGGAAGATCTCTTGCCACCAGAACGATGTTCTCGGCCACCTTTTGTCATGCCTGCATAGTACCCGGGCAAAGTTGATTGAGATCCTCAAAGAAACGTGGATATGTCTTCTCCGTGCAACGCGGATTGGCGATTTGAATTCCCTCCGCTTTCAGGCCAATCAATGCAAAGCTCATCGCCATACGGTGGTCATTATAAGTTTCGATCACGGCTGGAGTCACTGGCGCGGGGTGAATGGTCAGCCCATCATCAAGCACTTCAACCTGCTGGCCCAGCTTTCTCAACTCATTGGCGACAGCCTCCACACGATCCGTTTCCTTATGCCGCATGTGCTCAACGTTGCGGATTCGTGTTTCCCCTTCCGCAAAGACGGCCACCGTCGCCAAAGTCTGTGCCGTATCGCTGATGGCATTCATGTCGATATCGATACCGCAAAGTGGTCGCCCTGCGACTGTCACCCGGTCTTGTTCCCATTTGACATCACAGCCCATCTGCTCCAAGGCATCGACAAAGCCGATGTCGCCCTGGAGTGCATCCCGGCTTAAACCGAGAACTGTCATTCTGCCCCCGGTTATGGCAGCGGCGGCGAAAAAATAACTGGCGGCCGACGCGTCCGGTTCGATGGCGTAGCTGGCAGCTTGATAGGACTGCGGCTCGATCTGGAATGAATCGTAACCCATGTTCTTCACTGTAACGCCGAAAGATTCCATTACTGACAGCGTCATGTCGATGTACGGTTTCGAGACGAGTTTTCCCCGAACCCACAGTTCAACCGGGTCATTCGCGGCAGGGGCGACCATCAGCAGTGCACTCAGGAACTGGCTGGAAATGTTACCTGCGATTTCCGCCACTCCACCTTTCAAACCATTTGCCTGCAGAACAACGGGTGGGCAATGCGTGTTCTGTTCGCAGCGGACATCCGTTCCCAGAGATTGGAGCGTCTTAACCAGATCCCCGATCGGGCGTTCTCGCATCCGTGAATTGCCGTCCAAACGATATCGCCCCTGTCCCAGCACACATAATGCTGTCAGAAACCGGACACTCGTGCCGCTGTTCTCGATCCACAGATCTGCGGAGTGATTGGGCAATTTCCCGCCACACCCGAAAACCGTGACAGTGGCATTTTCGAGATCGTGAGACACCCTCAACCCGATTCGCCGCAATGATTCGATCATGACTTGCGTGTCTTCACTGTCGAGCACGCCTGTGAGATGCGATTCACCATCAGTGAGGGCCGCAACAATCAACGCCCGGTTCGTCAGACTTTTGGAACCTGGCGGACGGATCGCTCCCCTGGGAGTGACGGCAATCGGGTGTATTGGCAGCGGATCAATCATGAAACTGAAGAGGCGCGTCGTCTCGCGAGGCGACGCATGTGAAGCAGGGACCGGACAACCAGCACTGCAGCCAATCCGCAAAATGCCCCCGCCCAGTCAGCGAGAACATCATACAAATCCGGCGTCCGATTCACAAAGCGTTGCAGCCATTCATCAACCACACCATATGCGGCCAATCCCAACCACGCCAGTGCGAGCGTCCGTCGATTGAGCGAATAGCGAAACCACAACCAACTTCCCAACAGGAATGCCAGAACGCCATACGCAACAAAATGGCAAACCTTGTCGAAATGTCCGGGCATTGGAACGGGTATGGATGAGCGGGGAATATGGGTGGCAAAAAACAACCCACCCCAGGCAAGTAGTAACAGCAGCCCGATCACACTGCGAAATCTGGAAAGCTGTGTCGGAATGGAGAACATATCTGGCCGATCTGTGCAGAAGAAAGCAGAACAGGTCCGGCTCCATCCGAGTCCTTGTCCAAATTCAGTCATTGTGATCTCAAAATGAAAAGCGGCGTGATCATTCGGCAATGGTCGTTTATCCAGCCGAATCTGGAGCAGTTGACTTTTTCGTGTGACGTTTCTCACTCGCGGGAATCTGTGTTTGCAGGACGAAAAACGTCCATCGCGCCACGAAGGAGCGTAATACGCTCTAACCGATCGAGCAATCATACGGTGTGGGTAGCGAAAAATGGGTATTCTGTTCGAGATACTTCCGAATGCGGTCCTTACGGGCGATCGCTGTCGGCAGAAATTCCAGAGCCTGCGTAAGTCGTTCATTCGGTTCAGCACAACTAAACCGCAAAAACCCATGCCCGGCATCGCCGAAACATTCCCCGCCCAGACAGGCAATGCCGAACTGATCGTCCGCCCCTTCCAGCAGATACATCGCCAGGCCATGACTTGTGATCCCCAACCGATTGCAAACTTCCATAACATTTGGGAAGACGTAAAACGTTGCCGTGGGATCGATTGTTGTGAAGCCTTCAATCGCATTCAGCCCCTCGGTCAGCAGCGTTACCTTCTCTCGGAATTTCTGCATCGTCTCGTTCCGCTCGGCGTGATCTTCCTGCAATGCTGCGACCCCTGCAAACTGAACCAGCGGCGGTGTGCAGGACAATGTCGTATTGATCATCTTACCGATTATTTCGGCAACTGGCTGCGCGGTAACGGCAAAACCAAGTCGCCAACCACTCATGCTGTACGATTTGCTGAATGTGAATGCGGCAACCGCCTGATTCATCATGTCCGGCTGTTCCAGCAAACTATGATGCTTACCCTTCCAGACCATGTGGCAATACGGTTCGTCGCTGAAAACGGCAATGTCTTTGCCGCGAATGAGGTCCGCGATGGCTTTCAGATCATCCTGCGTCGTGATGCCACCTGTCGGATTATGCGGCGAGTTCAGGAAAATGGCTTTCGGTGCGACATCTTTTTCCACAAATGCGCGAATGTCCTTCAGATTCGGCCGGAATTGTGTTTCCTGCCTGATAACCGAAAAAACGACGCGCGCACCGCGTCTCTGGACATTCGGCAAATACGTCGGAAAGAAGGGACTGAAAACCAGCACGCCATCGCCGGAGTTCAAAAACGCTTCGCAGAAAAACTGCTCGAAAATTTTTGCACCGGGGCCTGCTACGATATTTTCGGGACCAGCCGGGATATTGAACTCGCGGGAAACGAACTCTGCAGCGGCTTCGAGAAACGGTGGAATGCCGGGGGAAGGGCAGTAGTGTGATTGATTTTCCTCAATCGCGACCACTCCCGCCTTCCGAGCCGATGAGGTACTGTCGAACGGACTGTCACCGATTTCCAGTTCAACGACATCTTTCCCGGCTGCCTTTAAGCGTTTGGCAACGGCAAGAACAGTGAATGCGGTCTCTACGGTCAGGCTCCTGGCAAAATTGCTGAAAGTGGCGGTCACTTTGGCTCCTCAAATCATTTGGATTATCAGCCAGTTGGGAACCAGACCATCACGTCCGTCAGGCTGAAGCAGGTTTCATTTCGTGGAAATCGCCTGAGCCAGCGGTCGCAGCACCTGATCGATCACATACGATTCCAGCATCCGCTCGTGCTGATCCCTCAATCGCACCAGCGTATCCTCAAAAGAGGTCTCCGGAGTGAGGCTTCCATACTGCCTGAGCGTGAAATAGACCGTGATTTGATCGTCCGGGAAGTCATCCTTGCGAACGTGATACGCGCTGGTTCGTGTTTCGACCATGATCCGCGCCTGCTGTCGGCAAGAGTCCTCCAGCGCGATCGTGATGGATGGTTCAAAATTCAGAATTTTTGCATTGTGAACTTCCGCCAACCCCTCCAGCGCCGAACTGGTTCCCAGCGCCTCGGCCACGAGTTCATCATGATTGCCGGCATAGGAAAAGTCGAAGCCCATCATGAAATCGAGCGCTTCGCAATCGAGCGGACTGACCGAAAGCATGTATGGAACCAACTGGAGTACGAGGCGGTGCTGCTCGAACGCATCATCAACACTGCCGGGATTGACGTGACCACTACAGACGCGACGCGGTTCGAGCGACAACCAGCGATGATGACCCTGTTCTTTATCCTCCTCAAGAACGAAGTCGCCATTTTCTCTTGTATAGAAATTGCGCAACGAAGGGTAAGTCTTCTGTACCCGCTCAAAGAAATCCAGAATGGTTTCCCGTCCTGTCGGCAGTTGCATTTCTGTATTGAGATTCATGTTGACGAAAACGTCGTCGGCCAGCGCACTATACGGATTCATTCGTCGTACACCTCAATCTGTTTTCCGGACCAGCATTCCGTCGGCCGGTCGCATCTATGAATTCATCATTTCATCGTTATTCGTTCGTTTTTGGTCGGCAACGTTATTCAACACCGCCTCCCAATCCGCTATTCTATAGTCACGCAACGGGAGGGTCAAAGTCTGGCGGGATGAATCAGACTTTCCTCCAATTCCGACGCATTGAATGACGTCGATGACAAATGGAGTTCCAAAATGCCCCCGCATTTCGTAGTTCGCACGCGCATAGGTTGGGTTTCTTTCCTGGGCGAAGACGAAGAGGTCCGGGCTCTTGCGATGGGATGCCCCACAGTCCTCGCTGCCCGCCGCGCTTTACAGAAATTCTGTGATTCCTCGCAAGATGATGATTTGGACTGGAGTGCGTCGGTTGAGGGCAATTGGTTTCCTGAATTGACTGAAGATCTGCAGCGCTATTCCGAGGGAGAGATCGTCGATTTCCGGTCTTATGCGGTGCGAATTAACGTGCCAACCGGATTTCGCCGCAAAGTCTTGCTGCAAGCCCAAAAAATACCGTACGGCGAGACCATCTCATACGGAGAACTGGCCGCACGAGCAGGCAGTCCGAAAGCATCACGAGCGGTCGGCAACGCCATGGCACGCAACGTGATTCCATTGTTGATTCCCTGTCATCGGGTGGTTGGTGCAGCGGGACACCTCGGTGGTTTTTCCGCCCCTCGTGGCACCGAATTAAAATCGGAACTGCTCGACATGGAAGCTGATGCAATCATCCATCAGACATCCAGGGCTGCAATTCCAGGGCGATCACCGATAACGGTCTGATCCCCTCGCCTGCAGGTGGGTAACTTCGTCATGGTGATTGCAACCCAGAGAACAACGAATTCGCGCCGGTCGTACAATCTTCTCATTACTTTTCCAATCACCCTTTCTGGCTCTGTCGACCGAGTGGTATAATACAGTTGTGACAACCATATTCTTTCGCTCCTGTTCCACTCGGAGCATATGATAAATCAGGGGATGATCATGGCAGTTCGTTTTGCGCGGCCAGATCTTTCGACGCTTGTTTTTCAGATTTACAGTCGATCCGTTCATCCGGAATTACTTCCAGCGTTCGGCAAGAACAGCGTTATTCGTGATTCCTACCAGGCCGAGATTCGGCTGTGCGAAGCAGGCCACGCAGTCAGCATACGAGTTGGCAATCGCACGGTTACAGAGGTCTTGACGTCCAACGAGCAGCGAATGCCACAAAAACAACGGCTGATTGATCGCCCTGTCAGTCAAAGTCGCGAGGAGACACTGCAACTTGAGAGTGGTTTGATCGTGCACGCGCACACACAGCTTGAAAAACTCGACACCGACCTGTTCCTCAATGTTCACGAGGAAATGCTGCTGGATTGCCAACGTGCCGATCTTTCACACTGTTTCCCCGGTAACAGTCGCCTGGCACCGGGACCAATCAGCCTGATTCGTCTCGATCCGACTCGGGATGGTCTGCTTGTTCACTCCTATCACACATTCCCCGAGAGTTCGGCAATCGTGAAGACGCAGTCGCTGTTTGAACTTGCAGATGGCTGATTCAGCGTCCATTCGGGCCACAGATGGGGTTGGTGTTGACTGTTTTCCAGCGATCCAACAATCTTCTGGACTGCCCACACCTGAGTTGCCCACAGAAGAGGAATTGGAGGGATTCTGAATCAATTAGAGCAGTTGACCTTTTCTTGTGATGGTTTTCGCTCGTGGGAGTCTGTGTTTGAAGGCCAAAAGACGATTTTCACGCCACAGAAGAGCGTAATACGCTCTAAACGGACGACGATTCAACACTCAGTGTCATCTCCCGTTATCAAACAAATCGAAAACTTTTTGAGAAATTTCTTCTGTATTCGTGTCACATCCCGGAGAGATTGGCGATCCCCCCTATTAATTGAACATGTCACGCGTTATGACAAAGATATGTGACAGAGTTTATCCATCAATCTGAATGAACAGGCTGAATTGCCACAATTCCGCACATCTGAATCATAACCATCAGATGGATTTGATTGACAATGCAGGTGTTCACTGGTATCTTTTTTTCGCCTGCCGCCAGTTTTTTGTTCCTGCCTCTTTCTGGTGTTTTCCGCCTTCAATTTGCGTTGATGGAGGTTCGCGCGATTTCGTGTTGTAATGCATACTCTGTCGACTGAATTCAGAATGACTGACGATTCGAAGAGGTTTTCGGCAACTTCAAAAACAAGTGGTTTGAACCACCAATCCTCTTCAATTCCATTGCATCGACAAGCGAGTGATTTCGTATTACGTCCCCGCCTGCTATCCTTCTGATGATTAGAGATGTATGGCCAAACTGCAAGTCGCCTCGGGGCGAGACAGTGGTGCAGAATATGATCTGCCCACAAGCAAAGAGACGGTGATCGGGCGAGAAGGGTATTGTGACATCGTTCTCGCGAAGAATACCGTTTCGCGCCGACACTCTCGAATTATCTGTCGGGGTGAATACTTCGAGATCGAAGACCTTGGCAGTGTCAACGGCACGTTTGTCAACGGGCATCGGTTGGACGGACCGCACCGAATCGAGGATGGCGATCGAATCAACATTTATGATGTGCCTCTCGTGTTCATTGCTGATGAATCGCACATTTCCGAAAAGCAGTCGTCACCAGAGGAAGCCACAACGGAAATTGACGACAGCGCTCTGATTCCAACAAACGTCAAAGTGGGCGACCGGCAGACGGAAGAAGTGGTCATCGATCCGCGACTGCAATCTGTACTCGAAATCAGTACGAAACTCTCCGCGACTCTGGAACTGGAAGATCTGCTTCCCCGAATTCTGGATGTGTTGTTCGAAATGTTCGGCAATTCCAGCCAGGGATTTGTTTTTCTGATCGAGGCCAACGGACAACTGCAGCCGCGTGCCAGCCGACGCATTGACGAACACAGTTCGGAAAGCCTCACGTTACTTCCGGCAGATACCAAAATCGCCAGAGAGGTACTGGAGAAAAATCAACTGCGACTGGAACGAAATGATTCCGGACACGATGCAGAATCGGTGTTCGATGAAAGTGGATTCACGTCTCTGGTTTGTGTCCCTATTATTGGCCCATCATCTCAGAAACTGGGGGTGATTCAGTTGGAGACTGCCGGCAACTCGGATGAATTTACACAAGATGATCTGCAGATTCTGGCGAGCATCGCAACGATTGCAGGGCAGTCGATCAAAAATGCTCAGTCTCACCAGGACCTGGTTGCTTTTGACCGTCGCCGCCGACAATTGTCGATGGCGCGAGACGTCCAGCAACGGATGCTGCCACAACACCGCCCGGAAGCCAACGGGTATACTTTTCACGACTACTACGTCGCTGCGGATGAAGTGGGTGGCGACTACTTCAGTTATTCCGCAATGACAGATGATCGCGTTATTCTCTGCCTGGGAGACGTTTGCGGTAAAGGAATGGCCGCCGCATTGATGATGGCCGAGTTGAATTCCAACGTCAAACATGCGCTGGAAAATTCGAGGACGTTGAAAGCCGCAATGCATCTGTTGAATCAGCAGATTTATGACCGTGGCGAAAGTATGATTACGTTTCTGATGTGTGTTCTCGACCCACAAAAACACAAGTTGACGATCGTCAATGCCGGTCATCTTCCGCCGCTTCTGCGACGCCGCGACAGCTCTGAAATTGAATTGCTTGCGATGGAAGAAGGTGGACTGCCATTCGGCATCGAATCCAGCCATGTCTATCATCCCGTCACAATCGACCTGAAATCAGGCGACATGGTGCTGGTTTATACGGATGGCGTCAATGAGGCATCCAATCCCGTAAATGAACTGTATGGACTGGACCGCATGAAGATCGTGTTCCAGACGGCACCGCATCATCCGGAGAAAGTTGTCGACCGCCTGGTCAATTCGGTCAATGAGTTTCGCGAAGGACGTCGACAAAGCGACGACATGTGCATCGTCTGCTTTGGACGCGACTGAGGCTTTGAGCCTGACTGATGTTGTCGCAACAGATTCCTGATCTCCCAATGCGCGATCCAGCCACCATCAACCGGTAACAGTCTCCCTGTTCAGCATTGAAAACCCGTTCCGCTACGTTCCCAGAACAATCCGAGTGTGATGCGCTTCTGTGGGATCAGGTTCCGGAAAATCGCTACGATGATGTACGCCGCGGCTTTCGGTCCTTTCCAGAGCAGACTGAATCATCAAACGGGCGACCAGCAACATGTTCTGCAATTCCCAGCCGCTCGTTTCGTTGAATTCCCGCCGCAAAACGTATTTGATCCAGAAGTCCGTCTGATTGAGTGCCTGTGTCAATCCCTCCTCATCTCTACGAATTCCAACGTAGCGCCACATCAGACTCTCGAGTGAGTTGCGCAGGTCGACCAGGTTGAGTTCCTCATCATGCTCGGGCTCGCCCCATTCCGCGCCCAGTCCCGGGACACGAAAATCGTCTGGCATGTCCAAAGCCACTTGAGAAGCCCCCAACCCGGCGCGGCGACCGAACACCAATCCTTCCAGCAAGCTGTTGGACCCCAGGCGATTTGCACCATGCAAACCGGTCGATGTTGCTTCACCGGCGGACCACAGACCGGGCAACGAGGTTTTCGCATCGAGACCGGTTGTCAGACCGCCGATCATATAATGCGCACCAGGTCGGACAGGCACGAGATCACGTGTGATATCCAGATCGAATCGAGAACAAACCTCGCCGATATGGGGAAAACGTTCGGCGATCAATGTGTCGGAAAGATGCGTCAGGTCCAGATAGACACAGGGGTGACTCGTTTTCTGAATCTGATCCGTGATCGCCTGGCTGACGACATCGCGAGGAGCCAGCTCCTCAGCCGAATCGTAATCGCCCATGAACCGGTCACCATGAGAGTTCCGAAGATACGCTCCTTCGCCTCGCACTGCTTCGGAAATCAAATGGCGGGAACTCCCGGCAATATAGAGAACTGTGGGATGAAACTGCATCATCTCCATATCCCGCAACTCCGCTCCAGCTCGAAAGGCGATTGCGTGTCCGTCAGCGGTTGCAATATCGGGATTGGTCGTCTCGCGATATAACCGACCAGCGCCTCCCGTGGCCAGAATCGTCTGCTTGGCCCAAATCAATGTTTTGCCATGATGAGGATTCCAGACCAGCGCTCCTCGACACCCCTGTTCGTCTGTCAGCAGATCAATCGTGAAAGTCGATTCCCAGATCTGCAGCGATGGCTGGTTTCGGGCGGTTTCGATCATCGCACGCATGATCTCTTTGCCGGTGGCATCCCCCAAAGCATGCGCAACACGCCGGTGACTGTGTCCCCCTTCCTGGGTCAAAGCGAGGTCGCCATCCTCCCTGTCAAACCGCGCCCCCATCTGTACGAGTTCACAAATCCGGTCCGGCGCCTCTTCAATCACAGCGCGCACAACCTTTTCGTCGCACAATCCCTTTCCCGCTTCGATCGTGTCTGATGAATGCAGATCAAAATGGTCGGCCGGGTCAATCACACCGGCAATACCACCCTGGGCATAAGCGGAGTTAGACTGTCTCAGCGCATCTTTCGTAACGACCACGACCGTCAGTGAGGGATCAGATTCCATCGCGGCTCTGAGTCCGGCGATCCCACCACCGATGATCAGAACATCAACAAAGGAATGTTGAATCCGCTTGGGAGCGAATCGGACAAGATATCGATGGCTGGGCGTGTATTGAAGCGAAGCCACGAATCGCCACCTTTGAATCTTGCCAACAAAAGAGAATCAGATCGTCATTGCCGAGAATCCGCCATCCACGACGATATTCGTTCCGGTCAGGAAACTGCTCGACTTCGGCCCGGCCATCAACAGGACAGCACCGGAGAGTTCTTCCGGTTCTCCGAAGCGGTCCATTGGCGTATGCCGCATAATGCTCTGAATGCGATCCGGGGTAAGTACCTTTCGGTTCTGTTCCGCCGGAAAAAATCCGGGCGACAGGGCATTAACGCGAATACCATGTCGTGCCCATTCCCGAGCGAGATTCTGGGTCAGGTTCAGCACCGCCGCCTTGGTCGCCGAATAAGTGAAGACCCGCGATAATGCTGTGATGCCACTCAAGGATGCAATATTGATGATCGAACCGTGCGTCTCCTGCTCGATCATAAACTTGCCAAAGATCTGACAGGCCAGAAACACGCTGCGAAGATTCACGTCGAGAATTCGCGCCCATTCTTCTTCCTCAATTTTCAGATAAGGTGTTGCCGAATTGATTCCCGCTCCGTTCACGAGGACATCGGCTGTGCGACCGGCATTTTTGAGATGGTCGACAATCCCGTTGAGGTCGTTTGCGTCCGTCGAATCTGCCGCGACGAACTCCGCAGAGCCACCCGAGTCCTGTATTCGCTGAACACACTTCCCGCCACGTTCCTCGCTGCGGCCCACAACAAGCACATGTGCTCCCGCGCGAGCCAGCGTCTCGGCAATTCCTCCGCCCAGCACGCCGGTGCCACCAATGACAACTGCTGTTTTTCCCTCCAACCCGAACAGGCTTGTGAGATATTCCGAGGCATTGCCCATACGATTTTGATCCTTGTCCTGTCGCAGCGGTTTGCCCCGACACTGCCTCAGCATCTTGTGCAAAGACATCCAAAAAATTATCCAACGAATTCCACATCGACGGGATTCGGAATAATCCCCTTTTCGTATCCCTTGCGAAGAAGCGTACTGACCGCTTCGCGTCCACGATCACCAAAATCGAGCGTCCAATCGTTCACGTACATGCCGACGAATTGGTCCGCCTTCGATTGATCAAGGTTACGACCGTATTGCAGAGCATATTCCAAAGCCTCTTCGCGATTGTCCAACCCATACTGAATGCTCTGCTTCAGCAATCGCGTGATTTCATCCATCGCTGACTGACCCAGATCCTTGCGGATGGCATTGGCCCCCAGCGGAAGAGGCAACCCAGTCTCTTCAAACCACCATTGGCCCATATCCACAACCAGTTTCAAACCTTGGTCTCCATACGTCAATTGCCCCTCATGGATAATCAAACCGGCGTCAACCTGCTCCTGTTCCACCAGATTCAGTATCTCGTCGAAGGGATGAATCTCGTATTCAAAATCATCACCCAACAGCAATTTGAGTGACAGAAACGCGGTCGTCAGCTTTCCCGGCACTGCAATTGTCTTGCCGCGCAAATCGTCAATGGACCACGCTTCCCGAGCGACGACCATCGGTCCGTATTTATCACCCATACTGGCGCCGCAGGCACAGATCGCATATCGATCGGTAATATAAGCGTAACCGTGCAGACTCACGGCGGTCAATTCGAGTTCCCCATTCAATGCCCGCTGATTGAGTGTCTCGATATCCTGCAAAGTGTGCGTGAATTCGTATTGGCCGGTCTCGATTTTGTCGTTGGCCAACGCGTGAAACATGAAGGCATCGTCCGGGTCCGGACTGTGTCCCACATTGACGAGCGTTTTTGTTTGCGTCATTTTTTCTGCTTTCCGCGATAATAAGCAATTTGCCCGCGTCCCCGTCTGTTTCGTCCATCGTGCATTTCTGGCCTGGCGGCATTTCTGCTCACCCGACAGATACGCGGTGTTTCATTGAAGATCAAACCGCACAATCAAACCGATCATAACGAAAACGGTCAGCGATTCTGAATTTCTGAACGAAAACAGTGCTCCCTTCGGCAGAGAGCTGTCCATTTCGTCAGATGGCCGAAGGCAGGAAGATGAAGACTTTGCTCAATAAAAGACGTCTCTTGAGATCCAAACTACCGTTCTGTCGCCCGCCTTGCAATCGACCATCCCATTCGTTGAACCGCTGGTCTGACATGATGCCAGCACTCGTGATGCGACTGCCACGTTCTGCAGCGGACCGTCAGGATGGCTTTGGATCAGCATCAACTGATCGAATGGGCAAACGAATGTACCTGACCGCTTGCGACAGGATAATTTGCTCAACTACGATATGCTGGTATCCTTGCCGACCTGACCCCAAACCCGCTTTGACCACCAGTATCCGCAAACGAATCGATGTTGCTTCTCTCCGTTCGCGAACTTTCGCGCCAGTTTGATGCCGAGCCACTTTTCCGCAACGTGACGTTCGATGTCCGTTCCGGCGAGCGAATCGGATTGGTGGGACCCAACGGGTGTGGGAAGTCGACCCTGTTGCGATTGTTGGTCGATGAAGACCATCCCGACACAGGCGTGGTTGAGAAACCATCGTCCGCCGTCATTACATTGCTGGAACAGGAAGCCCGGGAACGTTTGCAGGCGATGCTGGCCAACCGGGACGACGCCGGAGTTCACACTCTCTACGATGAAGCGAAGGCTGGCCTGGAGCACCTCTACCGGCTTCAAAAGGAATCGGATTCGCTCGCAGCCGCGATTGCAGGAGAATCAGACGCAGCAAAGCGCACCCAGCTCGAACGACGTTACGATACGGTGCAACAGGATCTGCATCGCCACAACGCCTACAACATTGACCACCGCGTCGACGAAGTTTTGTACGGACTTGGCTTCACGGATGAGGAATTCGAACGTCCGTTGGAGAAGTTCAGCGGCGGTCAGCAGACCCGCGCCATGTTGGCGCGAACGTTGTTGCACGACCCGGACCTGATGCTGCTGGATGAGCCGACCAACCATCTCGACATGGTGGCGACGGAATGGCTGGAACAATACCTTTCCTCACGTTCGGGAGGAATGATCCTCGTCAGTCACGATCGGTATTTTCTTGATCGCGTTACGAATCGCATCCTCGAACTCAACAACCGTTCGCTGCGCGATTTTCCCGGAAATTTTTCGACCTATCAGAAACTGGTTGCGGAACAGAACAAAGTGCTGGAGCGAACACGGGACAAGCAGCAGGATTTCATTGCCAGGACGGAAGAATTCATTCGCAGGAACAAGTATGGCCAGAAACATGCTCAGGCCGCCGATCGTGAGAAAAAACTGGCCCGCGTTGAATTGGTGGAAGTTGCACAGGAGATTTCCGAATTGCCGATGAATTTCGGCGAAGCGGACAGGGCAGGGGACTGGGTTATCGACGTGCAGGGAATTGCCAAAGGCTTTCCTGATGAAAACGGTCGGATCGCTCCATTGTTCGAAAATTTCCATCTGCAGATTGAGCGAGGCCAACGGGTCGGCATTCTTGGTCCCAATGGCTGCGGCAAGACAACACTCCTGCGAACGATCCTGAGCGAGCTCGACTCTCAACAGGGACTCACTCCTGACACGGGAATTGTCCGCATTGGGACGAACGTCCAGGCGGCCTATTTCGATCAACAGCTTTCCTCTGTCGATCCCAATCTCGATGCCATCGAAGCCGTCAGACCGGAAAATCACCCGGAAATCACGGCAGCGGAGTTGCGGAATGATCTTGCGCGATTTGGAATCCGTGGCGATCAGGCAAAACAGCGGGTTGGTGCGATGAGTGGTGGGGAAAAATGCAAAGTCGCTCTCGCGAAGCTCTCCGCCATTGGCGCGAATTTTCTGATTCTTGACGAACCGACAAACCACCTGGACCTCTGGGCTCGTGCCTCATTGGAACGAGCGTTGAAAAATTTCGCCGGGACATTGCTGTTTGTCAGTCACGACCGTTATTTTGTCGATCAGTTGGCAACGCACGTCGTCTGTTACGATAAGCAGATCGAAAACACGGTCGAACGCTGGAAGGTTTATGACGGCAACTATTCCGACTTCATCACGTTTCGCGCCAATCAACTGGCAGAGCCTGATGAGTCGACACTCGAGCCGAAGACGGCAAAGACAAAGGGATCGGCGAAGCCCGGAGACGTGCCGACCGCTCAACCAACGAAACAAAAACGCCAGTACAAATACCGAAAAGTCGAAGACCTTGAAGTGGAAATCGCCGAGAAGGAATCGCTGGCGGATGAGCTCGAAGCGGAAATGCTCAACCCGGTCAATCACCGTGATGGCGAGAAAATTCGCGAGATCAAACAGCGCTACGACGAAACACGGGAAGAACTCGAACACCTTTACGCTCACTGGGAAGAGGCGATGGAGTTGAATTGATTGTTGCAATTCGCACACGGGAGGCGGAATACCGACACCACAGGGGAGGTTGGCGGCGGAAGCCTGCCCCACGCCAAAACCCCTCAACGATCGTAGTGGTGAAACGGCTCCGGAGCGACTTCATATCCGGGACGCAAGGCAACATTGATCAGCAACCCCAGCGCAAAGCAGGTCGAGAGAAGGCTGGAACCGCCGTAGCTCATCAATGGCAGTGTCATTCCTGTAATGGGCATCAGGCCGACCGTCATGCTGGCATTGATGGCCGCCTGAGCTGCCAGAAGGGAAACCACACCTGCAGCCAGCAATCGGCCAAATGGTTCGCGGGTTCGCGCGGCAACTGTCAAACCACTCCCGAACAGGCCGAGGAACATCATCAACGTCAACAGGCAGCCGATCATGCCCCACCGTTCGCCGATCAGACAGAAGACGAAATCCGTTCTTGCGGCCGGGAGATGATAAGCGGACAGATCATCGGACATCACGCCATCAAATTCACTACCCCACACGCCCCCCAAAGCCAGCACCTGTTTCGATTGATGCAGATGATAGCCATCATCACGCGGTGCAGGGCCTCCATCTTCCTGCATGAATAACGCGGTTACGCGCGAACGTTGCTCTGCGCTCATCCCAGCCCATAACAACGGCAAGGTTGCCACCCCGAAAACAATGATAATCAGCATGTGTTTCAACCGTGCTCCAGCAGCGAACAGCATGGCGAACAGTACGGGCAAAAACAGCAGCGATGTTCCCAAATCGGGTTCGCGCAGGATGAGTGCAACAGGCACCAACGTTAGTGAGAACGGAACAATCAAACCGAACATTGTGCGATAACTGTCGCGGTGCATCAGATAATGCGACAGCGCCATGATGTAGGTCAGCTTGCAGACTTCCGAGGGTTGAAAATTCAAAATGCCAAGTGGAATCCATCGCCGTGCACCGTTGATGGGGGGCATCGCGTAGACCAGCAGCAACAACAACAGGCTGACGGCGAAAAGCGGATAGCTCCAACCACGCAAGATGCGATAGGGAACAGACGCGGCAAAAACCATCGCAGGCAAAGACAACACAACCCAGACAACCTGCCGGGAAAAATAGTTGCCTTTGCCAACCAACTCATCCCCCCGTGCAATGCCGCTCAAACCGGCCAACAACAGGCCGACAACACAGGCGATCAGCACCCAGGGCAACCTCTGCATCCACGAAAAAGCAAACGGATGTGAGTGAACAACAGCGATGTAACCATACTCCGAGATGACAAATTGATTGAAACATCCTGCAAAACAAGGCGGAATTCGCTGTTTAGCAGAAAACCGGACGACAGGGAAACACTGATTCTGTTGTCGGTCACCTCATGGCAAAAAATCGATAGCCCCAAGATCTAGTGGTTGGCAAAAAAAGTAAGTGGAAAATCAGGGATTCACTGGACAGTCAGATCTGCGTCAGTTAGATTCTTCCTCGTCGTTGCAATCAGTCGTTCATGGAAAGAATGATTGATTGTCTGTTGACGACGAATTAACGCCGATTGGCTGTGTTTCACACTGCTGTTTTTCAAGTTGTTGTTGAGCATGGTCCGGACCAACGGATTGGTCTCGATGATTCTGAAAGGATTCGGAATGCGACCCGTGGTGATGCAGTGTTGCAGCCTTGCCTGCCTCGTGCAATTTCTCAACCCACGGCACCCCCTTCGCTCCTGTTTCCATTTGAAGATTCGTTGCGCTATCGGTACAGGGCAACGCTGGCATTGAGGCCGGCGCAACATGCACAGGACGTGCACAACCAGGGAGAGAATGGGAATGTCAACGAAGCCGGTTATCGGGATCAACGGAGATTTTCGCGCCGCTCGCAAAGAAGCACACGCACTGAGTTGGTTCAACACAGGCTATTATGATTCCGTCGTCGAAGCGGGAGGCCTGCCAATGTTGATTCCGCCCTACGCTGACGATGAAGACCTGCGGCAAAGCCTGCAGATGCTTGATGGGATCGTCATCGCAGGCTGCAATCATGACCTCGACCCGGTGCGTATGGGAATGGACAAGCATCCCGCATCACGACCGATGCCTTTGCGACGCGAAGATTTCGATCGTCGCCTCTGCAAAATGGCTTTGGAAATGAAGATTCCGATTCTCGCCATTGGCGCCGGTATGCAGGAATTGAACGTCGTGGCTGGTGGAACACTTCATCAACATATCGATGAAGTCTTCACCCGACCGCTGCATCATCGCGATCCCGTTGAATCGACCTTGCGACACATTATCGAAATTGTCCCTGAAACACGTGTTGATCACATTTATGGTCCTGGCGAAATCCGCGTCAACAGTCAGCATCACATGGCCGTCGACCAGGTGGCAGGCATCTTCCGCATCTCAGCATTGTCACCCGATGGCGTCATTGAGGCGTATGAATCAATCGATGACAACTGGTTCTGCCTCGGCGTGCAGTGGCATCCGGAAAACGACACCGCCTCTGCACTCGACATGCAGGTATTCCAGGCTTTCCTTGAAGCCTGCGTCGCAGAAGAACCGGCCACCGTCCTGCAATTCCCGCATAAGGCCGCGGCCTGACTAGTGAGCCGTCAAGACTGAAAAGAAGGGTTGATGAAGTTGCAAGGAGCGACAACGGAGCGGGTTATGTCAACCCGCTCCCTCCAACAAAGCCTTGACAAGGCACTAGTGCAGTTTCCCTTTTCGTGTGACGGTTTTCGCTCGTGAGAATCTGCGTTTGCAGGCTGGACTACATCTGGTTTTATCGTAGCGGCTGGCGGACCATTTGGAACTGAAATAACCGTTCGGATGACGCTACGGTTATCTCGGATTCGCTCTAAAAGACGATTTTCGCGGCACAGAAGAGCGTAATACGCTCTTCTGTGTGTCATGGGAGTCTTGTCGAATTCATTACCGCTGCTCGGCTCCCAGCTTTTCGGCACAATCAGCGACGACTTTTTGCTGAATATCGTCAACTTCCTTCCCAGACAGCGTCCGCTCGGACGAGCGATAGCTCAAATTGACAATATACGACTTTTTGTCACTCGGGATTTGTTCCCCACGATATTGCCCACCGAAGCGAACTGTTTCCAGCAATGGACCAGCCGCATTGCGCACAACTTCTTCCAGTTCCTGCCACAACTTGTTCTCGTCGAGAACAAAGTTCAGGTCACGATCAACTGTGGGAAAAGCGGGCAGGACATCGTAGTGTGGTACAAGTTGAGCTACGTCTTCAAGCAGAGCGATGTTCAGTTCACCCGCCGACGCTGCATCTCGCAAATTGACTCGATCGGTTACCGAACGATCCAGTTCGCCCATCCACCCACAGTCCTGTCCCTGAACGAGAATTTTCGCCCCCCGCCCCGGTACCAGAAACGGCGCATTGTAAGGAGCAACTTCAATCGAAAGATCGGGATTGAGTCGGCTTACGATTGTCTCAACGATGCTTTTCAACTCGATGAACCCCTGCCCGCCAACAAACCCCAGTTGCAGCGGTTCCACTTTGCGATCATCACCATCCGGATTGCATTCGAGGTAAACCCGCGCCATCTCAAACAGGCAGGCATTCGGATTGCCCTGCTTTTCGTTCTCCCGCCGGGAAGTCAACAGGCTGGGGATCAGGCTCTTCCGCAGAATGTTGTCTTTCTTGCGCGATGAGTGCTCCACTCGCAATGGCTTTCGCTCAGGATGCGGGTCGATCAATGCGATGTCGGATTCGCTGACGAAGGACAGTGTGATCGCCTCGAAGAATCCCAATGCACAGAGCGTTTCCTGAATCCGTTCTGCAACCCGATCCCGGTGTGCTTTGTTACTCAACTCCAACGGCACGGTGACGTTGTCCGGGATCTTGTCGTATCCATAAATGCGGACAACCTCTTCAATCAGATCCGCCTCACGCGCTAAATCGCGTCGCCAGGATGGAGGAACAAACTTACCGACGTCACCCGACGTTTCAACGTGCGTCAATCCGAGCGAAACCAGAATCTCCGTCGCCCGTTTCTCCGAAATCGCAATTCCGAGCAGACGTTGCAACTGCGGGAAATGGAATGCGATTGGTTCAGGCGTCTCAGGTGGTGGACTTCCCGCAACAACCGGTTGACCGACAAGTTCACCTCCACACAATTCCAGGATCAATTCACAGCAGCGACGGCTGGCCCAATCAAGCCGATGGGCATCAATTCCACGCTCGAATCGATACGATGACGAACTGTGCAAATGGAGTTGGCGTGCAGTATTGCGAACGGAAATCGGTGAGAAATCTGCCGCTTCAATCAACACATTGACCGCACCATCTCCAATCTCGGTGTCGAGACCTCCCATCACTCCGCCAATTGCGACCGGTCGTTCGGCATCAGCGATGACACACATCTCCGACGTCAGTTCGTATTCTTTCTGATCGATCGCCATCATCTTTTCGCCGGCATTGGCACGGCGAACAACAATTCGCTGACCAGCCAGTTTGTCGAGGTCGAACGCATGCAACGGTTGCCCGCATTCCATCAACACATAATTCGTGATGTCCGCAACATTATTGATCGGCTGATATGGCACCCAGTTCCCGTTCTTGTCCTTCTTCCGAAGAACTGTCTGCAGACGTTTTTGCATCCAGTCGGGGGAGGGACCAATTTTGACGCCCCGAATCACCCGGGCTGTGTACCGTGGACAAAGATCAGGACACTCAATCTCGACCGTCACGCCGTTGCCGGCGTCGGTGTGTGTCACCTCTGCAGGTGGCATTGTCAGCCTGCCGCCATATAACACCCCGATCTCCCGAGCGACACCAACGTGTCCCAGGCAATCGGGGCGGTTGCTCGTCACTTCCAAATCAACGCCGATGTCTCCCTCAGCCTGAATCACCTCTTCCAGGTTCAACCCCGACATGGTTAATCGCGTCGTTAACTCGTCCAACGGCATGTCGACCGTGACATACTCCTTCAACCAATCCAAACTGACGATCATCTTCGCCCCGGCTCTGTTTCTGGGCCAAACATTTTCCAAATAACGAAACATTTCAGGCTGCGCGAACCAAAAGTGCGCCCCACCACAGCACTGGAATGTGAGTTCGTGACTCAACACGAGCAATTCGGCTACTTTATCGAGACATCACAAATCTGAAAAGCGACGTTGCCAATCCTTTTCGCGTCCGAACCTCCCCGTGCGAAACATGATGTATCGATGAATTCCGAATGGAATCGTTCCTTCGATGGCGCCAAGACTCCCCAGAATCTGGTAGATTGCAGGTCCCGATGAGTGAAAACCGCCTGGTTCGAGGCGAAGATTCCTGCATCGGAAACTCATGTTTCTGGAGAATGCCGATGGCGAAAGCGATTGAAGTTCGTGATGATCTCGAGATGACAATTGGCAGAGCTTTGCTGGGCAAACATGGCGCAAGGCGAGGTTCGGTCAGGCAGCAGGTTCACGATGGCGACACGGTATTTGTCGAAGCAGCGGGAAATATCGGCATCCGATTTTTGAGCATCGATACGCCTGAGGTCAGTTTCCGAATACCGGGATCGACTCGGTTCGTGTCGATTTCTTCGGATAACTGGAAGGCATTTCTAAACCAGCCATTTGCCAGGGAATATGAGGCGTTTTCCATCGAACTTCCAGACTTGCTGCGAATGCACCTGGAATCGGCAACCGGCGAGGACTGCGCGGCTAACCACTATCGTCATGCCAGAGCAGCGGAAGCCGAATTGGAAAAGATGATCACCGCCGACATGGAAGAAATGATGCAGGACACTGAGACGTTCGGCTTCTTCCTCGCTTTTGCGTTTGAAGTCATGGACGCCTACGGTCGTTTTTTATGCTATATCAATCGGAATCAACCAAATCGATTCGAGCCAACCCCACGACCGGAAACGTACAATGAACGCATGCTGTCTGGCGGTTGGGCCTGTCCCTATTTCATCTGGCCGAATCTCAATCCCTGGAAGAAGCTGGACAGGATCGAAGACGCCGTACCAAAACCGGGAGAAGCAGGGAAAGAGGCGAAGAAGAGTGCATCCCTCACTGCAGCACGCAACGCAGTCGTTGATGCCCGGCAACACCACCGAGGAATTTTTGATGCGACGGAACCGCTGCAACTTGAGCCGTTCGAATTGCGGATGCTGGCTCGACGCAGTCCCCCCGAGCGATGGCTGATCGATCTCTCATCCAACAACGACGAGTTGATCAACCCGCTCGAATACCCCAGCGTTCCCCATTCCGAAGACCGGCTCTGGATTCCGAATCACTTCGTCCCACTGTTCGTCGAGAAGGGATGGAAAAAGCGACTGATCCGACAAGACCTCTGAACGAACAATCCCACTGATCACGAATCCTGGTGACACCGCCTTGGCTGCAGGCTCAAATCCTGTGCACTTTTCGGCGTTCTTCGCTCTTTTTCGCCTTGCGTTTATTGCGAGGTGTTTTCGCCCTGTCGACAGTCCTGCGGACCCAATTACGAAAGGCCAGACCGACGAACACAACACAACCGATGCCGAACAACATCCAGTGCTTTCCGGTCGCCTGTTCGGTGTCGGTTGGCTCAGGTACATCCGCATTCCTGATTGCCTCTACCACCTCTTCAGCACGTTTCTTCAGCCGAGGTTCTTCATCATGCCGCTTGCTCGCTCGTACCAGAGCCGGGACAGCTTCACTCGCCCGCCCGTTGAGGCTGGCGAGTGCGTTGATCGCTTTGCCACGTATATTTATGTTGTCGTCCTTCAGCAACTGTTCGAGTGTCTCAATCGCCTTATCGGAATCCCGGGCGAGAGTCGTCAAGGCATCAATCGCGGCTATTCTTGATTCGACAGGTTGCTCTTCACTGACCGCATCGAACCAGAGTGTTTCCGCCGCGACCGCACGTTGCTCAAGTATGTTGTAATTTTTCCTGACCGTATAGGCCCATAAACCAACCGCAAAAACAACAAATGCCAGCGAAAGTACGATCTGCTTGTACCAGTATTCAGCTCCCGGTTTGAGTTGGGGCTGGGAAGGAACGACCGGTTTCTTTGTTACAGGAACAGTCGGCACCTCCGCGCGAGTGGCAGATGTATCGACATGTCCCATCCGCGCGACTTCTTCCAGTTGGGCAGCTACCGCTGTCGCACTGGTGGGACGCTTCTTTATATCCTTTTCCAGCAGCGCCATCACTATCGAATTCAGCAGAGCAGGGCAATCGGGTATCAGTTCCGATATCGGCTTCGGGTCATCATCCAAATGATGTTGCATGATCTCCAAAGGAGTACTCCCTCCAAAGGGAGTACTCCCGGAGAGCATTTCGTAGATGACGCACCCTAACGCATACAAATCGGTCTGATTGGCAACCGGTGGCTTGCCGCGAATCTGTTCGGGAGCCATGTAATGGTACGAACCAACCGTCTTGCCGGATGCGGTCAGTTTCGCGTCGGTCATCACCATTGCGATACCAAAGTCGCTCAGCTTCAACTCCCCTTGGGGAGTCATCAGAAAGTTGGCCGGCTTCACATCGCGATGAATGACTTCCTGTTGATGTGCGGCATCCAAAGCGGCACACATCTGCAAGGCATAGACAACGGCTTGTCGCCAGGGAAGCCGGCCATGTTTGATGATTTCCTTATCGAGCGCACCACCTTCCACCAGCTCCATCGCATAGAAAGGCTGCTTGTTGTCCGAGACGCCGCCAAAGCAACTGACGACATTGGGATGCTTGATCGCCTTGAGGACTTCCAGTTCTCGCTTGAAGCGACCGAGTATGGTCGGATTCGCGGCAATTTCCTCTGGCAACAGCTTCACCGCCACCTGCCGACCATTGCGGACATACCGTCCCCGGTAGACAACGCCCATTCCGCCTTCGCCGATTTTTTCCTGCAGCTCAAACGGCCACAACCAGCGGGTTTCCATCAAATTGCCCTGTCAATCGTTCCTGACCATTCAGGAAAGGAAAACGCGACCGACGCTCCCCCTGCAAGTCCACACCTTCCCGAGAACTAGTCCGACGGACTTTTATCTGTAGCGGCTTACACCCCATTTGGAACGATAATAGCCGATCGAAAGACACTACACTTATCCGTTTGCCGCTATAAACCATTATTGAAAGCGATTATAGCACTTGTGCACTCGTGAAAGGAGCGAGTCTCATGTACTCGCCGCAATTAGACCAGTTTACCTTTTCGTGTGACGGTTTTCGCTCGTGGGAGTCTGCGTTTGAAGGCCAAAAGACGATTTTCGCGGCACAGAAGAGCGTAACACGCTCCAGGCCCGGCGTTTTTCGGCCAGATCAGAATTCGCTGTTCCTGTCGACGTGTTATCTTTGGGAATCTCGTGTCGCAAATGGAGTGGAAGCGGAGTTGGCTGCAAACCATGCAACAGGTCGGGCAGACGCAGTTTTTGTCGGCCGGAGGGATTCTCAGGACTCGTTTTCGGAGGTTGATATGACTTCAATACGCCAGATTCGTCGGTCATATCTGTGAAGAAAATGTACGGCACAAGTGCACAGGAGATTTCCGGTCGTCGGTTGTAATGGGGCCACTTGTGACGGAATCCGAGTAGTTTGGACACGTCCACTTCACGAGCCTTGGCGTTCATCCAGCCATAGGTGCTTCTGTTCTTTCTGGTGAATCCTGTTGCGCCAATGGCCTCATCACCAAATGGTTTTCGGAACGCATAGAGACGCAAAGCCAGATCCTTCGGATTGGTGACGTTGAGGACCGCCTCAACAGGACACAGACCTTTTCCATATTTCTCATCAGGGTTGAGCCAATGGTGATCGAATGCGGCTGCGACAAAAATTGCGCGAAGGTTGTTCGGCAACTCCGGCTGACATTCCACATCGTACGCAATTCTCTGTTCCGGGGCCTGAATCGATTTACCCTGGACTTCACCTCCTCCCATGAGATGCAAAGCCGATGCAACGGCTCGACCGCCATGGCTGTGTCCCATCAGGCAGACGGGAAACTGTGACGGAATGTGCTGGATCATCTGAGAAAGGTAATGCCCGTTGAAGCCCGCACGCCGTCCCAAAATTGCGACATCGATGTGGGCGAGGTGTGTTGATACCGTGTCACTCGGCCAGGTGAAGAAAACAACATTCAACGGCCGATCTGGTGCTGCGTTGCGTATCCAGTGATACGTCTGGTATGCGTCGGTCAGAAGGTTTTCCCAGGGAACCCAGCTTCCATGCACAACAATCAAAACCGGTACGCCAGGTTGCAATGAGGAAGCGAACTCGTGAATACAGGATTCGCGCGGATAGCAATTACTTGTCGCATGGAAGACGTCAAAGTAACAGGATGCCGCGCGTTTGAGACCAAATCGTTGTCTGCAGTCGCGACTGCTGATCACCCAGTAATTCGTCTCGCATCGCTCCTGCCGGCAACGATTGCAAACCTTGTCCTGACGCCGATGAGCGGTCTCCTTCCTGTCAGGGCAGGCCCTCCGACCGCACTTGCCATGTCGTTCGTGAACGCAACGCGGGCAATGAAGATGGTTGCGGCATTGGCCCGGATTTTTGCAGTTTCCGTTGCGGCAGGTGGGGCATTGCGACGGCTTGCCAGTTGAGTTCCCGGCCAGCGGGCAAACCCCCTCGTGGCATGGCACAGTCGATTCCGATGTCTCCATTCGAGATGGAAACATCTTCGTCTTCGTCGCGACACCAGCCAATACAGGCGTATCACCACTGCCAGGCAACAACACCAAAAGAACGAGACCAGTAATCTGTGCTATTCGCCCTTGGGAAAGTCTCATAAGCAGAAATTCACTTCAAATTCGATGGATAGGGCAGTTTACCCTCTGGTGTAACGTCTCTGACTCGCGGGGGCCCTCTATTTGCAGGCCAAACGGCGCCCATCGCGGCACAGAAAAACGTAATACACTCTGAATCGGCGCGCAAAAACATCGACGCACGATGCCGTTACTCGTGTATCGGAAATTTTTCCAGCCAGAGAAAAATGCGAACGGTGAATTTTGGGAATTAAATCGTTTTACGCTTTCTCGTGCCGCGAATGATTCTTTCGGCCTGCAACAAAGGCGGTGAACGACTGTTGTTCGCAGCAGCGATATTCTTTCGCGCGCGAAGCTCGACACGGAATACTCTCTCGAAAGAGCCCAACCAACTTCTTTCTGATTCATGATCTCAGTCGAGCAGACTGCGCTTCAGCACATCGTACGCCTTGTCGAAATAAGACTGCCAGATGATTTCCGGCTGCAGGTTTTTCAGACAGTCACGAACCTTAACGAGTGTGTTTCGCGCCATGTGTGGGCAGCGATTGCAGGCGCAGGTCTCACCAGTCGACGTGATAATGCCAGGCACGGCAATGAAAGTGTGCCGGGGAGCTGACTTCTGCAGCGGGTGAATCATGGCAGCATCAGTCGCAACCAGAAAAGTGCAAGGCTCTTCAACGCTCATCACATACCGCCGCATCTTTTCCGTTCCGCCGATAAACTCCGAATGCTCCAGCACCGCATGCGGACATTCCGGATGCGCGATCACTTCACAACCGGGATTGTTCCGTTTGGCCCGTAACAAATCCTGAATGCTGAAGATCTCATGTACCATGCAGGCACCTTTCCAGAGAATCATCTCACGACCGGAGATTTCGGAAAGATAACGCCCCAGGTGATAATCCGGCACGAACAGGATTTCCTTGTCCTCTGGCAACTTCTCGATAATCTCACGTGCATTGCCACTCGTCACAATCCAGTCACAAAGGCTTTTTACCGCCGCGGTCGTATTGATGTAAGCTACCGTGACAAACTCGCGATCATCCGCCCGCAATTTGTCCTGAAATTCCTTCAGTCTTTCGTACGGGCAACTCTCTGCCAGCGAACACCCCGCAAGCAGATCCGGTATCAGCACGGTCTTTTCACGATTGAGGATCTTCGCCGATTCCGCCATGAAATGCACACCGGCAAAGACGATGGTCGATTTTTCCACCGCAGCCGCATCGCGAGCCAACTGCAAAGAATCTCCGTTGAAATCGGCGATATCCTGAATCTCGCTGTCCACATAGTAATGGGCGAGAATCACCGCATCCTTCTCTTTTTTGAGTTCATCGATCTCATCCATGAGATCCAGAGGATCTTCATAAATTTCTTCAGTTCCATCCACAACCGGCAATGAAGACATCGCAATACCTGTCTCTGTCAAATTCCATGTCAGTTTGAGATTTCGGACCAACGCTCTCCTATTGGGAATGCACGATTCAGTATAGATCTTTCGTGGCTGTTGGTCGATGAAAAACGGTTTCGGCGGTTTGCCTTTTGCCGCAGTGCAGGCCAGGAGGCTCACTCGAATTCCGATTTCCCAGACGCAGGATCGTGCCTGAGGGAATTATGTTAGAGCGTATTACGCTCTCTTGTGGCGCGAAAATCGTCGTTCGGCCTGCAAACGCAGATTCCCACGAGCGAGAACCGTCGCACGAAAAGGTAAACTGCTCTAATATGACAAAAGATGAACACCGCCGTACCACACCGCTGCGGCGGTTCTCAGAACCGACAGGCTCTCAACCCATGCCCCAAACTCTTAACGAACTTCTGGATATCTCGGATTACGAACTTTTCGATGTTTGCACGACTGGCGCTGGACCGGCAGGTCAGTTGCCGCTTTCTGACGAGATGCTGGCTGAAAGCCCCAGTGGTGAAATTTTCGGAATGACGCAGAATGCTGGCATGGGCTGGGATCCCAACCAACTCCTGCGCGACCAATACCTGATTCTGAGCACACAGGGAGGGATTCGAGGTGAGGATGGCCGGCCCATTGCGCTGGGCTATCATACCGGTCATTACGAAGTCGGACTGTTGATGCGGGCGGCAGCGGCAGAGATTGATCAACTCGAAGGATTGCCCTTTGCCGGTTTCGTCAGCGACCCATGTGACGGGCGATCTCAGGGGACGGGCGCGATGATGGACAGCCTGCCATATCGTAACGATGCAGCGATTGTCCTGAAGCGGCTGATTCGCTCGCTCCCAACCCGCCGCGGAGTAATTGGTGTCGCGACATGTGACAAGGGACTGCCGGCAATGATGATGGCGATCGCCGCACAACACGATCTGCCAGGAATCATCATTCCCGGTGGCGTGACGCTTCCCGCAACGAATGCAGAAGATGCGGGAAAGGTTCAGTCGATTGGTGCACGGTTCGCCCACGGGGAGATCTCGCTCGACTACGCGGCGGAAATGGGTTGTCGCGCATGTGGTTCCGCCGGTGGTGGATGCCAATTCCTGGGAACGGCAGCGACATCGCAAGTTGTTGCCGAAGCGTTTGGGCTTACGTTGCCGCATGCCGCATTGGCGCCATCCGGCCAACCCATCTGGAAGGAAATGGCCGTTCGTTCCGCCCGTGCCATAGTGCAATTGAAGAATCAGAAGAAGACAATTGGCGATCTCCTCACGCGCGAATCTGTTCATAATGCAATGGCCTTGCACGCTGCTTGCGGAGGCTCCACCAATCTGTTGCTCCACCTCCCAGCCGTGGTCTTCGAGGCGGGGCTTGATCGACCAACCGTTGACGATTGGAACCGGATCAACAAATCAGTCCCGCGACTTGTGGACGTCCTGCCAAACGGACCAGTCGGTCATCCCACAGTAAGAATGTTTCTGGCAGGTGGCGTGCCGGAAGTCATGTTGCATCTGCGAGATCCTGGTCTTCTGAAACTCGACGCATTAACAGCCACCGGAAAACCATTGGGGGATGTTCTGGATTGGTGGGAATCGTCGGATCGGCGCCGGTTGATGAAAGAAAAGCTCCGCGAACGGGACGGCATCGAACCGGATGACGTCATCATGTCCCCCAGGCGCGCGAAAAAAACTGGATTGACGAGTACGGTGACTTTTCCGGTGGGCAATATCGCGCCGGAAGGATCGGTCATCAAAAGTACGGCAATTGACCCGACCGTCATTGATGATGACGGAGTCTACCGCAAAACCGGCCCGGCTCGTGTATTCACCAGCGAAAGAACAGCGATCGCCGCGATCAAGGGGCAGGGGGGCGATACACCGATTGCTGCCGGTGACATCATTGTTCTCATTTGCCGCGGTCCCCTCGGAGCCGGAATGGAAGAAATTTATCAAATCACCTCCGCGTTGCGATATCTGAAGTTTGGCAAAGAAGTCGCGGTCATTACCGATGCACGGTTTTCGGGAGTCTCGACGGGAGCCTGCATTGGACACGTTGGTCCGGAAGCGTTGGCGGGCGGACCGATCGCCAAAATTCGGGAAGGAGACAAAATCTCCATCGAAATAGACTGCCGAAATTTATCAGGCAGCATCAATCTGGTCGGAACACAAGAGCAGCCATTGACGCCCGATCAGGCGGAAGCTCTGCTCACCGAACGGGATACCCCTCCAGAATTCTCGGCGGATGAAGAGATACCGGATGAAACCCGTTTGTGGGCGATTCTTCAGCAGGCCAGTGGAGGAACGTGGGGCGGATGTGTGTTTGATGTCGATGCGATCGATGCCGCCATGCAGGTGGGGCTCACGTCGTTGTCAAATCGCGACAATTCGTAAAGCCAATCCACCAAATTCACTGCACAAAAAATGGGACTGGATCGAAATGCCATTTCGATCCAGTCCCGGCTTTCTTCCGGTTTGCGTAGCGGCTTTTCAATCCTCTTTGGAACCGGACTCCGTGGAATCAGGCTCCGGAGAATCCTCAGTGCTGTCGCCTTCATCAGCAGAATCATTTGCTTCCGCGGAATCGGAAGAGACATCATCGCCGGGCGAGTCGGATTCCGGTGCTTTTTCTCTCGCTTCGCTGCCTTCTGTCGGTGACGTGTTGCCTTCGGCGGCTTCCTCCGGATCAGAATCACCGTCCGGCTGTTCGTTCGCCCCTTCATCAGGTTTCGACTCAGAATCGGATGTATCTCCTTTTGAACCGTTGCCCCTGGATTTCGCGTTGAGTTTTTTCTTCAGTTCTGCAGCTTTTCTCTCCCGATCCAGTAATGTCGGGTCGGCAGCCTCCAACTTGAGTCGCTTGGCGATCATCAGAATTCGACGTTGAACTCTCGCTTCCCGGTCATCCTTGAAAACGCGAGCGGCCTTGGCATCGTCCTCAATGGCCAGCCGTTTAAGCTTCCTGTTCATCATGTCCGACGCATTCAGCACGTCCAGGACCTGTCTTTTGAGGTCTTGATTCGTCTGGCGTTCGAACTGCGTGACGATGAGCTCCAGTGCTTCCTGTGTGAGCTTTGGACTCTTCTCAAGATCATTCATGCTCCGTTGAATTAAAGCGCGATTCTCGTCAAGAAATGTATCGAACTCGTCGACTGACATCACGGCATATTTGTCCGTTTGCCGATCGAACTCATCGAGAATCATTTGCTCCAACGTTTCACGTCCTTTGGGGATCCCTGCCTGCAACTCCTCGCTGAGTTGCTCTGCCAGTTCCGGTGCACGTTCCTCAATCTCGCTTTCCAGCGCAACGCGCGTCGTTTCGATGTTCCCTGTGACAAGACCATCGATTAGTGTCACCATTTCCTTCGGTTCGGTAGCTTCTTTCAGTTTTTGATAGCCGTAGTAAAAGTAGCAGATCATGGCCACAATCAGAATTGTTCCAATCAGGCCAATCAGCCCGGCATTCCGGCTAACGCGATCGGCCTCCTGCTGGATTTTCGTTTCCACTTTCGCCAGCCGCTGAGCTGTCGTATTCATGCTGCTGCCAGTTGACATTGTTGAGCCTTTCCCGTGTCCTGGTTAGATGAAAGATGAATGTTTCCGCAATGCTTATTCCGGTGCGCTCAATGACGATTGAAACCCACGCAAATCGGTTTCGGCCATTTTGATTTGCGCCAGTTCAATCAGCAGGCCGATCATTTCATCATCCAACGGTACATCCCCTTCCCGGGCCGGCTCTGCGGCTGGGAAATCCTCCCAGGTCTGTGCCATCTCCTCAAAATTCCCTTTGATCTCTTCCGCATAGTACTTCTTAATCAACCTCTGCAGAGCCGCTTCGACATTCGCCATCATGCGCGTGTAGACCTCATCATTTTCTGCATTGGGGAATTTTTCGCGGAACTTCCGTTCAAACTCCTCGCTCAACTGTTTCTGACGTTTCTCCAGAGCATCTGTGACACCAACCTGCAGATTCTCTACAAGAACGGATTGTTCGTTATCGAGAATTTCCTCAAATTTGGTCTGATCCTTTTGCATCTGCTCTTCCAGAGCCGTTTTAATTACAGGACCAGCTTTATCAGCCAGTGTCTGAAGTTCGTGAATGTAAATTGCACGGTTTTCGTTAAATCGCTGTTGAGCCGCATCCATCAGTTCGGCGACGTTATCCTCACTGCGAACTTTCTCAGCTAACTCGTAAAACTTCCAGATGGTCACCCCAACTACTGCCACCAGTGCAACCAACAGGAATATCCGAATACGCCTCATCTTTCCCAGCGCCTCGTCAAGAGCCACCTGCCCTCGCTCCAATCCGTCTACATGCCTTTCGATGGCACCTTGATCTGCTGTTTTTGGCCCGTCAGTACTCATGGGTAAACCTCTTTCAATTGGTCAAAGAATCCAGTCGGAATGATGTCGGGAACTTTTCCATGGTTTTGGTAAAGCACCAGACAATGCGTTAAGACAAGTCAACTTGAACGTGTAGAACTGGTTCCGAATATGGACTTCGTCGAATGACGAAAATCCATCAGATATCGAGTCGCTCTGATTTCAGAAGCCTATTGCTGACAAATCGCCATGAAAAAATGAAATGGACAGACACGGCAACACAATGAATGGCTACGCATTCCTCATCAGCCTGATCTCTGTAACTGTAGAACGTAACCATTTTCATCCTGGAGAGTCAAACCCGCCCAACAATGCCCAACAATATGGTGACTGAACTGGAACCTGCCAGTTATAGCGGCAAACGGATAAGTGTGGCGTCTTTCGACCGTCTATTATCGTTCCAGATGGGGCGTAAGCCGCCACAGATAAAAGTCCGTTGGACTGGTGAACCGTCAAGACTGAAAAGAAGGGTTGATGAAGTTGCAAGGAGCGACAACGGAGCGGGTTATGTCAACCCGCACCCCAAAACAAAGCCTTGACAAGGCACTAGCCGTAATAGAGGGCGGAACACCCGTCGCGACAACCTGGCCAGGATTTCTACTGCTGCATCAATGGAAAGAATCAGGATGGAATCAGCCGCAAACCAATAGTACTGGCAGGCAATCGACACGTGACACCGAAGACTTTTTCCGGACCGGACGTTTACGCTCCTTCCGAAATTACTGCGGAAACTTCGGATTTTGCCTCAGCACAGAGTTGTGTTGCTTCCTTCTCGGTCGGAGCTTCGGCGATAACACGGACAATCGGCTCGGTGTTGCTGGCACGCACCTGCACCCAGCGATCGTCCCAATCCAGCCGCAACCCATCCCCTTCCTGCCCCGTAGCATCAGCAAATTTCGACTTCAATTTGTCACAAACTGCCTGGACGAATTCTGCTGGACATTTGACTTTGTCTTTGATGATGCAATACGAGGGAAGGGAGGCGACCCATTCACTCAACGTACCGCTGCGCTGCTGCAATCCTTCCAGGATCAGCGCCATCGACACGAAACTGTCGCGGACAAATCCAATCTGGGGATCAATGACGCCACCATTGCCTTCTCCACCAAGAACTGCCCCGGTTTCCTTCATCATGGCGACAACATTTGCCTCCCCCACATGCGAACGATGATACTCGCAACCGTGGCGTTTCGCGATGTCTTCTGTAACGCGGCTGGTCGAACCGTTCACGACAAACGGCCCCTGTTGCTGAGCCAGCAGATGATCTGCTGCCAATGCCAGAGTCAACTCTTCACCAATGTAAGTCCCGTTTTCATCGACCACAGCGAGACGATCGGCATCGGGATCTTGCGCAAAGCCGACATCTGCATTGGAGGCTGCAACAGCGTCACACAATACCGTCAGATTCTCCTTGAGCGGCTCGGGAGTATGCTCGAACTGGCCATCCGGCTCACCACCCAGCACCTTGATCTCGCAACCCAACGCTTCCAGCAATCGCGGCCCCATAATTCCACCCGAACCACGATTGCAATCGAGAACAACCTTGAAACTCCTGTTGCGAATCGATCCCAGATCGATCCGTTCCACAACGCGATCCATGTGTGGAGCAGCGCTGTTCGTGTATTCCTTAACCACGCCAACCTTATCCCACGGTTGCCAACGGAACATCCTCGATTCCAGTACATCGATCAATGCCTGTCCCTGACCGTGATTGAACACCGCTCCCTCGCTGGAGAAGGGTTTGAGGCCATTCCATTCAACCGGGTTGTGGCTCGCAGTAATCTGAAGCCCGGCAGTTGCTCCAACATGTTTCACCAGCACACCACAGGTTGGTGTTGATGCAATTCCCCCGTCGATCACCCGGCAACCGGTTGCGAGCAAACCGGACAGAACGGCATGCTGCACCATTGTTCCGGTCGCTCGCCCATCTCGCGTCAGGACAACCACACCACCTTCGACTAATGTACCGAGTGCCGCGGCGAATTGCGTGAGAAACTCCGGGTCCAGTCCATCGCCGACAACACCTCTCAATCCCGAGATGCTCAAAATTCGCTGCGTCATGTTGGGGCCTCCTGTATTTTGTCATTCTTCTGGGAATCATCCTGATTCGTGACCGTCGGATTCGTAACTGTCGAATGAGAGCGGGCAACCAGCCATCGCGATGTCAACTGGTGTCGCCAATTCTCCGCCTCTCTCTGGCAATTCTGCACATGCTCCCTCGCAAATGCGATGAGTTCATGCTCCCGGCCTTTCTTTGAGAGTTCCTGTAGTCGATCCGGATCGAGCGGTTCTCCATAAACAACACAAACCTGCTGTCTCCGGGGAAACAGGACACCTTTGGGATAGGCTTCAAACGCCCCCGCGATGCCAACCGGGTAGACTGCCGCCCGGCTGCGCCGAATCAGCGAAACGAAACCAGGTTTGAATTCGCCAACGGACCCATCTCGCGTCCGTGTTCCCTCCGGAAAAATCCCCACAAGGAAACCATGTTCGACCCGTTGAACCGACCGGTGAATACTGGCTGTACTCGCAGCACTGCGATTGATAGGCATCACGTAGGTTTTGCGAAGTATCCAGCCAATGATCGGAACAGGGAACAGCGTATCCCGAGCAACATAGCTGATGGGTCTCTCGAATGGAGCCGCCACCAGCAGCGGATCAAGAAAACTCTGATGATTGGCAATCACCAGCCCGCCACCATCGCGGGGAACATTCTCCGCACCACGGGCACGGTATTTCAGCCAAAGTGCAAAGAACGCCCGCAAGACCACCTGAATGAACAGCCAGACACAATTCCGATTGGTCGGATGTGGCAATTTCTCATCAGTTGTTTCGGTCCGACGCTGGTCCGACATCACTGTCCGTCTTTGGATGGATTTCCAGAGCGTGTTACGCTCTTCCGTGCCGCGAAAATCGTCTCTTGGCCTGCCAACGCAGACTCTCACGAGCGAGAACCGTCACACAAAAAGGGAAACGGCTCCAGTAGCAATCAATCTGTCAAGATTGCCGTATCTGCTGCCGGCATTCTATCAGTCTCGGACTTTTTCGGATACCAGGGGACAATGACTCGGTTTTCCAGACGCTTGATGCACATACTGTGAGCATCTATATTCAAAGCGACTGGAGAAACGGCCCCTGTAGCTCAATTGGCAGAGCAACTGACTCTTAATCAGTAGGTTCAAGGTTCGAGTCCTTGCGGGGGCATTTTCAGACTTCGGCAAATCAGCGATTTTCGACGATTCCGGCTTTCGGCTGGAGTCGCCGCTTTTTTACCCTGACTATTTGATTGTAAGGAACAGGAGGCAAATCGAAATCCCCGTGAAGGGGCAATCCAAAGATGTTACTGTCGGTTCACCACTGCCTCTCCAACTTCACGGCGATTTCGGGCTTCACGGCGATTTCGGGGCAATACCACCAGTCCAAACCAACAGATCGTTGTAATCAAAGTTGACCAGGTTATGCCAGAGATTCGATACTTACAGGCATAAACATTGATTGACCGGAGTTGAGCAGACGCTCCCTTTCTTCGTGATACAGGGCCTCATCCATATCCATATCAAAGCCCATCTACCAGGTCCGACATCGTCATACCCAAAGCCTTGGCGATGACCTCGATATTCCGGAGGGCGACGTTCCTCTCACCTCTCTCAATTCCCCCAATGTAGCCCACAATGCGCAGCGAAAGCCTCCTGGGAAAACCCCTTCCGTTTTCGCAATTCCCGGACCTGACGACCGAAGCATTTCAGAATGTCATTCTCATTACCCATGGCTGTCCAAAGTAGACTATTCCAGATGGCGATAAGTCTACGGGCTATGAGTACCATCAGCAGGGGCGGATCGGCATGAGAGTCCAGCTTGCCCTTTCATGTTTTTTTGTAAATTTCCAATTACGAGACAGCACTGAACTTGCAATCCGCTGGACGGCTGCTAATTTGAGATTGAGTCTCAATTCCAATGATTCGGGGTCCATTTGTGTCACGACCTGGAATTGAAACCGCAATACAAAAAAGCACTTAGGACGAAACCTGCCTATTCTCACCCCAGAACTGGATATCATGCCATGAAATCGAATCGAGCACAGAGGACCAGCAATGAAGTCTCAACAACAGACAAACGAACAGGATTTACTCTCATTGAATTGCTGGTTGTGATTGCCATCATCGCCATCCTGATCGCACTGCTCCTCCCTGCCATTCAAGCTGCCAGAGAAGCGGCACGTCGCGCAAATTGCCTCAGCAACATGCGTCAAATAGGGATTGCGATTCACAACTACCACGATGTCTACCGCCAGTTTCCACCGGCAGGAATCTATGACACCAGCGTTGATCAAGGCTCCTTTTCAATTCATGCCCGGTTACTCGATTTCATTGAGCAGTCCAATCTCGAAGGCCTGATCAAATGGGATGAGGACTACGCGAGTGCGAACAACGTCGCCGTCCGACCAGTCCGAATTCAACTTTACCTCTGCCCCAGCGATGTCAACGATATGCAACGACTCGACGGCAGCGGAGACCCTGAACATTATCCCGTCAGCTACGGCGCCAACTATGGCCACTGGTTGATCTATAACCCGGCAAACCCGATGGCGAACACCGGAGCGTTCTCACCAAACCGCTCGACACGCATGCGAGATTTCACCGACGGTACGTCGAATACCCTCGCCTTTTCCGAAGTAAAAGCTTTTAGTCCCTATTTACGAGATGGCGAATCTGGCCCAGCAACTCCTCCAGCCGCCTCTGGAATTGACTCATTGCCGAAAGATGAAGCCAAAAACAATTCTGGTCACACAGAGTGGGTCGATGCTCGCGTCCACCAGACCGGATTTACAACCACCTATCCGCCAAACACAAAAGTGATGATTACCAACGATGATGGCGAACTGGTTGATGGAGATTACACATCAAAGCGAGAGGGAAAAAGTGCAACCGAGATTACCTTCGCGGCAGTCACTTCCCGCAGCTATCACCCTGGGATCGTGCAGGGCCTGCTGATGGATGGCTCGGCCAAGCCATTCACCGATGCCATCAATGCCAATACCTGGCGCCACCTTGGCGAGCGAAACGATGGCCAGACGATCGATTAGATACGCTCTTCTGTGCCGCAATGGGCGTCGTCAGGCCTGAAACCAAGGCTCCCATGGGCCAGAGACATTTACCAGAAGGTAAACGGCTCCAGTGAGCCTGTTTGCCGACCTGCAATGACATGCGTAAGAAGTTGCATACCTCTGTCCCGCACAACGGGACGGAGGTTTTTTCCTGCACAATTGCTTTTCGAGCCGGTACAATTTGACCATGCCGACTCCATCACCACGTCAATTTCAGGAACAGTTTTTTGCCGCCAACCCCAACGCGCGAAGCGTGATGGAACTGTTTGAATACCTGCCTCGTGCTCATTTTTACGCCAAAGATGCGCACAGCAGATTCATCAAAGTGAATCGCAATGTGCTGGATCAGTATGGCGTCACCGACGAATACGATGTGATCGGTCGAAATGACCATGACTTTCATCCTCCAGCCATGGCAGCCGCTTATATTGCGGAAGATCAACGGGTGATGCAGCTGCAACAATCGATTCCCAACCAGCTTTGGCTTGTCCATCAGGCGCATGGCTCACCTCAATGGTATATCTCCAGCAAAACACCACTGTTGAGTCCGAATCAAAACGTCATGGGAATTGCCGGCGTGATGTATCCGATTGCCACGCCCGAGGAGCAGAAATTCCACTTCCAGGAATTGTCCCCGGTAATCCGGTATATCGAGAGCCATTACATTGAAAACATCTCGATGGATGAAATGGCGCGCAAAGTAGGGCTATCGACAACGCATTTTAATCGACGGTTCCGGGTTCTGCTCAGAATGTCGCCAACCGAATACCAGTTGTCACTCCGAGTTCAGGAGGCGCGCCGACTTTTAACGGATACCACATTGAGTATGGCGGAAATCGCCACAAACGTTGGCTTTTACGATCAGAGCCACTTTGCAAAACGATTTCACAAAGTGACTGGCCTGACACCAACTCAATATCGCAGGAATTACAGATCGGCGTGAATGTTCGGTCAGAGTAAATTTCAAACGTTAATGTCACTTTCCGTCAGCAACGACCGGTTGCACATCAACTGATTTTCTCCAGGCGTCGATACTGGACGTTTCTGTCCCCGTAACAGCCGAATCCACTCGCTTTGAGGTCATCGGAAACAGGAAACAGCACATTCATTATGTGACCATGCAATGCGGATTGTTGAGACTTATGAGAATGATCTGATCCAACCGTTGATAAAACCGATGCGACAAGTATGAAACAACAGATAAGGCGTTCGCACATACGACCGTCCCAATAATGGAACTCGAAAATCTCGACACCATGAAATGTCCGGATCATTCATCGTCTGGCAGAATGCGGATTGAACGCATGCTGGAAAAAGTACGGCCGTGCATATCGGTCGTCCGTACGTGCATCAGGTACATGCCAGGAAGAATTGCCTTTGGCAGTTCCGCTTTCCAAAGATGTGAAGATATACGCGCACCGGGAACAGGTCGAAAGCCCCGAGCGAGATAACCACGCTCGGCCAATGCGGTGCGAATGTATTGGGGATCCGCCTCGAAAGATTTTGTCATCTCTTGCCATTCCCCCTTTGAACCAATCCGTAATTCAACCTTCGACCGCTCCGAACCGTTGAAGACATTCACATAAACCTTCGTATTGCTCAATTCTGAAACGCGAACTTCACTCGGCACGTCGATCCGCATCTGATAGTCAGCAGGCTTTGCGGCCGCTTTGAAATCAAGAGTGTAATCAGTCCCGTTAAACGACAGAATCGAATACCCGTTTGGCGCGCCGTCGGACATCATCGCATGGGGTATTCCGCGCTCATCGGGTGTGCCGCGCCACCAACTGCCACTGACCGTCACATTGATAATATGATGATGGGGCCTGGGACCGCGCCAGCCATCTTTGTGGGTGATAAACCGATGTTCGTGCCAATGTGTGTGGCCGGAAATCGAAATGCAGAAGGGCCGGTTTTCGATCAATCGATACAGTTCCTGTCGGTTCTCGACGCCAATGATTGGAATGTGCATCATCAGCACAACCATCTGGTCTTTCGGAATTGATGCGAGATCATTCTTAATGAAGGCCATCTGATCTGGTCCCAACCCACCACGGTACTTCTTTTCCCGACCCAACCATTCGACATCATCGAGAACCAGAAAGTGAACCGGGCCGTAATCGAATGAATAATAAGGCGGGCCGAAAACGCGCTCAAAGGTTTCATCGCTGTGGTGATCCTGATGCGCATCCATGTTCAAGTCGTGATTGCCAATCACGTTGTACCAGGGGATCCCAATCAGCGCGATCGATTGATTCAACGGTTCGAACAATTCCAGTTTATCGAACACGATATCCCCCAAAGTGACGCCAAAAGCGGCATCGGTACCGATTAGCTCTTCAACCACATCGTGTGTGATGTGGTCAACTTCTTTCCTGGTGCGTGGTTGCGGATCTCCAAACAGAATCGCTTTGAATTCCTCCGGTTCTTCCTGCGGATAGAGCGGGAAATTGATTGTTTCCGGCAAGTCACCCGTTGGTGCAACGCCTGCGTAATCCAGGTCTGGTGAACCATCGGGCTTATGAATGTAGTAAAACTGTGGCAGGTTATGATGGCTGAGAGGGGTTCGCCAGCCGCGAGGCTTGATGACAAAAACGATATCGTCGTTATCGATCGTGAGCGAGTAAGCCCCCTCTTCGTTTGTGACAACAATGTCGCGTCCGTTGGAAACTTTGATTCCTGCCAGCAGTTTTTCTCCGGCATCCAACTTCCTGTTTTTGTTCGCATCGTGAAAAACACGACCTCGCGCGATTTCCGTTTTATCCACAGGGTTGGCGCTGCCGATGAGACAAATCAAAGAGATCGCAAGCAGTGAGTAGGCAAGGCGCATTTCCGTACATCTTTCGTTGGAGTAAATCAGCAGGCTGTTTCGCGTGTGCAAATGAGCGTATTACGTTCTTCTGTGCCGCGATGGACGTCGTTCGACCTGTAAACATAGGCCCCCACGAACCAGAGATGTTACACCAGAAAGTAAACTGCTCCAGAAACCCACCATGTCGATCAGGATTTCAACATCTCCAGCATTGCATCGCCCATCGCACGGCCGATACGATTAAACCAGATGGCGCTCCCCATGTAATGGTAGCCAAAGTCGGAGCCGGTCTTTTCCCATTGCTCGAAGTTGTCGCGCCATTTTGGATAGAGTTCTTCAGCCGCTTTGTCAACGAGCACATCAGTCTTCACCGCTTTGACATTGCCCGAGAACTCCGGCACCTTTTCCATCGACAATTGGGCTTCCTTCACGATCGCCATATTTCCCTTCGCCGGTTTCGATTGATTCTGGCCCATTACGCCAATGACAAATGGCATGTTCGGCGCCCCCAGATCGTTACGCACATCTTTGATGAACAGCTTCATGTTCTGCGCGTACTCTTCCTGCCCGCCATACATGTCGTTCCAACCCTGAAACCAGACAAACCCTGCAATCTCTGGCCGATGCCCTTTCAACTCAGGGAACAGGGTATCCGTATTCTTCAATGTCGAGCGGACTTCTTCCATCATATTCCGGTACGACTGACCATAGCCGGACTTCATGTCCTCCATCGTCGGCAACGGTGCTTTGTTTTTCTTCTTTTCGATGCGTTTCCTCGCTTTTTCCAATTCAGCTTGCAGAATCTCCTTTTTCGGCAGTCCGGCTGAAGGTGGGCGAAAATTCCTCACCAGTGAATGCCCGCCCCAGGCGGTCTTGATCAGCAATATCGGTTCATCAAAATGCTCACCCATTGCATGGCCAAATTCGAGTTCGATACCTGTTCGGTTCGGGCTGCCATAACCAATTGTCAATTTACCATGCCGATTCAGAAACTTGATGAACACATCATCCCGTCTGGTCCACTCATCGCCATCGCGCAGGTGAGCAAACAGACTGGCCGTTTTGGGATCGGTCGCCTGATGATCAAGCAACGAGTTCTTCGCCTTCCCTTCCATGTTCGACTGCCCCGCGAGGATGAAAATCTTTACGATTTGTTTTTTTGCAGGTCGCGAAGCATCCGCACAAACCATCCCGGTGAACGTAGAGATCACAATCATTGAGAGAAAGCAGGAACAGGCCAGTTTCATCGATCGGCTTCCTTTCAAAAGTTGTGAGGTTTGCAAAACAGGAGTGTGGCGCGCTTCCGCCAGCGCATTCAGCCTAACAGGAATTGTGGCCCAAAAGAAAGCGCTCGCAGACATGTTCCTGTTTTCATCAACCGAAAACTGATGGAGCGTATTACGCTCTTCTGTGCCACGATGAATGTCGATTGGCCTGTAAACACAGGCCCCTACGAACCGGAGGCGTTGCACGAAAAGATGAACGGCTCTCGTGTCTTGTCAAAGCTTTATTTTGAGATGCAGATTGATATACCCCGCTCCGTTGTCGATTCTTGCAACTTCATTGAACCCTGACTTCCAATCGGAGCGCTGCGCTAGAGCAACGCTCAATACAACACCTGAAAGCAACTCTGCACGACGGACGAATTCAGTATGGAAGCCTTCGAAGATGGATATCATGTACACGACTTCCATGTGACGTCACTGCGTTTGCAGGGCTTCGATGACAATAAACTGACGTTTTATCGCGCCGACCGATTCAAACAGTTCAGCCAGCCTGGTGGGAAAGTGATCGGCAAACTGATTGCATGAATTCGCCTGACCGAAAAACGTACGAAGAATGGAAGATTGAAGATCAGAGATCTTTCATTTCAGCTCATCCGAGAAGATCCTTCCCAATTCAGCACGAGCGGTAGTTCTTAGGGGAATTTGAATAGTTACTAAAGCCGGAAGAAAAACGTCCGTCGCAGGTAACGCCAGATCCATTCGCCAATCGTACGTTCTTCGACCAGGAACCGCGCTCGCCCACGCATGCCGGTCACAAATCCATCGGTTTCCCCTTCCAAAAAAACTGTGGACCGATAAGCCACACTTGCCAGCTGCTCCCGTCCCTGTGCATCGGTCACTGTCGGAAGCTCACCACCGGTTTTATTCGAGATTCCCAACGGAACGAATTCTTCCTCGCGATGAGAGATGTCGCGAACACGACCCTGAAATGTCTGATTTGGAAATGCATCGAACTTCAATTCAACACTTTTCCCAATATCCAGATCGTCCCGATGAGCCTGATCAACATACAGGATCGCATCGAACCGTGAATTCGGCGCGATGCTCAGCAGGTGTGTTCTCGGCTCCAGAAACGTTCCTCGATTTTTTGATGAAAGGGGGGAGCCGGACCAGGACGCCAACTGTTCCCTGGGTTCTCTCAGAACTGGCTTTGTAGTGGAATTCGGTGCGACGACGCGACCGTCCAGTGGCGCAGTCACGATCAACTGGTCCACTCTTTGCTCAAACTCATTCAACTGCGACAATGTCCCGGCCAGTTTTTCTTCCGCCACAGTCCTGCCCGCAACATCATCCAATGCACGGTACAGTTTCACTTCCTTGTGTAATGCGTCAATCTCGACGTACATCTTTCGAAGTTGATCCTCCAGTTCTTCATTCTCCATCCAAACCAGTTGCATCTCTTCTGTCACGCGATCGCCCGGTTGAATGGAAATCTCTCTCACACGACCGGGGACGACGGAATAAACATGCCGTACCTGATGCGGCTCAACTACGAAGGGGGCCTCCAAATGCCAGCCAATGGGGGCGAACATCACACCTGTAATGCTCCCCGTAACAATTGCGAGTGTGATGCCGAGCTTTCGAAAACTCATCGGTTCACTCCTTGGTGCAGAGAGAATTTTGTAGACCGAGCGACAAAGGCCAAAACACATTCCACCAATCGAAAACAGGGCAATGGTCGCACCGATGCTCTGCAGGCCATATGGTTTGAGGACGGTATAGAGAAAAGTTGCAATTACAAGAACCAACAGCAGGCGGTACAACGTAGCGGCAACGGCGTACAGAAAAAACCAGACCTTTCCCCGTTGTGGGAGGAACGGATTGGGCCGCTGTTCGATGCCAAGACAATACCAGGAGAACCAGTTTCTGACCTGTTCGTTTGCCTTGGGACGCAGGTTGGGAATCTCCAGAAAATCAGCCAGCATGTAGTAGCCATCGTACCGCATCAGTGGATTCGCGTTGAAAATGACTGTCGTGACCATCGTCACAAAGAAGATATTCAAACAAAGATGGTTGAATAAACCGGGTTGCGAATGCCACCAGAGAAAAATGGAAACCGCCGAAAGGAGAACTTCCACATACATCCCGGCTCCCGCGATGGCGATCCGCTTCCACTTGCTGTGCATCATCCACGAGTCGGTGACGTCGCAATACAGAGTCGGACTAAAAACCAGAAGCATCAGTCCCATCTCATGGCATTCGCCCTTGAAATGGTGGCAACTCAAACCATGCCCGAATTCGTGCAGCACTTTTGTGAAGGCCAACACAATCCAAAGGTAAAGCAAATTGGGCCAGCCGAAGAATTGTTGAAATTCCGGTATGCGACGTTGAATTTCCCCAAACTGAACACCAACGAAAACCCAGGATGAAATGACGAATATCACCGCCAGCATGATTGCCAACGGATGGAACGTCCATTTCACACACGGATAGATCACTTTCAACGTTGGCTCGGGGTCCCACCCCGGCAGCCGCAGAAATAGCAGGTTGCGGATCACCTGCCTGGTTTTCTGCCACCGTTGCTCGCGCTGTCTCCTGATAAGCGAGACGCCCTGTCCCGGACGATCGCTAATTAGCAACCCCTTCTGATGCAGGTCGATTACGAAACGCTGAGTATCCTGCAGATCGAATAGCCGGGCGGGGAATTCGCGACGCAGCCGCTCCTTCAACTCGTCCAGCGAAATGTGGCCATCCAGCATTTCCAGCGTCCGGTATTGTTCGGGCATAAGACGATGGTAGTTCAATCCCACCGAATCTTTGATAACGAAATGAACCTCTCCCTGAAAGAGAATCTTCTCAGTGGTCAAATCCCCGCGCATCTGCAGTGGCAGTGGGCGATCGCGCGAAGGGAGTTGCTTCAGTTCAGCCGATTTCACCGATTCGTCTCCATAGGCAAATCCGCACGCCCAACATTCAATGAGCCTGGCTTCCTGAACTCCCGATCGGGATAAATCATGATCTCTGCCTCAACGCCTGGTTTGAGTGAATTCTCAGAATTTCCAACTTCCGCCCAAAACCGGACTTTGCGTGTCACCGGATTGATGCTCACATCCACAAACTGAATTCGTCCGGGATACTCGTCGCGTTTGTCGTCTTGATGTTCTTTGGCATCTTTGATCGTGACCAAAACATCTGTGTTCTTTTTGATCCGCCACGCATCCTCAGGAATGACGTACCCTTCGACCTTGACGCGTCGTGTACTGGTCAATTCGAGAATGGGATCGCCCTGATTCACAGCTTCCCCCTTCTGTTTGAACAGACGCGTAACAACGCCTGAGAATGGAGCATGAACAACGTGTGTTCCCAATTCCGCCTCCACCTGTTTCACAGTCTCCTGATTCAACTCCCTCAGCATCTGTGCTGCTTCGATTTCAATTTTCGCCTGAGCAGCGGCCACTTCGAGACGCTTGATTTCCAATTCCGTCACGGCATCGTCGAGAAACGCCTGACGAGACTTCTGCAATTGAATGACGGCGAATTCGTATGCCTTTTCTGCCAGGCGAACGTTTGCATCACTTGCCGCCTCTTTCCGCGCTGCCGACAGCCTGGCCTGAATAACCGAGTCTTTTAGCCGCGCGGCAACCTGGTCCTTGAGAATGCGGTCTCCTTCCTGTGCCACGACGAAATCCAAAATGCCGACTCGATCACTCGCCAACACGACACGATCCATCAATTTGATGCGACAATCACCCACCACAATGGGAGTGGATGTATTTTTCACTTCCGTATCATGCCTCGGCTCAAACGCTTGCACAATGTTCGCAATCCACAACAACAGGCACCAAACCGTAATTCGCTCATACATCAATGCTCACCCCCCCAATGTGGAACAAAAAAACGACCATCTAGCAACACCACTAACACGTTCTGCAGTTATATCACACATTAAAATTAACTCTACATCGATGTGGCAACATTTTCCTGCCGATGATGATTCATTTGCCTCTCAACCACCGTGTTGGTTGAGGCATTGCGACCATTGAAAGCAAGCCGATGCACGCGGATTGCGAGAGTGTGCATGAACCTGGTACAGCGTTCCGACTGGAAGTCAGGGGTTGATGAAGTTACAGGGAACGACAACGGAGCGGGTTATGTCAATCCGTACCCCAATACAAAGCCTTGACAGACACTACCAGAGACGGAGCCAAGTCGGCTTGATTCTTCGTGAATTGTGTCGGCAACGCGGTGTGGAGATGTTGGAAGGGCATGCGATGTCAGACCATATTCACATGGTTTTGAGCGTTCCACCGAAGTTCAGCATCGCTCACACGATCGGGTTCCCACTGCTTCTTAACCGATTTAGAGCTAAGAGAGTGTTTTGCTGTGTAAAATTCTTAAGCGAAAACGGCTTAAGATGTCGGTTCCCACTTACGTGATGTCCCTGCGTGAAATCGAAATTCAGATAGTTTTTCAAATTTTGATCATCCACACTTCCCTTGTCTAAATCGACAAGTGGAATCCTCACCAAAAAAGGCTCTCGCCACCGATCAGCCATTTTGACAACAGCATGACCTACTGGAAGCTTTTGAAAAATATCTTTCTGGCTCGAATCAATCATTGAGAGCCCAGCTGCCATTGAAACATCAGCAGGCGTTTTTTGGGCCATCATGATTGTTGTGTAACAGTTTCCCAGGGCCGATGAGCTGGCCAGTGTCGGCTGCTGATCAACCAAGACATATCCAATACCAAGCTCACGACAAAGCCGCAGTAGAGTCTCAAGAGCAAGCTCTTTTGAGGCTCCAGTTCGCTTGTGGAGCACGTGGTGAGCCTCCTCCACCACGATCACCATCTGCAGCTCTTCACGATACCTGGTCTGCATCTGAACGAAGTAAATCCATTGAGAAAGAATGGTGACCAAGAACTTCCTGGCGTTCTCTGGAAGAGCATCCATCTCAATGATTGTATTGGTTCTAAGCAGGTTTCTTGCGAATTCCTGCTGATCGCCTACCTCTGTGCTGAATTGAGCAAAAGAGAGGCTCTCAATGGCTCTCTGGGCTGTCTGACGCCATCCTGACGCACGACCTTCGACCGGAGAGCCCTCAATCGCTTCAAGGATTTGCTCAATTGTAGGAGTCCTGCCTTCTTCCGCTTCAGAGTAGCAACGAATTAGAACCTTACGAACCAACATCATCAAGCAATGGTTCGGCGATCACTCAGAATATAGGCGAAATCTCACGTCGCAACACGTTGAAAACTGAGAGCATTGCCGACGACGATGCGGATAAACTGCGAGCATCACAACCTGAAAGGAATTTAACAGCCCCACAGCCGAATCCATCAATAACCAGCGGTAAACCCACGCTATCCACCAAAAAGGCATCATATTCACGAAGCGAATTAATACCTACGGCAAGTGAGGTTCGCAGGGGCGGATACACGTTGGAGGCAAAGGTCCGTTTGTTGAATCAGAACTTTCAACAGGCTTTGCGACTGCTCACGGATGATGAGAAGAGGGTATATCACGGCCTTTTCAAACGAACGGTGGACGATATTCCAAATGGTCAGCGACTTTCACATCTGTTGGCAAACCATGAATGTGACAGGTCCTTGCAAGATGAATTCGAGCGAACTGGCATTGATCTGGACAACGTAGATGATGTGGGCAGGCTGCTCATCGCAATTGTTGAGATCTACATCGAGAGACAACATCTTTCCGATCAGTTCTGTCACATTTTTCACCCTATTGAGATCAATGGAAAGAGAATTCCCCTAGCTGTTGCGACGATAGAGATTGATGACCAACATCTGCTAGACATCGACGACTTCAAGAATCTAAGTGAATCTGACAAATACACTCTAGAGCGATCCAACCCAGATAGATTTTCAATTCCGAAAGATAGGTCTAAGCCATTTCCCGATGTAATATCGGATTATGTTTCATGGCAATCTGGCAAATTGTTTGACGTGGATGTTGAAATAGCGAATATCAACCGGCTGAGTTCACCGGAGGCAAATATTTTGGAAAAGCGTCTTCAAATCGAGTATCGCCAAGAAGGGTTACTTTCATGGCAATTTGAACGCAAACTTGCAAAGTCTGAGAAAGTCAAGTCGATACTATGGCGAGAGTATTTTCCGAAAAGAGAAATGGGCATACTTGAGGGCGTCGGACAAGGGTTGGCGAAGTCATTTCAGAAGCAATACGGCGGCAATCCGCGAGCTGTTGTTACAAAAACTGATGCGCAAACCGGAAAAACTGTGACGGTCGAAGTGCCTCCAGAGGGTTCCGATCTTGGGTATCTTTACAGGGCTCCCAGTAATCGACCACGCCCAGAGGGCGTGGCATTAGGAAGGCCCCTCCAAAGGGGCCGGAACATTGGGAAAGCCCCGATGGGGCTGTTGGTGTTAATCTGT
>JANQSH010000097.1 GCA_028284145.1 Planctomycetaceae bacterium | reverse complement strand
TTATTTTACGAGAATGGAGTATACGACAGAAAAATGTTCGGCAGGCTCAGGGAGCACCTGAAGAAGCGTCTTGCAGACCTGAACGTGTATATCGTCATGGTCGACATGCACGCGCGCAACGACGAAACTAAGTGGGAATCGTATCTCGAGGATCTCAATAAGCGTATCTCGACGAAATGATATTTCAGGTGAGGTTCCAGGTAATGCGCGACATCTCGTGAAACCTCACGTTCACGGCAAACGCTGTCCTGTTGATACCAGTCCTATTCCTGGTTTTGCACGCGGAATGTATACTAAACCCTTATGCTTGCGTTTCACAGGTGCGGGGGTGAAAAGGTCAGCCAAATGTGGAGGATCACTCAATACACTCTTATTTTCGCAGTTCTGAGCATTGTGGTGGGGTGTGGGAAAGAACATGAGATGGCGACAGACAATTGGGATACACCGACTCGCCTGGCTATTTACATGGCCGAAAAGCTTGACGACGATTACAACAAAGCACCCGCTCTAATCGTTATTGCGTCATCACTTGCCGAGGCTGGAAACACGGAACAGGCAGTGGCGGCACTAAATCAAGCGTTGGACGTGGACGAGAAGCGTGAGTTTCCAATCCTTGATACATCCACCCGTCGGGACATTATCTCGGCTCTAGCGACGACAGAGCAGACTTCACTGGATTTGGCATCCCTGAAGGATGTGTTGGGACTAGCTCAACAGAGCGTGGATCATGAGTGCGGTCATGTCTTCACCGTTACCACTCCCACTAGAGCGGGAGTATTGTTGGACGACGTTTCGCCATTCCAAAAGCAGCTCTTGGAAGAGGCCCGGAGGCATGAGATTGAAAGTGACAGTGATTTTAAGTTTTTTAATGACAGCTACCTAAGCGACAATGCGAAAGATTTCGCCAACGCGGGAAACATCCAGCAAGCTGTGGAAACGACCCAACGGATTGAAGATTTGGGGCTAAGGGCGAACTCTTTCGTCAGAATTGCCTCCGTTCTGGTTCAGTTGGGCGACCATACACAGTCATTGGCTACGTTAAGGCACTCCGTGAGTGTGGCTCAAGAAATTGAGGATCTAGATCACAGAAAGTATGTCCTCAGCGACATCGCTCTGATGTTGGTCACGGAACCAGTTTCAGAAAACGAATCAAACTATCCAATCCGTCGCATGAAAAAATCATTCACGCCCGAGGAAAAACAACTCGCCAAGCAACTTGTAGAGGCAATCCAGGTGAATTAGGTGACGATGGATGCGAGCAGTCTCAAGAATTCAACCGTTTCTGCGGGTTCCCATGACCGTTTTCCAAAACCGAGCAATTTTGGAAAAAACCTAAAGCCGACGTCTAACAGCGGTATCTCCCACTCATCGATTTCCGCAACAACTGCGGACGCTTGCTCACTTCGCATCGACCTTAATGCCCTTGAACAGCAACCACAGTGTCAGCGACAGCTCGAGCAGCGGGATCGACAGCAGGATCTTGGGTTAATCAGCTTGAAGAAGTCGGGCGAGATGATCAGCATCCAACCCCGTCAACTGTCCATAGGTTGGGGTCCACCGTAAATACCACTGGCAAGAAGTTCCCCGAGTTCGTCGGCAGAATGGCATTCTATAATCTGGGGAAACTTGTCAGGTGGAGACTCGATTGCCGTTGTCGGCGTCTTGATTACAGCGTATTCAAGACAGATCGCCCAGTTTCCCGCGACCAAGAGGTTGTAGATAAAATTGATCAGTGCAGGTGATGGTTGCACACAAATAAATAACATCCACGCTTTTTCCGCGAAATCGGTGCTGAACTCGGCCTCGCCTCCATCCGAGAATTTGGAGAAGTTTACGCAGCCGTCGTCCGATCCACCAGCTCCGTCCACGACAGCTTGAACAGCATCAACCTCACTTTCGGTGAGCGGCTTAATCTCAGGAACGCTCATTGGTTCCCGAGTGAATGGGTTTGCCTGCTCCTTCAGTTTTCCCGTGAAACGACAGGATTTAAAGAGAAGTTCGTAACCCATCATGGCAAGCTCCTTTG
>JANQSH010000072.1 GCA_028284145.1 Planctomycetaceae bacterium | reverse complement strand
ACTGACCAACCGGAGCAAGACGGTCAGCGAACGCTTCGGACAGGTCACAGAGATCCTGCTCCGCGGCCGCTGTCATGATTGTGTCTAGATATTGGTTTGCACGCCCAACAAGCGAAACGACGAACGAAAACCGGCAAGGTGGCTTACTAATTCAGAACCTGGCTTTGACGAGCACGAATGCGCTGATGGTGTCGCCAGAGTGCCGCACCGAAGGTACGACACCCGATTTACTGGCACGGAACTCTCGAAGGTGCCAAACGTCGTTCGATCAACTGCACGGCTCCTGCCAGAGCCGCATTCGCTACCAGAAGGTCTGTCCCCAGCACGGAGAGGTGACCTCCGATCAGATCGTGATGCGGCGGTCGGCAGTTAAGATACACCAATCTGCTTGCGATTCTGGCAGAACTGCACTGCATTAGTCAGTGGCGAGAACTCGCGCTGCCGTCAGCTCAAAAATGCTCGTTGGCGATCGAGAGTTGTGTGAATTTTCCTGTTCAATGAACGGCCTAATGGAGTGCGACAAACCCCAAATAGACCAGTCCAACCATGGTGATCAAGACCCCCCGGAGATATCCCCAGGGCAAGCGGGATAGACGCGAGTCAGTCTTTGAGAAGCGGCTTCCAAAAACCTGAACGACCATTCCGACCGTCGTCAACGAAAACGCGATCCCTGCCGCGAACAATCCGATGACGATATATGCGTTGATCGGCGAGCCCGAGGAAAGCCCTGAAAAGTACGCAGCCAATGCCGATGGACATGGCATCAGACCAAATGCAGCCCCGAGTAACGCGCTCATCGAGTAACTCGTCTTTGCGGACGAATTGGATTCGCTTTCTTGTGAGGAATTGTCGCAGGCATGATCGTGGTGACCACAGTCGCAGCTGCTCGGCTTGGAGCTCCTCGCCAACCAGATCATCCAGAGACCAACGACCAGAACCAATCCAGCACTGATCCACCTCATTGCTTCGGTCACGCCTTCATCGGCGTGGTGATGATCGCCGGTGATCAGGTGATGGGTCAGGTGCACGATTGCCGCGATTCCGATCAGGGACAGCGAATGCGAAAAGGCGCTCGAAAGCCCCATGACAAGCGGATGGAGAAAACTCCGGCGTTCGCCAGCCAAATAGATCAGCATTGCCGATTTGCCATGACCGGGTTCCAGTGCATGAAGTGCACCTAGTCCAAACGCGAGGCTGAGCGTCATTTCGTGATTGTGCATGATCGCGATATCAACCCTGTTCTTTGGCCGCCGTTAGAGTCACTCGAAGAACCACATCATGTCGTTGGCACCCATCCTCGAAATTGACACAGCTACGCAATAAATGAAACCTGTTACGCGACGTACCTTGCAATAACCAATACTACGAGCCTGGCTCGTGATTTGTTGGCGGCGGGACTGACGAATAGGCGGCAGCACGTCATTTGCCGAAAGTCGGCGAGTCGCTCAAAAGAACTCGCACAGCGGACAGTTTCCAGAACTTGATTCCTCCCTTGCAGTTAAGCAATCCACTAATCGTTTCGGCTGTTGTCGACGATTTCCAGGATCGGCGTTCCATCGCCGATTTCTCAGTGAGCGGTCGTCGTGCTTCGGGAGACAACTCAACTTGTTTCCCAGTTTCCCCTCCAGTTTCTTGGTAAGCGCGCTTATGCTGGCTAGATCCGTTCGTCGATCGAATCCGCTGCGATGGAAAATTGACGACGCGAAACGCTTGTCCTGAACTGCAGATAGCATTCGGCGGAGTATTTTGACCCTACGGAATCTGGGGATCACTTGCTCGATGAATTCGGCCACTGAATCTTTGCTTCAAGCACTAAAATGCAAATGTATTGCATTTACAGTGAGTAGTCACTTGTGTATGCTGTGCGAGTTGCGCTGGTCGCTGGCGACGTGCTTGACCAGTGTGTTCTGCTTTCTCATTTGGCTTTTGGAGCTGCAACATGAAACGGTCCGGATTTACGCTCATTGAACTGCTGGTGGTCGTCGCCATCATTGCGATCCTGATTGCGCTCTTATTGCCTGCTGTGCAACAGGCGCGCGAAGCGGCACGCCGCACCCATTGTCGTAACAATCTGAAACAGTTGGGACTGGCACTCCATAATTATTACGACGCGCATTCACGGTTCCCGTTGTTGGCCGCCACGTGGAACCACAATTACTCGCCCCAGGCTCAGATTTTGCCTTATTTGGAACAGACGAATGTCTATCTGCAGATCGATTTCGATGAACCCTTGCTGACCGGTCTACCCTGGGCCCCCAGTTTGAACCCCCTCCTGGTCTCGGTGGCGGCGAAACCGGTGCCGTTGTTTGTTTGTCCCAGCGACCCGGGCGACCCGATGTTTATGACC
>JANQSH010000053.1 GCA_028284145.1 Planctomycetaceae bacterium | reverse complement strand
ATGGAAGATGAGGAACTGGTGGATGAGGTGACGTACCTGGCGAAACGCTACGGCATCATCACCCCCTACACGTCGTTCCTGATCGCAGATGACCTGGTCTCCAAGGCCGATACCAAACAGCTTGGACAAGTTCTTCGAGGACGATTGAACAATGCCAAGGGTGGATTCGGTGGCGGTGGTCCGGTTGTGATCAACGGTGCTGTTGTCCCGCAAGCATCGGCACCTCCGGCGAACAGGCCAACAGGTCAAAATGCCGTCGAAGCCGCAAAGAAATTTGCGGACAGCCGAAAGGACCTCGCGGGTGGTAAAGCAAACCGCTATTATCGCGCCGCCGAGCAGGAACTGGCTGACCTTGATCGCGCATCGGGTCGAACCGGAAAACGCCGATCCATTCTGTCGGCCATTCGATACATCGGTGCCAAGACCTTTTATAATCAGGGGAAATTGTGGTACGACAGCAGCTATGATCCGAAAAAAGTGAAAAAGATTGAGAAAGTCGAAATCGGATCGAAACAGTATTTCGACCTGCTGGACAAAGATGCCCGGCTTGCCAGGTATCTGGCGCTGGGCGATGTCGTGCTGAACGTGCGAGGGAACTGGTATCACTTCGTTCCGGCACAGAAGAAGAAATCGTAACCAATCGACATCAGGTTGAATAGAGCGTATTACACTCCTTCGTGGCGCGATGGACATTTTTCGGCCTGCAAACAAAAGCTCTCACGAGACAGAGACGTCACACCAAAAAGCAAGCTGCTCTACTTGAATAATTCAATGACTCGTCGTCAACCGCGTCGTTCGAACGGAATCGATCGGATCGGTCCCCTCCATTAAGAGAAGATGGCCTGGCGATCGGGCTTCCCCCAACAGGTTTGGCTGCACCTCCGATGGGAATCCAGGATCGGAGAGTTCACCCGGCGAAAACTTTTGAAGTCGCACCGCCACCTGCATCGCGGTCGCTGGTCTCAATTGCGGTTTGCGTGAGAGCATCTGAGCGACAAAGTTGTCCAACTCCGGCGGAATATCATCCCGTAAATCAGACAGCCGAACTGCGTCTCGATTGGTCTTCTGCCGCAGAATTTCAACCTTATTCTCGCCGATCCAGAGTTGTTCGCCGCAAATCATCTCAAATAAAGTACAACCGAGACTGTAAATGTCGGAACGGAGTTCTCCCTGCCGAATGCCGTTGAGTTGTTCCGGTGCAATGTAGGCCGGTGTCCCGAGCAACGATTGAGTGTGCTGCTCGTTAGCGGGCGGGTCGACTTCATTCAGCAAAGTCGAGATGCCCATATCGAGGATTTTCACAACAGGACGGGCGTCAACAAAAGTAATCAGGATGTTTTCAGGCTTGATGTCCTGATGTACGAATCCTTGTGTGTGGGCATATTGCAGTCCCAACGCAATCTGCCGTCCGATTTCGCAGGCCCAGTCAATCGGCAACGGAGACATGCCGTCAATCCAATACCGCAAGTCCCGCCCCTCGACAAACTCCATTGAGTAATACCGCATGTTCGTGTCGCAGACGGCATCGTACACTCTGACAATGTTCGGATGACGCAGGCTCGAGTTCATAATCAGTTCGCGAAGAAACAGGCTCATTGAAAGCCGTTCTCCATGTCGATCAGACGCCAGCACCTTCAATGCCTGAATCTCGCCGGTGGGTTGATGCCGCACCTTGTAGACAGTCGCCATCCCCCCTTTGCCCAGCTGATCCAACAAAAGGAAATCATCGATATGAAAATCGGAATTCCCGTGCAACAATTGCTTCGCCTGCCATCGCGTCACAAACTCGTCACGTACAAGATCGTGTGCCAACTCCAGCGCATTTGATGCCTTGGAATATCGCGTCAGGCAGTTGTCAACCGTTTCGGCATCGAGGAGCCGACTTTGCCGCAATTGCGATTCCAATTCTTTGAGCGATTCGATCATGTAAATGGATGAGTATTCAGACAAGGGATGTGGATTTGTATCCTTATTGTGCCGAGGGTTCCTGCATCAAGCAACGCGAACACATTTCCAGTGTCTCCACGACAGCGCAAGCAACTGTCCCACTATCGCCCCCGCGAAACATCTCGAAAACTGGTAAGCCAATCTCCTGCGACCGTCAGTGCTCGATTCGGTAAAGATGCGATATGGTGCGAACAAATAGCGATTTTCCCGAAACGGCGGGAGAAGCCATGCATCCATCATCAAGCCGGTTTCTCGCGAGAATTTTGAATTCCTTGCCCGGTGCGATCACGGTTGTTATGCCATCCTGATCGCAGAAATAAATCCGTCCCACTGCAAAAATGGGAGAGGCGGAAAAATTGCTGCCCAATCGTCCCTGCCAGATGACTTCACCGGTTTTGGCGTCGACACATGTGGCGGCCCCCTTGTCAGTCGCCATGTAGAGATGCCCATCCAGCAACAGGGGAGATGAACGGAGTGAGGCACCTTTCTTCAAGCTCCAGCGAATATCATCCCCCTCCAGATTCCCCTCACGTCCGAGTCGGACTGCACGCAATCCCCCCGTGCCAGCGGAAACGATTGTTGTGTCGTCGGTGAACAGAGGAGTCGCTGAACTGTTCATTCCGCCATGCACGACCCGCCAGATGACCGTTCCATCATCCGGATTTAACCCAAGCGTTGCGTACCCGCCCGAAGTGACCAGTTGTGGCTGGCCATTTACGTCAACAATGGATGGTGTGCCATATCCCTTACGCATGTCGGGATTGCTGACATGTTTGAGAATGCCACGGTCAGTTTTCCAGACGGTCTTTCCGTTTCGTTTGTCGATGGCGGCAATGTATTGCACATCAACGCCATCATACGCAACAATCAACAGATTTTTGTAGATGATGGGTGACGAACCAGGTCCACGATGATGATCGCAGTCAAAGTCGCGCCGCTCCCATATCTTTTCTCCCGTAGCCGTGTCGATGCAGGCTGTACCGTACTTGCCGAAATGAGGATAGATGACCCCCTCTTCCATCACCGGGGTGCAGGAGGCATAGCTGTTGAAATCGTGGCAGAAATCAGGGTCATCGTTATGAAATACGATGATGTCGTGTTTGATTTTACCCGATTGCCTGTCAACGCATAGTAACGCCATCTTTTTGCCATCTTCAGTCGCCGTGCTGAGCCAGACTTCATCGTCCCAGATCACAGGCGATGACCACGCCTTGCCATGAGTTTTTGTCTTCCAGACGATGTTCTCCGTCTCGCTCCATTTCAATGGCACCGTGGTCGCATTGGAGTGACCGTTTCCGTACGGACCACGAAACCGAGGCCAGTTTTCTGATGCAGAACCAGACTCGGAAAAGAGAAGCAGAAGTAGAGCAAACAGGGGAATCGCGAAAAGCGTGCGCGCCATGTCAAACCTCAAGTCGATCAGCAGAAATCAAGATGTGAACAATTCTTTGCGAACGCCCATTATTCCACGCCTGTCAGGATCTCTGCAAGCAGTTTGTACAATCTCTCGCGATCTCCCGCCTCAACAGCGACTTGCGCCTTCTCGACAAGATCACATTGTCGCTGGCTGACGGCCACAGGCGTTTCATCAGAAGGGACATCGGGAACCAGGCGATGGACGATTTCCCTCATTAGCTCGTCAACGTTTTCACTTGTCTGCGTTGAGATCGACAATTCACACCGATCGACCTCCGACACATTCCAGGCCGGTTTCAGGTCCGATTTGTTCGCGACCACGATTGCATCGGGCCACGTTTGAAGCAATTCCACATCTTCGATTTGAAGCAGTTCGCTGAGATCAAGAACCAGCAACCGACAATCAACCTGTTGAATAGCCTCCCGCGCTCGTGCGATGCCGGCTTGCTCCAGGGATTCGGTTGCATCCCGCAGTCCGGCAGTATCGACGAATCGTACGGGCCAGCCATCCAGTGCCGTTTCACCCGTAACGACATCACGTGTTGTCCCCGGTTGATCGAAGACAATACTGCGATCGTATCCGAGCAATCGATTGATCAGGCTCGACTTGCCGACATTGGGGCGACCGATGATCGCCACCTTCCACGGTTGCGAGAGATGCAATCCAAAATCAGACCAGTTCCGTAATCGCGTCAACGCGTCATGGATAATCGCCTGATTGACAGCAACCCATTGTGCGGCATCGGTGGCCAATTCATGTAGTCCTTCCAGATGAGACTTCAACAACCCACTTTGCTGCCGCAAGAGAACTTCCGACGTTCGCAACGTCGTCGCCTGGCAAAGTGCTGTAAGGCACTCCGTCTCAAACAAGCTCTGCTCGGTGGTAAGTTGCTGCGCCCAATGAACGGTTGCAATCTCTTTTTCGTTGAGGTCGGTGAGGATGCGTTGTATCGCCGCTGAACCACCATGACAGTGAATCTCAAATTCATTTTCGCCGAAACGCGAAAGCACGACATCTTCTTGAGGGGCTTTTCCCCACCAACCGTACAATGGTCGATCATTCGGCTGGTCATCCCAATCACGATGGTTGGCGGCGACAAACAAGTGTTGCACTGCGGTGCGACAAAGTTCATTCCCGGCAGAGACACGAATGGTCGCCACAGCACCACGCCCCTGTGGTGTTAACACCGCAGCGGTGTTCATTACCTGTCGATCGGAAGCAATCGTCATCGGGTCGAAGATTCCGGTTTCATGTCCGGCCCCACAATGACATTGAGGTAAGTGAGCACCAGTCCCTGCAACGCGAGATGTGGTTCCCAGTCATACTCGTTCAGGTCCTGATGAATCACTGCTGCGCCGCCTCCCGTCAGATAATATACGGGGTGTGCGCCGGAAGAGGGTGTCGAACCGGCCACCGGTGAATGGACATCACCCGGCAAAGTGAGCCGAAATAACTGCCGGGTCATCTGATCACACAACTCGCGAATCGCTCCCAAGTGCCCGAAATACAGGCCGCTGCAGACAGCATCGATCGTGTTTCGACCGACCGGCACGTGAATAAAATCGTCGAGTTGATCCATCGAAATACGTGGCAGCAGAGCTGTGTACTCATGCAATGCCTTTGCGGTGAGATCAAACCCGGGCATAATAGCCCCACCGACAAACCGTCCCTCGGAACAGACGGCATCGATCGTCGTCGCCGTGCCGGAATCGACAATCAACACCGGATGATCTTCAGGTCGAATGGCGTTCACCGCCACAGCGTTCAGCAAACGGTCAATCCCCACCTGCTCGGGGAAATCGACATCGACCGTGATTGGCAATGACGACTTCTCAGTGATGATCTCTGGCTCAGGAACCGCCTGTTTCGGCCAGGTGTCGAGCAACGGTCGAATCGCTTTGGGATTCGACCCGGAAATGACAACACCATCCTGGGCCAACCGGCTCCAATCGATTAATTGTTCCCAGGGAAACGGATCATTGATATCACATTGACCATGATGCAACATACGAGGCAGTTGTCGCGTTGTCTGGCCATTCTGCTCCATCTCAGAGACAGTGAACAATCCGTATTTGATTCGGCTGTTTCCAACGTCAATGGCAAGCACATGATGCGAGGCGAATTCCGCCATTGCGGGTGTCATCCCTCCTGCAGAGCCTTAGTGATGTCAACAATGGCCTGACGACCATCACCGAAAAGCATTAAGGCGTTATCAGCTGCAAACAGTGGATTCGGAATTTTCGCAAAACCGGGGCTGAGGCTCCGTTTGATGACGATGACCGTGCGAGCCTTGTCGACATCGATAATCGGCATACCGGCAATCGGACTGTTGGGATCGGTCCGGGCAACCGGGTTCACAACGTCGTTGGCACCAAGCACAATCGCAACATCGGCGGTCTCCAATGTCGTGTTGATCTGATCCATTTCCTTCAGGCGTTCGTAGGGAATGTCAGCTTCGGCCAGCAGGACGTTCATGTGTCCCGGCATTCGTCCCGCAACAGGATGAATGCCAAATTCCACTTCAATCCCACGTTTCGTCAGCAGGTTGGTCAGATCACGAACGGCATGCTGGGCCTGCGCCACGGCCATACCATAACCGGGGATGATGACCACGCGACTGGAGACTTCCAGCAACATCGCAGCTTCGTCGGCCGAGGTCGATTTGACGTTTGTGTAAACTTCATCCGCTGAGGCACTCGAACCGGACGGCGCAAGCGTGCCGAACAACACAGCGCCGAGTGAGCGATTCATGGCCACGCACATGATGCGGGTCAGAATCAGTCCGCTTGCCCCGACCAATGAGCCGGAAACAATCAGCACGTTATTCGACAGGACAAACCCGGTGGCCGCCGCTGCCAACCCGGAATACGAGTTCAACAGAGCGATCACAACGGGCATGTCGGCTCCGCCGATCGAGATCACAAGCAGAATGCCCAGGGCAAGTCCCAGAAAAGCCATGATCCAGTAGATCAGATTCGCGTGATCTGGATAGAACACCAGCAAGCCCCCCAACGCCAGACAAATCAGCGTCAACAGCAAGTTGGCGACCTGCTGGCCAGGGAAGCGAATGTCGCGAACGAAATTCAATTCCTGCAATTTGCCGAACGCCACCAGAGAACCGGACAACGTCACCGCACCAATTAAACCGGAGGCAGCCGTGGCAATGGAGTCGGCGTGTGTCAAAGTTTCTCCGCGACTGAGCCGCAGGTAAAGATACGCACCGGCCACGAGGACTGAAGCACCGCCGCCAAACCCGTTAAACAGGGCAACGAGCTGGGGCATCGCGGTCATTTGAATCTTCACCGCCAGCACGACACCGATCATCGCACCAATCACCACACCAACAATGATGTAAACGAAACTCAGCCCGGCAACAAACAATGTCGTCACTGCGGCCAGTAACATCCCCAGGGCACCGAACAGATTCCCGCGGACAGCGGTTCGAGGATGAGTCAGCCCCTTCAGCCCGACAATGAACAGCACAGCGGCGACAAGGTAAATCAAATCCTGCGTAGCAGCATTCACGGTAACAGCAATCCGACAAAAGGCAAAAAAAGAACCCGTTCAGAACACAACTCGTCAAGCGTCAATCTTTCCGCTTGAACATTCCCAACATACGATGTGTCACCAGAAAACCGCCGACGACATTCATCGTGGCGAGAATCACGGCGATGCAACCGAGGATCTTTGAAAGATGTGAATCACCGCTTCCTGCTGCGATTATTGCCCCCACCAGCGTGATTCCAGAAATGGCATTGGAACCAGACATCAATGGCGTGTGCAGTGTCGGTGGAATCTTGGTGATGATCTCAAACCCGATAAAAATCGCCAGCACGAATACAGTCAGCAGCAAAATGACGCGCGGGCTGCCGTCGGAACTGGCCGCGACTTTGGCCACTTCGTCGGCCGCAAAAAGAATTGTGGTATTCCAATTAATCATTGGTTCTTTTCTCCCGCTTCATTTTTGTCTGACCCGGTTTCCGAATCAGAATCGGCATCGGATGCGTTGCCTTCTTCGCCCGTCCGCAACGGGTATCCTTCATCCTCGCTCACAACCGGATCATCTTCCATCGCATCGTCTTCAACAACCGGTTGGTCTGTTTCGTTTTGTTCCTGTCCAATTGATTCCTGACCCGATGATTCATCCGACGTTTCGTCAGTCATCGGCAGATCAATTGTTGGAAGGTTCAGGATTTCTCTCACACGCGCATTCACGACGTCGCCATCGCGCGTCATCAAAGTGTCGTGCACAATCTCATCCGAAAGATCAATGTCGAGTTGCCCCTCTTTGATGATATTGAGCAGAAACGTCGTGATATTCCTGGAATACATTTCGCTGGCGTGCAGAGGAATCGTCGCTGGGAGATTAACCGGTCCAACAATCGTTACACCATGTTCGACGATGGTTTCGTCAGCCCTGGTCAACTCACAATTGCCACCCCGTTCTGCCGCCAAGTCAACAATGACAGAACCAGGTTGCATGCCTTCGACCATTTCCGCCGTGACGAGGATCGGTGCGGTCTTCCCAGGAATGGCTGCCGTCGTGATGACGACATCGCACTCGGCGACAACCCTGGCCATCAGTTCGCGCTGTTTGCGGTAGAATTCTTCGTCCATCTGTTTGGCGTAGCCTCCGGTCGAAGAGGAATCCTGCGATTCCAGTTCCAACTCGACAAACTTCCCGCCCAGACTTTCGACCTGTTCTTTCACTTCCGCCCGAATATCGTACGCATGGACGACCGCTCCCAAACGTTTGGCGCTCGCGATCGCCTGCAGTCCCGCAACACCGGCACCAACCACCAGAACTTTCGACGGAGTGATTGTCCCGGCGGCAGTCATCATCATTGGGAACATTCGGGGCAGGGTGTTCGCTGCAATCAAAACCGCCTTGTAACCGGCAATCGTCGCCATCGAGGAAAGCACGTCCATACTCTGTGCCCGTGTGATCCGCGGCAGCATTTCCAAAGCGAACACGGTGACATTTTTGCCGGCAATCTGTTGCAGGGATGCCGCCTCAGCCAGCGGTTCACAGTGTGCAATGATAATTTGCCCTGGCTTCAAACGGGACTCGTCTTCGCTGCCACGTTCCAGATTCGCACCGCAAGCGCGAACCTGCAGAATGATATCCGTCTGCTGGAAAAGTTCCGCCCGGCTGCCGACAATTGTCGCCCCGATGTTTGTGTAACTTTCGTCGAGAAACCCGGCTTCATTTCCGGCGCCGCTTTCAATCACAACGCTCAATCCAGCTCGCGTCAATGCCGTTACTCCGGCAGGCACAATTGCCACGCGGCGCTCGCCCGACAGTGTTTCACGCGGAACACCAACTACTAATGAACCTGTTGCTTCCGTCATCGTGTGGCAATCACTCTGGCTGGAAAATTATTTCGTTTGTTCACTCAAATGTGCCGACCGGCAGCCTGCAGCAACCCACCGGCAACACCGAACCGTTATAACGCATCTCAATCCCGGACAACAGGATCGGCTCTATCCCCTTTGCATTTCCGGCAAAAATCGACGCCGAGTGATCCCCCGCCATATCCAAATCGGCATCAGATCAGCGACCAGCCATCCGGCAATTCAGCATCTTTGGGAACGACGATCACACCATCGCGGACGTAAACCCCCTTGAGGTCGCATTCGGCTTCAATTCCCGGTCCACACTTAATGGAAACGTTCTTCCCGATGCGGCAGTTCTTATCGACAATTGCTCCTTCAATCACTGTTCCATCACCAATTCCCAGTGGCGTCGATGAAGTCTGATCATCGCTTTCAGGATAGTAATCCAGCCCCATGATGATGGAATCCTTGATCGTCACGTTGTTGCCGAGGCAACAACGGAGGCCGACCACACTGTTCTCAATCGTGCAGTCCTCGCCAATCACACAACCATCGGAGATCATACTGTTCTTGACGGAACCGCCCGACATGCGCGTCGCCGGCAGGTGGCGGGCGCGAGTGTAAATCGGCCCGACATCGGAGACGAAATCAAACGGAGGATTCTGAGAGGCGAGATCAAGATTGGCCTGATAAAACGACCGAATCGTTCCGATATCTTCCCAATATCCATCAAAGGGATGCATCTGCACATGACGATTGCCGATCGCTTTGGGAAAAACTTCTTTTCCGAAATCTTCATGGTCCGATGTCGTCAGCAATTCCAGCAATGTATCCCGATTGAAGAGATAAATCCCCATGCTCGCCAGGCAATCCCGGCCACGGGAATTCACGCCGTGAGCTTCCAGCCATTCCGGGTCGGTCCGCACGAGGTTCAAATCTTCTTCCGTTTGTGGTTTCTCGACAAACCCCTTCACCCGACCGTCATCGTCAATCCGCATGATGCCGAAAGACTTTGCCGCTTCCTGAGTCACGGGCAGAGCGGCAATGGTCGCTTCTGCGCCGGAATCGATATGCGTCTTCAACATCTCGCGGAAATCCATGCGGTACAACTGATCGCCGGAGAGAATCGCCACGTACTTGATTCCCGGCTGCTGCAGGTATCGCAAGTTTTTCCGTACGGCATCAGCAGTTCCCTGATACCAGTCGGTTCCCTGAATCGTCTGCTGGGCGGCGAGGATCTCGACAAAGGCACCCGAGAAGCGGTCGAATGTGTATGTCTGCCGAATGTGGCGGTGCAGACTGACCGAGTTGAATTGCGTCAGTACATAGATTTTGTTGATGTCGCTGTTGAGGCAGTTCGAGATCGGAATATCAATTAAGCGGTACTTTCCAGCCAGTGGTACAGCCGGTTTGGACCGGAACTGCGTCAGAGGATTGAGCCGAGTTCCTTTGCCGCCACCCAGAATGAGGGAAATCATGTTCTTCATCGTCGAGCCGCCATTCGTATTACACGTTCATGATGATAAGAGAAGCCAGGCCGAACGAACACCGCCAAGATTCGTGGGGAGAATACGATTGGTTGATGGAATTCGCACGTCTTACCTCTGGCCATCATGCACTCCCAGCCAGAAGGTTGCAAGGACGAGGGGGAGACTCTTCACCGGAACAAAACATGTGATCCGCTTTTGATGCGGAACAGGACATCATCAGGCCACGCCATGCCCGCCGATACCGTCAGGCAATCAGGCTGATTCGAAGCCCATTATCTGGTAGAATCCCTCTCGACGTTGAAGGAAAAGCAAGCAGACCATGGCAAGACGGAAGAGTAAGTGAAGCGGACACAAACTTTGTGAACTTTACGAGAGGTCGCTTTTCAAAGCACTGCTGAGCAAGTCAACAGTGTCACACAAAATCATTTTTCGTCAGTCCAGTCAAAAATTCTTCGACGCGCGGGAGCGTACGAAACCCAACTCTGATCGAAGGAGAGATTCATGCGAAACGTCATTACGAAAATGTTGCTCGTCGGAGGTATACTCCTGATAAAGTCGAATGTCGCATGCGCTCAGCCATTGATCGCGCAAACATCAAGCCTTGAAAACATGGTCGCCAATGCAGACCTCGTCTTTGTCGCGAAACTAATCAAGATTCATGACAACATACAACGTGATGGACGCACCGTGCATAACACCTCGATTGCCATTGAGGAAACGTTAAAGCAGGATCTCACAACAACCGAGCCTTACCACCAGCGAATTCAGATGTATATGTATCAGAGCAAGTCGACGCTGCTGGACTGGAAGGAACGCTCTGCTCGTTTACTGGTGGCTTACGACGAATACGCACCGTACTTAACGACGGTTTTGGAGCTGGCCCCCGGAAAAATGGAAGTCTTCAAGACGGATTTTACACTGCTGCGCGAACCGGATGCAGTGATTCGTGCCGCCCGGGAAACGGTCCGGCAGTTGCCGAAAGGGGTGAAGCGATACCACACATTCCGGCTGATGGTCCCACAGACTCTGGTCGCCAAGACAAGTTGGGGCAAATACCATGGTCTCTATTTGAATGTTCCAGTTAACGAGGCGCTGGAAAAGCGAGCGCTGAAATACATTCGCTCGAAACATTACCGTGAGCGTGAAGAGGGCATCCGGGCACTTCGCTATTTTCAATCAGACGAAAACACCTCAAAGGCGAAAACGTTACTCAACGACCCTGGTTGGGCATTTCTGCACCATGCACAGGAAAACAATGGCATTGAAGTGCGATACTATGGCGTTCGACAGGAGGCATATCGCACATTGACGAAATGGGAAGTCGATGTGGAACAACCGGTGGTTCGAGAAGAAGTGCGAAAGCCATTCGAGTCGTCTGGTTAATCTCGCCTGGGATTATTTGGCCCGCTCAAGCATTCCTGCAAAAACGGTTTGAGGATCACAGTGGAAACGGGCCTGCAAGGCAAAACGATTCCTGCGGTTTTTTGAAGGACGACACGGATTCATCGCCCCATGAATGACGCAAAAAAATCCAAATCACTTGCCGTCGCAAAGTGTGCCGCATTGATCGGGTTTCTCATGCTGGTCGCTTGCACTTACTATTTGCGGAGCGAGGTGCTGGCTCTCAGCCACATCAAATTCTCTGCCGATGAAATTCGTGCGGTGAATGAGTTGAAGCAGATGCGGGAATCTTTCCCCGACCGCAAGCAACAGCACGAAGCAGCGATGAAACACTACGAGCTGCAATTGGAACATTATCGCAAGATGCTGGATCTATTTCAGAATGACTACGATGAATATGTGAAACGAATCGAGGACAAATACAGTCCGCCCCAACTGCCAGATGCTCCCCTGAAGCCGGATTCTCCGGAGGTTGAGGAAAAACTGTACGAAATCAACGCCGAGTTTCGGACACGGAAAAACCAGTACTTCAATACAACCAGCCAGATAAACTGGCTCGCTTGCGCCGCAGCCTTAATGCTTGTGGGTGGTCTTGTCTTCCTGCTGATGTTCGACACGAACAGCCAACGCTGGCATTATCTGGTCGCTCTCGTCATCAGTTTTGTCTTTCTCATTGGTCCGGCCTTTCATTCCATCATGACAGGAATCATCGGCTTCCTCAAAGAACCAGGAATGATCTAAAACCTTCAAAGGGTCAGCGTCGTTTCAAACCACAAGTTGCAGCGTCCGTGGCAATGCGGCGAAACCCGCGAATCCAACGCTGACAGCACGCGGTACGTGCCCTGCGAAAATCATCCTTTCTTCGCCTTCGCCCAGGAATCCCGTAAGGCAACCGTGCGGTTGAAGACGAGTTGATCGTCGGTTGAATCGTCGTCGACGCAAAAATATCCCTGGCGTTCAAACTGAAAACGATCGCCCACTTTCGCATCGGCCAGAAACGGTTCGCATTGTGCGCCGGAAATCACATTCAGCGAATTCGGATTGATATTCTCCTTCCAGTCCTCTCCCTCTTCCACATCGTTCGGGTTTTCTTTGGAAAAGAGCGGTTCATACAGTCGAACTTCTGCAGGGAGGGCATGTTTGGTCGAAACCCAATGCAGCGTCGCCTTCACTTTGCGGCCATCCGGTGCATTCCCCCCGCGTGTTTCCGGGTCGTAGGTGCAACGCAGTTCGACAATTTCACCATCGTCATTCTTAATGACTTCGTTACAAGTGATGAAGTAGGCGTATCGCAAACGGACCTCACGACCGGGAGCCAGTCGGAAAAACTTCTTCGGCGGATCTTCCATGAAATCGTCCCGCTCGATGTACAACTCCCGCGAAAAGGGAACTGTCCGCGTTCCGGCCGATTCGTCTTCCGGATTATTCACCGCATCCAGTTGTTCGTCCTGATTTTCCGGGTAGTTATCAATCACCACTTTGATCGGATTCAAAACGGTCATCACACGTTGAGCCATCTTGTTGAGATCCTCGCGAATGGAATTTTCCAGCACGCCGAGGTCGGTCATGCTGTTGAATTTCGTGATGCCGATTTTCTCACAGAAATTGCGAATCGATGCGGGTGTGTAGCCGCGTCGTCTCAACCCGCTGATGGTCGGCATGCGGGGATCGTCCCAGCCGGAGACATGGCCGTCATTGACCAGTTCGAGCAGTCGGCGTTTGCTCATCACGGTGCAGGTCAGATTCAGCCGGGCGAATTCGATTTGTTGAGAGTGAAACACGCCGAGTTGTTCCAGAAACCAGTCGTACAGCGGTCGGTGGTTTTCAAATTCCAGCGTGCAGATTGAGTGCGTAATTTTCTCGATTGAATCGGACTGGCCATGCGTGAAATCGTAGGTTGGATAAATGCACCACCTGTCACCCGTGCGGTGATGATGCTGATGCCGAATGCGATACATAATCGGGTCGCGCATGATGAGGTGCTTCGATCCCATATCGATTTTAGCCCGCAGCACATGTTCGCCATCCTGAAACTTTCCTGCTCGCATCTTCTGGAACAGGTCCAGGTTTTCGACGATCGAGCGATCGCGATACGGACTATCTATGCCCGGCTCGACGAGCGTGCCTCGAGTTTCACGAATCTGCTCGATTGACTGGCTGTCGACGTATGCCTTGCCGTCGTTAATGAGCTGAGTGGCCCACTCGTAAATCTGCTCAAAATAGTCGGAAGCGAAATACTCGCGGTCGTCCCAATCAAAACCGAGCCAGCGAATATCTTCCTTAATTGAGTCGACGTATTCGACATCCTCCTTTTCGGGATTGGTGTCGTCAAAACGGAGGTTACACAGTCCGTTATATTCCCGCGCGATACCGAAGTTCAGACAGATCGCCTTCGCATGTCCGATGTGCAGATAACCATTCGGTTCGGGCGGAAATCGGGTCTGGACACGACCGTCCCATTTGCCGGTTTCGAGATCCTGTTCGACAATCTGCCGAATGAAATCCCTGGATTGGGAAGTCTCTTCCGTGCTCATTTGCCAACCTTTTACGAAATACGGTGCGAGTTGTGCCACGGAGTTACTGGCTGTAACTGGCATCCTGTTTCAGGAATTCACACCTCAATTGAAAATGTCCGGTGGGGAAAACAGACCTACGACGCGGAAGCCGATTCCGCAATGCCGATCGCCCGATCCATGCGGGCCAGACACCGTTCACGCCCGAGCAGTTCGAGACAGTCGAACATGCCGGGTCCGGTCGATTTGCCGGAAACCGCCACCCGCAATGCGTGGATGATCTGACCGACCTTGATCTCTTCCTCTTCGATAAATTGATGCAACATCGCTTCGGTCGTTACCGCATCAAACGACTCGACTGTCGCCAGTTTCTCCCGCAACTTTTTCAGCAGGGGAAGGGCGTCATCCGGTTTAATCAACCGCTTCTGTATCGCCTTCTCATCGAATTGAAGATCGTCATCTGACATAAAGAAATCATCGAACTGCAGGATATCGCTGAAGGTCTTCAGGCGATCATCCAACGCAACGATCACGCGCCCAACGTAGGACAGGTCGTCATCGGAGAGCGAATCCGAAATCAGTTCCGCCCGCTGTAAACAGGGCAACACGCCGGTCACTTTTTCCTCCAGCGACTTCTGTCCCATCCAGTGTTCCTGATAGCTCATCAGTTTTTCGGGATCGAGACCGGCGGGAGATTTGATGACCCGTTCCAATGTGAAGTTCTCAATGACCGTTTCCCGAGACATGTTTTCGGTCTTGTCATCCAGCGACCAACCAAGACGTGACAGCGCATTGAAGATCGCTTCGGATAGAAACCCAAGCCGCTCGTAATACTCAACCGTAATCGGGTTGACCGACTCTCCCACTTCCAAACCGAGCCGGGGAAGGATGTTATCTGCGACCTGAAACATCTTCCGCATGGCGGGGTTGTTCCGCAGTTTCTGTAGATCCCGTTTGCTCAGTTTCTTGTTGCTGCCCGGTGCAGTGATGAACGGAATGTGTGCGAACTGCGGTTGTTCGTAGCCGAGTGCTCCAAACAGCAGCACCTGAATCGGTGCGTTTGACAGATGTTCCTCGGCCCGAATGATGTGCGTGATTTTTAATTGCGCGTCGTCAATGACCGAGGCAAAATTGTACAGAGGCGAACCATTCGATCGCATAATGACCGGATCAGGAATCAGACTGCAGTCCCATTCCACCTCACCGCGCACGGCATCATTGATCGCCACTTTCTCATCGCGCGGAACGAATAGTCGAATGACATACGGCACATCCGTTTCCAGGTTCCGTTGGATATCTTCGTCGCTCAATTCCAGCGAACGGCGAATGTTCATGTAGTTCCGCTTTTCCTTTTCGGCGGCTTCCCGATCGGCTTTGACGACATCCGGCGGATCGAAATCGCGATATGCCTTTCCTTTTAACAACAGATCATCCAACGCCTGATGATACAGTTCGCCACGCTGAGACTGAAAATAGGGACCATGATCCCCGCCCACTTCGGGACCTTCATCCCAGTCGAGGCCAAGCCAGCGAAAGGCCTGCAAAATTGGCCCCAACGCTTCCTCGACATTCCGCTGCTGGTCAGTGTCGTCAATCCTCAAAATGAACTGACCATTGTTGTGGCGGGCGAAGAGCCAATTGAACAGTGCGGTGCGCATGCCGCCGATGTGCATGTATCCGGTAGGGCTGGGAGCAAAACGTGTGCGTACGGTCATTGTTGTCGATCTGAAACAGGATTGAATTAGCAACGTCGCAAATTGGCGGAAGATTGCATCCAGCCGCGACATTGACGGATCGTATCGCCTGTAGAACTCAGCGACAACAGAGCCGGGGAAGTGCGGGGCACGGGGATTGAATCAAATTGCCAAAATAGTGGAAATTTCTGACAATCGATGTTTAAGTGAAGTCAGAGATTGCGCCGCTTTCGTGGATTATTGAACGCATCTATGTGAAATTCTGAATTGCTGATGTGAGTTGACGTGACAGGTCGAAGAAGAGGATACGTTATGGAAGACATCATTTGCTCTTCGTCCCGCCCAACGGAAGGAACCGACCGGTGGCTATCGTGTGTCGAAACAGTATCTCACAATTGTTCCAAATCGAGCTTCGTGGCTGTCGATCCAACAAGCTGCTTGCGAAGCGCAGACTGCCTGCAGGCCGCCATTTGATCGGTTCTGGCAGGAATTGTGCAATCCGACTGAATGATGCTGCGATTCCACCGATTCATAGTCAAATCTCGGTTGCTGAAAATGAGCTTTATCTGGAAGCGATCGAGCCGCGTCCACATGTCTTACTCGCGGGGAAAGTGACAAATGAAGCTCTGCTGCAGGATGGCGATCGTCTGACCATTGGCGATCATGAGTTCCAGTTTTCCCAGGTCAACTGCAAATCGGAAACGGCTGACAACGATCGAACAGTCAGTGAACTCGTCGATTTGCTCGAGCAGGAATTTCTTTTGATTGACCATCTTGAAGCCGGACGTCGTGAGGGCGCCGATGCCCTGCTGGATGCTGTTCTCGAACATGCGAACTCAATGCTTGATAAAATCGCAACAGAGCAATCAAGTTTGGGATGACGAAGTCATCGAAAGAACTTCACTCGACGTGACTCTTTGATAGCGGAACGGCACAGGCCGTCCGTGTCACTGCGCGATGTTCAAATCTGACTTCCGCCTATGACGCTTCGCGGAATCGTAGCGATGGCTTCTCAATTGTCACCACGGTGTTCGGCGGCACACTTTTGTTAAGCGAAACTGAAGCACCGATAATCGAGTTCTCGCCGATTTCCGTATCCCCACCAAGAATAGTGGCGTTTGCATAAATCACAACGCCTCGGCGAATTGTCGGATGTCGCTTCTCATCGCGAATGAGGTCTCCGTTTTCGTCTTTCGGAAAACTCAACGCCCCCAGTGTCACCCCCTGATAGAGCTTGACATCTTCTTCGATCTCACAGGTTTCGCCAATTACCACGCCAGTCCCGTGATCGATGAAAAACCGGGGACCAATCGTTGCACCAGGATGAATGTCGATACCCGTATTGCAATGCGCCCATTCGGAAAGCACACGGGGAATCAACGGCACGTCGAGCCGGTACAACTCGTGAGCGATACGATGAATGGTAATCGCTTCCAAACCAGGATAGCAGAAGATGATTTCGTCCAGATTCTTCGCCGCCGGGTCTCCGTCGAAAGCCGCCTGCACATCGTTCGCAAGCAGTTTTCTCAATCGGGGAATCGTTTCCAGAAACTGAATCGCCAGTAACTGCCCCTGTGCCTCGTAGTCAACATCGTCACTGCACTCCACATTGCCAGAGACATCGGCGTTATGCCGGAGCGATCTGCAGATCTGTTGCGTCATCTGGTCATGCAGTGCATCGACTAAATCGCCAATATGGTAGGCAACATTTCCGCGGTGAAGATTCTGCCGGCGGCGGTACCCGGGGAAGATCACCTCTTTGATATCTTCTGCGATCGCCACAATCGATTCTGAACTGGGCAATGGACAATGTCCCAGATGGTTGATCGTGTCGAATTCCTCATAGGTGGCAAGTATACGGTCGGTCAATTCGGGCAATTGTTCTTTGCGGCGAAAGTCCGTGGACATCGTGATTCCTCTGCAATCAATTGAATCGTCTTCGAGTGAACGTCACCATCTCCGTTGTACAGAATTCGACAGACGCCCTGTGGTCAAAAGGACAAAATCGAGGCGGCCCGGCGCAGTGCCGGGCCAAGACAACCACAGCGGTGCTCATGCAGAGGAGTCGAGTTGGTCATGCCCGCGTTCATCGATTCAACTAACCCGTTGTGAAGGGGCCGTATTGAAGAGTCCACCATGAAGAGGTTCGCTTCACCCAGTTGATTTTCACTCAGCATTCTATCATCTGCTGACCCATTATTTCCAAACAGGCTACTCCTGGATATACTGAATTTGAAAATACCAACTGAGATTTTGTCAGAATGTTTGCAATGCCTTGTCAAGGCTTTGTTTCCAGGGGGAGGTAGGTTGACATAAACCACTCCGTTGTCGCTCCTTGCAACTTCTCAAACCCGACTTTATCGTCTTGATGGTCCAGCAGGTATTCCGGCTTCGGATCAAACGTCCGTTTGTCAAAACTCAAAACAATCATCGTCTCAATATCCTTCCCATCGACCAGAATTGCCAGAGAATTGAGTGTTTCCAAGCCACTGAATGTGTACACAAAAACACTCCTCATGTCTGAATTATTACAGATGCAAAGACAATCATGCAAATCGTGCGAGTGGATACCAGCTCTGTCCGTTTCGACGGCATTTTTCGCCGATTGTCGAAATCCGCAAAGATACCAGACTGGTCCCTATTTTCGTTTGCATCAGAAGGTCGACTGGCAAACTGACAGCACTCCGTCTCCTTGTTCACCGCGAAACAGTCCGGTATCGTTTAATGGCGTTTGACGCCATTTCCACCAGTGAGGAACGGAATGTGGGTGGAACGTTCATTGAATCTGTCGAATTTCCCGGAAAAATGAAACCTTGCCCAAGGGAAACGAGTATCCCCGATCAGGGAGCTTCTCATTGGCGGTTGTGTTGTGCGATTCGCTCAATGGTTTTCCTGGGTTGAATCATGCGAATCCCTGCAACACGTTGAAACAGGATTTAGAACGTATTACGTTTTTCTGTGGCGCGAAAATCGTCTCCTGGCCTGCGAATGCAGACTTCCACGAGCAAGAACCATTACACGAAAAGATAAACTGCTCCAGGACATTTTGATCAGTCGGCTGTGCGTTGGTCCCGCGCATAGAATTCCGCACTTCGGGACAGATGCACTTTTTGGAGGAACAGATTGAACACCATGATGAAACGCACTTTGCTTTCGGTTTTGACGTTAGGTCTTTTTGTCTCAGCTCAACCTTTACAGGCCGCCGACAACCCATTGGAGGCGATTCCCGATACCGCCGGTGCGGTGATTCGATTCGCGACTCCGAAGACGACAGTCGAAAAAGTCCTCAATGCGTTGAATGAAATTGACCCACAGGTGGCCGCTCAAGCGCGTCCGATGTCTCAGGCCATTGGACTCGGTATCTCCAACCCCACAATGACCGGTGTGGATCAGGAAAAAGACTGGTGGGTTGGCGTGTTCCCTCAGGGCCAGGCTGACCCCGCGATAGTCTACATGATCCCGGCGAACAACATCACCGCGATGAAAGAAACACTCGGCCCGGCATTTCACTTCCAGACATACGATGAGAAATGGGCTATCTATACGGATCACAAGCAAACCTCGAAGCTGATTGAACGCCGTCTTCAGGGCAAAGGGAAATCCATCTCCGGTTTGATGGACAAGACTTCCAGTCGCATTGTGAACGGCTCCGACACGGCGATCTTTCTGAACATTGCACAACTGACTAAAGACTATGGCGAAGATCTCGAACAGGCGCGGGCAGAAGCGATGGAAGAGATCGAGCAGATGCAGAATCTCTCTCCGGAAACACCGGGCGTTAACCCGGCTGCCATCGGAGATATCTCCAAAACATTCGTCAATGCATTCTTCCAGGCTATCGATGATACCGAAGCGATTGCCGCAGGAATGACATTTTCCAAAGACGGGGCAAGCATTGAAGAGTATGCGGCCGTCACCAGAAATTCTCCCACCGCCAAAATTCTGCAGAATCACCCGCCGGCAGAGATGGCCATCTTGAACAGTCTTCCCAAAAACAAGTCGATGTACATGGGCATGCATGGCGACTTCAACGCGATGGTTGATTGGGCGATGTATCTGGCAAGCCAGATGTTCCAGGATAACGACGAAACAAAAAAACAGTTGGCCGACGTCAGCAAGCAGATGAAAGACATCAAATTCGGCACTTATGCCGGGGCGATCTGGCTGGGTGATTTGAAAGATGGCGTCTTGCGAGTCGCAACCGTAACAGAAGTCGATCAGACGGACAAACTCCGCAAGGTAATGATTGACTACAGCAAGGTTTCTGGTGACGCGTTTCAAGTGGAGGGGGTGAAGCAAGAGATCAAGGTCACTCAAGATGCCGAGAAAATCGAAGGCAAGTCGATCGATGTGATCACCATGAAACAGGAAATCACCGATCCGAATCTTGACCCGCTGGGAATGCAGAAGCAGATCAATTCAGTCATCTATGGTCCCAATGGAATGGTGCAGCGAATGGCATATCTGCCAAACGCCTTCGTCTCGACCATCGGCACTAAAAGCGAAATCATGCAGGAAGCATTGAAGGCGTTTTCGGGTAAACAGAAAAATGAATCGCTGGCAAAGACGCGCGGAGAACTGCTGACCAAAGCCAATGCCGTGTTCCTCATCGATGTTCCCGGTGTTGTCGTCGATGCAATGCGAATCGTCGCCGAAAGTGGCACGATTCCGATTCCCGTGACGCCGGCGCAACTGAATGGCATCTCCAAAGAGCCATCTTACATCGGCATTTCGGTCTCCACGTCTGAAACCGGCCTGCACGCCAGGACGAGTGTTCCGATGGCTCAGATGAAGGGGATCTTCAAGGTCGTCATGCTCTTCCAGCAGATGGCACAGAACCAGCAACTCTGAAATTATGAACCGGCTCAGTTGATCGAGTCGGTAGATGAGTAAAATGACCGACGGGTTCTTTCCGGCAGGGGAGGACCCGTTTTTGTTTGCCATGCTTTTATTTGCCGGGCATGTTTTGTTTGCAGGAGTTGGAAGTCCTCTGGGGGTCGCGATTGGCCCCGGAGGGGTGGCACCGAACCTCGCGGTGAAGGAACAGGGTGTCCGGGGCAACGCGGAATCTGAAGGGAGCCGGGACCACAACCCGGACTCGACGTACAGAAATCGGATACAGGACCAACTGTATCAGGAAACCCGGCAATGGATGGGAAACCCCACCTCCTGCTCGATTCATGTCTTTTGGTGTCTTTGATTGGGCGGCGGAATGATATCCGTCTGATTGACTCTTTCTTCCGCAGTCCGTATTCTCGGAATCGCAGGTTTTTGGGGGGCTGGAAAAGGGAAGATGCAATCCAATGCGGGCTGTTGTATTTGAAGAGTTTGGTGAGCCGGTCGATGTGTTGCGCATCGTCGACGACAAACCCATCCCGGAGCCGGGTCGTGGTGAGGTACGCGTCCGGATGCTCGCCAGTCCAATCAATCCCTCTGACTTGATGACGGTGCGCGGCATCTACAGCAAACGACCGGAACTTCCCGCCACTCCCGGTTTTGAAGGCATCGGTTTTGTCGACGCCGTCGGCGGTGGACTACTCGCAAAATTCATGGCCGGCAAACGGGTCGCGGTCCTCAATGGTCAGACCGGCAATTGGTCCGACTACACCATCATCCCCGCAAAGCAGGCGGTTCCTCTTGCCGATGCCGTTCCCTGGGAACAGGGGGCCATGTTCTTCGTCAACCCGACGACTGCATATGCCATGACACGCGAGGTCCTCAACGTTCCAAAAGGGAACTGGCTGCTGCAAACCGCCGCGGCTTCGCAGTTGGGAAGAATGGTCATCCGGTTGGGTAGACTTTACGGCTTCAAAACGATGTGCGTTGTGCGGCGTCAGGAACAGAGTGAAGATCTGTTCAAACTCGGGGCTGACGCTGTGCTGACGTTCGATCCCGAAAAGGATACACGCAGTGACCTCAGAAATACCGTACTCGAAAAGACATCCAACGCTGGTGTGCGTTACGCAATCGATTGTGTCGGTGGTCAGACTGGCTCGGCAGTTGTGAACTGTCTGGGTGAAGATGGTCGGTTGCTGGTTTATGGTACGCTGTCGGCCGAGCCGCTTGGTTTTTCGTCGCGGGAATTAATGACCCCCGGTGCGAGTGTCGAAGGCTTCTGGCTGGCGCGGTGGATGCAGCAGCAGTCCTTGCTGAAAAAGTTGGGCGTCGTGAAGCAGGTCAACAAGCTGTTGCAGAGTGAGGTTCTTTCGTCCGAAGTTGGAAAGACTTTTCCACTCAATCAGGTGAAGAAGGCGGTACAGCACGCGGAGGCCCAGGACCGTGGCGGTAAAGTGCTGCTGCGCATGGCCGAGTAGTACAACGTTCCGACTGGAAATCAGGGTCTGGTGAAGTGACAAGGAGCAACAACGGAGCGGGTGATGTCAATCCGTACCCCAAAAACAAAACCTTGACAAGACAGTAGCCAGAATCTGTCGTCCGGATTTTGGTATCTGCTCCGCGCAATGTGAAACCGCTCTCAGAACTCCAGACGTTCCAATTCGTCCAGCGCAATTTCAAACATTTCGGCGAGTTCTTTACGGCAAAGAAGTTTGCGAACCTCACTCGGCCTCAGCCAGAGGCGTTCCCGAAAATGGGCTTCATCCCAATCATCAAGCGAGTTGTGGACCTGCATCAGAAACAGATCAACACAGTATGATATATTCCATTTGCGGAATTCGTAGCGACCAAATGACTCGCCCAGAATGATTCCTTCGATGCCGGCTTCCTCGCAGGCTTCTTTGAGGGCGGCTCCCTCTGGTGATTCGCCCGGATCGATGCCCCCCTTGGGAAATCCCCAACGTCCTTTGCGAGACGAGGTGATCAGGCAGAATTCAATTTTCGAATTCTCGCGTCGAAATGGAACCGTACCAGCCTGTTCAATCAGGATCTTTTTCTTTGTCGACTTTGTTCTGCGTGCAGCAGAATTCTGGTGTGAAGCCTTCGCCATCCCTGGCCACTCCTCGTCAATTCATTCGACTTGATACGATTCAGATTCCGTGCTTCATGGAGGCAAAGCGGATTACGTTTTGCCGTGCCGCGAAAATCGTCGTTTGACCTGCAGGCATCGACTCACAAGAGCCAGAAACGTTACACGAAAAGGTAAACCGCTCTAATAGGCAATATCGACCATCAAACCAGCTCCGCCACCTGCTTGCACGAATGGCAGAATGCGAACATTGGAGTCGTTATGTCGATGGTTTCGTGCGACTGATTTGCCGATGACATATCCCAGCGCCATTCCGAACATCACGTCAGAGAGATCATGATCTCGCCCGTCGATCCGCGACCAGGCCACCAACCCACTCAGGACGTATAATGGAAGGGCTTTCTGAATTCCGAAGTATTCGTCGACGACGGATGCAATCGCGATGGTGCTGGCTGCGTGATAAGAGGGGAAACCAAATTGGCCCCCATTCCATTCGTTCGAAGGACGAGATGTGTTCGCCGCGGCCTTCACGATTAGCGTTGTGATGCCCGTCAGTGCGTAAGCGCTGAGCATCGACATACTGAAATCATGATAGTAAGGGTTTTCATGGTGCATCGCAAAAAGATGGAATGCAACAATCACCGGCACCTGATAGACAAAGTCTCCAAAGTAGCCAATGATTTCTGAGCCTTTGCCCCATCGGTAGGGGTGCTCAGCAGTATATTCGCGGACATCGTTATCCCAATTGTGTCTCGAGACCAGGGCTGCCGCCGTTGCGATGCCGACTATGCCCAGATTGTTCAGCGTGAACAATCCGCGCGTATCATCCCAACCATGCTCAGCCAGTTGAAAGAAGTTGTCTTTGAAGGAAGTTCGATCGTACTCTTCCGATGGTTCGACACTCCCATAACGAGTTTGTTTGACTTTCACGTCCGATTCGACAATCAGGTCATCAGTTTGTTCAGGGAAAAGTTGCTCCGGTCCAAGTAATGCGTGGCCAATGTCATCGGCCCTGGCGTGCGAATTGTTGGCGCCCGTCAAGACAATCGGCGTTTCCAACAGCAGTAAGTCGGAATACGGCTCCTTCGATTCAATAGTGGGTTGCATTCCAAAGGGGCTGACCGATTCGACAGTCTGAACCTCGACAGAATGAAAACCCGGTGTCCAATTCGAACGAGCATCTGTTGCATCGACTAGAAGACTCGTTGCAATAAGCGAGCCAAGAAAAAGGCGCAGCGATAGTGACATGCTTCCGGTTCGATCTCTCGACGAGGTGGAAATTTTGGGGGCGTTGGCCTTGAGGGGAGGAGAGTGTATGGTCGTCACGCTGTTATGCGCTCCGTGGGACGAATGTCGATCGAAGTGAATCGGTCGGTGTGAGGAATTGAAGAAGAGGTGAGCAAGGCGTTGTAGCAGTTTTCTTCAGATCATCCAACGTGATTTTTGTACAACGACGTGCCAGCAAGCCCCGATTTTTTGTCCACCGGCAGATACTGCCGAATGCCCGGCCCACGAACGGTATCAACCGGCATTCGATTCGGTATCCGATGGAATGTCACTTTGCTAGACTGAGTGCAATTCATGGTAAATCCTGTTGCGGTATCCGGACTACCAGCAGGATGACCAAAGCCATTCTGAAGTTCCAATACCTGGGGAAGAGAGTGACAACAGAGACAAACCATCTGGCTGTGAATTTGGAATCGAACATTGCTGGTGTGCTGCACGGCAAAGAAGACGTCGTTCAAATGGCGCTGGTTGCACTGCTCTCGGGCGGCCACCTGCTGGTGGAAGATGCGCCCGGTGTTGGCAAAACATCGTTGGCCAAAGCGATTGCAAAAAGCCTCGATTGCGAATTCACGCGTCTGCAGTGCACGCCCGACATGTTGCCCAGCGATATTCTCGGTTCGAGTATGTATCTCCCCAATCTGGGGGAGTTTGAGTTTCGGCAGGGGCCGATCTTCACCAACGTCCTGCTGGCAGATGAAATCAACCGGACAACGCCCAGAACGCAAAGCGCTCTGTTGGAAGCGATGAGCGAAGGGCAGGTTTCGATTGAAGGGCGAACTTATGAGTTGTCACACCCTTTTTTCCTTGTTGCAACTCAGAACCCGTTTGAATACGAGGGAACCTATGCGCTGCCGGAAAACCAGCTCGACCGGTTCATGATCTGCCTGGAGATCGGCTATCCGGAAAGGGACATCGAGAAAAAAATTCTGGCGAATCATACATTTGGTGAGCCGGTGGATAACCTGCAGTCGGTGCTGGCCAAAGAACAGTTGAAAGAGATGCAACAACAGGTAAGGCACGTCCGCGTCGACGATTCAATCAACGACTACCTGCTCGACCTGGTTGAAGCGACGCGCACGCATGAGGAATTGGAGTTGGGCGTCAGCACACGTGGGGCGATTACCCTTTATCAGGCATGCCAGGGATTTGCCTGTCTGCAACAGCGCGACTACGTCATTCCCGACGACGTCAAAGCATTGGCGATTCCGGTGTTGGCGCATCGCGTTTTTTGTCGTGGTATCTTGCGGGAAGGGCAACGGCAACAGGCAAAGCGGATCATCGAACAGATCCTGCATCGGGTTCACGTGCCGGGGTAAACCAGTGGTTGGGGTAAACTGTGTCGATTTTTCGGGATTTGTCCATCCACTCTTCGGCTGGTTTTGGAGCCTTTGGCAGGCCTTGCTCCCCCACTTGACACGGGTTGTTACAATAAACCAGTCCCCAAATGAGTCATCGGGCAGGCATTCTCATGCCTCGGTTTTCCATTCGTTTACAAATAAGGAAGCGAATTCGTGGTCAATGATTCCATTGCGACAAAATTTTCCAACGATCGTGATCGTCGGCATTCTTCCCTGTCCACTGGCATTGCCTTTGCGATGACACTGGCAATTGCCATCGGTCCTCTCGGTTCTGAGAACGGCGCCCAGGCCCAATCCCCCGACACGACAAAAAAACCGGTGAAGAAGCCAGAGAAGATCACAATGAAGGCCTTCATGTCACTCGACAAAATCCCCGCAGGTGGACAATGTGACGTGGCGATTGTAATCGATATTAAAGAGGGTTGGCACATCAACGCAAATCCTGCCGATCCCGATTTTCTCATCCCCACAACATTGATGGTGAAATCAAAACAGGGAGTGAAACTCTCCAGCGTGAAATATCCCAAGGGACAACGCTACCAGTTGCCAATTTTCAATCAACCGATTCTCGCCTACGAACAACAGGTGATTCTTCGTGGTGTGTTGACCGCTCCGAAGATCGCAGCCGGAAACACAGACGAATTGGAATTGATCGTTCGTTTTCAGGCGTGTGATGAAAAAAGTTGCGACTTGCCCAAAACGCTGGCGATCAAGGGAAAAGTCATGGTGGCCAGCCCCACTGAGGCGATTCGAAAGGTCAATCAGAAATACTTCTCGACAAAACCAGACGTCAGCCAGAATTCCAATTGAGGGATTGGTGGCGAAGTGCGGGGATTGTGTGGCGTGAGATCGGGATCGAGGCTCATCAATGTGTCGTTGTTCCCGCATTTAGAGCGTATTACGCTCTTGCTCTTCTGTGCTGCAATGAACGTAGATTGGCCTTCAAAAAGGCTCCCCACGAGCCAGAGACATCACACCAGAAGGTAAACTGCTCCAAGCGATTGATTCATCCTGATTGACCTGTCACACTCGAAGAAACAGCTCGATGGCCGCAGGTTTGCTCCGGACGTCCCAAACCAGCTGTTGGAAATCTCCAGAGATGGCTACGGTGGCTATGTTTCCATTCTTGCCCGGTGATGAATATCTGACTTGAGGTTTTCCGATGGACTTGCGTCATCAACGATACGACGAGCTACCGCTGGCGAAAACCAAAATCATCGCAACGGTCGGTCCAGCCAGTTGTCATCCCAATATCATTCAGGATCTGATTCATGCCGGTGTCGATGTGTTTCGACTCAACTTTGCCCATGGCACCCACGACAGGCTTTCCGAAGTTGTCGCGACGATTCGGGACGTCTCCACAGAATTGAATCAGCCGATCGCTGTCCTGGGAGATCTTTCCGGTCCGAAAATTCGATTGGGCGAATTACCGGAAAATGGTTTGCAGTGCAACGTCGATCAGGAAATCGCATTTGTGCGCAACGCCGCCGAAAACCAGGTTATCAATCAGGGCGATGGAGAGCCGGTCCAGCTTTCCTGCAGTTATGAACGACTGCTGGATGATTTGAAGGTGGGAGATCGCGTACTCATTGCCGATGGCATCGTGGTGATGCACGTGAAATCGAAAGACCAGGAAAAAGCGATTTGTGTCGTTGAGCATGGCGGACGTATTCGGAGTCGCCAGGGAATCAATCTTCCGGGGGTGCAACTCAGCACGCCGAGTCTGACCAGAAAAGACCGGGACGATTTACGTTGGGCCTTGCAACACAATCTCGATTTCGTGGGACTCAGCTTCGTTCGTTCAGCGGATGATGTGAGACTTCTGCGACGTGAGATCTCCGAACAATCGGTCGATTCACCCTGCCGCATTATCGCAAAAATTGAGAAAGCCGAGGCGATCGCTGATCTTGACAGGATTCTGGTAGAAGCCGATGCCGTCATGGTGGCACGCGGTGATCTGGGTGTTGAAGTCGACATCACACACATACCGGCCTTACAGAAACGGATCATTCGAGCCTGCAACAAGCGGAGGATTCCCGTTATCACAGCGACGCAAATGCTGGAATCGATGATCAATAACGAAATGCCCACACGTGCTGAAGCGACCGACATTGCCAATGCCGTGCTGGATGGCAGCGATGCCGTGATGCTCTCCGGCGAAACGGCGGTCGGGCACGATCCCGTGCGAGCCGTCGAGATGATGAGTCGGATCGCGCAGGAAGCCGAGCGGCTCGTTGTTCCCAAAAAGACAATCGACCCGTTGAGTAAAGGCCGACGGGCCACGTTGATGACCGAGGCCATTACCCATGGCGCCAGCACCACAGCCGAACATTTGCAGGCCGATTTGATGATCGTCGCCACGCATACCGGTCGCACCGCTTTGGCCATCTCGAAACAACGATCGCAGGTACCGGTAGTTGCATTGACGAATGAGCCGGTGACGGCTCGTCAGATGTGTCTCTGTTGGGGCGTAACACCGATTGAAACCGATGTGGTTTTCGGCACGCCCGAAAACATGCTCGAATTTGTGGTGGAGTGGGGTCGCAAGGAAAACGTGATTCGTTCTGGAAGCCGCATGGTCTTGTTGGGTACGACAGATTGGTCGCGGCAGGGAAAAAATCTGATGATCGTCCATATCGAACCGTAATGAATTCAGTTCGATGCTGGCTACGGCAGTCAAAAATTGGCCGTCAAAACGGTTTGGGTTTGGGCGGTGCGATCTCAATCGGCATACCGCCCCGCTGCAGATAGAGCCGATACAACTGGCACATCAAGTGGGCCTGCGCCAGCGCGTACATGGTCGCCGCAATATAGGAACCAACGCAGAATACGATCGCACCCAGCGGGAGCAGCACCAGCAGACTGGCCCACAGAAAAACCGCGTGCAGCAGAGTTTCTTTCCACGTTTTGCTGAAGAAATCTTTGACAAATGTCATGTCGAAGCCGGCAGCGAAGTCCTGCATCAATCCGGCTCGCAATATCATCGGCACGGCCACCAGCGAAATAACCGCAATCAAGACGGTCGTTGCAACTATCGACAGAATGACCGAAGCGAGCATTGTCAGAATTTCACCACCCAATATGCCTGAGCAGAGAAACAGCGGCACGAGAATCATCCCGACAACGGGGCCGATCACGGCGCTGGCAACCAACGCAATCAGAAACGGCCATAATCCTCGCATCAGATACTCGCCGAAATCGTTGAAGTCAAAGTTGGTGTAGGTTTCTGCCCGCTGGTTGAGCTGATCATCGATGATGCGGAATGTATAACCCAACAGGATGATCGGACCGACAATCGGAATGAATTGGCAAATCGAGCCGAACAGCAGGTTCATCAGCCAGTTTGGGTTTTCAAAAATATCCGTATAGGCTTCCATATACCGGAGGCCGCCCGCCTGTGGCATTCCCACATTGGGTGGTGGCGATTCGAATCCTTGATGGAATTCCACGTTGTCGTTCATCATCCACTTGCGATGACTGGCCTGTTTTCAGCGCTCAATACTTCCTGATTCGCGGATGGGCGGAGAATCTTGTTGGGATTCTCGCCAATCAGACGATTTCTTCGAAATGATCAGCTTTTCGTTTCCCGTTTCCAGTCGGCAATCCAGAGTTGGCTCGATTTCCCATCGGATCGTGTGGCGGTCCACATCAACTTCCTGCCATCGGGAGAGAATACCGGCAACACGTCAGCGGCACTATTGAAGGTGATTTGTCGCACCTCGCCTCCCTCGAAGGTCTTGCCTGTTATTTCAATGTCCATTGTGAACAGGTTGAAATGGGCACCACGTGGCCCGCGCGAATAGTCGGCTCGTGTCCAGATGATGTATTTCCCGCTCGGGTGGAAATAGGGAGCCCAATTGACTGTGCCGAGATCCTTCGTCAGTTGAACTTCGGTTTTGCCATCGACAGAGATCGCAAAAAGTTGCAGCATGTGTTCCCGCTGACGATCGCTACGGAAAATGATCCAGTTGTCATCGGGGGAGAAAAACGGTCCACCATCATAACCGGGTTGGTTGGTCAGTTGTCGGACATCGGTTCCATCGGAATTCATAATATACAAATCGGGGTCTCCGTCACGGGTCGATGTGAAGACGACTTGTTTTCCGTCTGAGGAATAGCTTCCTTCGGCGTCATACCCATCTGCATCGGTCAGCCGTTTGAGATCCGTGCCATCCACATTGGAGACGTAAATATCCATGTGAGGATCGAAATCCCATTGGTAACGACGACGACCACCTTGTGCAGCCAGTTCCCGCGCTTTGCGTTCGGTCTCTTCAATTTTCGGATCAGTGTGACTGGAGGCGAACAGGATTTTCTCGCCATCGGGCGTAAAGTAGGCACACGTTGTGCGACCACGTCCGGGACTGATACGCAGCGCTTTGCCCTCGTCATCGAGTGGTTGAGTGTAAATCTGATAGAATGGGTACCCGACGGGGTACGCCTGATAAACGATTTGCGTGCCATCAGGAGAAAAGTACCCTTCGCCCGCGCGCGGGAGCTTTTTGGTCACCTGGCGGATGTTTCCCAGATACTGCGTCTCCTTTTTGGCAGCCTCTACAGTTTTGGCAGCCTCCACAGTCGCCTCATGGGTTTCCTGCCTGTCGCTTTCGGCGGCGAAAAGTGGCGAGCAAAAGAGTATGCAGATTGCAGAGGTGAGCCAACGTATGGGCATAGCGGTCCTCATTCCAGATGATCAAGTCAAGGTGGGAAGCAAAGGTTGATATTATACAGCAAAAGGCTGCGGTTTCAGTATAAATGATCGGCCGAAGTTTGCTACCAGGCGGGGAAACCTGACCGCTGTATTACACGCGGCTGAAACACAATGTGTACCTCTGGCCCAAACCAATCCACGCTGCGAGTTGCGATGACGGCGGCGTTAAGAGTCGGTTTCCAGATCCGGCAGCAGTTTGTCAAGAATGCCGTTGACGAACTGCGAAGATTGAGCCGTACCATATTTTTTCGCCAGTTCCAGCGCTTCATCAATAACGACGCGGGGCGGTGTGTCGGAGTGAAGCAATTCGTATGCCCCAAGTCTGAGGACATTTCGATCAGTCGGTGCCATCCGGTCGAGAGACCAGTTTTCCGCTGCAGCGGAAATATGTTCATCCAATTGCTGGCGGTATTCCATCACGCCGATGAACAGTGACCAGGAAAACATTTGCAATTCCTCCTGGACGATTTCTTCATTGATCATCGCGCGAATCGCATCGGCAGGGACATCGTTGTTGAAATCCTGCTGATAAAGCATCTGCACTGCGAGTTCTCGGGCGCGGCTGCGTTTGGCCATGGCAAATCGTTCTTCAACCGTCAATTTTTTTGAGCAGGTCGACCATTTCGAGAATGGCTTCCATTGTCTCGTTCCCTTTGTTGCCCATTTTTCCGCCTGCCCGATCCATCGCCTGAACAGCGTTTTTGCAGGTCAGAATTCCAAACCCGACCGGGACTCCGGTGTCGTGCATAATCCGCATGATTCCCGCCGAGACCTGCTGATTGATGTGTTCGTGATGGTCGGTCTCTCCCTGAATGACTGCTCCCAGACAACCAATTCCGGCGTATCGCCCCGAACGTGCCAGTCGATCGGCGACCAGCGGAATCTCAAAAGCACCCGGGACGCGGACGATAGTAATCCGGCTTTCATCGATACCATGTCCATTCAGCGTCTCCAGGGCTCCATCGAGCAGTTTCGCCGTCACATGGTCATTAAAACGCGAAACGACAATTGCAAAGCGATCATTACTGCCCGCCTGCGGCATACCTTCAAGATATTCGGTCATGATGCAACAAATTCCTGCGCGATTTCAAACTCTCAGTTTACCTTTTTCGTGTAACGTTTCTGGCTCGCAGGAGTCTGCATTTGTGGGTTAATCAACGATTCTGGCAGCACTGGAGCAGTTTACCTTCTGGTGTGATGTCTCTGGCTCGTGGGGAGCTTTTGTTTGCAGGCCAGACGACACTCACTCATCGCGGCACAGAAGAGCGTAATACGCTCTAAAAAGCGGATACGCTTAATCGCGTCTCTGGAGAGTTTTCGAAAGCGTTTCAACAAAAATCGGGCGAGCGGAATATCCGTAGTGACGGAAGCAACTTTTTGAAAGGCAGCCACCCGTCTCGGCAACTGGCAATTCCGTGTCGAAACAATGGGAACATCGGTTATTCAGGCTGAAAAACCGACCGGCCAATCTGGATAAGTTGGATATCAGCTCAGGTTCATGCTCAGCAGAAATTCCTCGTTCGTCTTGGTTCGTTTCATTCGGTTCACAAGCAGTTCCATTGCCTCGACCGGATTCATGTCATTCAGGACGCGTCGTAGAATCCAGACGCGACGTAATTCCTCTTCGTCCATCAGCAATTCTTCGCGGCGAGTCCCCGACTTATTAACATCGATGGCAGGCCAGACACGTTTCTCGACCATCCGGCGATCGAGGTGCAACTCGGTATTGCCGGTCCCCTTGAACTCTTCAAAGATAACTTCGTCCATCCGGCTGCCAGTATCGACCAATGCCGTCGCGATGATCGTCAAACTGCCTCCCTCTTCGACATTCCGAGCGGCACCGAAGAACCGTTTGGGATGCTGCAGTGCGTTGGCGTCAACCCCCCCGGAAAGGATCTTCCCGGAATGCGGAACTTCGGTATTCCAGGCCCGAGCCAGACGGGTGATTGAGTCGAGGAAGATGACCACGTCCTGGCCATATTCAACCATCCGTTTTGCCTTTTCGATGACCATTTCGGACACCTGAATATGTCGGCTGGGCGGTTCGTCAAAGGTGCTGCTAATGACCTCGCAGTTCCGGCTCTTGACCTGCCGCTCCATGTCGGTCACTTCTTCCGGTCGTTCGTCGATCAACAGAACAATGACGTATGCCTCGGGATGATTCTGCAAGGCGGCTTTGGCAAGTTTCTGCAGCAGGATCGTTTTCCCGGCGCGTGGCGGGGAGACGATCAATCCACGTTGTCCCATTCCAATTGGCGCGACAATATCAACGACTCGCGTGGCGATGCCTTCGGGTTCATACGCCAGTTTGAGTCGCGTCTCCGGATGCAGCGGGGTCAAATCATCAAAAAAGACTTTGTCGGTTAAGAGATTGGGGTCTTCTCCATTGATCGCTTCGACGCGCAACAGGGCGAAGTATCGCTCGTTTTCTTTCGGCGGGCGGATCTGGCCGGCCACCGTCGCCCCGTTTCGCAAACCAAATCGGCGAATCTGACTGGGTGAAACGTAAATATCATCCGGACAGGGGAGGTAATGGTAATCCGGACTTCGCAGAAAACCGAAACCGTCCGGCAGAATTTCGAGCGTTCCCTCGCCGAACATCAGACCATTCATCTTGGTCCGTTCCTTGAGAATACGGAAGATCAAATCCTGCTTCTTAAGGCCGGTGATCTCTGTCAGGTTTTCTTCCCGGGCAAGGCTAATCAGTTCTTTCATCGTGCAACGTTGCAACTCCGCGATATGGATGTTGCCCCGTTTGATTTCTTCGTAACGTTCGTCGGCAGGGAAGGAGCCGTCGCCATCGCTGGGGACGTCATCAGATTTGGTCCGAGCGGTTGTTGTGGCAGATTCAGTTCGTTTCATGATCGTTTCACGCTGAATGGAAAAAGATGGTGTGAATGTTGTGAAGGGAAGGCCTGAGGGCTGCTTCGTCAGCAGATGTTCCGTCATGTCGTTCAGCCGGAACAGAATTTTTGATTTCGGGCCCGCGTTGAGGATTTCGATGCATTACTTTATTCGGACAGGACAATTCCATCTTGATGGAAGTTCGTAAAGTCAGGAAAAAATTGAGGAGAGAATCTCATCCAAAATCTGTTCAAGGTTTTGACCGGCCTGATCCAAAGGCTGTTCATTGTCGAGATTGTAATCAGCAGCCTTCTTCTTTCGTTCGGTACTCCATTGACTCGCTTCGCGTTGTTGCAGTCGTTCTCGATTCCATTTCCGTTGAGACGCAACTCTCTTCAGTCGGGTTTCCAGCAAAGTATCGACAAATACAATTTTGTCGCAAAATCGATCCCACCCCGCCTCAAACATGACAGCGGCATCCAGAAAGATCGCTTCGCAGTTTCCGGAAGATCGTATTTCCTCAATTTGCCGTTGAATCAATCGGCTGATTTCGGGGTGGCTGATCACTTCCAGTTTTCTGCGAGCCTCGATCTGTTGAGGTGAATTGCCAAACACCCGCTGGCCCAACAGAGCGCGATCGACTTCGCCTTCTTCGAAAACTTCGGCTCCAAATGCCCCCTGTAATTTCTGTTTCACTGTTGCGTCGGTCAGAACCTGATGTCCCAACTTATCGCCATCTATAATCTCAATACTCCTCCGCCTGGCGAGCCATTCCGTCAGACGGCTCTTACCTGAACCGACACCACCAACAATTCCAATGACGGGAATGGACGACCGGGGTGATGCGCTGGATTCGGAGGCGTTTGAGGTATGAGCCAATCGCAAAACCGAAAGAGAGTTGAATGAAATATCAAAGTAAAAACGTCACAAAAAATCACGCTGAGTGACCATTGAAACGAAAACGTGTTGAGGGTGAGTGGTGCGATGTCGAAAGATCAATCAAGCTGGATCAAACCAACTCGAAAAGTCGACAGGGCGGGAACAAGGTTGAAGACAATGACAATCCATCGATCAAGGGCTGAGGTCTGTGCAATCCGTCCGCACAAAAGAAGAAAGGTTTATTGGAATGACACTTTATTCATGGTGCCGCATAGCAACATAAGTGTCAACGAAAAACTGGGTTTCCGGTAAAACTTTCTGGCGAATCCTCACCTCACTTTCACGTCATGCGGGTGCATATAGAACAGTTTACCTTTTCGTGTGACGGTTTTCGCTCGTGGGAGCCTGTATTTGCAGATCAGAGGACGTGCATCGCGCCACAGAAGAGCGTAATACGCTCTATCAATATGTTTCTTTGAAGTTTGGCACTTCGAAGTCACTTCGCATCCAGCCAGTTTGAGCCAGTGGAAATATCGACTTTCAGTGGAACATCCAGAGACATCGCCTGTTCCATTTCCTGTCGAACCAACTCGATAACGGAATCGGTTGCGCTTGCGGGCGACTCAAACACCAGTTCGTCATGAATCTGCAACAACATCCGGGCGGTTGTTCGTTCGCGCTGCATTCGTGTGTCGATATTGACCATCGCGACCTTGATCAGGTCGGCTGCTGATCCCTGAATGACTGAATTGACAGCAAATCGCTCGGCCTGATTCAATTGAGTATGCTCCTTCATCGCACGGTCCGAACGGGAGCGGACGCCTGCGATTTTTCGTCGACGATTCAAAATCGTTTCCGTGAAACCGTTCTTTGCGCAGTCGTTCAACACCTGGTTCAGGAAGGCGCTGACTCCAGCATATTTCTCAAAATATCCGTCGATAAACCGGGCGGCATCCTGCTGATCGATATTCAACGCCGCCGCGAGTCCGAACGGAGATTGCCCATAGATGATGCCGAAATTGACCGCTTTAGCGATCCGCCTTTGGTCTTTGTCAACATCGTCGAGAACGACATCAAATACTTCTGCCGCGACCGCCGTGTGGATGTCATCACCACGCTGGAATGCTTCGAGCAATGCGCGGTCCTGACAGAAATGCGCTAACATGCGAAGTTCAATTTGGGAATAGTCGGCACAAACCAGTCGCCAGTCGGGTTGGGAGGGAACAAACGCCCGGCGGATGATTCGTCCCTCTTCGGTTCGGATGGGGATGTTTTGCAGGTTCGGATCGCTGGAAGAGAGCCGACCAGTACTCGCCACAACCTGATGAAACTTCGCGTGAATCTGGCCGGTTTCGCAATTCACTAATTTGGGCAGGGCGTCGAGGTAGGTGCCTTTCAGTTTCGCAAGATGGCGATGCTCGATGATCTTTGCCGGAAGTTCATGTGACTTCGCCAGATTTTCCAGAACATCCTGCGCCGTGCTGGGGCCGGTTTTGGTTTTCCTGATGACCGGCAAATTCAATTCGTCAAAGAGCACCTGCCTCAATTGCAGTGGGGAAGCGATGTTGAATTCCCGTCCCGCGATTGTGTGGATCTCTGACTCCAATTCTTCCAACCGTTGCTTCAACGCCTCGGATTGGTGACGGAGTTCTTCAACATCGACACGAATGCCGGTCTGTTCCATTTTGGCGAGAACCGCAATCAGCGGACGTTCCAAATCCCAATAGAGTTCCCAAAGCTCATCCTGACGCAACCGCGTTTGAATCGTTTCGCACAGGCGGAAATGTATCGACAATTCGTCAGCGATATGGGCAAACAGTCTTTCTTCATTCAGGCTGGCGACTTCACCTTCCGATGTCGATGCGAGACGGAACAGGTCGGGAAGCGTCTCGTGCAGGTACTGTTGGATCAGCCGGGGGAGATTATGTGATCGGGCACCGGAGTCGAGCAGATAATCTCCGACGATGGGGTCAATTCCGGGACTGGCAAGCGAGATTCCTGCCTGCTCCAGGACACGCAGAGTCGGTTTCATGTTCGCACAATGAATCGCAATATCCTTTTCCTGCAGCACAGGTCTCAGCGCGGATTGGATCTCTTCACACGACAGACTATCTGCGAATAATGGTTGAAAATCGTCCGATCGGGCGGGAATAATCGAAACATTTTCTCCGTCGAAACCGAAAGACCAGCAGAGGATCTCAGCCTGCATCGGATCGGCACTCGTCGTTTCCAGCTTCATCACAGCCGTTTTTTCGCGTCGAAGATCAGCGATGAGACGCTCAAGACCTTCAGAAGACCGAATAACCTGGGCCGTTGCCTCCGGTCTTTGTTCAGGTGATTCTCCGCCGACTTTTTGCTGAAATTCATCCTGGAAACGGCGAAAGCCGAACTCCGTCGCAATTTCCAGCAAACGCGTGTAGTCCGGTCGGGTAATCTCGGCATAGTCCCATTCCATCTCTAACGGGAGATGCTGGTTCAGCCGAACAAGCTCACGGCTGATCCGCGCCTGATCGGCGAATGTTTTCAGGTTCTCTCTGAGCTTCGCGCCTTTGGCTTCATCTGCATGTTCCAGGACATCGTCCAGAGTGCCGAATTGTTCGAGCAACGCCTGCGCTTTCTTCGGACCAACCAATGGCACACCGGGAACGTTGTCAGTGGAATCTCCGACGAGGGATTGAAAGTCGACGACCTGATCAGGTCGAATCCCCCAATCGTCCATTAATGCTTTTTCATCCAGAAATGTCTGCTTACGAATATTGAATAACTGGACGGCAGGGCTGATGAGTTGTCGGGCATCTTTGTCATTTGTGACGATTCGCACCTGCATGCCTCGCTCGGCGGACTGACGCGAGAGAGTGGCGATGACATCATCCGCTTCCCAGCCGGGAAACTCGATGGCGGGACACCGAAACGCCTGGATGACCTCCTTAATGGCGGGAATCTGAGCCAGTAAATCCTCCGGTGTCTCGCTCCGATTCGCCTTGTAGTCGGCATAGATCTCATTGCGTTTACCCTTTCCGGGAGAATCGAGCGCACAGATCAGATGGGTCGTTTCATCGTTTTCGAGCAATGCTTTGAGATCGCGCGTAAAGCCAAAAATGGCGTTCGCTGGTTGACCTTTCGGGCCATTCATTGCAGGAATGCCGTGAAAAACCTGGAACATCAGAGAAAAGACATCAACTATGTACAAAGTGTGTGTCATCAGTACGGTGCCAGTATCTCCAAGCGGATTGGGAGAATTCGATTAAGGATCTGAGAATCGGCTGGTATTTTATGATGATCCTTTACATATCAAACGCTGGATTTCAGTACCGGTCAATCGTCATCGCTAAATTGAGATCGAAGCTTCTGATGAGGGACCTCGTTCGACCGCCATCAGGACTGTCACAACCAGGATCCCATAACGACGGGTTGACCAGAATATATCTTCTTGTAGAATATATAGATACGTCGAGCGGTGTGTCTCGGCGGGAAATTATCAGGTTTCAAAGGTTGTGCCTTTGATCCGCACTGCGCGGGTTGTGGGTGCGGGGTTAAGAATTCGGGAGCGAGCTTTTCATTCAAGCCGATATCTGATTCAGAGCATTCTTACCGATCAGATTCCCGATAAACTGAGCCCGCAAGCGATACCATTGAGGTTGAACCATCATGGCTTCAGGCGCCCGAATTACTGCCGTACATGTTTTTCTCGTTGTCTTTGTGATGGCAACTCTGTTTCTCGGCGCAGCCGTTGTTTTTATGGCGCGGGATATGGACGACTTGCGAGCATCCGCCGCCAAAGCGAATGACGCAGCCGAAAAGACGAAAGACGCCAACCGAAAACTGGATGACGAGATCCAGGCGCTCAAGAATATCATCGGGCACCAATTGGCGGAAGTTGGTCTCGGCGCGCAGGATGGTGATGTTGGTACCGTACTTGGTGCGTTGCAGGCAGACATTCAAAATTATGGCGGCCCGGAATCAGGGGCGAACGTGAGCCAGACGTTGCAGAACCTTCGTACGAAAATTGACAGCATCACTGTGCAGAAACAGGATGTCGATGTTCTGCTGGCCGACTCCCAGGATCAAATCACCAAATTGCAGCAACAGTATGAAGTCCGTGTGCAAAACCATGACTCCCGTGCTCAGACGATGGTGGCTGAAGTTGGCACATTGCGGAACCAAAAGGATGAAGCGATTGCAGCCAAGCAACAGGAGATTCAGCAGATTCGTGCGGAGTACAGTCAGATTCAGATTGCCATGAATCAGATGAAGGACCAGTACGAGACGCAGTTGAAGACCGTACGGGATGAACGCGACAAGCTGGAGAAAATCAACGAAAAGCTGCGAAGGGAAATCGACTCGAAAACGAAGGTGGCGTTTGAACGTCCTGATGGTGAAGTCCAGTTTGTTGACCACAACTCGAAAACGGTCTGGATCAATCTTGGTTCGGACGATCACCTTCCGAAGCGGGCCAACTTCAGCGTTTACACCAAAACAAATCATGGTATCGGCCGTGGTAAAGACGACATCAAAGGATCGATCGAAGTCACGCGGATTATCGGGCCTCATCAGGCCGAAGCGCGGATTCTGACCGACAACCTTTACGAACCAATCACCGCTGGCGATCCGATCTACACACCGATCTGGAGTCCGGGCCAGACCGAGAACTTCGCAATCGTCGGATTGATCGACATCGACAATGATGGTGTCAGCGACCGCGATACACTGCGTCAACTGGTTGCCGCACATGGCAGCAAGATCACGACGGAAGTTGACGACCAGGGAATGCGCGCTGGTGGGAAGATCGACGTCAACACCAAGTACCTCGTGATTGGTAAGATCCCGGATGCCAGTACGGTTTCCGACAAGGAAACGCAGCAGGAGTTCCTGAAGATCGCCAAGATGCACAACGAAATGCGGGACGAAGCGCAACTGCAAGGTGTTCGCGAAATCAGCCTGAAAGACTTCCTCTTGCACATCGGCTACACGCCGACCCGTCGGGTCTGGACTCCCGGCAACGCCTCGAATTACACACTCAAAGCAGGTTCTCGCAGCACGGGCGTGAATGAAACCATTGGTGATCGGTCCTCTTCGGGCCAGGTCTCCGGGGTCTTTTCCGGCAATCGTCGCCTCAAGCAAAAGGCGTCATCGGGTCAGACATCCGGCATTTATGGTCGGGGTAGTGGCCGGTAGTGCCTTGTCAAGGCTTTGTTTTGAGGTGCCGAATTGACTAGCCCGCTCCAATTGCCGCTCCTTGAGTGTGTATTACACTCTTCTTGCCACGAAATCTTCTGTGCCGCGAAAGTCGCCTCCTGACCTGCAAATTACAGACTCTCACGAGCGAGAACCGTCACACGAAAAGGTAAACGACTCTTGTAACTTCATCAAACCCTGACTTCCAGCCGGAACGCTGCAGTCGTTTTTCCGGGACATGCCCACGTGCTCTACCCCAGCCGATGCGCTACACATGGCGGAATGATTCTGGAATTCCGCAATGATCTATCGTCATAACGTCACTGATTTGTTTCGGTCGGATGATCGGATATCTGCCTCGTGCCAAGACGAGTTGATTGCATGACCTCTGACCGTAACGATTCCACATCGTGCGCGATACGACTCAGTTCCACGATGGCGATTTCTGTTTCCTGAACCGAGCGTTCAACTTTCGGAAACAGACCGTGGGCCAATTGGCGTGAGGACATGATGCCGGCCATTGTTTCGATTTCACGTGAAATACCGCGTTTGAGACGTCGGACAAACAGGGTGACAAGTAGAGCCGTCCAGATCAGAAACAGGATTATCGAACCGAGGTAGAAATCGGTCGTGAGATGTGGCTGATCCAGCCAGAAGGTGTCATAAAAGAAGTTCCGGCCAATGCGATAAAGTACAAACGCGATAAATGCGGAAATCAGGAATTCGTAAAACAGACGGATGCCCCATCCACCATTTCGTCGGGCCGTCTTTTCAACGATTTCATCAACTTCTCGCCCGGCATCGTTAAAGAATTGATTTTCCAGGCGGTCCGCATTCGAGCGGAGGGCATCAAAAGTGGAACGATCGATGAGCCCGGGATCCAGTTTGCTGTCACGCAGACACCCGGAGACAACCAGTCGTGCCTCTCGTAGCGTCTCGTCATCAACAAAACAGTCGGCTATCTGCTGCAATTGATGTTCGGCATCCTGCTCGGCGGTTTGCTGTTTTAGCCAGCGTAATCCCTGCATTGTCCCAATCAGCGCCATTTGAGCCGAACTCCGAGCGCGAAACAGCGTGACCGACGCCAGCAGATTTCCCAGGCCATGATACACCCGGAGAACGGAAGAGAACGGGCTGAGTCCCCAGATTTGTGTGACCGATTCGAGGACGCGGCGATCCCACAGATTACGGCACGACGTCAACTCGGTCTTCAGACGATCTGACAGGATAAGGCGAACCTTCTCCTGTTGTTTTGCCAGCATCTCTCGCAGGCTCTCGAGCACACCGGCTTCCTTTTGCAATCGAGACCGACTGTGCTGCAAAGTCGAATGGAGCAAGTCGAGCAGGTTCGACCGGCGTACCTGAACTCGCTGGGAGGCAGATAACTCCTCGGTCAGCACATCGAGGAGTCGGCGGAATTCCCCTTTCGGCAGGCGGCCCGCCATTTGTTCGACCATTGCAGTGGTGGAATCGACGAAGAACATTTCCGGCACCTTGTAGTCTGTTGCCAGCGATTTCTGCCAGTCTTCGCGAATGTCGTCATCCAGATCGGCATGCGTTTGGACAAAGAGCAAACGACAACCAGTCGCTGTTTCTGCGAGTTCTTCTACGATGCGTGCCGAGCGATATTTTTGCTGTGTCGTTGTGTAGATCAAGACATCACAGTGGGGCAGAATATCCTGCAGTTTCTGCAGGTTACTGCCTCGGTCAGCGTTGTCGCTGGTGTCAGGATCGGGGCAGTCGATCAGAAAAACGTCCCGCAGTATGGGCGATTCACGTCGGACGATTTGCAGTTCATCCAATGGCAAACCACTCGCTTCAAGGATCGCCTGTTCGGTTTGTTCGTGGATGACCAGAGTGGGTGTTCGTGTCGTGGGGCGTTCACGACCTGAAGGCGTACTTTCAACTCCCACCAACGCATTGATAAGCGTACTCTTCCCCGTTCCCGTGCCTCCGAACGTTGCGACAACCAATGGCGACTCCAGGCGCAATTGCATCTGTTCGGTCCGCTCAAGCGTCAACCGGATCAGCCCTCGGGATTCTCTGAGCGGTTGCCAGTGTGATTCCTCGGCAGACCAGTGGGAAAGTCGTGAAGTGGCATCGTCCACACGGGAGAGCAGTTCGAGATGAACGAGTTGATGATCGGAAGAGGGCATGGCAGTGTTATTCTGAATCGGCGTTATTCTGAATCGGTGTTATGGGGCGGTTTTGAAAAAGAATGATCGGTCAATTGACGCTTTAGTTCCGCCATCAATTCCTCGACGCGTTGGAACTCGGAGCTGGTGGGAATCGCAACGGCCGTCTGGATATCTCCGGGCAGGGAACCGAGCAGCTTGTCGTTCAGTCGTTCGACAAGCCAGTTAACCCTTCGCGTGCTGACTGCGGTTTGAAGGCGTTGGAACCTGGCCTGGAGAAATCCCGCGCCTTGACCTGCCACACCTGCGACAGCGGACTCTCCAACCACAGCCGCTGCCGTTCCTCCGGCGAAATCTGCGACAATTGGCGTGATGGCATTGGCAGCAGCGCTGGCGACGAATGGAGCGACCGCTTCTCCGGCTGGTCCCCATCCCAGTGTGAACAGCACAACACTCGTCACAGGTCGAACAGCGGCCGAGAGATTGTTCAATTGACGATAAAACTTGTAAATCTCCGGGCTGTTCTGCTGAAACGAGGACATTTCCTCGTTCACAACATGGGTTAACTGGCCATCCAGATCGACCTGTTGGTGTTCCGCCTTCAATTGCTCCAACACCTCTGCGACCGAAGTCCCCTTGAGCAATTCCGCAAACTTCGGTTGAAGCATGTCGTTACCCGCTTCACCCATCCATTGCAGTTTTTCGTAAACCTCTTCAACAGTTTCGAGGATGGCCGACCATTCCTGTTTGCGGTAGGTTTCAATGGGAGGATCGTTTTCCCTCTTCACGGCACGATGAATGGCGCGAAACGGCCACATCATTCCCTGTCCGACAACATCGTAAACTCGGTTGATCTGCTTCGACCAACCTTCCTGATGGGCGTGCCACCAGTTGCGGATCTCATCCACCAGCAAAGAGTTGGGAATTGCGGGCCAATTCTTTACGCGAATGACACTTTCCCCGGCCAGTTGTCCTGCAGCCGATTGCAATTCTCCGCTCTTATTCCGAATCTCGTCCAGATAAGCCGGAATGCCAGATTGTCCATTCAAAAGTTGCGCGATCGATCCTCGCAATGTGCGCAGTTTGATCTCCTCAAACCGCAGACGTGAAAGATCGGTGTTGAGGTGTCGCATCCTGTTTTCTGACGAATTCTCATTTGCGTCAAAAAAGGGAAGGGCGATCGCTTCGGCTGCCTGACGATTATTCGGCGAAAGGTAGACCCACTCGGGCAAGATACCTGTCTCGGAGCAAAACGTCTGCAACCAGATGGGCCAGTATTCGTGGTCTTCCGGCAACTGGCATTGATTAAAGACCACGATGATCGCTTTGTCTTCATTGGCCGCCTGGCGAAAGAATTTCTTGACGGCGGCATCGTTGTATTTCTGCTGAGTCAATACAGCGACCAGCACATCAGCGGCGCGGCGAATGGCGTCCGCCCGAACCCAATTGACTTCCGCATCGCTATCGATGTCCGGCGTGTCGAGCAACAACAGGTTTTCCGGCAGATGTTCGCTCGTGCGCCAGAAGAGTTGATGTGTGTCTGATTCTTCCAGGGCACCGGGGGGAGCTTCTTCAGAAGTCCATTTGCTCAGCGCGAATTCTTCAAAGAACCTTTGCAGGTTATGTGTCTGGGCGAAGCCTTCAGGAACGAGGCAGACCGGATGCTTTGTGCCGGAAGCCAACGGCGTGGTCGGACTCGCACGAAATCCGGCAATGTGATTAAAAATGACCGATTTGCCGATGTTCGTACCACCAACAACCGCAACGACAAGAAAACTGTCATCCCGCAACTGCGGGATCAACTTCTGATGCAGTAACTCATACCATTCCCGGCCCTTCAGCGGCGCAATCTGCAAGAGCTCGCACGCATCCTGCAACGCATTTGTGCCGGCGGAGATCGCCTCGACTGTTGTTCCGCATTGCTGAAAGGTGGTTGTCATGGCGGTTTGAAGGTGCAGATGTGGATGGGCGAATGTCACTCTTCTGAATCAGGCGTCTCTTATAGATGTGTTTCCGGCCAGGGCTTGCCGTTGCGAACATACTGACCATCGGCAACATGATTGAAGAATACCGGCACCAGGGGATGCATAACGGGTGATTCCGAACTGTCCTCGGTCAGATTCTCCTCAGCCGCATAGGTGATGGTCGTCGAATTGTGGACCAGGACATGATACCAGCATTGTCGGCGCGTCGGTTGTGTTTTGTTGGACATATACCAGTTGGGATCTGCCTTGCAATGCCCGTCAGCAGCAACAATGACACCGCGATATCCGTATCGGCGATGCTTCACCAATTGACCTGGGTGAAATCGCTGTTGCTGTTCGGGAAAATCGTCACCACGATATGACAAGTTGACCTGAATCATCCTGTTTCTTTCGGAGGCTTCTCAGCAAAATGACAGTCTCTTCGTTCTCTTTAACTTAATGTTCCGGGTGAGCGGTGTCATGGCGAGGATTCGGAGAATTGCCACTTCACCGAAGACATCGGGGCAATCCGATCGAAATACGAGGGCTGTGTCAGTCAGTTCGCATTGGGCATCTGGTTCCTGGGCAAACCTGTTAATGTTGCGCGGAATCGCACATAAATCGTATTTGGACATTGCCACTCCCCCCTTTTGGCAAATCGTTTGTTACGAATTGGAAACATTTTCTGAAGTCGTGACAGGATAAGAGAATACGGTAAAACCTGTGGCAAGATGGGGGTTGTCAGCGTCAGGCCAATGCGATAATATCCTTGATCAACCGCTTACACATCGGTCATCAATGATATGATTGTGTGGGCGATTTTGCGACAATAATCTGGTAGAGCCGTTTGGTATTCTGAATTCGTGCGTCTTTTTTCGATCGAATCAAATCCTGCGGCAAACGCTTTAACAACTCCCCACCACAGCCGGGCGAACTGAGCGGTTGGAGCTGAAGGTTCCCGCGTAGCCGTCTCCACGTCCGCCAATTCTGGAAGACCTCAATGAAGAAGAATATGCCTTCAAAAGCTGTGACCAGTCTGGCCGTTTTGATGGTCCTGTTCATCGCGACGACAATGTTCGCTCAGCAGTTTTCGGAGCCCCGATCGGGTGATGAAACGACCGCCAAACTGGTTTGTGAGATGGTTCAGAAATACCATATCAGCCAGAAACGCATTGATGATGACATCTCCCAGCGATTGCTGAACCGTTACGTCGAGCAGCTTGATCCACAGAAGTTGTACTTTTTTGAAGGCGATATCCGAGAACTGGAGCGTCAGAAAACGGAATTGGACGATCAGCTTCGACGTGGCGAAGTGACATTTGGGTTTACAACGTTCGATTTGTATTTCAAACGACTCGAACAACGAATGACCCTGGTTCACAAATTGATTGATTCCGAATTCGATTATACGAAAGATGAGTCGCTGGTTCTGGATGGCGAAGATTTGCCCTGGGCGAAAACCGCTGATGAGGTCAACGACCGTTGGCGAAAACGGGTGAAGTACGAACTGCTCGATTTGAAATTGGATGACAATTCGCTCAAGGATGCCCGCGACCGTTTGCATCGCCGTTATCGAAACATTCATGAAAATGCGAAGCAGACCGAAAAGAGTGAAATTCTCGAACTGTATCTCAGTGCCGTCACGCATTGCTTCGATCCTCATTCGAGCTATATGTCACCAGAGACACTGGAAGATTTCCGCATCAGTATGGCATTGAAGCTGGAAGGGATTGGCGCGGCTTTGCGATCAGAAGATGGTCATACGGTAGTAGCGAGAGTCGTTCCCGGTGGTGCGGCAGACAAGGATGGCCGCCTGACCGTCGGTGACAAGATTATTGGTGTGGCACAGGATGGCGAAGAGAACTTCGTCGATCTTGTCGAAATGAAACTGACGCGCGTGGTTCGGCTGATTCGCGGCAAGAAGGGAACCAAAGTTCGGTTACAGGTTAAGAAAGAGAAAACCGGCGACATTCAGGTGTACGAGCTGACGCGCCAGACGATTGAATTGAAATCGTCGGAAGTCAAAGGCGAAATCATCGAGACGAACAAGCGTCTGGAAGGTGGACGCGCTGCACGAATCGGTGTGATCAACATCCCTTCTTTCTACCGGGATTTCAACGGTGCCCGGTTGAATCTTCCTGATTTCAAGAGCACCGCACGTGATCTGCAAAAGGTTTATAATCAATTTCAACAACAGGGAGGCGTCGATGCCATTGTCGTCGACTTGCGACTCAATGGTGGTGGCGCGCTGGTGGAAGCAACCGAAGTTACCGGCATGTTTCTCGATCGTGGTCCGGTCGTTCAGGTGAAGGATCAGGATGGTCAGGTGGAGATGCACAACGATGAAGATGCCGGGGCCGTGTTTAAGGAACCAGTCGTCGTCATTTGCAACCGTCTGTCTGCATCGGCTTCCGAGATTTTTGCCGGAGCAATCAAGGACTATCAGCGGGGCATTATTGTGGGCGATGTGTCAACGCATGGCAAAGGGACTGTGCAGAACGTGATGCCCGTTAATCGGCAGTTGTTTCAGTTCCTCCGACCGGACAATCGTGGCGCATTGAAGCTGACGATCAATCAGTTCTACCGTGTGAATGGAGCGAGTACACAAAACGAAGGTGTCTTCTCTGACGTCGTACTGCCTTCTTTGTTTGAACACATGGAATTGGGGGAAAAGCATCTCGATAATGCATTGGCTTTCGATCGTATCAAACCGGCTCGGTACAATGCCGTTGGCATGACATCGCCCGATATCATTTCGGCTTTGCAGAAAAAGAGCCAGGCCCGTGTCGTTCAGGATGATGGTTTTAAGGAAGACCTCGCCGACATTCGGAAGTACAACGAAAAGAAGAATCGCAAGTTGATCACTCTGAATGAAGAAAAACTCCGACAGGAACGCGAGCAGGACGAAAAAAACAAAGACGATGACGATAAAAAGGATGATAAAGATGATGACGGCCCGATTTTCCCGGAAGGCCATTACAACGATGAGGTTCTGAGGATCACACTGGATTATCTGGACGCCTTGCGGCATGCGAAAACCGCCGGTCGCTGAGTCGACCCCGACTCGTTCGGAAAAAATTCTGACTCGGTCATTCCCCATGGGTGGCCGGGTTTTTTTGTTGTTCCTTCACTCGAAATCTGGCAAATGTCCAATGGTTGGTGGTGAAAGAGGAAAAATCCTGACAAGCGATGCTCGACCCGGCCATATCAGGTACATATGATGATTGCATGAAAAGGTCACAGGTCCACTCCGATTTCCTGTTTCAAACAACGTTTGGCCTGCATTGACGGACTCCCCCAAAGACCGAACGTTTCACGAAAAAGTCAACTGCTCCATGCCAGCCATCGAAGTTCAGGGATTAGCCAAAACATATCGCGTTTATCAGAAACGTGAAGGGTTGCTTGCGTCGATCGGTGGTCTGTTCCGGCGTGAGTACAAACAGGTCCATGCGGTTGAGAACATCGGGTTTTCGATTGAGACCGGGGAAATGGTGGCTTTTCTCGGTCCTAACGGAGCTGGCAAAACAACAACTTTGAAGCTGCTTTCCGGGCTGATTTTCCCCACCGCTGGTGAGGCCCGGGTCTTCGGGCATGTTCCGTGGAAACGGGAGAATATCTACCGACGCCGGTTTTCACTGGTCATGGGGCAGAAGAACCAGCTCTGGTGGGATCTTCCCGCGCAGGAGTCATTCCGGCTGCATAAAGAAATTTATCACATTGAAGAAGGACCATTTCGGGAGCGGCTGGATGAACTGACCAATCTGCTGGAAGTGGTTGATCTTGTCGGACAGCCGGTGAGGGAGTTATCGCTGGGCGAACGGATGCGTATGGAATTGATTGCCGCTTTGTTGCACAGTCCAGACATCCTTTTTCTGGATGAACCGACCATTGGGCTGGACGTCGTCTCCCAACGGCGCGTGCAGGAGTTTTTGAAGCAGTATCAGGCCTCTCACTCCATTACCGTGTTGTTGACGAGCCATTACATGAAGGATGTTGAGGCACTCTGCAAGCGGGCGATCATCATTAACGAAGGCCACATTATTCATGACGGTCCTTTGGCGGAAGTGGTCGATCGATTCAGCCACCACAAAATCGTCGAGTTTCAATTTGCATCCAATCAGATCCCCGGCGATCTCCACCGATTCGGCCAGGTTCTTGAAACCAACCCGCCTCGCGTGAAACTTGAAGTGGTTCGGAATCAGATTCCAGGAACGCTTGCCGAGGTCCTGGCGCATTATGATGTCGAAGATGTGTCCGTGCATGAGCGACCGCTGGAAGAGGTGATTGCCGAGATCTTCACCAACAATCGGTCCAGGGAGAACGAGACAGAGGGTGCCGGTTTGCCGACTGAAGATGGCCGGGCATCACTCTCTGCGCAATCCTGATCTCGGAAAAAGTCGGTATTGAATGACTGTAAGTTTCCCGGTCGGGATATTTTTGAACTCTCTTTTTTTGCGGCAAGAGATGAGGCAATCGTAACTTCATGTGGGCCCGAGTTCGCGTCAACTGGTTTATTTTACGAACGTGCATTGAAGAGCGTCTCGTCTACCGGGGCGACTTTGCGTTTGCGACGCTGGTCCGGTTTTTGCCCATCGTCACGCAGATCTTTTTGTGGGGGGCGATTTACGGCGTCCACACAGAAGCCTATTCCGCCGGACGGAAACTCAACTCGTATACTTATCACGATATGGTCGCCTATTATCTGCTGGCGATGTTGGCCCGTGCCTTTTCCAGCATGCCGGGTTTGGCCTCGGGAATCGCGCGGGATGTTCGTGAGGGAACAATCAAAAAATACCTGACGCAACCGATCGATATGCTCAGTTATTTGTTCTGGCATCGCATGGCTCACAAGTTGGTGTATTATTTCGTGGCGACAGCGCCATTCGTGCTGGTGTTCTATCTTTGCCGCTCCTATTTTCCCGGTTGGCCGGATGCGTTCACGATTACCGCCTGGGTGATTTCGTTGATGCTCGCATTCCTGGTTGGATTTTTGCTGGAATCGCTGATTGGTTTGATTGCCTTCTGGTATCTCGAAGTGTCGTCCTTGATTTTCATTTTCAGCATGCTCAATTATTTTCTTTCCGGCCACATGATTCCGCTGGACTGGTTGCCCGAGACGATAACGGCAGTTATTCAATTCCTGCCATTCAAATACCTCGCGTATTTCCCGGCAGCAATTATGCTCGACCGATTTGATCACCCGGAATTGGTGTATGAATTGTCGGTTGGAATGGCGTGGGTGATTGTGTTACTGGTAGCAAATCGGATTGCCTTTTCGCGTGGAGCAAGGCGTTACGGAGCGTTTGGCGGCTGAGATTTATCTTTACGACTGTGAACTTTCCGGGGAGGGCCGCGTCTTGTAGAATAGAACTGCTTACCTTCTGGTGTGATGTCTCTGGCTCGTGGGAATCTCTGCCAGCCGACGTGCTACGCACGGCGGTACCGCGTCGAGGTATCGACGCGGATGGAGTCATCGCCGCACAAAAGAGCGTAATACGCTCTAAAAGTGAACCGATGGCATTCATCGTCCCGCCGGAGTACCGCCTGCCAAAACGCTTCATCCTGCCATGCGATTCCATTTGAAACAGGTCTCTTCCAAACGGATGAATCTCGTCTACCCTGAAAGTATGACATGTCCGAACCGTCAAACTCGCCGCGCCGACTGAATGCCGATGAAGGCTTTGCGTATGACGGCACTTTCTGGCTGGCGTATCTGGCGAATCTGTCCCTCGTTTCGGCGAATGCACTTTCCTTCCGATTTGCGGAACTGGTTGATTCTCTCGGCGGGAACGAACAGAAAACCGGTTCGATTGTCGGCATCAGCATTATTGCCGCACTGGTCGTTCGATTTGTGATGGGGCAGGGGATCGACCGTTATGGAGTAAGAATGTTGTGGGCCTTGAGCGCGGCACTGTTCGTTGCAGGCAATGCCATGTTCATTCTCTGCCGGGACATCTCGTGGGAGATCTATCTTGCGCGGACGTTGTTTGCCATCGGCTTAGCCGGAATGTTCACCTGCTCGATCGTGCATGTTCAAATGCGGGCACCAACTCATCGTCGGACTGAAATCATCGGTTTTCTCGGCAGCAGCGGGTTCCTGGGAATGATTCTTGGTTCCCAACTGGGCGATTTTCTCTTCCGATTTTCGACCAATGGTCACGAACGGTTCGTCTGGTTGTTCGGCACAGCAGTCGGCTTTGGCGTTTTGTACCTGGCTATCGTGTTGTGGATTACACGCTATGATGTGCATACCAGACCTCACGAAACACCGGCGGCTTACAAGTTGATCTTTCGATATTGGCCTGGGCCGATTGTTCTTGTGGCATTGATGATGGGTGTCGGTTTCAGTGTGACAGGCGTTTTCCTGACCCGTTACGCAACGTCGCTCGGCGTGAAGGAAATCGGTACGTTTTTCACCAGCTATGCGCTCTCGGCGTTTTTGTTCCGCATGCTCAGCCGGACCTGGAGTACATCGATCGGTCGGCATCCAATGGTTCTGTTGGGGTTGGGAGGTCACGCAATTGGCCATTTCCTGTTGCCTTTCGTGACGAATCAATGGGAGTTCGTGTTGCCAGCGGTCTGTTGCGGATTTGGACACGCGATGCTGTTTCCTGTGGTTGTGTCGCTGGGATCAGGTGCTTTTCCGCGTCAATATCGAGGAACCGGGACGACGATTGTGCTGGGGTTTACCGAACTCGGCTTCGCTCTGTCATCACCTCCGCTCGGGGCCATTATTGATCACGTTGGGTTCAATACAATGTTCGTCGTATCAGGGGCCATTACCGTGATGATTGGCGTTGGTTACGCGCTGACGGCCGCACGCCGACCCGATGAAGACCTGCAGGAAAACATCCCGATTGAAGGCGAATTGAGTGTGGCGGAAATGGAGACGGTCCCAGCCGCTTTGGAGATTGACCCGACTGCTGACAGCCAGATCATTCGCCGTGTGGAACATTGCGAGTCCTGAGCGATACGTCATCCATAGAGCGTATTACGCTCTTCTGTGCCGTGATGGGCGTCGCTCGGCCTGCAAACACAGGCCCCTACGAGCCAGAGGCGTCACACCAAACAGTAAACTGCTCCAAATGTTGTGTCGGCTCTCTCTTTGCGCAAAACCTTACCGAAGACGCGTGTGGAGTGACAGTCCGACGCAATTTGCGCATGCTACAGATTGCCCATGCTACAGAAAACGCTTTGAGCTTGAACGCCTGCTGGCATGCAGTCGAGAAATGAAAGACATATCAGAATTGAAAAGAATGAATCACAAGTTTGAACAAAAGATCCTGGCCTACCTTTCCAGGCCGGGCAAGAAATCGTTACGCGTTACTGGGTTGGCCCGCAAGTTGAAGATCCCCAGGAAGCAGACTTCCAGGTTTGAAGCTGTTGTCGATCAATTGGTGGAAAACGGGCAACTCCATCGTGGGAAATCGGGAAAACTGCGTTCAAAAAAGGTCCCAGGGATGGTGTCAGGTGTCATCAGGAAAATCGCCAGTGGAGCGGGTTTCCTGATACCTCATGACGCGATCTCGGGAGATCGTTCGGGCGATATTTACATTTCCGCACAGGATTTGGGAGACGCACAAACTGGAGATGAAGTTCTCATAAGATTGCTGAAGCGCCGTCGCGGAGGCGGTCAACGTTGCGGGCGCGTGGAGGAAGTCATCGAGCGAGCCACCAATCTGTTTGTCGGGACCTATCTCGAAAAGACCGGCAGCGGATACGTTCAGGTCGATGGCACGATTTTCAACGAGGCGATCTATGTGGGCGATCCCGGTGCCAAAGGTGCAAAGGTCGGCGACAAGGTCGTCATCGAAATGCTTCGCTTTCCGTCCCACTTTCAGATTGGCGAAGGCGTTTTGACGGAAGTCCTTGGTCCGCGCGGAGCGCCCGGTGTCGATACGCTTTCGATTATCCACGAATATGGCCTGCCCGTAAAGTTTCCGCCAGAAGTGATGGAGGAGGCACGCGATCAGGTGGATCAATTCAACGAGCAGGATCTGGATGGTCGGCTCGACTTGACGAAAGAGACGATCGTCACGATCGACCCGGCCGATGCACGCGATTTTGATGACGCCATTTCCCTGAAGCGTACCAAAGATGGCCATTGGCATCTTGGCGTGCACATTGCCGACGTCGCACACTTTGTTGCTCCCGGCAGTCAACTTGATCGCGAAGCACAACTTCGGGGAAACAGTGTCTACCTGCCTCGGCATGTGATCCCGATGTTGCCAGAGACGATTTCCAATGGACTTGCCAGTTTGCAGGAAGGAAAGGTCCGCTATACAAAATCGACCTTGATTGAATTTAATCCGGAAGGGATCCCCATCCACACCGAATTCGCAAACTCAGCGATCAAAGTGACAAAGCGATTCGCGTACGAAGAAGTGTTGCCGATTTTGGACAATTCCAAATCTGGTCAACCAAAGGTCGCGGCGAAAGCCCGGTCCCTGCTGCAGCGGATGTATGATTTGGCAATGATTCTCCGCAAACGCCGATTTGCTGCCGGGGCGCTGGAATTGCACATGGGCGAAGTCGAATTGGATTTCGATGAAGATGCTCGCGTGACCGGTGCGCACGAACGGGAACACGACGAAAGCCATCAGATCATCGAAGAATTTATGCTGGCTGCGAACATCGCGGTGGCGACGAAATTGAACGATCTGGAACTGCCATTTTTACGGCGGGTGCATGCTGATCCCGACTATGCCAAACTCAAAGCCTATTCTGAATTTGTCGATGCGTTGGGATTTGATCTACCAAAATTCCAGAGCAAAGCAGCATTGCAGGAACTGCTGAATGCAGCCGAAGGAACTCCGCTGCAGCGCTCCGTCAATTATGGGCTCCTCCGCAGCTTGAAGCAGGCTGAGTACACTCCGCGGGAGATTGGCCATTACGCACTCGCTGTCGGCCAGTATTGCCACTTCACGAGTCCGATTCGGAGGTATCCCGACCTGATCATTCACAGACTCGTGGGGAATCTCGTGACCGATCCGAACAATTTACGTTATCTGTCGGAAGTTGAATTGATCAAACTCGGCAAAAGTTGTTCGCTGACTGAACGTCGGGCGGCAGAAGCGGAACGGGAGTTGACCAAGATCAAACTGCTGGCGTTCCTTGCGGATCAGATCGGTATGCGGTTGGAAGCCTCGATTACAGGTGTCGAACCATTCGGCCTGTTTTGTCAGGGGGTGGAGTTGCCAGTCGAAGGGCTGGTGCACATCAGCCATTTGACGATTCAGGAGCCATACGATTACGATCGTGCGACGTTCAGTTTGCTCGCGCGGCGAAGTGGAACGCAGTATCGGCTGGGTGATCTGGTGACAGTGGAAGTGACGCATGTCGATGTCGATCGTCGTGTACTCGATTTGCGTCTGGTCAATGTTGAGGGAACGCGGCGGATGCGGGCTGCGACGAGTGAACCAGAGACGTCAGGATCACCTCGCAGACAAAGACCAGAATCGTCGGGGAAGAAATCCACGCGAAACAGAAAAAAGGGAACAACGGCCAAAAAAGGATCAAAAAGGGCGAATAAGAAATCGGCTGTTGCTAAAAAACCTGCCAAAACGTCGGTCGGAAAACCGGCAAAGAAGGCCGGAAAGAAGAGTTCAACTCGCAAAAAGACGACGGCTTCAGCGAAAAAGAAGACAGCGCACAAATCGGCCAGGTCGCGGAAAAAATCAACGCGAAAGTCGGGTGGTACAACGCAACAACAATCGACACGACGTAAGGCGAAAAAGCAAAAGACGTCGGGCAGAGGCAAACCGAAACGCTTAACTTGAGCAATTCAGTTTTCTCCTCAAAGTTAGGCACTCATCACGATTGCAACAATGGATCTGCCTTCTATAATCCACCTGTGGGCGATGTGGCCGGTAACGGAAGAAGGGGGCTTTTTCTCATACCGGTTTTTTCTCGTGCCGGGTGAAGTCACGATAAAGAATCGAGGTCAATCACGGATCAATAGATGGCCGGCAGGGAGGTCGAGCCATCACTGTTCCGGAATGACACATTGAAACCTCAAATCGTGTTACGGTGGTCGACCAGCTTCAGTTCGCCATCAATCGAATCCACGATTGGAATGTCGTATCGTTCACTTTGACAGGTGTTCATGAGAGTATTACGCTCTTCTGTGCCGCGATGAGCGTCGATTGGCCTGTAAACCAGGCCCCCACGAGCCAGAGACGTCACACTGGAAGGTGAACTGCTCATGATGGAACACTTCTGTGGTGACGAAGCTGCAGGTCTGTCTGTTCGGCTATGGGAGCCGATGTGAATTGGAATGAAGCGGACGAACCGTCTTCAGGACTCTGATGGCTGAGCATTATCGGCCTCAGTTCGGAATGCAGGTACCGCTCTTTCGGACGTCGTATAGTATCCCAATAAGTTGATTCTCTCTTCCACGAGGAGCCTGAATTGAACAGGTTGCTATTTGCTCTTCGATCTTCCATCGGCAGGAAACTGGTGATGGGCGTTACCGGTTTGCTGTTGTGCGGTTTTCTGGTCGCACATCTGGCGGGAAACTTTCTGCTGTATGTCGGTCCGGATGCCTACAACGAGTACGCCGATACATTGCATAAACAGAAACTTCTGCTGGCCATCGCGGAGCTCGGCTTGCTGGTTCTGTTTCTGATGCATATTTATCTGGCGATTTCGACTGGCAAAGACAACAAGACGGCCCGCAGCCAGACCTACGACAGAAAACAGACCAAAATCGAGTCAAATTCACAGGGCATCTTCAAAGCGTGGCCGGAAAACTGGATGTTTGTCTCCGGGGCGCTCGTACTCGGTTTTATCATCTTACATTTGATCGATTTCCGTATGGAGTTCCGTCCCGACATCACTTATGAGGGGAAAGAGCCTTTTGAAAAGGCGGTGATGCTGTTGAAGAATCCAATAACGGCAACCGTTTACTTCGCAGGGACATTACTGCTGGGTGTCCATTTGACACATGGCGTGGCGAGCGCGTTTCAATCACTGGGAACCAGCAACCAGTGGACTCAGAAGTGCTTCAAGTGGTTCAGCATCATCTTTGGCGTGGGGATTTCGCTCGGCTTTGCCAGTTTCCCGGTCTGGGCTCTTTTCAAATAAGGCGTATTTGCCTTTTCGTTCCGCGAGAACCGTCGTTTGGCCTGCCAACCTGAACTCCCACGAGCCAGAGATGCTACGCGAAAAGGTAAACTGCTCTAAACGACTGGAATCAAACCGATCATGAGCACAACAACTCAGGCATCCAGCACACTCATCTCGAATGTCCCCAGTGGCCCCATGCAGGAACGCTGGACGAAACACAAATTCGAGATGAAACTCGTCAACCCGGCGAACAAACGAAAGTTCGATGTGATCGTCGTCGGCACGGGGTTGGCCGGTGCTTCGGCGGCTGCATCGCTGGCGGAACTGGGATACAACGTCAAATCGTTTTGCATTCAGGATTCCCCGCGCCGCGCCCATAGTATCGCTGCGCAAGGTGGCATTAACGCCGCGAAAAATTACCCGAATGATGGTGATAGTGTCTGGCGGCTGTTTTACGACACGGTAAAGGGGGGCGATTACCGCAGTCGTGAATCAAATGTCTATCGTCTTGCGGAAGTCAGCAACAACATCATCGACCAGTGCGTGGCCCAGGGCGTTCCATTTGCCCGGGAATACGGCGGAACATTGTCCAACCGCTCCTTTGGCGGGGCACAGGTATCGCGGACATTTTACGCCCGGGGACAGACAGGCCAGCAACTTCTGTTGGGCGCCTATTCCGCTTTGATGCGACAGGTCAAACTTGGCAAGGTGCAACTCTATCCCCGCCGGGAAATGCTCGATTTGGTGATTGTCGATGGGATGGCTCGCGGCATTGTCACGCGTAATCTGGTCACAGGCGAATTTGAATCACATGCCGCCCACGCGGTCCTGCTTTGTACCGGTGGCTATGGCAACGCGTATTTTCTTTCGACCAACGCCAAAAGCTGCAACGTGACCGCGGCCTGGCGTTGCCATCGACGGGGAGCCTTTTTCGCGAATCCCTGTTATACCCAAATTCACCCCACCTGTATTCCGGTCAGTGGCGATTACCAATCCAAACTGACTTTGATGAGCGAAAGTCTGAGGAATGACGGTCGCGTCTGGGTGTCAAAGAAAGAAGGCGATAAGCGTCATCCGACAGACATTCCCGAGGATGAACGGGACTATTTCCTGGAACGTCGATATCCTGCGTTCGGCAATCTGGTTCCTCGAGATGTTGCATCCCGAGCCGCCAAAGAACGCTGCGATGCCGGCTATGGTGTGGGCGAAACCGGGTTGGCGGTTTATCTCGATTTTCGCGATGCGATCAAACGCGATGGCGAAGATGTCATCCGCGCGAAGTACGGCAATCTGTTCCACATGTACGAGAAGATCACGGCGGATAATCCCTACGAAGTTCCCATGAAAATCTACCCGGCTGTGCATTACACCATGGGCGGATTATGGGTTGACTACAACCTGATGAGTACGATCCCCGGTCTGTTTGTTCTGGGTGAGGCAAACTTCTCGGACCACGGTGCAAACCGACTCGGTGCCAGCGCGTTGATGCAGGGATTGGCAGACGGCTACTTCGTGATTCCCTACACGCTCAGCCATCATTTCGGATCGCATTCACTCCCCTCGGTTTCGACCGACAGTCCCGCCTTCAAAGAGACGCTGGTTGAAGCACGGAATCGGGTGGAGAGTATTCTGGCTGTGAAAGGAAATCAAACCGTCAACGATCTCCACCGCAAGTTGGGCAAGATCATGTGGCAACATTGCGGGATGGCACGCAATGCCGAGGGATTGAAAATTGCCAAAGAACAGATTCGCGAATTGCGGGATGAATTCTGGCAGACCATCAAAGTTCCCGGCGTTGGAGAGAGTTTCAATCAGAATCTTGAATATGCGGGACGCCTGGCAGACTTCCTGGAGTTTTCCGAACTGCTGGCACACGATGCAGCCGAACGGAATGAGTCATGTGGTGGGCATTTCCGGGAAGAACATCAAACCGAAGAAAACGCGGCTCGGCGCGACGACGAAAATTACTGCTATGTCTCAGCCTGGGAATTCAACGGTGTTGGCGAAACACCAACCCTGCACAAAGAAGATTTGAAATTTGAGGCGGTTCCGCTGGCTGTCAGGAGTTACAAATAATGGGTGCAACAACCGATACCTCGAATGAGACGATCGATCTGACGATCAAAGTCTGGCGGCAGTCGGGACCGGATGATCGCGGGGAATTCCGCACTTACGATCTCAAGGGTGTATCCACCCACATGTCGTTCCTCGAAATGCTCGATGTTCTCAACGAGCAACTGCTGGCCGGCGACGAAGAACCGGTCGCCTTCGATCACGATTGTCGTGAAGGCATTTGTGGGATGTGTGGAATGGTCATCAACGGTCAGGCGCATGGTCCCGACCGCGAAACAACCACCTGTCAGCTCCACATGCGGCGATTCAATGATGGCGACACGATCGTCATCGAACCGTGGCGGGCAACCGCCTTTCCCGTGATTCGCGATCTGGTGGTCGATCGATCGGCTTTTGATCGTATCATCGAAGCGGGGGGATTCGTCTCGGTCAATACCGGCAACCCGCCCGATGCCAATGCGATTCTCGTTCCCAAAGATGATGCGGAACAATCGATGAACGCGGCAGCCTGCATCGGCTGTGGTGCCTGTGTCGCCGCCTGCAAGAATGCCTCCGCAATGTTGTTCGTCGGTGCGAAGGTATCACACCTCGCTTTGCTTCCCCAGGGAAAGCCTGAACGCAAGCAACGCGCCAACGATATGGTAGCTCAGATGGACAAGGAACAGTTCGGCTCCTGCACGAATACCTACGAGTGTGAAGCCGCCTGTCCTGCGGGGATTTCTGTCGAGAATATCGCACGGCTCAACCGGGAATATCTCCGTTCGCTGTTGCCATTCTGATCACGAGATCTCTTTCGTTCAAAAAGGCTTCGATTATGTCTCGTACCTCGTGTTACGACTGGCATGTGGCCCACAATGGCCGCATGGTTGATTTTGCAGGCTGGCAGATGCCAGTGCAGTACACCTCGATCATCGAAGAACATCAGGCCGTTCGCAATATGGCCGGGCTGTTCGATATTGCTCACATGGGGCGGATCGCCTTTTCCGGAACAGACGTTTGTTCCTTTCTCGATTCACTGCTGACCAACGATATTAATAAACTCAAACCGGGTGACGTTCGGTATTCCCTGGTCACGAATGAGGCGGGCGGGATTCTCGATGACGTTCTTGTTTATCGATACGACGATGACTATCAGCTGGTTGTGAATGCGTCCAACCGCACGAAGATCCTCGACTGGTTGACTCAACATCAAAGCCAATTTGAGGTTGGCATCGATGATCTGACAACTGCGACATTCATGCTGGCAATCCAGGGACCGGAATCTTTGGATATCCTGCAGCCGCTGGTTGACTGCGACCTGGCGACGATGAAGTATTATTCCTGCACCAGCACCGAAATCACAGGGCTCGAAGCTCGTGTCAGTCGAACCGGCTACACTGGGGAAGATGGTTTTGAAGTGACTGTTGCGGCAGATTCGGGCCGGGAGTTGTGGGCCAGCCTTTTGGAATCGGGGCAGGGTGCGGGACTCCTGCCTTGCGGGTTAGGCGCGCGTGATACGCTTCGGCTGGAAGCCGCCATGCCGCTTTACGGGCACGAACTGCATGAAGAGATCGATCCGCTGACAGCGGGACTGTCGTTTGCGGTGAAGTTGAATGCGGGCAACTTTATTGGCAAAGATGCACTGGTCAAAGTCAAAGAACAGGGGCCTCAGAAGAAACGCGTCGGGATCGAACTGGAGGGACGCCGGGTCGCAAGGGGAAGCGTTGAACTCTTCTCCAACCAGGATAAGACCATTGGGATAGTGACATCTGGAACGTTTTCGCCCACGCTCGAGAAGCCGATCGGCATGGCGTATGTTCAACCCGATTATGCTGCTGTCGGGACGAAACTTGAAGCCGATCTGCGCGGCAAACGGATCGCGACCGAAGTTGTCCCTCTGCCGTTCTACAAACGGGGTTGATCGTCAGGCACTGCCGCCAGGCTCAGGCCGTTCCAGTTGCGTTCCCTTGAGAACCTCTTCAGAGACATCGGCAACGAAGTTGTCGACATCCGACGCCTTCTCCGACCTGGGAGCCGGTGCTCCCACGCACATTCCCACTCCCGGGTTTCGGAACATCCAGGGAATCATCGAGGCGGTCGCCTGCAGATAGGTGCGATAGATTGGAAACTTGTCGTCGGGATGGCTGTCGACATAATCCCGCATCTTCTCACGCAACTGGTTATGTGCAACACGTGGATGCCGGTGATGCGGGCCATGCACGAAGATGTCGAAATTCAGAAAGGTGCAAATCTTGGTAACCCAACTCGCACCGACAACGGTTCGCGTTCCTTTCAGGGGGTCGTAACTCGCCATTCCCAGGTGTTCCGTCAGCTTGCGAATGGTCTGCATGAACCCGGCGACCATGTGAGGGATCACCCAGACCTTCACAAAAAGCTCCCAGGCATTGCAGGTCGCAACGACGGCAAGAATGCTGCCCCAGAAAGCAACAATTCCAAGGTATTCCCACCAGATGATGCGGCGCAGCTTTTTATCGGTGATGGGCGAATTCTTGTGAAAGAAGGTCCGACCGTAAATCAGTGGTGCGGTGAATCCGCCAAGGAACAGATCGATCCAGACGAAGATGCGTCGAAACCAGACCGATGTGTTGGGATCGGAGTAGGGCCAGAGTTCCCAGTCTGTCGGCTTGTTGAGGTAAGCGTGATGGCGAATGTGACTCTCTCGATAGACGGAATACGGCGCCCCGATGATAGTCCCCAGCCCTCGTCCCAGAATAAGACTGAGGCGGCGCGATCCGCTTAAAGTCTGATGAGCGGTCTCATGAAAACAACTCGTCCAGCAGAAAAGCACATAACCGGTGTAGATGGACCAGAACGCCTGCATCGCCCAGTGGTCTGTTGGCCACGGATGTGCGAGGAAATAAAGCCCAAACAGACCTGCTGGAAAGAAAATGAACCGGGTGATTGTCCATTTCCCTTCGATTGCTTCCAGTTCTTCTTCGGTAAAGGTCGTGACAGACACGCGGAAAGTCCCCTAGGATTGACCCTCCGTGGATGCCAATCGTCGCGATGCAATAGCGCAATGCTACGTTTGATTTTTTGCCTGAGTCCCCACTCTGACTGGCGCAAAGGTATGACACGCCAGCTAAGTTGTCATACTAAAACGCCCGGAAAAACGCGTCAACTCTCCCAATTGGCAGGGTGTTACCTGATTGGTTGAACCGAATGCGTCAGAAGCGTTATAGTCGCACTCAATTGATTGGGAGGTCCGAACCCGGTTTCCGTGACCCCAGTCCATGACACAGAGGAGTGATCGGTTCCCGATGAACCCAAAGTCATCAGGCTCAACACTCTTGATGATAAACGAAGATGACTGGGTGATATAAGAAAAATATCCCGTTTTGAAGGTTTTTTTTTGAAAGTGGAATTCGCTTGGCAGATTATTCCGATTACCAGAAAGATGTGATTCGGCGGTACTACGACAACCGCGAACAGATTGATGGCGAAAGACTTAGTGAACTCGTGACCAACCTGTTCCTTTCTGAGGGAAAAAAGCGGTTGAAACTGTGGGAAAGCGCCCGTGAGATTATGGTTCGGCTGGGTGTACCGGAATCGCGAGCCAATCACGTTGTCGAAACCGATAACCCGGTGATGCTTGCTGAGATCGTCAAAGATCTGCAAGCGGGAAAAATTTGAAACTTTCCCGGAGCTGGTCTTCCGTCAACTCGACAGTCGGGATTTTGTGGCGAACTGTCGAAATCCGCTGCAATCTGGCTGGAAAACGAATGGGCAGGGCCGCTATAATACCCGGCCTTCCAACTGAACGATCCACTCATTTGTGATGGAAGCCTTTATTTTGTATTAAGTTACGCTTAAATTGATTTGAAGCGCCAGAAAAACAGCGATTGATCTGAAATGCCGAAACAGAAGACGCACAAAGGAATGGCCAAACGGTTCAAGGTGACCGCTTCCGGTAAGGCGAAACATCGTAAAGCCTTCCGTGGCCACAAACTGAGCCATAAAGATGGAAACCGACGCCGCCAATTACGACAGGATGGCGTGGTGACCGGAAAGAGCGCCGAGACGATCCGCGAGGGCCTGCGTCCCGGCGCTTAAATTGGCTTTGCCACGTTTCCGCTTCAAACCAAAGCGATTTGAAGCCAGTACAAAGACACTTTTCTCCGAAGTCATCCCATGAGAGTACGCACAGGAAAAGCGCGGCATCGCGCAAAAAAACGCCTTTTCAAAGAAGCCCGTGGTAATGTCGGTGGCCGGAGCAAACTGCTGCGGACCGTCAAAGAGACCGTTGTGCGGTCCAGGGCCTATGCGTATCGTGATCGGAAAAACCGAAAACGGACATTCCGTGCTCTCTGGATCACTCGCCTTTCCGCTGCCTGCCGTTTACACGGCATTCGCTACTCGGAATTCATTCATGGATTGGGCGTGGCGAATATCAAATTGAACCGCAAATCGCTGAGTGAACTGGCGATTCATAATCCCGAGATTTTCGAGGAAATCGTCGAAAAGGTCAAAACTGCTGGCTGAACCATGACTCTGGACTTCATCAAAGCGTCACGTATCAATTGTCAAGCTGTTCCAATCTGTGGTGCAGCAGACGTGGTATGTTAAAACTCTACTATGGATGGATCTGAATCGTGGCTGAGTCGCTGGTTTCGGCACTGGACGAATACGAACAGGCAGCCCTTTCGGCCATCGCAGAATCCGCATCCACCGACGATCTCGAAGCGGTTCGTATCGAATACCTCGGCAAAAAGAAAGGGCGACTGCGCGACCTGCAGTCTCTGGTAGGGAAGGCAAGTCCCGAAGAACGTCCTGTCTTTGGCAAACGCTTTAATGATGTGAAGTCAAAAGTGACCGCTGCGCTGGAGTCGCGGCTGGAATCGTTGGCGCAACCAGCCGAAGTCTTGTCTGCTGTCGATATCACATTACCTGGCAACGATGTCAAACTGGGCCGAAAACATCCACTGACGCAGACGGCACAGGAATTCAAAGACATTATGGGCCGGTTTGGGTTCACTGTGGTGGATGGCCCGGAAGTTGAAGACGAGCATCACAACTTCGTTGCCTTGAACATCCCTCCGGAACACCCCGCGCGCGATCCGCTGGATAATTTCTATCTTGCGACAGCCGAACACAATTTCGCGGGAGAATCTGGTCCGGTACTGTTACGGAGCCAGACTTCAACGGTGCAGATCCGCGTAATGGAGCAGACGCAACCGCCGATTCGGATTGTCTCTCTGGGGCGCGTTTATCGGCCAGACACAATTGATGCAACACATTCCTGTATGTTTCACCAAATGGAAGGCCTGATGGTGGGGGATGGTGTCACCATGGCTCAGTTGAAGACGGTGTTGCATCTGTTTGCCAAAGCGTACCTCGGACACGAAGTGGAAATCCGATTTCGCCCGTCATTTTTCCCCTTCACCGAACCCTCGGTTGAAGTGGACATGTACTGGGACGGCACCTGGATGGAAATCGGCGGTGCGGGAATGGTCGACCCGAATGTGTTGACCGCGGTCGGTTACGCTCCGGATAAAGTTACCGGTTTCGCATTTGGTCTGGGAGTCGAGCGTTTCTGCATGAAACGGCACGAAATCAATGATATTCGCCGGTTCTATGAAAACGATGTCCGTTTTCTGCAGCAGTTCTGACGCCGCTCCCGGCAGCCAAACCGATTCGCCTTGACGAATGTGCGTTTTTGGAAGACAAATTGCCAGATTTCATCGCCAGAGAGATCTGCGCACAATGGTTGAAGGCGATTCCAGAGCGTAATACGCTCTTCTGTGCCGTGATGGATGTCGTTTGGCCTGCAAACTGGGCCCACACGAGCCAGAGACGTCGCACCAGAAGGTAAACTGCACTGGTCTTGTGCAAAAGTCGTAAAGGATTGCGACGTGGGAATGCTCAATATGCAGGGAAACAGGACAGGCATCTGCTTTGGTAAAAGTGAATACGTGCTTACAACGAGTTTGACGGTACTCTGTGTTGGTATCGGTTTGCTTGAAATGATGTTGGTCGGTTGTGCCACTTCGCCTGCCGTATATCCTTGTCCTTTGAGCTATGAGGAACAATCACGCAGCATTCTCGAAATTGTGCCAATAGGAACACCCCGCGCCGAGGTTCTTAAAAAACTGGCAGTAGCAGAGATTCAAGGAAGCGAAGGGATCAGCGATTCCATCTATTACATCAACCTGTGGGATGGCCAGACGGGTGGAACGTGGATGATGAATGTTGCCCTGTTGTTCGATCAGGACGGACGACTTTACAAGACCAAACCGGCTAGATCAGAAACTCAGATCGAACGTTCCGGTGTGACGGGGCTGCCTTCCTCGAACGACAGCCGTGCCATGTCCAGTGATGACCGAGTCGAATTCAGCAAATCGGGCGTCTCGCTCTTTCCGCCTCATCGCGAGGCATCGAGTACAGATTTGAGTCCAAGTCGTCGTGGGGAACGGACACCGTTTGGTACAACTGCAACGGAATAAAATCCGGGAGGCAGATTCATTTTACGCCTTCGCGGAAGTGAAGTTTTCCACCGCAATGCTTGCAGACGACTTTGGCGCCAAGATATTTTCGGGCCGCACGTAACTCTTCACTGCAGTGGGCGCACTTCACATAAAACGCAATCGTTTCGATCTGCTGGCTTTCCGGGTCAAACAGGAACTGACCGCTGCAGAAGTTGCACTGCACGCGCTCGCCTTCGTATTTGCGGTTGATTCGCAACTCGCGATCACAAATCGGACATCCGATAAAGAATCCGCCGGGCTCGACATCGACCATGGTCGCAATCTCTCTCAAGGGGACGAATTCGGGCACTTCCACACTGTCCGATTCGAGTTCGTCGTTCAGCAGCGCGCGGCAGGTCTGGCAATGAATCAATGCCTGCGGCATGTATTCGCCGCAATTCGGGCATGCTCCTCCAGGCCACGTCGCCATAATTCCAGGTACTACTTCTTGATGACAATACGTCAGTTAGAAAAATACACGGCAAACAAAGAGGCGCGCCTGGCCCATGACGCCGTCATAATCCTTCCATCATAGACGAATTACGAAGTCTTTTTAACACGTTTCCAGAGAATTTTTTTCGATTCAGTGGCTCCAAAACGTTTCATGCTGAGTGCGAACTCTCAAGATGCAGGGGATTTTGATCGAAAATCTTCCAGGAAAGTCGCATTTCATTGTAAGCCACATCTAACTGTAGCGGCCTTCAGAATGCTATTACAGTTCCAAAAGAAGCTCAAACCGCCACAGATAAAAGTCCGTCGGACTATGTGCCAGCTTTGATGCAGGTCAGATGCTCGAAACTTCGCAAGAACAACCTTCCGTTGGCAACTGCAGGAGTCGCCTGACTGCGGTCGGGAAGCGGGGATTTCCCAAGAAACTCGTACTTGTCGGAGGCTCGAAGGACCACGACGTCCCCCGATTCGCTAATACAATAGAGTTTGCCATCGATACAGACAGGCGAGCCGCTGAAATCGCCGCCAACACGCTTCACCCAGATATTCTCACCGGTCTTCGGATTCACGCAGCAGACAACGCCACCATCATTCCATAGAAAGACATACCCGTCACAGGCAATTGGAGTGGGAACGTAAGGCAGTTGTCGAGTGCGGACAAACTTCACCCGTGTGTCGGAAACGTCCCCTCGGCCATCCGGAGAAACTGCGCGCAGTTCCACTCCGCCGCGCGAACCCTGTCCACATGACGCGAAGACCAATCCCTGGCAGGCAATTGGCGAAGCAACGGTTCTCAGCGGGAACGATGACGTCTGCCAGATCAACTTGCCATCTTCCGGCCGATAGCCACGAACGCCAGCCATTCCGCTGACCGTGATGAGTTGATCCGACTTGTTCTCACGCCGGAGTATTATCGGCGTGGCGTAAGAGACTTTGCGGTTGGGACGTTCCACTTTCCATTTCACATCACCCGTTTTTCGGTCAAACGCCCTCAGCGAACTCGGACCATCCTGATCATTCGCAAGTATCACCAGATCCTTGTAGACGATGGGAGAGACTCCCTGTCCATGCTGGCTGTCGAATTTGCCCAGCGATGCCTTCCAGATTTCGTTTCCCTGGAAGTCAAACGCGAACAACATATATTGTTCGTCGTCGGCAAAAGTCACATAGACGTGTATTCCATCGGTGGCGGGGGTGGCGGAGGCCCAACTGTTTTTCTGGTGTAGATGGTCAGTCTTGAACGGCAGAGATTTGCCCCAGCGTTGTTGTCCTGTTTCTGCATCGAGGCAATCGAGCATGCGCGACTTGCCATCATTTGCAGCCGAGGTCACAAACAGATACTTGCCCCATACAATCGGAGAACTGTGTCCTGTTCCATTCAGCTTGATTGACCAGTCGTAATCATCTTCGGTCCACTGAACGGGCAATCCCTTCTGGTCGCTGACTCCCACACCATTTTTTCCTCGAAAGCGTGGCCAGTTCTCCGCAGAAGTCTTTGGTGAAGACGTCAGCAGGAAGATCGTCAAAAGAAAGAAAGCCAAATACCGATGTGCCGGGCAAAGTTGAATCATGAGTTTCGTCCTCGTAGTATCGTTGGTCTGGCCCCGGAACAGTATTGCTTTTTTGAAAAACGTCGGTTTGTCGCGGAGGCATTATCATTATACAGGGCATTTCAAGACCTTTGCGTACAACAAATCCAGTCGCAAATTCCTATACGATTTCCTGTCACCAACGAGTTTGGGAACAGATTTTGCCGCAGGCTGCTTTTTCGGGCTATGCTCCTCGCTCATGCCAGTCGAGAATTGCACCAAACGACGTTTATCGAGGCCACAAAGCTTGTCAAGGCCACAAGAAGGCATATGACGCTGCAATGATACCCGATTTACGACTCTTTCAGAAATCCAGCAATCAAAGCCCATGAATGTGGTATTTCGGTCGAAAGAAACTTACTTGAATGGCAAGTTGGCGGTCGACTATCCTGAAATACGGGCCATAATTGAAGTTGGGACCGGTTGGTGGGTAAGAGTCGTTTGCCTTTTCGTATCACGTTTCTTTCTCGCGAACTGTCAAAACGAAAAGTTGGAGTTGATGAAACTGCAAGGAGCGACAATGGAACAGGTTATGTCAGACTGTACTCCAAAACGAAGCTTTAACAGATCACTCGTGGGAGTCAAAGTTTGCAGATCAAACGACGATTTTTGCGGCACGGAAAAGCATGACAGACTTTCGTCGATGTGATTGAATGTACGGTGGTCAGGAAAAGTTGATTCAGCCGGATATCGAATTATTGTGGCCAGAGAAGATACTGAATTCAGCAGCAAAGAAGGTCCGCTCGGAAATGTCGCGTATCTTGTTGTGCGCGAGGGAACGAATTGGCGTGATGTCTTTCGCTTGACGCCCGGTCAGGTGACGACCGTGGGGCGCGCACCCACCAATCGCATTGTCTTGAGGGACGATGTCTGCAGTCGCAATCATTGCGAAGTCTTCCAGAGTGGAGCGCACTGGACACTGCGCGATCTCGGCAGCCGGAATGGGACGACTATCAATTCCCGCAAAGTTGCCGGCGACTGGGAATTGGAAGATGGCCAGTTGATTCAGATCGGTTCCTGCGAGTTGGGCTTCACATTCGATCTCTCGAAACCATTCCCCGAATCGCAACGTCCGATCAAATCTCCCAATATCGACGACACTGCTTACGAGGTGGTCATCGATCATTTCGTGGATGATGGGGAAGAAGAGGTGGAATCGCCACCATCCATCATTCATCGCAAACGGGATACGCGGTATCGGTCCGAAGGCCCCAACGACTCGATGATTCGGGATCGTGCCAGCCGCGAGCTGGCCAGTCTGTATCAACTGACTCTCGCCATGGGAGAGGCACCAGAGACCAGGACATTGACGGAAGTCGTGCTGGACGGATTGTTCAAGGGAACCAGCGCGGACATCGGTGCGGTTCTGCTGCTTTCAAAAGGCAAGACATCGCAGGTGCATTCTGCACAATTGCAGGTGTTATCGTATCGCTCAACCAACGAACTCCCCTATCAACGTCTGTCCGATCGACTTGCGCGTGTGGTGCTGGAAAGTCGTGAAGCCGTTCTGGCACGGGATGTCTCCGATGACAGCCGGGTGATCAATCGCGATAGCTCGGGGGAAATTCATGCCCGGAGTGTGATATGCGCACCGATTCGCAGTGGCGCTGAATTGCACGGGCTGATACACCTCTACACAACCAACCCCGACAATCCCTTTGACCCGGACGATCTGGAATTCACTCTCGCCGTGGCAGACCAGTTGGCGGTCGCGTTGGAAAACATGCAGCAACGACAGTCACTCGCAGATGGTCTGCAGCGCGCGAAGGATGAAAACCGTACACTGCGGCAACAACTCGAGATGGAATTTGAGATTGTCGGAGAGCATCCTTCCATCCAGCGGTTGCGGCAAAATATCGAACGAATGGCGCCGACCGATGCGACCGTGTTAATTCGGGGCGAGAGTGGTGTCGGAAAGGAATTGGTTGCCAGGGCCATTCACTTCAACAGCAATCGGCGAAATGGTCCCTTCACAACGATGAACTGTGCAGCGCTGAGCGAAACATTGCTGGAAAGCGAGTTGTTCGGCCATGAAAAGGGATCCTTCACCGGGGCTGTTGGCCGAAAAATTGGCAAATTTGAACAGGCGGATGGGGGATCGCTGTTTCTCGATGAAGTGGGCGAAATGAGCTTGCCGATTCAGGCAAAGTTTCTGCGCGTGCTGGAAGGCCATCCTTTCGAACGGATTGGCGGTGGCACACAGGTTGATGTCGATGTCCGTGTGGTCGCCGCAACAAATCGAGACCTGGAGCAGGCGATTCAAGAGGGGACATTCCGCAGTGACCTTTATTTTCGGCTGCACGTCGTGGAGATTCTCGTTCCTCCACTGAGAGACCATGCCTCGGATATCCCGCTACTGGCAGAGCATTTTCTCAAAAGAATCGTGCGCAAAAATGGTCGGCCGGTTCGTGGTTTTTCAGAGGAGGCGATGGAGTTGTTGCGGAGTTACGAATGGCCGGGCAATATCCGGCAACTGCAAAATGCTGTGGAACGAGCTGTCATTCTCTGTGCAAGCGACCATATTGATCGAGCCGATTTGCAACTCTCAGCCCTGAGTCCGACCGACTCCGGTGTGGCCACCATCGCTGCCGAACAGGTTACAAGGGACTATCAGGAAATGAGCCTCGAAATGTTGGAACGAGACCATATTCTTAAAACCCTGGAGTCGACAGGGTGGAACAAATCGAAGGCGGCTCAGATCCTGGGAATTGAGCGTTCGACACTGGATCGCAAGCTGAAGAAATACGATGTTTCACGCCCGCATTAACCTGGAAAACGAGGGCACCAGCGAGTTCATCGATCGATTTGACTTTTTTGATGCATCTCGAGTTTTTTGGGGCGGAACTTCAAATTGGCAAGAATTTTGTTGACTTTCTGCATCAAACGCTGAACAATCTGTTATTCCAGATAGAAGTCCCTGCCAAGGTATCCTTCCCGTAACTTGTTGCCGAAAAAACCCCGCCGCAGTTGTAAATATCCAGCATCTCGCTGTGAGTCGGACTGCGATTAAAGTTCGCCGCAAGTTGACTACCTGACAGGAACTTGGACCGTTTCTGAACCCACGTGATGGAACTATCGGAGAGATCACGAATGACCCAAACGTTTGAATCCGAATCCAGCCTCGAAGCCACGGAGGAAGCTACTGTCGGTGGTGAATTTGCCATCGATTTTGATGACCTCTACCACGAAGAAGATTTCGTCAATATCGGTGTGCAACCTCGCAGTCCAACCAGGGCGAAACCAGGCTCGGAAGAGAAAGTGCTGATGCTGGCAGCCCGCTATGCTGCTGGTCTACCCCTCTGGCACGACAGCGACTGTTACGACCATGGCCCCAAACGCCTCGAAGATGACGAGAGCGGCACTGCGGTCGATGTTCTTTATGACGAAGATTGCGACGAAGAAGAGGAAGACGAGTAACGCGTCTTGCAACAGCCGGCGAACGATACAAGGGTCTCTGACGGTGAAAAGCGTTGGAGGCCTTTTTTTGTCACTCCCCTTTCGTATCAGGAAAGGGCAAACCTGTGACGATTCGCCGTGAAAGGAACTCGTCGTCTCCGACAACCTTCACTCAACGACCTTTCGAATCGATCCGGTCAATTTCCGTCTGTGCGAGGATAAATCGCACCATTGGCGAAAGCGGGCGTTGCCAGAGTTCTCGCTTCAATATCGTTGTATGCGATCTTGCGAAACGTCTTTCCGGCCGAGATGACAATCGTTTCACCTTGTTCACTCTGCAGATAGAGCAGTTTACTTTTTGGTGTGATGTCTCCGGCTCGTGGGGGCCTCTGCCAGCCGACGTGCTACGCACGGCGGTACCGCGTCGAGGTATCGACGCGGCTAGAGTCATCGCGCCACAGAAGAGCGGAATACGCTCTGGATTTTCCATCTGCGGCTGTCAGCGATGCAGAGAAATTCCCACCGATGCGCTCCTGCCAGTGCAGTTTGCCAGTTTTCGTGTCCACACACGAAGCCACACCACGGTCGATGACGAAGCTGAGTCCTCCCCCAGGTAACATCGAAGGCGAACTAGACTACGTCTAGTGCCTTGTCAAGGCTTTGTTTTGGGGCACGGGTTGACATAACCCACTCCGTTATCGCTCCTTGCAACTTTACCAAACCCAAATTTTAATCTTGACGGACCACTAGTTTTATCGTAGCGGCTGGCGGACCATTTGGAACTGAAATACCCGTTCGGATGACGCTACGGTTATCTCGGATGCGCTCTAAGTGTGGGGAGTATCGCTGCTGCCTTGCTCAATCGCAGTTGTAAGATACATCCTGCCATCTACCACAATTGGAGACGACCAGCCCTCGCCCGGAATGGCGGCCTTCCATATAACGTTTTTGGTCGTACTCCAGGTCGTCGGCAAGTTGTTCTCTGTGAAGATTCCCTGACTGGTTGGCCCGCGGAATTCGGGCCAATCTTCGGCCAGTGTCAAAGTCGGAAGCAACATTCCTGCCAGCAGACACAGAATTAAGCAAAGAATGTACTTCAACATGAATGTCTATTTCGCCAGCGATGTCGAGCGGTTTTGAATCAACCTTCGTGGTCGATGATTTTGACGACTTCAAGTTTTTGGATGCCACGCGGGAGTTCCAACTCGACCTGATCGCCTACCTTTTTCCCTTCCAGCGATTGAGCCAGCGGGCTGCTGGTGAGGATCTTCATAATCTCACCGGAATAGTCCTCTTCGCCCGGGCCAACGAACTCATAAGTCTCTTCGGTGTTGTCGTCAAGGTCCTTCACAGTCACCGTTGAACCGAAACTGACAACACCTTTCGGCATGGTTGATTTGTCGACGATGTAGCTGCTTGCCAGGCGGGATTTCAACTGGTTGATTTTCGCCTGCAGCATTCCCTGGGCCTCGCGTTGCCCGTGATACTCAGCGTTTTCTTTCAAATCACCTTCGGCGCGCGCTTCGGCAATTTTTTCCGCGATCTTCGGCATTTCCACTTCTTCAAGTACGCGAATTTCATCGCGAAGTTTGTCGTATCCCTCGGGGGAAATTGGGTTGCGATCCATCTTTGTCCTCCAGAAACAATTGGCCTTCCGCCACGTCAGTCATGTGGCTGTGAAGCCTGTTTTGAGTAGTCGTGGCTGCGATCATTCCTGACCACCACCTTTTGAAGCGTATCAAAAAAACGAAACCGGTCGGCATTTCCGGGGAGATGTCGGACCGGCTGGAGCGAATTACGCTCTTCTGTGCCGCGATGGGCGTCGTTCGGCCTGCAAACGGCCCCCCACGAGCCAGAGGTGTCACACGAAAAGCGACACTGCCTAGTTGTCCCATTTGTCGAAATGTTCACACACAGCAAACCGTTGTTGCCACGGTGACGTTCGGCTCAGATGTTTTGCCATGCCCTTTCTTTGGCACTGGCCAGAACTGCATCGCAAACTTTTTGCGTTTCCAATGCATCGCGAAATGTCGGCGGGCAGGGTTCTCCTTTGGCGAGCGAATCGAGGAAATCAGCGACGTGATGCACGAAGGAATGTTCGTAACCAATCTGCAGTCCGGGTACCCACCAGTGATCCATATAAGGATGTTCGCCACCATGATCGGTCACATGAATCGACCGCCAACCGCGTAGTTTGCCTTCATCTTTGTAGTCAAAATACTCGAGACGGTGCAGATCGTGCAGATCCCAGCGGATCGAAGCGTTCTCGCCGTTAATTTCCAGCGTGTAAAGGGCTTTATGTCCGCGAGCATAACGGGTTGATTCAAACAGGCCCAGCGAACCATTTTCAAAGTGGCAGAGAAATGTGCAGGCGTCGTCGATAGTGACCTGCTGTTTTTCGCCGGTCTCCTGGTGAACCCGTTCCTTGATGAACGTCTCGGTCATAGCATTGACGTCAGCGATACTGCCGTTGAGCCAAAGCGCCGTGTCGATACAGTGGGCCAGCAGATCCCCCGTCACACCAGAGCCGGCTGCGGCGGCATCGAGTCGCCATAACGCGGCACCACCCTGTGGCAGATCTTCGGCGATCGTCCAGTCTTGCAGAAAGTTGGCCCGATAGTGAAACACACGCCCCAGACGCCCTTCGTCAATCAATTGCCTGGCCATCGTGACAGCGGGGACACGCCGATAGTTGTACCAGACGGTATTCGCCACGCCTGCCTTTTCCACCGCTTCGCACATCTCCTCGCCTTCAGCGACATCCATGGCGATCGGCTTTTCACACAGGATCATCTTGCCCCGTTCGGCGGCGTACAGGGCAATTTCCTTGTGCAGGTTATTCGGCACACAGACGTCGATCGCGTCAATGTCGTCCCGATCGACCAAGGCCTTCCAGTCGGTTTCGATCGATTCGTAGCCCCAGTTATCGGCAAATGCCTGAACCGCTTCTTTGTTGCGGGCACAGGCCGCCTTCAAAACCGGAGTGTATTCCAGGTCGAAGAAATCACTCACCCGGTTGTATGCGTTCGAGTGTGCCCGGCCCATAAAGCCGTAGCCAATCATGCCGATGTTCAGTGGTTTCGCCATTCGTCTTTCCTCTCGCAATTGTCAATTCATGTCGGATTTCAAGGTGAACCAGAATCGTCTCCGGCGTCGACACTTCAGTCCCAGCCATATTCATCACGGACTTTGATCATCGCGTCGAGAATCGTATTCCAGGTTTCGGGTGTTTCGAGAACGGAGTTGGGGAACATACAACCATCCCAGCAGATGTGTTCGATTCCTCGATCGGACGCATCTTTCAACCAGTATCCCGCACATTTGACAATATCCAACTTTCCGTTGGGATCGTCGGCACGGCAATGTTTGCCCGTCTTGTCGTGCGAGCCTGCGCCGTGCACTTCGCCATCGTTTTGAGCGATGTGGAAATCGTACGTCCAAAGGCGTAATGCGTCGGTCATCTTTTCGTATGCCGCGTAAAACTCGTCGTCACTGTATCCATCCTGCAACAGAGCGTGTTCCGGTGCGTTGTAGCCCATCAGGTATAAATAGGTGTGAGCCATGTCAGCCTGAAATCCGACTGTGCCCGGCATGTCGACTGCTTCGAGCAGGTCGAGGACATCCTTCCAGGAATGCATCCCGGCCCAGCAGATTTCTCCCTCAGCTACGAGCCGTTCGCCATTGTCAGCCGCAATTTGCCCCGCCTTGCGAAAAGTCTCGGCAATGCGTGCGGTCCCTTTCGCGGGATTTTCCTTCCATTGCGCGACACCAAACTCGGCAGAGTCGATCCGAATGCAGCCGTACTTGCGAACGCCATGTTCATTGAAAATTTTGGCGATGCGGCAGGCCTTCTCGATGGCCATCAGAAACTTGCCTTGTTGTTCGTCGTCGCCCATTGCAGAATCACCCACCGTGCCGGGCCAGATGGGAGCCACCAGTGAGCCGACCACAAGATTGTGTGAGGCAATCAGATCGGCAATGCGTTTCAGTTCATCGTCGCTGGCGTCTGGATCGGTGTGCGGATGGAACAGAAAATAATCGACACCCTCAAACTTCTGTCCGTCGACTTCGGCAGCAGCGGTCAATTCGAGCATACGTTCAAGGCTGATCGCTGGTTCCGCCCCCGGTTCGTCGCCACCTTTCCCGACAAGGCCGGGCCACATCGCGTTGTGAAGTCTGGGCAAAGCGTGGGACATGAAAAACTCCTTAAATGGCGAATATCTGTGTCTGCTGGAAATCCGGGCCTGGATAACGAAATGAACTGCGAGAGAGCCAGTTTACCGACTTTCCCCAGTATTTTGCAGCGTCAACGGTCCGAAAGCGAGCGGTTTTGCCACTTTGTAAAACCAACTCATCAACGAAAGAATCAACAACCGATTCCTGCCAGCGAATCCAACTCGATTGCCGGCAAAATCATTGTTCGGATGTCAGGAAACCGTACAGCTACTTGCGAGCGTCACCGATGTTCGGTGCATTGGGACTGGCATTGGGTCCCAAATACCGCAAACCAACCAGTGGTTCGCTGCCGGTATTCTCGAACGTGACACCTTCCGCAGCCGCTGTTGCCGTGACAAAGACTTCATCTTCGGTCATTTCACCGAAGCGAATCATGGCTGGGGTCTGCAGTCGCAACGAACCGATATGTCCTTCACCCTGCACGGTGATCCAACCGTATGCGCCGCCATCTTTGATGGTGCATTTGGCACCCGGTTGCAACGTTAGCTCCTTGGCCGTGAAGAGTTGTTCGCCATCCACTTTGCCGTAGACAATCCATTTGTCGACCCATCCACTGCCTTCTTCCGAGACAATTGGTTCGAGGTAATTGGAGTCGCGGAAGTTGGGGTCGACGTTCTTTTCCCAATCGAGAGCTTCGACCATGTAAGCATTGTCGTTGTGTTTGTCTTCCGGAAAATCTTTGGTCAATAATTCCCGCGGAACGGCTCGGCCTTCAACCATCGACTGATACATGCCGAAGACATCGCTGCCCCACTGTGGTTCATAAGTAAGCAGGCTGCCCGGCGCGTGCAACACGCATGGCGGAATGAGCCAGCCGGTACCAGGTTTTAGCCGGTAGGCTTTGGACAGATCAAGAATGCCGTTGTCGCCTTCATTCCATCGGTCAAGGCAGTCGATCACTTCCTGTTTCGTGACGCCTGGTTCAATGCCCATGAACGTGTAGGGAAAATTATTGCCAATGGCATTGAGTTGTGGCGGGAAGTAGTACGATTCCGGCTTCCCTTCCTGTCCAACGAGTTTTGCCTGCTCAGCATTCTGGTGCATGTGGTGCGGAATCGGCCCCATATTGTCGAAGAATTTGGAATACACGGGCCATTTGCCGCAGGTGTCCCAGATGTGGTCGCCAATGATTTCCCCCTTCAACTCTGCGACGGCATCTCGCAGCAGGAACCTCTGGCCATTGTGCAGACAGTAGGAAAGCCCTTCGTCGTCGGCCCGATTTTCATTGGCGGCTTCGGTCGTGGAACCGAACCAGCGCTCATCGATACCACCGCGATGTGTCCCAAGTGCGTAATAATCGTTCGGATGCAGTTTCAATCGGCGGCCTGGCTGCAGGAATGAGCGGGGAACCCATGTGGGCGACAGCCGCAAAATGCCATTTCCTTCGGTCAAGGCGGCACTGGCGGCCTGAGAAACATTGGATGCGATGTCCAGTTGATTTACCATGTTCTTTCCTCGACAAATTCTTGAACTTTTCCGACAGCAAAGTGTCGAAACAGGGTGATGGAAACTCTGATATCAGGCAAATCCAACGATATTTGGAGTCTGAGTTTTCGTATATCATAAAGGGTTTTGAGCGAAAAACCAGTTTACGGTGTCATGCCTTGTCGGACATCGACCACTTTGACGAAAAGTCGTCGAGATTACGATAACCACACACAATCAGAACACTCGACAGCATCACTTGTCGTTATCTCGGCATCACTTAGAATGAGAGTGGAAATCCACCTGAGCGGAATGCCGTTCCTCTTCAGCAGAATCGACCCGTACCAGACTCTTCCCTTTGTTGACCCACTCCGTTCACTCAACCTGAATCGAAATTGAGCATGATTGATGTCGCCATCCTGGGAGCCACCGGTTACACGGCTCTCGAATTGATCAAAATCCTCCTGCGACATTCGGAGGTGCGAATCACCACGCTCACCACGCGGCAGGAAGGGAATCCGCACATTCAGGCGATCCATCCGTCATTACATGGTCAACTCGATTTGCATTGCGAGAGCCTGACCCCCTCCGAAGTTGCCGAGCGGGTTGACGTAGTGTTTTGTGCGTTGCCTCATCGTGCCAGCATGGATGCTGTTCCTGCACTCCTGGCTGGTGGTTGCAAGGTGGTCGACCTCAGTGCTGACTACCGGTTGTCGGACCCCGGCGTCTATGAGAAGTGGTATGGTAACGTTCATACCGATCCCACGCGGCTGGGCAAGACGGTGTACGGTTTGCCGGAGATCTGGGCCGAGAAAATTCCGGGACAGGACTTGATCGCCAATCCCGGATGTTACACGAGTACTTCGATCATTGGTCTGGCTCCATTGCTGTGTGGAAGACATATCGAGCCAACCGGTATTTTCATTGATGCCAAGAGTGGCGTTTCCGGAGCAGGGCGAACACCCAAACTGACCGTTCACTATCCGGAATGCAATGAAAGCGTGACCGCCTATTCAGTTGGGCACCATCGTCATCAACCGGAAATCGATCAGGTTCTCAGTGAAGTCAGCGGGCAGGGCGTGGAGGTCATTTTTACACCGCACCTCATCCCGATGGACCGTGGGATCTTGTGCAGCATTTATGCCACGCCCATCAGCGACCTGAGCGAGAACGAATTTCTGGACGTTTACCGCGAGTTCTATAAAGAGAAGCCGTTCGTGCGAATTGTGGAACATCTGCCTTCGACGAAAGACTCCGCGTACACGAATTTCTGCGATATCACCGTCCGGCTGACACGTGGTCGCTTGATTGTTCTCGCCTGCCTCGACAATCTCATCAAAGGAGCGTCGGGGGTTGCGGTGCAGAATTTCAATCTGATGGCTGGATTTGACGAAACCACGGCCTTACTTCCGCAATCAAATTCACAGTCCTCTTAATCGACAGGAATCAGGCAAATGACGGCGGATCAACTCCCGGCTGGGTTTGAGTCGGCAGGAGTTTATTGCGGAGTGAAGGACAACAAACAGAAGTTCGATTTGAGCCTGTTTGTCTCCGATCGACCTTGTTCTGCCGCCGGAGTGTTCACACAGAATCGTGTCTGTGGCGCACCGGTTGTCATTTCGCGGGAACGGGTACCTTCTTCATCGGCAAGAGCGGTGATTATCAATTCCGGCAATGCCAATGCCTGCACGGGCGAACGCGGGCTCGAAGACGCCCGATGGATGACGGAATTGACGGCCCAATTGATTGGCTGTGCCGTGAAGGATGTTCTCATCTGTTCGACCGGTGTCATTGGGCATTTCCTGCCGCGCAATGCGCTCGAATCTGGAATCCCTGCCGCAGCCGAGGCACTCGGTTCATCTTCCGAGTCCTTCCTGAATGCCGCCAAAGGAATGATGACCACCGACACCTTTCCCAAAATGGCAACGCGTGAATTCGAGACCCGAGGAAAGACGATTCGGATTAGCGGGGCGGCCAAGGGAGCCGCCATGATCGCCCCTGACATGGCGACAATGCTGGCGGTTATTATGACCGACGCGACAATCTTCTCCGACGAGGCACAACGACTGTTGAACGCCGCAGTGGATCGTAGTTTTAACTGCATCAGCGTGGAGGGGCATACCAGTACCAGCGATACTGTTTTACTGCTGGCTAATGGAGCCGCTGATATCGATGACCTTCAGCCTGATGAACTTGATAAATTCGCGATCAAACTCGATGAAGTCTGTCAGGAACTGGCACAGACCATCATTCAAGATGCCGAAGGGGCCGAGCATCTCATCATTATCGATGCCGAGGGGCTTAAAGATCCTGAAGATGCGCGTCGCATTGCCAGGATGGTTGCCGACAGTCCACTCGTAAAGACCGCCATCACCGGAGCGGACCCCAATTGGGGCCGCATCGTTTCCGCCGTTGGTTATGCAGGTGTTGATCTGGAAGAAACGGACATCACGCTGTCCATCAACGGCACGAAGATCTATGAACAGGGGATGCCGGTGGAGTATGACGAAGCGGCATTATCCCAGAAGATGCGCGACAACCGGAACGTACGCATCCGACTAACGTTCCCATTGGGCGAGCATTCCCTCAGATTCTGGACGAGTGACCTGACTGCCGAGTATATTCGGCTGAACTCTGAATACACCACCTGATTTGACCTGAAATACGAATGCTCGCGTCGAAAAAGGATTCAACACGCGTGACGAATCAATCGGAGACCGCTTTGCAGGCGGCTGTCGAAAACGAAACTCTGGAAGTCGGCCGGCGTGTCTGGGATTCTATCACCCGACGATCCGCGACGATGTTTGAGCGCCGCTGGTGGGATGATCGCATCCTTTCCTGGGCAATGGCGGATGAGTCGATCAAGGTGCAGATGTTTCGCTTCGTCGATGTGTTGCCCATGTTGCGCACACACGAATCGGTTGCCCGGCATCTACAGGAATACTTTGACGAAGTGCGGCAGCATCTCCCCTGGGCTGTGAGGATGGGACTTGATATCTCCCAGCCCGATTCGATTCTGGGAAAAGCCCTTGCACTCAATGCCCGATCCAATGCACAGCGGATGGCCAAACGCTTTATCGCTGGCGAACGTGTCGAAGACGTAATTCAAACTCTCGCACGATTGCGCAAGCAGGGGTTCCCCTTCACGCTCGACCTGCTGGGGGAAGCAACCATCAGCGAACGTGAGGCAGACAAATATCAGCAGTCGTATCTCGATCTGATGACTGGGCTGGCACCGTTGGTCAGTCAATGGCCGGAAAACAGGCAAATCGATTTCGACGATTCCGGTGCAATTCCACGAATCAATGTTTCGCTGAAACTTTCTGCATTATACAGTCAGTTCAAGCCGATCGACCCGGTTGGGGCAGCGGCGGGCGTCAAACCACGTTTGCGCAAAATTTTGCAGACGGCACGCGAAATTGACGCGTATGTGCACGTTGACATGGAACAGTACGCGTACAAAAATCTGACCATCGAGATCTTCAAACAGGTTCTGATGGAAAAAGAGTTTCGCGACTTTGCCAATGTCGGGATCGTCATCCAGACGTACCTGCCCGATGCAGAGAAGGACCTGGCGAGATTACTTGAATGGGCAAAACAGCGCGGCACTCCGATTTCCGTCCGGCTGGTGAAAGGGGCGTACTGGGACTACGAAACGGTCATTGCCAAAGCAAACGGTTGGCCAATCCCCGTCTACCAGCAGAAATGGCAATCGGATGAAAACTTTGAACGTCAGACACGTTTTCTGATCAAAAATCACAATTGGCTGCGCCCGCAATTTGGCAGTCATAATCTCCGCAGCCTTGCACATGCCATCGCCTGGGCCAAACACCTGCATCTTCCGCAGAATGCACTCGAAATCCAGATGCTCTACGGAATGGGGGACGACATGGCTCATCTCTTTTCTGAAATGGGACATCGCGTTCGCATCTACACGCCGTTTGGCGAACTTATCCCCGGCATGGCGTATCTGGTGCGGCGGTTGCTCGAAAACACTTCTAATGATTCTTTCCTCAGACACAGCTTTACCGAACATGTTTCGGTGGAGGATCTGCTGATGCCCCCGACCAGAACCGGCTCAACCCCCCCCCCCATCGAAGAGGAGCCGCGAGAATTTGTGAACGAACCGCATACTGACTTCAGTATCACTGAAAACCGAGATGCGATGCAGGCGGCTTTGGAAGAAGTCGAAAACCAACTCGGCGAAGAACACGCGCTGATCATCAACGGGCGTCCGGTCGATACCAAAGGAGCGATCACTTCGCGGAATCCGTCCAATCATTCACAGATCATCGGGATCGTCGCGTCGGCATCACCCGATGAGGCGCTCGATGCCATCGATGCGGCTCGTTCCGCGTTCCGCCGCTGGTCGCAGGTGAGTGTTGATCACCGGGCGGAATATCTTGAAGTTGCCGCCGCAGAGATGCGCAGTCGCCGATTTGAACTGGCTGCCTGGCAGGTGCTGGAATGTGGCAAGCCGTGGGACGAAGCGGACGCTGACGTTGCCGAGGCGATCGACTTTTGCATCTATTATGCATTACAGATGCGCAAGTTGAGCAACCCGCGCGAATGTAACGTGCCGGGCGAGGAGAACACCTGCTTCTATCGTCCTCGCGGCGTAACGGTTGTGATTGCCCCCTGGAATTTTCCGCTGGCCATTCTGACCGGCATGACGGTCGCAGCATTGGTGGCAGGCAACACCGTGATCATGAAACCGGCTGAACAGTCATCTGTGATTGCCGCGAAACTGATGCAGATTTTCCTGGATAGCGGCCTGCCGGAAGGTGTTGTCAATTTTCTGCCCGGTGTGGGAGAAGAAGTTGGCCCTGAGCTGGTCGGCAATCCCGATGTCGATGTGATCGCCTTCACCGGGTCGCGTCAGGTCGGGTTGGCCATCAATGCGTCTGCATCGGAGACCGACAACCGGCAGACAATGGTGAAAAAGGTGATCGCCGAAATGGGAGGCAAGAACGCGATCATTGTCGATGACGATGCTGATCTTGATGAAGCTGTAACTGGCGTTGTGCATAGCACGTTCGGTTACGCGGGACAGAAATGTTCTGCCTGTTCCCGGACGATCGTTTTGGAGAATGTTTACGACGCGTTTCTCGGACGTCTGATTGAAGCAACCCGCAGTTTGACAGTCGGACCGGCCAAAGAGCCGGGAACGAAAGTTGGACCGGTCATCGACGCGACTTCGGTGGAGCGAATTCAGGAATATATTGCTATCGGCAAGCAGGAGAACACGCTCGCATTGGAATACGAGATTGGTGATCTGGCAGAGCAGGGGAACTTCGTTGGTCCACACATTTTCACCGATGTCGATCCGAGTTCCCGCATTGCGCAGGAAGAGATCTTCGGACCGGTTCTGGCGGTCATTAAAGTCGCCGATATGGACGAAGCGTTGCACGTCGCCAACTCGACGGACTACGCGCTGACCGGCGGCATCTTCAGTCGTAGCCCGGCAAATCTGAATCGGGCGAAGATGGAATTTCAGGTCGGCAATCTATATCTCAATCGGAGCTGCACCGGTGCATTGGTCGAACGTCAGCCCTTCGGCGGGTTCAAGATGTCGGGCATTGGCAGCAAAGCAGGCGGCCCCGATTACCTGCAGCAGTTCCTGATTCCGGTGAACATTACTGAGAACACAATGCGCCGCGGCTTCGCCCCACCAGCGGATGATCAGGATGAAGATGCGTCAGAATCGTGAATCAACCAGGCGAAGAATTTGAACCACTGACTCGCAGAGGACACAGAGTTTCTTTTTGTTGCCAAGCTTGCACTCGCATTTTTTGTAGGGCACGCAACGCGTGCCGTCTTGAACGAGGACCTGGGTGGCACGCCCAAAAGCGGAGCGAATGGGCGTGGAGCAAACCTTTCTCATCTCAGATTTTTCCTGAGGCAGGAGGGGAACGTGCACCTGGTCGATCTGATCAGCGAATGTCGGACATTCGATTGTTGGCCACGCCTACCGTTTCGCTTCTCTTCACTCAGGGTGTGACACCCGTCCGTGAAAATGGCTAAAGACAGAGACGACGTTCTTTTGCCATCGCTACCTTGTGCGCAAGTATCAACTGAAAAGCGACATTTGAATTTGTTGTCCACTTCTCCTGGAGTGTTGACGAACACATTCATTCAAATCATCCAAACGACCAAGTTCTTGAGCGATTTCAAAAAGGGAGAGACGGCGAAGAACATCAATGGTGATTGGCCGTTTCGAGTCAAGGAATATTCGAGAATGAAAGAAGTCGTTTGCCAATTCGGACGTTAAAAGGTCTTTGATCAGCTCGGCCTCCTGTCGTGTGTGACAGGGGAGAAAATAGCAGGTGTCGTCAACCATTGTCGGCTTTTTATGGCATGGTGGAACAACGACAAACGACAACACCTTGTACAAACCGGAGATGGCAATCTTCCATGGATGGAAAGAATAGGGACCGACTCCAAAAATCGAGAACCTTGCTCTCTTTTGGTAGATCGAACTCCTGCGATGATCCAACACCTCAGCATGTTGCATCAGGTAGTCCCACGTCTTCGGCGCAGTCTGCCCGATGGCCGACGTGTCTTCACCCGGATGTTTTTGAGTTACCAGAACAGATTTTCGTGCTTCTGTTCGTCCGTTTCCCAAGTCTGAAGATTTCAGTAATGGAAAGAGGTACTCATCTTCAATATCGACAAATTCGTCGAATCCGTTGACAAGAGAGTTTTCTTTACGTGTGAACTCCATCACTTTCGATGCGTCATGCTTGACACCCGAACGCCAGATAAAATTGGAGTCACGTTTGGCTTCCAGGTGTTCGCTTCTCCTGTAGCCTTTGATATCAGAAACAAGTCTGCCCCCCATCGATCCAAACGTCGAGACTGGCGAATCAACAGCCAGATACGGGTAGACTGTTGCCATTGGTTTCGTGGTCCCTCCCTTCTCGACAAAGAAGAGGCATGCATCGACTGCCACGTCAAACTCTGACTTTGCATCAATGAGAAAAAGGCTTGAGTTCGTGAGATCCTCGCATGAATTCCAAAGGTGATGCAGTACTTTTCTTGCCGTCATCGTCTTGCAGAGCATGGCTACGGCGCCGCCATGTGGGATGGATTCAACCAACTGGATGAGCATTGACTCAGCGATGTCGAAATTTGACTTTCCGGTTTTCGCATCGATTCCGTTTAGCCCCCGGTCATTTGACTTTTCAGGAAGATTCCGGCTGCCCAAAAATCCAAGATCGGAATTCGTGACCCATGGAGGGTTCCCGATCACGAGTACGCGATCTTCCTGTCGTCGCGACAGAACCCGATTCCAGTCTGTTGAAAAGAAGTCGGTTTGAAAGAACTGGATTCCGTTATCGGACAGATTTGCACGTGCCAATTCAACGTAGCTCTGATTAATTTCGTAGCCTTCATATTCCAGACTTTCTCCCCAAAAGTCTGAAGATGCTTTGAGAAAATTCCCCAGGCCCGCTGTTGGTTCAATAACGACATCAGGCTGCCCAAAGAGTTCGTTCACCAGGGGAACAACCTTTTTCGCCAAACTTTCCGGCGTCTGGAAATCTCCGAATTCTTTCTTCCTGCTCATACTCGTTCGACACCCTCGACAGATCCAGCCTGTTGAATCACGCGGCTGTATTGAAGTCGCCATTGGAGGGCGTTTGATATCGTCAGATATCCGGGTTCTGGCGGATTGGCGAGGACTTCTGCGGCGAGTGCTTGCGCTTGAATGTTGTCTAACGGCAACATTCGCTCGCTGAAGAATGCGAGGACGTCGTCAGTATTTCCGTCATTCTCAATGATATTGATCAAGCCGGTGGTGGTTTGGAAATCTGCCGTTCGTGAGTGATCAACAAATACCGTGTGTTGGATGTCCAGGCGGCCCGATCGCGTGGACTCGTCATCCGTTTTTTCATATACGAAAACAAGCAGGTTATAGCCAAGCCCATAGACCTTCTGACGTGCTGACTTAAATGGGCAGGATGACTGAGGCTGCCGAATGCTGGTGACTTTGATATCAACCTCGAGCTCAGGAAAATCAATTCCTTTTGCCGATGAACCTTCAACGTAATCATACTTTGAATGTAGGTGCTCCTGGAACTTGTGTTCCAGATACGTTCCCACAGCCTTGCCATCAGTCACACCGAACAATGACGGCTCTTGATGCTGCGATTCTCGCTCAGCAAATTCATGAGCTTCGCTTTTCAAAGCAGAAATTGTCAACTTTTTGACCATTAAGTCACCTTCTGGAAGATCCTCCAAAGGCAAACACCAGAGGTCTGGAAATTTTTTTACGTTGTGAACTGAATAATCAAGATCCTTCAAACGATTGAGGCTTGATCATCATAAGCAGGTGGAAAAGAGATATCCACTGGTGTTATCTCAGGGATCGCGATTTCTTTTTTTGCTGAATTACGCCACTCGGATTTGATTCACTGTGGTGGAAGGCCCGTCCTCAAAACGACCCGTCGGCGGGTGTGAAACCACTGGTCTGGTCGAAGTAGCCATCCTCAGGCACCATGCGGGTGCTGTAGTCGGCGAACTTCATCGACTCTTTCAGCCAGGTCAGGTTCACGACGCCGACCGGACCATTACGGTGCTTGGCGACAATCAGTTCCGCTTCGCCGGGGCGATCTTCGGGATCGTAAGCATCGGGGCGGTGCAGGAAGAAAACCAGGTCGGCATCCTGTTCAATCGCACCACTCTCGCGAAGGTCGGCCAGACGGGGTTGCTTGTTCTCGCGCAGTTCGACACCCCGGTTTAGCTGTGCGAGTGAAATCACCGGCACGTTGATGTCCTTCGCGAGAAACTTCAATCGGCGAGCGATATTGGAGACCTGCTGTTCGCGTGGCTGACGGGGATCATCCGGCTCGATCAGTTGTAGATAATCGATGACAATCACCTCAATGTCGTGCTTTCGTTTCAGTCGGCGGGAAATCGCTGCGATCTCTGACATCGACCGTCCTGATTGATCGTCGATAAAGATCGGGAACTCACTCAGTTGCGAAGCGGCCCGCATCACCTGATCCCGCTCGGCGTCGTCAACTTTGCCCTGTTTCAATCTGTGGCCGTCCAACTTGCCGTGGATGCACAGAAATCGCTCGGAGAGTTCCATCTTTGACTGTTCGAGGCTGAAGAAGAGGACGCCTCCTTTGGGTGTTTCACTGTGAGGCAGATCGTTTTCGTTGTGCACTTCATGTGCGTCGTGAGCGACATTGACCGCCAGATTACAGACGAATGCGGTCTTGCCCATGCTCGGACGAGCAGCGAGAATGATCAACTCCCCGCCATGCAGACCGTTGGTTTTTTTATCGAGATCCTGAAAACCGGTTGAGACACCGGGGACGCGACCATCGTTCAACCAACGTTCGGAAATCGCGTCCATCGTCTGCATCAGGATTTCACGAATCTCGTAGTTCTCGCCTTCCCCCTTGATTTCGAGAATGCTGAAAATTTTCTGCTCAGCCTGCGAGAGTATCTGCCCGGTTTCGAGGGATTCATCTTCGACGTCGCGAAGAATTTCGCCACAAGTGTTTCGCAGGCTGCGGAGCGTCCACTTGTCGCTGACGATGCGGGCGTAATGTTTCGCGTGTGCCGTGTGCGGAACCGTTTCGAGAATTTCCGCCAGATAAGCCGGGCCACCGATTTCCTCCAACTCGCTGCGGCGTTCGAGTTCTTCGGCTGTGGTGACCGGATCCACTCCGCCAGCAGTGGATTCGTAAATTCCGAAAATCGCCTCGGCGATTTTCTGATGGGCGTGCAGGTAGAAATTACGCGGCTGGATGATGTCCGCGATCTCGTCGATCACATCGTTGTCGAGCATCATGCAGCCCAGCACGGACCGCTCGGCATCGAGATTCTGCGGGGGCAGTTTATCGGCCAGTCCAGCCAGAGCATCGGCAACAGCCATCCGTACTCACTCCCTCGTCTGACGGAACTCCGTCCTGTTATCGAAAGCCGATCTCGACGTGCGATCTTCTCCTCGCGCATTCTATCAGAATCGCGAATCTCTGCGGGCTCGAGTTGATGAGGAACTGAGCAGATCGGGCAAAAAGAAATCAAGCGCTGGCTGCCGGAACAACCCAGACTTTGACTTCGGTCGTCACCTTGGCGTGCAGCTCGATCGCCACGGTATACATGCCCAATTCCTTCAGCGGACCTTCCAGTTTGATCTGCTCGGGCGAAATGTCATAGCCAGCCGATTTTAGCGACTTACTGATGTCAGTCGCCACAACCGAACCATACAGATGGCCTTCCTTATTGGCATTCTCTTCGATCGTCACGCTGTATTTCTGGACATTGCTGGCGAGTTCCTTCAACTGTTTCAGGCGTTCGGCCTGCAACGCCTCGACCTTGATTTTGTGCTGTTCGACCATCCGTTTGTTGTGATCAGTGGCGATGGCGGCCATGCCTTGTGGGAGCAGATAGTTGCGGGCATAACCGGGTTTAACACGGACGATGTCCCCCTGCTGGCCGAGATTCGGGACATCTTCCGCAAGAAGGACATCGACAGAGGTATTCCGGCTACCGGCGACGGCAAATTGGCTGGTTTTACGAGGCATTGTTCGCTCTTCCCTCGGTTGGAAATGGAGAAATGTGTTTCAAATGTTTCGGATTCAGAGCGTATTACGCTCTTCTGTGCCGCGACGGGTGTCGCTTGGCCTGCAAATAAAGTCTCCCACGAGCCAGAGACATCACACGAAAAGGTAAACTGCGCTAGAATGGTACATCGTCATCGGGAATCTGCGAGGGAGCTTCGTCGTGACGGGATCCCTGCGGGTCCTGGCTGGGGAAAGACTGGTTCTGATATCCGCCACCACCTCCGCCACTATCGCCGCGTCCACCCAGCATTTGCATCGATTCGCCAACCACTTTCAGTTTGCTGCGTTTCTGGCCGGTTTCCCTGTCGTCCCACTGATCCAACTGCAAACGCCCCTCAATGAGAACTGATCGTCCTTTGGAGAGGTACTCACCAGCGACTTCAGCCTGGCGTCCCCAGAGGGTAACGTCAACGAAGGTGGTTTCTTCTTTCCGTTGATTGGTCTGACGATCAAACCATTGCCGATTGACGGCCATACCAATTTCCGAAACAGCCGTTCCCGATGGGGTGTAGCGAACCTGCGGATCACGCGTCAAATTGCCGATGAGGATCACTTTGTTGAAACTGGCGGCCATGTCTCTGTTCCTGGTGTTACGGTTTCGTGTCAACCACCATTAAAGTCTTTTGCGAATTTCCCAATCAGGCAGATCATAAGGTTGCGGGGTCATTCTGAGGACGATGGCTCGTCACTTGCTTCACCTGTCGTTGTTTCTGCCAACTCGGTGATTTCCTCGCCTGTATTGGTTTCTTCACCTGTTCCGGAAAGGGCGGCCACGCCTGCGTCGAAGATGGTCTGCGACTGGCGAATGACGAGATGTCGCAAAACGAGTTCGTTCAGTTTGACATCGCGTGCCAAATCTCCGATGGTCGCACCGGACATACGGAAGTAGGTCAGATAATGCATTCCTTTCCGGTGCCCCTCAATCGGGTAGGCCAGTTTTCCATCCTGCCAGGGCCGATGGGCAACGACTGTGCCGCCATTCTTTTCGAGAATGCCGAGGACCGCATCGGCTGCTCCGCCAGGATCGGTAGCAAACTTGCCGCTATCCAGAAGAAACATGCCTTCGTACAGGTATTCTGTGGTTTCAGTTGTTGAATCGACCAACGTTCGACTCCCTTGTGACAAAGTTTTTTTCGTAATGTATCTGTTTCGTAATATGCCTGTTGAAAATGATCGGCGTGTTGTCTGAAGCAACGATCAGGAAGACGCCTGCGGGTTTTGCTCCGGTGCGTTCACCCAGTTCATGGTTTCATCAAGTCCACCACGAACCCATTTTTCAATTCCATCGGCAGCTCTGGCAATCGCCTCGGCCATGATCTCTTTTTCCTCTCCGCGAAATCGACTGAGAACAAAGTCGGACGTATTCATTCGACCGGGCGGACGTCCAATACCAATTCGCAAGCGAGGAATGTTGTTGTCTCCCATCCTCTGGATGATGTGATTTAATCCTTTCTGCCCGCCTGCGGAACCAGAACCTCTCAGTCGTAATCGGCCAATACCAAGGTTCATATCGTCGCAGACAACCAGCAGGTCATCCAATCCCAACTGGTAAAAATCGACGAGTTTTCTGACACTGCGACCACTTTCATTCATGTAAGTGAGTGGTGCCAGCAACTGGACTTTTTCTCCCTCAACGAAAATCTCCTGTAATTCCCCTTCAAATTTGATGTTCGGCTTAAGGCTTTTCTTCAGCCAACTCCATAATCCATCGTTGGACGTAGAATAGCGACGAGCCAGCTCGGACAGAACGTCAAATCCCACATTGTGTCGCGTACTTTGGTACTCTGAACCGGGATTACCCAGCCCGACGACCGCTTTCATAACTTTACTTTGTATTCTCTCGGCGTGACCGGAAAATGGTTTCGCCAAGCCTCATTCTGGCCCACTACGATTCGCCGGAATTGTCGTCTTCGTCTTTCCGGCCAATCACTTCCGGCTCGGCAGGACCTTCTTCGCCTTCGGCCAGTTCTTCTTCCGGTTGTTCGGTCGGAGTGACGACCTGCACGATCGTCGCATCCTCGGGGGTTGTAATTTTGACCCCTGCGGGGACTTCGACATCAGAAACCTGAATTGACTGGTCCAATTCCAGCTCATTGATGTTCACAACAATCGCATCAGGGATTCGCAGTGCACTGCACTCGACAGACAGTTCATGCAGCGGCTGTTCCAGAAGGCCACCGGCCAACGTGCCAGGCGAGACACCATGCAGATCGACCCGGACTTCCACCTCCACTGTTTCGGTGGCATCCACTCGCAGCAGATCGAAATGCAGAATCTCATTCCCGAAGGCGTCCCACTGAATATCCTTCAGAAGAGCGTACTCCTTGTCGCCTTCGATCGAGACTTCCGCCACTTTTTCCGGAGAGAACAGGAAGGAGCGGATCACATTCTCCGGCAGCTTGATCGGCACCGGGTCCTGACCGTGCCCATAGATATTTCCTGGAACCATTCCCGCCTTACGCATCTTGCGAGTTTCGATTGAACCCAGTTTCTGACGTTTTTCAGCAACGATCGTTG
>JANQSH010000015.1 GCA_028284145.1 Planctomycetaceae bacterium | reverse complement strand
TAAAACTGACGGTAGCGACACGATCGACTGGTCCGAGCCTCGGGACAAAATCGACGGTAGGGAGGGAAGTAAAAGTTGCGGGCAGAAAAAAGCCCGCATTGCGCGGGCGAAAAAGGCGAAGGTCGGGAAGGATTTAGTCCAGGTATAAGACTCCGACGAATCTCCTTTTTACTTCAGTTGGAACCGAATGATGGTCGGCGCATGTACAGGCGCATGCGGTACAAACAGTTCCGACTGCCCCGACAGGTTTGACCATTGCGAGTACTGCGGGGTCGAGAAACGCGTTCGAACACGCACATAGTAAGTGAAACCGCCCAGCAAGTTGATCTCCATCGATCCGTTTGCGATGTCTTCAGCCGATGGCGCAAACACAGTGGTCCCCTCGGGCCGTGGGTCGATGTCCGAAATCGAGTCCCAACAACTGACATCACTCGCGGTTATCGGACGATCCGAAATGAAGATTTCCACCGCATCGAACTGTCCATCATTCGGCAGCGTGCCCCCGATGCAATTCGTTTCCGCATTCTGGGTCCAGGCAAGTTCCGTCTGAACCGCTTGAGCCTCAGACGCCAGCAATAGGAGAATCAGTAGAAGGCTTGTCGTCTTCCTCATCTTCCTCGTCCTCATCCGGCAAGTCAGGTACGCCCAACATTTCCCGCAAGGTCCGTGCCGCCAGATCGTCCAGACCGGTGTTATCATCGTCCCGATCTTCCAGCTTGTCGATCTGCTCATCAAGGAATTCTATGTAATAGTCTTTCAAATCCCTCGGCATGCCCGCAATGATCATTTGCAGCACGCGCGTCAATAACGCTTCGCCCATCTTATTCATATCGTTCTACTCCTAAAAGTTTAAGCTACCAGGGTGCACGCGTGCGTCGTCAACGATAAATTCGTCGAGTCCGTCTGTAAAGAACTTGCCACGTGCAACAAGTCCCGCTTTCCGACTGGCGTCGATTTCATCCGCCGTGCAGAATTTGGTTTTACCAGCCCGACATAGTCCTGCTGCCTCATCCGGTTTAACAAGTCTGAAGACGCGTTCTCCAATGGTCAGGTCTTCGTCCCCAGCTATCGTGTTGACAATCTCAGTGGCGGTTTTGTTCACCACATTGTCAGGATTCGCCGGGTTGAGGGATTCTACCGCGTCGCCGACTTTCTTAGCGCCCCGGAAGGCGACAATAGCGACGGACACCACAGCGACCGAACCGGCAATGATGGCGACGTTGTTGAGCGTAGTCATAAGCTTTTCACCTTTTCAAATGCCCGGAAGCCGATGACAGCAATCGAGGCAACGATTAATGTTCGCGGGACGCGTACCCCAGGTAGAAGACCCATGATGGCAGTAGGCGCGAGAATGCCGACTTCGACCAATGTTCTAAGGTCCGCATCGTCCCCCACCCGGTTTGATAAGTCGAGGTCATTTTCCATCTTCAATCCCCAGCTTGGTTTCGATCTTCAGAATGCGGCGGTCCATCTTCCACAACATGTAAGCAACCCCCACAACAAACACATCTCCTATACCGCTTAGGAAGGGAAGAATAAACTCGCTCATGCGGTCCTCACTTTTGGATCAAACTCAATATGAATGTGGGTCGGTTCTAGCACCACATCGAAATCGTCAGGCAAGGCCGCGCGTATCTCATTTGCTTGTAACGCGGCCAACGGCTTGTTATCGAAATCTGGCCAGTCTACCCGCCGCTGATCGAAAGCAAGGTCGACAAAGTGCAGCGAGTTTTCCATGTGCTGCCCGTCATTGGTGCTGGTGACGACGCTTTGGGGCCTGCCTGCTAATCGGGTGGTGACTTCGTTGGCGACCACTAGTGCGGTGTTCATCACAGGGTTGAGTGTGTCGATGCTCACTCCCGGTTTGACCGCCGGTAACAATTGGTTTAAGGCGCGGCGGGCAATGAGTGCACTAATCCCGAGTGCGGTTAACAAGGCAACGATGACTTTCTGGGTATCGGTCACGGCATCAACACCGCTTTGATCCACGAATTTTCCAACATAATCACCCCGTTAGAATCACTGGCGCTTTGTGCCCAGGAGATACCGCACGTGCCTGAGGAGCCAGACGTTTCAATAAAACCCATGACTTGAATGCCACGTTCGATGAAACCAGAAGTAAGTGGAATAGTGACGCCAGTTGATTGCTGACTGGCTCCGTTGCCTACAGCGTCAAACGCTTCGCTTGGGGTCGCGTTAATATTGCCGCTCATAAAGGTGAGAGTGACATCTCCTGTTGATCCGCTCGCCCACAATATTTTCAAATCGGCAGTGGTCGAATTCGTCGAGGCTAACAGATAGCCTGAAACTGTCCAGCGCTCATTCGCACCGCAAGACCACTGTAAGTCGGGGTCCACACTCGCGGTTGTTGTACTGGCTCGCGTGGTTCCCGAAGTCTTAATCAGCAGTTTTTCATTGTTTCGAGTGAGACCTGTTGAGGTGGTCTGCGCAACTTCAGTCCCGTCGTAGTAAATCCCGCATTTGTCGTCGGGATCACAGGTGAGCATGTTTGTTATAATGCCGCCGTCATCTTCCGCGCGCAGTCTGACTTCGCCGCCGTGATTGATATTATCTATCAAAAACAAGCACGGACTCTGTGTGCCGTTGTTACAGAAGGACGATATCAGCGCCTGTTCCGTGCCTGAACTGTCTTGAAAGTCGATGGTCGGGTTGTTCGCCCCGGACAGACCTATGATTCGCCAACCGGACAGATCAGCGGCCCCTGTCCCCTCTTTAAAGACGTCTGCGACACAATTGCCCGCGCCATCTTGAATGCACCCTATTTCCATCTCACCCAGGTCGCCACCCTTCCCGCGCGTCGAGTGGTCATGCGGCAGGGTGCGCGGCGGTTGCGCGGCGGCAACGCCAGACAGCAGTAAAGTGATTAAGGCGAGTAGAACGTATCGCATATCAGTCAAGCTCCTCGAAGTAACGCCAGTTCGCTGAAGCGCCTGACGCTGTTTTGTTGCGTATGCTGATAGCAACCGTGGTGAAAAATTCCATTTGGGCACCCGGTGTCAATCGCAAACCTTGTGTGTCGCTGACAGTTGGCCCCACGTACAGGTCAACTGTGTTATCTAAGTCCGCTTCCACAACCAAACGTCTGCGGGTGGGGGTGGCTGCTTTAACAGTTGCGGTTGTCGCAGCCGCTAACGACTGGTCAACATTGCTCCCCGCCGTGGTGGGTTTGGTCAGTTCCACTGAACTGAAATCCCCTGCCGGGTTGTCAATTTGCAACAAGGGGTCCGACGAATAGGAAATGGTTAGGGTTTTACCGGACTGTGCCGCATTGGTCAGAAACACGCGCGAGAACGCGATACCGGAAATTCGAGTACCGCTTTTGAAAGTGATACCCTGGTCGGCGGTTTCGCGTGCAAACGACACACTTATGTTGGCGGCATTATCAGTCGCTTCAGCGCACCAAATGAAGTTGCCGCCGATTTCCAGTTCCTGTTTGTCACGCACAACAGATAGGTCCACGGAAATGGTTCTGATCAGCGGTTGTTGCAAATCACCATCACTGCCGAACTCGGGACGCGCTTCACCCTCGAACGGGACTAAGAATATTCTTCCCATAGCTAACTTTTCCTTTTCGCGAACACCACAAACAACACCGCTAAGGCGGCAACGCCTATTCCGGCAAAGGCGATGTTCTGGTTCTGTTTGGTCTGCGGGCCTAACCGTTCAACCGTGGCAGTCGCCCCTTGCACGAAAGCTTCAGCGCCTTGTGTTAAGTCCCCCGCCAAACCCCGCGCTGCTGACACAATGCGGTCGAACTGATCCTGCCCCGTTTGCACTGTTTTGTCAGCCGTCACCTCGCTCGACTTCACCAGTTCGGACGCGCCACCCACCAGGCGGTTAAACCCTTCCGAACTGGCTTGTACAATGGTGGCGAGGTTATTCGATTCCACCAAACGTTGTTGATTGAGTGAATCAAACGAAGACTGACTAAATCGGTCAGTTGCTTCGATGACATTACCCGCGCCTATCACGCTCGCTTCCAACACATTGGCCGCAACGTTGTCAGCAGTCAACAAAGATTGTTCGCCCGTCGCGCGTATCGTTTCCGCCGCTTCTGCATTCACCAGTTGACCTGCGTTCGCCAAACCCAAAGCGAGGTCAACGCCTTGTTGGCCGGTAAAACCAATGTCCCGTATCTTCGTATTCGTGGTGGTCGAAACGTTGGTGGTGATCTTTTTGGTCCGTCGATTAAAGCCCATAGCTAACCTTTTGGTTTAGTGAGCACAAC
>JANQSH010000200.1 GCA_028284145.1 Planctomycetaceae bacterium | reverse complement strand
GCGCCGAAGATCAAGGCCGCCAATAAGGAGCAAAAGAAACGATTCAAACAATACGCCAGCCAGATCATCGCCGCGTAGAAGAAATACTTAACGGCGTTGCGTGTCACTCATGTGCAGCTTTGGACTTGCCATCAAACTGCAAATGACGGTTCGCCCTGAGCGCGCGACGGCGTGTCAACCATGTGCGGGTTCGAACACGCCCAAAACGGCTTTCGGATAGTCCGATATTCACCCGGCAGTCTATCAAAGGAACTCAGGTTCCTTGCGTCCTTCAACTAGCGATGAGGACGCGTCGTCTCTGCTGTATTTTGATGAGGAAAACTGCCGGCATCACGCGTGAGCGGCAGGGCAAGGGATCAAAGACGCATGCCGTCCCGTTATCGTACCTGGACGACGACCACTCATAATATCTTGAAAATTATCAAAAAAATTCCATTTTCCGTGTCCGGTTTTCGGCAAGCAATTGCCATTTAATAGGTAGAGGGATGGAATCTGCCGCGTCTTCCGGGTGAACCAGGGAACAAGGTCGAGTGGAGACGACCTTGATACCGGAAGACGCTTCTTTGATTTTTTGCGTAATTCTCATTTCGCGTCGAGCGTGTGGAACCGTGCCGCCCGTCACTTCTCGCTGATCACTAATTAACGGCGGTCGATCCATCGCCTGCGGCATCTGGTCTCGGCAATCCCGATCCGTGAATGCTTGTCCTCGAAAAAGCCCCACAAGGTCTGGAAGTAGCATAGACGCTGGCGGAAGCGGCCCCTGGGAGACCAGCATAAAAAACGGCCCCTGTGGACCGCAGCGTACAAAGACTGGGGCGACAAACTTCTATCTAGGCGCTGAACACATCGAAGAATGCTTTACGGGCTGACCAACGCCGTGAATCTGTGAATTATGGCGCTGAAATTTTGCTATGGGAGTAAGCCACGAAGAAGTTCCATCGCCTTTGCTACCGACGTACCGTTATCCGTCGCAATTATTTTAGGGAAACATTCAAAATGTTCGGGCAACCGCCCTTCAATTTCCACAAGCTCTGATTCAATCCGGTCATCAATTTGGTCGAGCAAGGCGCGCAAACGCAGAAGCTCTCGGTAACGGCTGACGAACGTGGGCAGGTCATCAGATGCCATGTAATAGACTGCCTTGATTTCCAGGTGGCCACAGAAGGAAAAGTCTCTGCTGGTGATAAGTTATTAAACTTCGATGAAGCTTGACGGTGCATAGTACCGGGAGCACACTTTCTTGCCTGCATGCAGGACCATAAGAACGGCCCTTTGCTCGTTTCCCCGCACGGGAGTCCCGAATAGCCGGTGTGCCCGTCGAATCGCAAACAAATCGATCGCCGATTTGAAGCACTACGTAGTTTGTCGAATGGCTGGTAGTTTACATTTCCAACCATTTATCACATGAAGAACTTTTCCACGCTGCCTCTTCGCCCCGCCCGAAATTGGGCGTAGGGAATCTGCCGAGGATGTTCTGCGGTAGGTGGGTCTATTCGCCTCTTTGTGGATTAACATGAGATTCTGAATTGATCGGATTTTTCTCGATTGCTTTGCGCAAGTTCCGAGTGGCCCTGTCTACGGAAAGCTCTGAACCGATCGCTAACTCCAGAATCGTCATTTTACCGGATTCATCGTAATCGATCACTACACCAAAGTCTTTAAGCAACTCCAAATAGCGAAATACCGATCGCTTCGTAACGGATAACTCGCGGGCCATCTCTTCTGGAGTGAACTTTTGTTCACACCCCAGGACCAGCATGAACATGCGGAAAACGCGATGAAACCGAGTTCCGTGGTTTGGCAATTTTTCGTGCATGAATGAATGTGAGGCGAACAAAGGCCTGCGGATGAGGGTATTTGCGGCGGTGAGGTGTTTGATTGACCCTGCGACCAAGATAGCTGGCGAAGTCTCACAATCTGGGCAGTCGCTGGCGAAAGCCACACTGAATACAGATTCCTCTCTATGGGATTAATGGGGCGCATAGCCCGAAATGTGGACACTACTCGCCAAAAAATTCCGGAATAATTTTTCCTCGTTTCCGTAAATTGTTGAGCACGACTGGAACCGACCAGATTTTTTCGAGAAAAATGTTCATCCCTGTCCGCTTTTTTGTGCCATCACGCCATTACTGAAATAGAAGCAGATGATTTAGATTCACTGCTTTCGTTTCGGCACAGTCATTGTCCCAGGGTTTTTCAAGGCCAACGTGCGATTTTGACAGAACTTCACGAAACCACTTTGTCCTATCCACTCCATGTCTTACACTGGGGCGATGAATTGGATCCGGATTGCCTCGTATCGCGAGCCCTTGCTCGCCGAGGCTACAGCGTGACCTCGTTTCAACAAGAAAATCAGATTCACGATTTTTTGAAGCTCCGTAAGGTGAACGCGTTGATCCTCGATACGCTTTCCGGCGCCGCCGCAACGCAAGCCCTGCGACTCTTGGACACAGTGCGTGTGGCACATCCGGAAATCCCTGTCGTGGTGCTTGCCAGTGGGCTCGCCCCCGACATGAAAATAGCGTATCGGCGGCATGGAGCCTTTGCGTTTGTAGACCGGGGGAGATCCGCCGGAAGGCACCTGTTGCGGACACTTGACGTCTGCCGCCAATTGGCAACTTGGTGGGAATGGTCCCTGGCACTGCAATGAGTGAAAGTAAATTCCAAGAAATCCCGCGAACGACCGTGCGGCAATCTGACGTTTCGGTTGGATCAGTCACACGGTGCTACTGCGGCGTGCGGATGGGATTTCCGCATGCAGTGACCGAGCTATGGGGCCGGTTGTTTTCCCGGCTGCGACGTCAAGCCCAGCGGCAAGTGCGTCGTGCCCCATTTCCTGTTCGCGATGCTGACGCAGAACAGGTGGCAGTCGATGCGTTTCACAGTATGGTTCGTCAGGCACGAGTGGGGAAGGATGCGTGGATTCAAGACCGTCAACAATTGTGGGTTCTCCTTTTGACTATCGTGCGCCGAAAGCTGAGCTCTGGATCTAGGTCTAAACCGAAGCCTGTCAAGTGGACTGGAATGGAGAGTGTCGATACTAATGCTCCGCATGCTGACGATGACCGGTGGTTGCGCGAGGAAGTCGAACATCTATTGACGAAACTGCCAAGCCACAGCACTCGGCAAGTATTCATTTGCCGCTTGCTAGGGAAAAACCAAGCCGAGACGGCGGCGTTTTTGGGAATCTCGACACGTGCGGTGCGCAGGAAGATGCTCATCATTCGGGATGTTTTCCGCGATACCCAGGAGGATGAGGCATGATCATGTCGGACG
>JANQSH010000198.1 GCA_028284145.1 Planctomycetaceae bacterium | reverse complement strand
AGTCCGACTAGACTACGTCTAATTTTATCGTAGCGGCTGGCGGACCATTTGGAACTAGAGCAGTTTACCTTTTCGTGTGACGGTTTTCGCTCGTGGGAGTCATTTACAGGCCAAACGGCGCACATCGCGCCACGAAGGAGCGTAATACGCTCTAAAATACCCGTTCGGATGACGCCACGGTTATCTCGGATGCGCTCTAGGCCGACGGGCTTTTATCTGTGGCGGCTTGCCCCTCATTTGAAACGATAATAGCCAATCGAAAGACACCACACTTATCCGTTTGCCGCTATAGATCGACGTCCATCGCGGCGAAGAAGAGTGTAATACGCTCTGAACCCCGACGTTATCTTCCTTTGTGAATCGTGGTCAACCTGCGCATCGATCGCGCCTTTTTCCGCTGAATCGGTTACTTCTTCCTCCCAGAAACGTCTTGCCTGCAGAACACCATTTCGTTTGCGCCGAGGGTACGTCGACCGCCGTTGGTTTTGCTCTACCTGTCCGCGCGATAGAATGAAACGTTCCGTATCAATGGTCGCTTTCTCTGGTTGGGAGTTCAATTCATGCATCGGTATCTCGCGCTTTTTGTCACTCTGGCATTGACCCTGGCAATTTCCTCGTCGGTGGCATTGGCTCAGCCGGCGCCAGAAAAACTGGCCACCATCATGTCCAGCAAATGGGTGACTGCCACCGATATCGCCCCGGACGATGACCTGTTTGCCGTCGGGACCTACGAAGGAGTGAAAATCTGGAGTCGCAGCCAGAAAAAAAATATCGGCTCGGTCAAAGTGAAAGGTTACGCGCGAGCCGTTGAGTTTTCGCATGATGGTTCACTGCTGGCGGTCGGCAGCTACCAGATGATCACGTTGTGGGATACCGAAAAGTGGAATCTTGTCCGTGAGATTAAGGGACATCGCGCATATGTGATGGGTGTTTCGTTTTCCTCCGATGACAAATGGCTCGCTTCAGCCAGCGAGGATGAAACGGCCAAGATCTGGAATGTCAAGGATGGCGCCCTCAAACTGACATTGGATGACCACAACTACCCGGTCAACGGGATTGCCTTTTCACCGGATGACAAAATGGTTGCAACCGCCTCGGGCGACGACACGCGCGTCACTCGGCCTGGCGAAATATATACGTGGGATGTCGAAACGGGCGAACTGGTACACGAGTTCGCCAAACATACGATGTCGGCGACCGGCGTTGCTTTCTCAGCCGATGGCGAATATCTCGTGTCGACCAGTCTCGATGAGACGGTTTACATTCATTGGGCGAAAACCGGAAAGGCGTTTGGTTACAACAAGGAACATCAGCGACCGACCAATACCGCTCTCTTCTCACCGGACGGTTTCACGGTGATCTCTGCTGCGGGTGGCCGGGCCAAAGGGAAGAACTGGGTCAAAATCTGGAACCGGATGGACGGAGATGAATGGACCCAGCTCGAACATAAGGAACGGATCACGTCAATTGCTCTGACCAGTGATGGCCGCACGCTGTTGACCGGCAGTTATGACGATACGGCGGTTGTGTGGGACATCGGCCCGGTCCTTGATTTCGCGGCTGACAATCGCGATGAAAAGGGACACTCGACCAAGCCGGAAGAGGAAGAGAGGCCGAAAGCAGGTGGCGCACGGCAGTGATCATTTGCCACGTTTGCACCGTATCATTTCAGTGTCGTGTCGTGGTGAAGCGGCGTGAGCGATCACAAAATTGAGGAGGCCTGGAGCGAATTACGCTTCAGGCAGGAGAATAAAGTCAGTTTGCCCTTGGTGCACCGTCAGGTTGATCAGGATTGAGCAAATAGAGCGTGTTACGCTCTTCTGTGGCGCGAAAACCATCTTTTGGCCTGCAAACACAGACTCCCACGAGCGAAAACCGTCACACGAAAAGGTAAACCGCTCCAGTTACAAACTTTCTCAGTCGTTACCACTGCATGATTCGCGTTTGGAATGGGCATCGATTGCTGTTTCAAACTGTCTATGGAAAGGCCAGATTGATCTCGTGTACAGATTCCTCACACCATAATTCGATGCACTTCTTTCTGACAGCCGCCGGCGGTCACATGCACTTCGCCCGCGTCGTCAATATAGACATTCACTTCACTGCGGACACCGAACTCGGTCAGGTAAATCCCTGGCTCTATCGAGAAACAGGTTCGCTTGAGCACCCGGCGCTCCTCGCGGGTTTCAAGATTGTCCATGTTGGCCCCATTGCCGTGCGTTTCCCGACCAATGCTGTGTCCCGTGCGGTGCCGGAACGCATCGCCATAACCAGCCTCGGTAATCACATCGCGAGCAGCCTGATCGACCTCCCAACCCTGTAACACCCGGCCTTCAGCAAAGGCGGATTCCACGCAATCAATTGCGGCATCTCGTCCGGCTGCGACGATCTCAAAAACCTTTGCGAAGTCTTCTGGCACATCTTCGCCGACGTAAGCCATGCGGGTCAAATCGCTGTAGACGCCATCGGAGTCATCGATTTTCGCCCACAGATCGATCAGTAACGGGTCCCCCTGTTTGATCGCGGTAATTTTCCCGGTGCCGGTTTCATAATGCGGCAGGCCCCCATTGGGACCGACACCGACGATCGGTGGATGGTAGGTGGTCATGTTATTTTCGGCGAAGTGCTGCATGATCCGATCACACACGGCAGACTCTTCCACCGAGCCGTTTTTGCGAATCTCTTCAGCGAGGAAATCCCAGGCCAGCGGGAAGGCAGCATCCGTATGGCGGGCGGCTTCGAGATGGAGTTCCCATTGCCGGTCACTCCAGGTTGCCTCGAACTGTTGCACCAGGTCTCCGGAGGAAACCACCTCGCAGCCGAAACTGCGAATTAATTCGACTGTCCCGGCATCGACGCGGGAAACATAAGGGTTTGCATTGCGGGGCGAGTATTCCATCGCGACTGTTGGCGTACCGGAAACAATCTTCTGCAGTTTCTCTTCGAGTGTTTCCCACCGCAGGTAGACCTGTTTTTCCCCCGGCAAATGATCGAGCATGTCCGTTTCGATGCGGTGCACCAGTTTGACTGGCTCTCCTTCAACCGGGACGAAATAGAAAAACCGGCGCGTGCCCAGGGACTCTTCAGAAATGTTCAGTACTCGGCAGGCGAGAACGTTGCTGCCACGAAAATCGTACATCAGCCAGCCGTTGATCTCGAAATCGCGAAGGGCTGCTTGTACCGCGTCGATGGAAAAGCCGTCGGTGAAGTCGTTCATGGGTGGTCTTTCTCTGGAGCGTATTGCAGATTACCGTACCGTCGATTCGATTTTACAGGCCCGGGGGGAGTCTCACTCCATCATTCCCGTGAATAACGGGAATCCACCTCATTAAATCTGGATTCCTGCGTGCGCGGGAATGACTGGCAATAAAATATGGTTGCAGGTCACTCGATTCATGATCCTTATTTGTCTACGCTGGCAATGGCGCAGCAAACGTTATGGATCGTCTGCAGATGGTGATTTCGGTTCTTCCGGCGGGAAGAAAAAGCGTTCTGTCAACGCGACCAGTTTCGGGTCCTTCTTGCGAAGAGTCTCCACGTTCTTTTTCCCGGCGACTACATAAGGCGGTACTTCGTCATCGTCCGGGTCTTGGTCGACCTTCGTGCTTTGCAGCATGAATCGAACGATCGACCGCTTGATAAGTGGTTCGTTGAATCTTTTGTCGTCGTACATGACCATCAACCGGTCCATGATACTCCAGTCTTCCCAGCGGGCGAGGTCGGCAATCACCAGCTCCGCCATTTCCGGTCGGTCGAGCAGGTAACGCATCGATTGGCGGACACGCTCTTTGGGAATCAAGTCGGGTTCATGCTGCCATAGAAAACGTAACGCCTCCATCGCCGCGAATGTTTCGCTAAAGGGAAGCGGCTGCTCTTTGCCTGTGGCATCGAGAATCGGTTTGCCGTCAGCATCGACGAGAATGCGGGTGGTCAACTTCGTACGATCGAGCAGATCAAGCGCCTTTTCGCGTTCAAGCAGCAAATAGCCACCCATCACACCGTTGATCCCCAATCGATATTCTGTGTTGGGATCGACAATAATCGATCGCAACAATTTCGCCTCTTCCGGCCTTCCGTTTAATCCCAGCATCAGCCCGTACAGACCGCGGCGAGACTGCTGCACTTTGTCATCGGTCAGAAAGGTACGGATGCGTTTCGGGTCATAATTTGACGACGCTTTTTTGACGAACTCATAAGGTGTGTTGCCAAATTCGCTATAGGCATCATTCGCAATTTGCGTGTCTTCGTGTTCGAGGTATGGCAGGAAATACTCCAACCGCTTATTCAGGGTGGTGTCGGCAGCCGGTGCATTGACCATGTACTCGAAACAGGCATGGCTGATCTCTTCCGGCTTGTCCCACACCATCTTGTCATCGCGGATGGTGCCAGTCAGCAGGTAGAGTTGACCCTTCAACCCTTTGCGATACGGTTCGGTTGTGACTTTGGTGGCTTTCCTCAAGTCGCCTGTTTTTCCCGGTACTGGTGTGATGACTTCATACACCGCAGACCCAGGATCGTCATCGTTCGGCAGATTGCCTTCCACCCAACGGACTAATGCCGCAGCGTCGGCTGTTTCCAGTTTTTCCGTCAACGTGGCGGATTGCGGTGGGCAAAACGGGCAGGCGAACGCGACGGACAGCAGGGAGCAAGGCAATCCGGTAAATATCATCAGCGCAACAAAAGCAATCCATCGCATGTGTCCCACTCCTACTGAATGAAGAAAAACCGCTCGGTATCTTTCACCGTCTGCGGATCTTTCTTCCGCAATATCTCAACATTCTTCCGACCAGCAATAACGTGGGCCGGTAACTCGGCAGTTGCATCTTCCGGCTTGTCCTTCGTACTCTGCAGCATGTAGCGGATGATCGAGCGTTTAATTGACGGGACGTTGTACGCTTCGTCGTCGTACAATTTCATCAACCGCTCCATCACGCTCCAGTCTTGCCAGCGCGCCAGGTCGGCAATCACCAGATCAGCCAGTTCCGACCGACTCAATAAGAGTCGCATCGACTTCCGCAACCGTTCTTTTTCGATCCGCCCTGCTTCATATTGCCACATGAATCGCAAAGCCTGCATCGCCGCATAGGTTTCGCTGAAGGGAACGGGCTGTTCTTTGCCATCGGAATCGAGAATTGGTTTGCCCTGTTCGTCGATCATGACTGTGCTTTCGAGTTTCAGCCGATCCAGCAACGCCAGCCCCTTTTCACCCGTCAACAATAGATAGCCCGACATCACGCCGTCGATGCCCAGTCGGAAATCCTGGGTAGGCTCGACGATTTTCCTCTTCATGATCTCCACGTCATCCTGCTTGCCGCATAATCCCAGCAGAAGACCGTAAAGTCCCAGTCGCGATGCCGCAGTGTCGTCGCTCGCCACCCATTTGCGGAGTCGATCGCGTGGCATTTGATCTGCCAGCGGGGTGATATCTTCATAAGGGGCGTTGGCGAATTCTCCGTAAGCGTCGTTGGAAATAAGCGGGTCCGGGAATTCCAGAAACTGCAGGAAGTATTCGAGACGTTTCGTCGTGTCCAATTCGGTTGAAGGAGCCTGGATCAGATATTGGTAACCCGTTTCGGTGATCTCCATCGGGCTGCCCCAGTCCAACTCTTTGTCCATCTCACCGAGCAGCAGGAACAACTCCCCTTTAGACCCCTTGCGATACCGGGACAAGGTGACGCGATCACCCTGCTTCATACCGGCCTCTTTGCTTTTCACGGTCTGAACAACTTCGTATTCGGTCGTGCCGGCATCTGATTCACCCGGTTTGATGGCGGCAATCCACTGCACCAGCGCTGCCCCATCCGCCTGCTCCAGTTGTTCCGTTAACGTCAACGATGGGGCGGAACAGAACGGGCAAGCGTTTGTGGTCTGGTTGATAACGAGAAGCAGCATCAAACCGCAAAAAAGATTTTTGAAAGGCAACAGACGCATAACCAGATCTCCCTGGATGTCGGATTCAAATTTTTGTTGGGGCGGCTTGCGGGATCAGAGTCGATGATTCATTCTCACTGGTTCTGCCAAGTGCGATCACCGCCTGCGGTCGATCACGATGGCATCTTCCAGATGATACAAACGCCACCAGTCGCCAGATAACAAAATCGGATCGATTTTGAAAATGCCGACGACATCAAACGGTCGCCCCTGAATGTAGTCAGTCGTTTCGCCGGAGCGCATCGTCACGCCGACCAGATCGTATATTTTCGGATCGCGACCGAAGCAGCAGATGTCGTTGTCACGTGCGAGAGTGAATCGTTTAAGTCCGGTCGCCTGAAATTCGGGATACATGAACCCACGCACTCGAACCCGTTTGCCGTTGAGATCTTTGAGCCAGTCGGGAAAATAGCTAACCGCATCGGTCGGCACCGGCTCCATATTCAGAACCTTCAGCAGATCGAAGTCGTCGTAGGAAATCCGCAACGCATCTTCCGGGCCTTCAACCTTGAAAGAATTCTCTTCGATGAGCAGCTTGATTTCCCGGTCCGGCTCTTCGGTCCCGTTTTCGGCAACAGACTCATCCGCCGTCATCATCGAGTCGTTGGTTGCATCTTCCGCATTGTCGTGCTCTTCGGTGTTGCCGGGTTCCTCAGCCGTGCCGTTTTCGATAATCTGGATTTTATTGCCAGTGTCACCGGTTCCACTGTTTGATGTATCGGGGTTCTGATCCCGCGGTGGATCGGCATTCTGAGAGATGTTGGTTGACGGCATGCCGGTCGTATCTTCGCCATGATTGCCGGACGAACCATCGCCCTTAACGGATTTCTGACCGTTCTTACTGTTCTCGACCGCTACGACACTCTCTTCCGGTGGTTTTGCAATCTGGTTTGTCGAGTCGTCACCATTCTCGGTTTGCAGGATTGGGTTTTCGTTGCTGCGGAGTTGGTCGTATGTCTGAAACTCATTCTCATCTTTGTCGGGGCATCCAGTCAAATTGAGCGACGCGATAATCAGAACGAAGGTCATCGCAAGCCAGGAACGTTCAACCCGATGGGCGGGATGCATGGCGAATCGATTGTCATTCATCAAATCAGAATTCCCTCCCCCCTGATTCTGAACGTCCGTTTCCAGATCTCTCTTTTTCAGAACGCGGTTCGCGCCCGTTTGAAGTGCAGGCCTTCCAGTTTGTAAACCGGCTTCAACTGTCCGGGATCGGAAAAATCGACGCGCAAGATGCCACCGACTGCAACCAGACCTTTGTGATAGTCGACCGTCTGACCTTCCTCCATCTTCACACCGATCATGTCGTACAGTTCCGGCTGGCCACCGAAACAACATTCCTGGTTGTCCTTCAGCAGGAGAAAAGTGGTGAGTTCTTCGGTCTGGCGCTGTGGGTACATGTAACCCTTCAGGTAAATCCTCTTACCTTCCAAAGCCTGCACATTGGGGTGGGCCTGAGGTTGCCCATCTTTGACCATGAACTGGTAATCGGAAATCTCTTTCACGAAATTCACACGCTCAAAGCCTTCGGGTAACTCGGTCGTGTAGAAGTAGACATTCCAACTAACGCCAGCTACCAGCATGACACTGGACAACGTCAGTCCGGTATTCGCGAGCAGACTGCCACCCATCGTTCCGTTCGATTTGCGGATTCTCATGACGCAAATCGTTCCCAGAATGATCCCCAAAACTGCCAGAAGCAGGCCAACGACGACAATTAAGCCGAGTGCGCTGAACAACCCAAGCAGGAAAGTGATCGGTGCCAGGACGGGCATCGGCTTGTAATCGAACTCCGAAGCGGTGGACGCATCAGCCGATTCCGCAGCCAGCGCCTGAGTGAGATTCGATACGGAAGACATAAGTTCGTACCTCTTCAAAATGAAAATGGTCAAAAAGGAATGGAACAATTATGGTGGCGAATCGCAGCGAAAGCCACGAACCAGAGATCTGCAAAGTGTATGTTTGATCATGTCAAGCAGGGTGTGATGACGGACCTTCCCCGCAGAATCTACGTCAGAATTATAGCAGATGTGGGAGAAAGACCGACAATTGGAGTTGGTTTTTGGACCCAAATCGTGGGAATTCCTGCTACTCAGCCGGAACGACTCTTTCGCCCGGCATCCCTTCGCGCGACCCGGCATCCCCTCGCACGACAAACGATTTACTGAACACTTGAACATTATTTGTATGTGGGACAGGATGGGTGGTGAGTTTTGAGGACTCACCGTATGAGTTGGAAAACCACGATATGGTGCTGTTGCCAACCAGAGGGCATGTCGAATCGTCGGTCGGGAGATAATAGTCCACAGCGAGGTTGCTGCGATGACCGCAATCGGCGAGACTTGTTCGACTCCAAATTGAGTGATAATTTTGAAAGAGGCAAGATGCCAGCACTAGCCACGCCGCAACAGGCCCGAAATGAACTCTGGAAGAGCTACAAGTCTTTGGTCGAGGTCAATCCGAAACTGGACAGAAAGCTCGTGAGCTTTCAGGCAAATAAGAAAATTCCATTCTACTCCTGGCTCAAATATAAGGAAGGTTTTTCGGCTACCCTCGTCGACTACCTTATTCAACATTCTGGCTTGGATTGCGGAGTCATTCTCGATCCGTTTGCTGGAGCGGGCGCTGCCCTCTTCGCTGCTGCTGAATGTGGGTGGCGTTCTTTAGGGATTGAGTTGTTACCAGTGGGGCAATTTTCCATCCAGGCTCGACTTGCCGCCATGCAAGTGAATCCCGAAGAGTTGGCGGACGCCGTTACCAACGTTCTTGATGAGAACTTCTCAAGTCACCAGGACACGAAGCATTCCTTTCAACATATTCGGATAACCAGGGGCGCCTTCCCATCTGAGACCGAAACCCAATTGAGTGGGTATATCTCACTCGTGCGATCTCGTGATTATTCTGCTGATGTGCGTACGTTGCTGGAATTCGCATGCTTTGCCATTCTGGAATCGATCAGCTACACGCGAAAAGATGGCCAATACCTGCGTTGGGATTATCGCTCAGGTCGAGGTAACGGCAAAACGAAATTCGACAAGGGGGTGATATTCGACTTTCGCACAGCAATTACCGAGAAACTATCTCAGATCACAGCCGATTTAGAAGGGACCCAATCAAATGGTCAGCACACTTTCGCACTTTTCAAAGATCCCATCCGGTCCCTGTCAGTTGATGTGATCCCCGGAACCTGCCTGCATGCTTTGCCTGCCATTGAAACCGATTCGATTGACCTCGTTGTCACTTCGCCACCGTACTGCAATCGGTACGACTACACACGCACATATGCGCTGGAACTGGCGTTTTTGGGAAATAATGAAGATGACGTAAAACAGCTTCGTCAGGCTATGCTTTCGTGCACTGTAGAGAACAAATCGAAAGTTGATCAGCTTCGCGAGTTCTACTGCCATGTCGATCGAGCGGTGGACTTTAAGGGTATCGACGAGGTGTTCAGCCAGCAAATGGCGCTGCAGGAGGTCTTGTCAATTCTCTACGGATATAAGGATGAAGGCAGCCTGAACAATGCCAATATCCCAAACCTCGTGGAAAACTATTTTTACGAGATGGCATTTGTTGTCTTCGAACTCTCACGCTGTTTGAAACCGGGCGCGAAACTCTACATGGTCAATGACAACGTTCGGTACGCTGGGGAGGAGATTCCAGTCGATTTGATCTTATCTGACTACGCCAGAGCATTTGGCTTGTGTGTTGACCAAATATGGGCATTGCCCACAGGGAAGGGGAACAGTAGTCAGCAAATGGGAAGCCATGGCCGTAGTGAGCTGAGAAAGTGTGTCTATATCTGGAGTAAACGTGGCTGATCAAAAGAAAAAAGAGGAAAACGCCAAGTCGGATGCGTTGCTTGTAGAGGCACACCGAATCAACTACCGACTGCGGTCAACATTTTTTCTGCAAAAGCTTCGTGAGTACGACACGCTCGGCTTGCCTTTTCGTATCGCCGAACTCTCCAAAGTTGAGGGTGCCTATAGCTGGGATGACCGCAAGAATTGGCACATTGATGATGAAGCCTTTGCGTCCTGCCAAGCCAGCCAGATCGAAACACTTCATGTGTTCTGTCATCCCAAGCTGATTCGCGAGCATCCTGGCCTCGTTGCTTACTATTGCCACATCGCCGTGCTCTCGCAGAAGTCGGTGAAATATCTTGCGAATCTGGATGTGAGGAAATGGGAACGCGAGCCAGTAGCAGTTCTGTCGTCCAGCGATGCCATTTTCCTTGCGTCTCTTTTCAACAACCATATCTCCCTTATTGTAAATAGTTCAGTCCGTGGTTTTGAAAAAGGGCATCTCACAGGCCTGTTGCTCGCGTCGACAGGTTCGCAAATCGATGGCTCGTGGCGCAACGCCATAGGTGATGAAGCTGAAAAAGCCGTGCAGCGATTGCTTGTCAAGGAAGCGCTGACACGTGGAATCCTCGTTGCGATGATTCGGCGCAGTGATAATGGCCATCAAACCCTTTACGACACCGATGAGTTTGCCAGCGACTTCGACATCAGCAAATACAAGGGATTCCTGCTCAATAACAAGACAAGTATTTTGTTTTCAAGTGAACCAGACATCAGCTTACTCAACACAGACGGCACAACGGCCGCTGTTATTGAAGTGAAGGGTGGCACAGATCCGGCAGGCGCTCTTGAGAGGTATGGAGCAGCAAAAAAGTCTTTCGAAGCTGCCATAGCTGAAAATGATGATGTCGTTTCAATTCTTATCGCAAGTTGCATTACGTCAGAAGTCGATGAGCGGATTTCAGGCGATGAGTCGATCAACCACTACTTTAACCTGACGCAGATTTTGAGTGATGAAGATGAACTTGAGCGATTGATGGAATGCGTTTTCTCGCATTTGGACCTGTAACGCAAAACGCGGTTGGCCCAGTCTGCTCGCCAACCTGAGGCCTGGCAGAGGCCGTTCCTGCAGGACATCCCCCCCTGCCCTACGGGAACTTGAACACGAGTACGACTCAACACACAGAGGTTTTGCAACTCGACTCAGACTTCCTTGCTGTCAATCCAGGTCATCATGCGGCGCAAATCCAGGCCCACCTGCTCGATCAGATGATTGCGATCCCGCTTCCGCATCGCCTGAAAGGTTGGCGTATTGGCTTTGTTTTCGAGAATCCACTGTTTTGCAAATTCACCATCCTGAATCTCTTCGAGGATTTTCTTCATCTCGGCTTTGGTTTCATCGGTGACGATCCGCGGTCCACGGGTGTAGTCGCCGAACTCAGCCGTGTTCGAAACGCTGTACCGCATATAGTTGAGACCACCCTGATAAAACAGATCGACAATCAACTTCAATTCGTGCATACATTCAAAGTAGGCCATCTCGGGTTGATAACCAGCTTCGACCAGCGTTTCAAAGCCCGCCTTCACAAGAGCCGAAACACCGCCGCACAACACAACCTGCTCGCCAAATAGATCGGTTTCAGTTTCTTCAGCGAAGGTGGTTTCGATCACACCACCGCGTGTGCCGCCAATCCCCTTTGCATACGCGAGCGCCAATTGTCGGGACTGATCGGATGCCCCATCGGAGAGGGCAATCAAACTCGGTACGCCACCACCTTTTTCGTATTCGCTGCGAACGAGATGGCCCGGTCCTTTCGGTGCGACGAGAGCCGCATCGACCCCTTGTGGCGGGATCACCTGTCCGAAGTGAATGTTGAAGCCGTGCGAACACATCAGCAGGTTGCCCGGTTTGAGACCGGATTTGATTTTGTCGCGGTAGATGTCACCCTGCACTTCATCTGGAAGCAAGATGTTGACGAGGTCGCCCTGTTTGGCGGCATCTTCGGCAGAAACCGGATCAAAACCGTGGCTGACCGCCAGTTCATGATTCGGGCTCCCTTCCCGCTGACCAACAATCACATTGAGCCCACTATCGCGCAAATTTTGTGCCTGGGCATGCCCCTGGCTGCCGTAGCCGATAATGGCAATCGTTTTGTCTTTCAACAGTGACAGGTCGGCATCGTCGTCGTAGTAGATCTTTGCAGTCATGGTGTTTGCTTCCTTCCCGTATTCGCAGGTCTCAATTGGTTCGTGGAATTGCAGGACACGGCGAATTCACACTTCGCGTCGTCCCTGCTGTGTATGGAAAATCCGTGTTGGCGTTTCATCGCAGATGAAATTTTATTGGAGTGATGAGCCGGATCAGGTCACTGCCGCTTCACATCCCGATGCGGGGGAATCGACCGTAACGGTATCGGAACGCAGCATGGCGATTCGCCCCGTCCGGACGATTTCAAGAATGCCGAAAGGTCGCATCACGTCGATGAAGGCTTCGATTTTCGATTCCTGTCCGGAGATCTCGATCATCACGTGGCCGTGGCTCACATCGACAATTCGACCGCGAAACACCTCCACGAGTTCCTTGATTTCACTTCGTCGGCCTGCACCGCTGGTCGCGACTTTGATCAACATCAAATCACGTTCAACGAAATCCTTCCCGGAGAAATCGAGAACACGGACAACCGTAACAATTTTTTCAAGTTGTTTGCGAACCTGATCAAGGACACGATCATCGCCATTAACGACGAACGTCACCCGCGAGAATTCCGGGTTCTCGGTTTCACCGACAGCCAGGCTGTCGATATTGAACGCGCGTGAGGCCAACATGCCAGAAATATGAGCCAACACACCAGGCTGGTTCATCACAAGGGCCGAAAGAACGTGCCGCATGACTTCAACTCAAACAAAAGGGGTGACAACAGGGTCGGCTTTATGGAGCGTCCAAAATGGCTACGTGGTGACAGTGTGAACCACATCACTCTACCATATAGACGTACACTCCCCGCGTTTCGCGAGTCCTCCAATGTAACAGTGCCCCTGTGCAGTGACAATTGTCGGGGTTTGGTTTTCGGGCGAAAACGACTGGAGAGTGACGGTCATATCAGTTAGAGCAGTTTACCCTCTGGTGTGATGTCTCTGGCTCGTAGGGGGGAACTATTGAACCATCAAGACGAAAAACTGGGTTTGATGAAGTTGCAAGGAGCAACAACGGAGCGGGGTTAATCCGCCCCCCAAATAAAGCCTTGGCAAGGCACTATAGTTTGCAGGTCTGACGACGCCCATCGCGACACAGAAGAGCGTAATACGCTCCAGGTTGGATTATTTCGAGAAAAGCAGGGTTGCCTGCCTCTTTTTTGCAATCATCCTTTCAATTGCTCATCGCTTTGACACATGGTGTTCACGACAGTTAAATTGCGATGAAGCGGCGTTCGGTGTGATCGCCGCGACGGAATCTGCAAGCTCAGCCAGCGCAGACTTCCAAAGAGAGAACTGAATCGGAAATGGTCTGACTATGCCTCGCGACTGGCGTTTTGTCCCGCACGATGAATCATTTGTCCGCCAGATATGCTCGGACCTGCGTGTTTCACCCTTGACCGCGCGCGTGTTGGTCTCACGTGGCCACACGAGTGGAGATTCCGCCAGACTGTTCCTCGAAGCCAAACTGACCGATCTCATTCCACCGGAACGGCTGCCCGGTGCCGAGGCTGCCGTCGATCGCATTCTCGCCGCTATACGCGATGGTCGTCGCATTACAATTTACGGTGATTACGATGTCGACGGCATGACATCGATCAGTCTGCTGTGGGGGTGTTTGAATCTCGCCGGAGCGACGGTTGAATACTACATTCCCGATCGAATTGACGAAGGTTATGGTCTGAACTGCGATGCCATCCGCGCACTGCATGAGCATGACCCAAATCAACTGGTGATCTCGGTTGATTGCGGCATCACCAGTTTGAAAGAGGCGGGATTGGCGCGGGAACTCGGACTGGAGTTGATCATTACTGATCACCATACGCTCGCAGATTCTCTGCCAGATGCCGCAGCGTTGGTCCATCCACGATTGCCAGGAACGGAATATCCCTTTGGTGATTTGTGTGGAGCCGGCGTTGCCTTCAAAGTCGCCTGGCTGTTGTGTCAGAAATTGGGCGACGGAAAAAAAGCGTCACCTCGCATGCGGGAGTATTTGAAAGGGGCGGTAGGACTGGTAGCCATCGGCACTGTTGCCGATGTCGTCCCACTGGCGGGTGAGAATCGTGTGATTGTGCGTTTTGGCCTGGCGGCGCTCGCCGCTCATGCCGGCCTGGGACTACAAACCTTGCTAAGGGTCGCCCAGCTCGATTCAAATTCCCGATTGCAGGCGGAAGACATCGCCTTTTCATTGGCTCCAAGACTCAACGCTGCCGGTCGGCTCGGCCAGGCACGACTGGCAGTCGAACTGTTGACGACCACCAGTCAGGATCGCGCAACGGCTTTGGCGCAGTACATCAACGAACTCAACAGGAACCGGCAAACGGTGGAACGTCGCATTTTCAAGCAGGCGAAAGAAATGGTCGCCGAACAGGACCGCTGGTCGGACGACCCGGCACTCGTCCTGGCACACGATGACTGGCACGCCGGCGTCATCGGCATCGTCGCCAATCGAGTGGCAGAGCATTTTGAGAAACCGACGGTTTTGATTTCCACAAACAACGCAACGCGAATGGGGCAGGGATCGGGACGGTCTTACGCCAATTTTGATTTGCACTCTGGCGTGGCATCCTGTGCGGATTGTCTGGAATCTTTTGGCGGACATCAGGCAGCTGTCGGGGTAAAAATATCAGTAAAGAATATCGAGACCTTTCGAGATGGACTTTGCAGTCATGTGGCGGAGAACCATGTCGTCCGGTCGAAGGATGTCGAATTGACGGTCGATGCCGAAGTGTCACTGCGAGACGTTACACATCGAGCGGTTAAAGAGCTGGAACAACTAGGGCCGTTTGGTCAGGCGAACGCACGTCCGCAGTTTGCAGCGGTGGTTGAACTGGCCGAACCTGCTCGCCCGATGGGGGAAGGGAACCGCCATCTGCAGATGCGTGTCCGGCAGGATGGCACAACGTTGCGGGCAATCGCATTCGGGAAGGGAGAATGGGTGGATCAAATCAACCAGCACAACGGACCGATTTCGATCTGTTTTGCTCCGCAGATCAACCGGTTCCGTGGTCGGGAGAGTGTTGAACTGATGTTGGCGGACTGGCGCGATCCAAACGTTGAGAACGATTCACTGGCAACCAGCGAATCGGCCGCGAATTTCTAAATCCGCTTACTGGTAGAGCAGTGCTCCCGCGTGCCGTTTGTCTGTGAGGAAAAAGGACTCCTGATTGCCCGACGCGCCTGCTCATCCGAGCGAGAGCATCGCAACGTAATCCCATTGAATGAACAATCAAATGAAAGAGCCGATTCACCATAAAACGACGGTGTCACGCCAGCAGATGATCACCACGCTGCGTCGATACGGCATTGACGATGAGGATCTGTTGGCAACACTTCGTGAAGTCCCCCGTCACCGTTTCGTACCTGAGAATATCATTCATCAGGCATACGCCGATAAAGCTCTGCCGATTCGCGAGGAACAGACGGTTTCGCAACCTCTGATTGTCGCGCTGATGACCCAGGCGATGCGGCTTTGTGGATCGGAGCGGATCCTGGAAATCGGGACGGGTAGTGGATATCAGGCGGCAATTCTTTCCCGGCTTTGCGCAGCAGTGTACACGGTAGAACGTCATCCCGCTCTCTCGCAGCAAGCCTGTTCGATTTTCGAAGAACTGGGATATCGAAATATCCGCACCAAAGTGGCCGACGGAACACTTGGCTGGGGTGGGTATGCCCCCTACGATGGTATCGTTGTGACAGCGGGTTCACCAAAAATTCCCGATCCATTGGTCGAACAACTGAAAGTTGGCGGGCGAATGGTGATTCCAGTCGGAGATGAGTTCGCCCAGGAGTTGACCGTGGCGGAAAAGACCGATAGTGGTGTGGTTACCCAGAAGATAGGCGGCTGCCGATTCGTGAAACTGATTGGTCAGGAGGCGTGGCCGGAATAAATCGGCAGCGTGTTTTTCTCCTCCAACAAGGCCGGTTGACACTCATTGAACGAAAGTGAGAGCATGGCGCTTGAATTAAAGGATATCCAAAAATCGTACCGTGAACCGGACGGCACCGAATTGCCCGTGCTCAATGTCGAACACTTTCTGCTGGGCGATACAGAGCAGATGGCTCTGGTCGGTGCCAGTGGCGGTGGCAAGACAACGCTGCTGAACGTAATTTCCGGTATCAGCAGTCCCGATCGTGGGTCGGTCACGCTCGATGGCACAAACGTTACCCGGATGCCCGAACCAATGCGCGATCGCTTTCGGGCCGAACGGATCGGCTTTGTATTTCAGACGTTCAATCTGCTTCAGGCGTTCTCCGCACTGGAGAATGTGTTGCTGGGGATGAGCTTCTCCGGCAGGAAAGTCAGCCGGACCCGGGCGAAAGAACTGCTTGAGCATGTTGGGCTGGGCGGGCGACTGGGACATAAGCCAGCTCAACTTTCTATCGGAGAACAGCAACGCGTGGCCGTCGCCCGCGCGTTGGCGAACAAGCCCTCGCTGTTACTGGCCGATGAACCAACCGCCTCGATTGACGTGGCGAATCAGGAGAACATCCTGAATCTCATTCGCAAATCGTGCGAGGAAGAAAAGGTGGCGTTGCTGCTGGTGACACACAACCTGGATATTGCACAACAATTTGGCCGCGTCGAGCAGTTGGCGGAATTCAACAAAGTGGGAGGTCAATCATGAATCTCTTCTCGATTGCCTTCAAGAGCATCAAGCAACGCTTGCTCACCTCGACTTTGACGTCACTCAGTGTGGCTTTGGGTGTGATGATGATGATCGCAGTGCTGGTGATCTTTGGCATCGTCGATCGCACATTCAATCAACAGGCGATTGGCTACGACCTGATTGTCGGACCGAAAGGGAGCGATCTGCAACTGGTCCTCAGTTCGGTCTATCGCATTGCCCCTGCGATTGAGACTCTGCCTTACGACTACTACCAGCAATTGAAAAATGATCCGCGCGTGGAAGAGGCAATCCCGATTACGATGGGGGATGTCACGCAGCAGGGGGGATTTCCCGTCGTCGGGACCGAAACGACTTACTTCCTGCGCGAATATGCCCCAGGAAAAAAGCTGCTTATTCGTGGCGATGGATTTCGGGAAGCGTTCGACGCCATCATCGGAGCGGAGGTCGCCCGTCAGAACGGCTGGGACATCGGTTCGCAATTCACACTTGTCCATGGCGGAGCCGAATCGGACTGTCATCACGATGAGAAGTTCACAGTGACCGGAGTTCTGAAGAGAACCGGCACACCGAATGATCGCACTGTCTTCACGCACCTCAACGGGTTTTACGCCATTGCCGGGCATGAAACGCCCGTTGAACAAATGGTAAAACGTTACCGCGAATTTTTCCGCGTCATACCAGGTGGTGAAAAGGATCAGGAACTCAAAGATCTCATCAAACAGGCCAAGGAGGAGGAAGCGAAATCACATGGTCATTATCATGGTCCCGATTCGACCGTGATGAAGGATGTCTCTGCGATATTCCTGATCATGAAAGCCCCGCCGGGTGAATCAGCCGCGACCACTTCGATACTTTTTGCCGCCCAGGTCAAAAAAGGATTCCAGGCGCAGGCGGTCAATCCGATTTTTCCGATGCAGAGGCTGATGACACAATTCGTCGGGAACATCCGGCAGGTGTTACTTGCGCTCACTATTATGATCATCGTGGTTTCGGGAATTGGGATTTTCGTGAGCATCTACAATTCGATGGCCGACCGTCGACGCGAGATTTCGATCATGCGTGCGCTCGGTGCGCAACGGACGACGGTGTTCGCCATCATTCTGGCGGAATCGATACTGCTCTGTTTCGCCGGAGGTGTCGCAGGAATTCTGCTCGGACATGGACTGCTGTTTTTCGTCGCACCGATTGTTGAAGCGAAGAGTGGCCTGCTGGTCGATCCTTTTTCATTTGAACCGATTGAACTGGTGCTTTTGCCCGCGTTGATCGTGCTGGCCTCAATCGTGGGAATTATCCCGGGCCTGACGGCTTACCGCACAGACGTGGCGAAGAATCTGTAGCGTTTTTTGCAGGGCAGGCCTCAGGATGACGAACAACCTGGGCTGCTGATCACACCACGCTTTGGCAGCGTGGTTACAGAAACGAAGCACGTCGCGCCAGAAAAGGCACGTTATCCTCGGAAGGACAAGTCACACCAGGAAGGACGTCATCCCCGCGCAAGCGGGGATTCAGAGTTCGGGAAGTACTCAAGAGCAACACGACCAGCCGCGACGTTACACATCACGGAATGAGGTCACAAGAGGCCACGGTTCATAGCTGTGTTGCCACGCAACGCAGTGCCTCATCTTTCTGTTCCGCGTTGCTCTGTTTTTTTTATGCACAATGCGACTATCCTGTGAGTCCTGTCATCCTGTCTGATTTCTTTCCCGCACAGACAAACGACCGAACTGATTCGAGACCACCGGGGAATTCGCATGTCTGCCGATGAAAAACACCAACAAACCTGGATCATCGCTGACGAGCTGTACAAACAACACGATACCGGCGACAGGCACCCGGAGTGTCCCGAGCGGTTTGACGCGGTCACCAAAGCTTTGAAAGAAGCGGAATTCAACGATTCGCTTCGCTGGACATTACCGCGCAAGGCTGAGAATGATGATCTTGTTCGTGCGCACGACAAAGACTATGTCCTCGCTGCTCAACGCGAAATTTCCAGCGGTCGGGCAATGCTTTCCACTGGCGATACCAGCATCTGCAAGGATTCGCTTTCTCCCACATTACATGCTGCCGGTTCCGGGTTGACCGCCATTGATGCCGTTATGAAAGGTGACGCCAAGAACGCTTTTTGCGTCATGCGACCGCCCGGCCATCATGCGACGCCCGACAAGGGGATGGGCTTCTGCGTTTACAACAACATTGCCGTGGCGGCCCGCTATGCCCAGGCGAAGTATGATTTGAAGAAAGTGCTGATCGTCGATTGGGACGTGCATCATGGCAACGGTACGCAGGACATTTTTTATGCCGATGAGACAGTCTTTTTCTTCAGCACACATCAGTCCCCCTGGTATCCCGGCACGGGGGACAAATCCGAAACCGGCACCGGTGCAGGGTTGGGCAGCGTGATGAATCGGCCTTTCCCCGCCCATTCCGATCGTGACAAAATCGTCACCGCCTTCAAACAGGACCTGCAAGACGCAGCGTCCAGGCTCAAGCCGGAACTGGTCCTTATCTCGGCGGGGTTCGATTCACGTCTGGGGGATCCGCTGGGTCAGTTCCGTCTTTCGGATGCCGACTTTGCTGATCTGACCGACGTCATGCTCGATGTGGCGAAGGACCACTGCAAAGGCAGACTGGTTTCGATGCTCGAAGGGGGGTACCACCTTGATGGTTTGGCGAAAGCTGCCGCTGCGCATTGCGGGCGATTGGTGGAACGGGTGGAATAGAGCGTGTTACGCTCTCTTGTGGCGCGATGGACGCTGTTTAGCCTATCTATATAGGCTCCCACGAGCGAAATCCGTCACACCAAAAGGTAAACTGCTCTAGTCAACCGACTTTTATCTGTGGCGGCTTACGCCCCATTTGAAACTATAACTATAATAGCCGATCGAAAGACGCCACACTTATCCGTTTGCCGCTATAGAACTGAGTCGAAAGAATTTGGACAGGATGACGGGATCAACAGGATGGAAAAGAGACTCCTGTAATCCTGTCGAGGATATCCTTCACTTCTTTTCTTTGTATTTCGATTCTTTGGTGATCATCTTGCACCATCACACAAACGTTGCGATTTCATCCAGCGGTTTGCGCGCGATATCCGGCACTTGCGCATTCTCGGCAGCGTGGCCCACGACCAGAATTAAAAACGGACGTTCGTTCGATGGCCGGTCGAGAATCTCGTTCAGGAATTCCATCGGGGCAGGGGTGTGGGTCAGCGTACTCAAACCACATTGATGCAAAGCCGTGATCAACATTCCGGTCGCGATTCCCACCGATTCGCTCGAGTAGTATTGCTTCACTGAATGACCATCAGGCAATAGATCATGAGTGCGGCGGAAGATGACGATCAGATAGGGGGCGATCTCCAGAAATGGCTTGTTGGCATCAGTGCCGATTGGTGCCAGCGCATCGAGCCAATCCTGCGGAGCACGCTGTGCGTAGAATTCGCGTTCCTCCGCTTCAGCCGCAACCCGAATCCGCTGCTTCGTTTCCCGATCACTTACCACAACAAATTGCCACGGTTGCAGGTTCGCACCGCTTGGAGCCGTTCCGGCTGCGCGCAGGCAGTCTTCAATTATCCGGCGATCGATGGGGCGGTCGGAGAAATCACGTACTGTTCTTCGCAGATTGAGCAGTTGATGAAACTGTTCCGCTTTGGCGGCCATCTCCTCATCAGTACACGCCTCGCGCGAAGGCAGCGGAATCAGGTTCGGTCTTGTTTTTTCAGTGGAGTTGTCGGACTTATTCATGCTGCATGTCTTTCTTGCATGTGACGTTCATCCTGGCCCGACCGAATGTGCCATTACAGGATCGGACCGGGTGTCCAGGGAGAAAATTCCTCGTCACCGATCTCCTGCAGTTCGCTTTTGGTCTTTTTGCCACTGGCAACGGCGATCACTTTTTCAAAAATTTCCCGCCCGACCTCTTCGACACTCGCACCGGTTTCATCGGCGATTGTCCCGGCATTGATGTCCATATCGTCGATCATCCGGCGGTACATGGGTGTATTGGATGCCACTTTGATCGACGGAACTGGCTTGCAGCCGAAACAACTTCCGCGTCCGGTCGTAAAGACAACCACATTGGCACCGCCGGCGACCATCCCCGTTACCGAGGGCGGATCGAAACCGGGCGTGTCCATAAAAACCAGGCCTTTTTCGGTCACTTCCTCGGCATATTCGTAGACGGCATTGAGAGAAGTGCTCCCTCCCTTGGCAACCGCCCCCAGGCTTTTTTCGTAAATTGTCGTCAACCCACCAAGTTTATTGCCAACCGACGGATTGTTGTTGATAACGACGCCAAACTTCGAAGCATAGTCGTACCACCATTTCACCCGTTCAATCAGTTTCTGGCCGATCTCGGCTGTCCGGGCACGGCGGGTGAGCAGGTGCTCTGCTCCACAGATTTCGGGGGTCTCTGACAGAATGGCGGTACCGCCATGTGCGACCAGCAAGTCGCTGGTCATTCCCACTGCGGGATTGGACGTTACACCACTGCTTCCGTCGCTGCCACCACATTCGGTTGCCATAATCAATTCACCAACCGGAATCGGTTCCCGTTTGACATTGTTGACCACCGTCAGTAACTCGCGCAAAACACCAGTCGCCCGATCGATGGCCTTCTGCGTTCCGCCAGTTTCCTGAATCGTCATCATGATAGGCGAATTGTTCGGCTGATCTGGTTGACCGGGAACATTGAGTTGCGTCAACTGATGTGATTCCACCAGCGACGAAGGCTGAGCCGTCTCGCAACCAAGACCGAGAACAATGCAGGCGGCGATGTTCGGATGATTTGCAAAACCAGCCAGCGTACGATTTAGTTGCCGATGGTCGACACCATTGAATTCCATTGCACATCCGCGCTCATGCACCAGCGCCACCACACCATCGATGTTGGGGTAATCAGACAGGTCGAACTCCCGCAATCGCCGGGCAACCGCTTTGGAAGCAGTCGCAGAGCAGTTCACCGTGCTGATGATGCCGATGTAATTTCGTGTACCTGCCTTTCCATTGGCTCGGCGATACCCCTGAAAGGTCCGTTCAGGATTTCCTTTCGGAGTTTCCGGAACTTCCGTCGCATAAGCATAATCCAAATCGAGATCACCCATCGTTACGTTATGTTCATGGACCGCATCGCCCGGTCGAATAGAGCGGGATGCAAATCCCACAATCTGACCGAACTTGACGATCGGCTCACCCTTTTTGATTTGGGAGATCGCGAGTTTATGCCCCATTCCGATGGATTCGCGGGCAATCACATCGCCGCTGTTCGTGCAGACATCGCAAACCGTTCCAGCGTCGACCCCACGCCGTGCGATGGCAACGTTGTCGCGCGGGTGAAGACGAAGGAAGGGGGTGAATTCACCGACGGTCATACTGGTCGGTTCCTCATAACGAAACAGTTCAGTTGTCGCAAACCGAGTTGAGTTATGGAGTTCACACGCAAATGAGTTGATGTGGAAGAGTCCAATTCACCCCAGGGAAAAAGGGCAGGTCTCACTGACAAATTAGAGCGTATTACGCTCTTCTGTGTCGCGATGGGCGTCGTCAGACCTGCAAACATAGTGCCTTGCCAAGGCTTTGTTTTGGGGTGCGGATTAACATAACCCGCTCCGTTGTTGCTCCTTGCAACTTCATCAAAACCAACTTTTCGTCTTGACGGTCCCATCGTTCCCCACAAGCCAGAGACGTCACACCAGAAGGGGAACCACTCCAGCCGGAGGGAAACCGTAGAATCAAATGCTGAGCATACACATTACGCTCAACACATGCCGATATTTTTGCATGTTGCAGGTGCCAGATTCAAGCCGAAAGCACCCGGCAAAAAAGTCTTCTTTCGCTCATAACCCGTTTTCAGATACAGGAGTCAGGAAAACAGCGTCATCTGCTGACTTCCACTGTTGTCTTTGGTTTTGCGAGTCCTGGATTTCTTTCCTGCCGATTTTTTCTTCGCCCCGACGCCACGTGACTTTTTGGATTGGGGCGATTTGGAAACCCGCTTCGTTTTCGCTCTGGTCGCAGATTTCTTCGGAGGCGAGCTTTTGGAGGTCGTTTTTTTCGCCGCAGTTTTTTTTCGGGCCGACTTTTTGAGAGTGCTCGATTTCGCCGATTTGCGACTTGCGGACTTTTTCGTCGCCGTTTGTTTCTTTGCCGCTGGTTTCCTGGATGCTGATGTCTTCCTGATCGGTTTCTTTTTCCTGGACAACTTCGTCGCAGCACCTTTCGACGAACCGGAAGTCTTGGCTTTTGACGTCTTTCTGGCGGACTTCTTCGGCCTTTTCTTTTTTCCGGTCGCCTTCTTTCGTGCTCCAGACGATTTGCCATCGCCAAAGACGTTATCCCAGTTATTCCAGAATTCTGGCGTGGCACCGGTGCGAACAATTGGTCCGCTCATCCGTATCGCTCCTTGTTGATCGTCATGCAGTGGGAGAAAATGGTCGAAATCCCGGCAACGTCATACCTTCTCGATCACACGATAGCCGAGACAAATCGGCTCAAATTGTTTTCAACGTTTCAGGAGAAGTCAAGCGACCAATACAAAGCGTGAACTCCAATTCTGTATCACATTGCAATTCCGATTTGTGTTCGATTCTGACACTGTTGACCATCGGCAAGGTGTCAACTACAAGTGACAGGTTCTGATCTGATGTCGCTTGTATTTTTTTGCCGGAAACTTCATCCCGATGTCGTACGACGATTTCCATGCCGAACAGGACTTTCACAATGCGTGGAATGCCGTGTCGATTGAGCGAGAGGTCGAGTATTCGCTGTTTACGTTTGGTGATTCGGACTTGCCTTATTTCCTCATTACCAGTGAGGAAGAAGACGGCAAGACGGCCAGCGTGACGCAGGGGAATATCAAAATTTCCCGTCCGAGAATCATCACGCCCGGTTCCGATCACCCTGAATTCGAAAACTTCTTTGAGAGCGAAGAGGATTCGGGATTGGTCGATTTTCTTCTATCGCGATCGGCTGCTTTTTCCAACCTGAGGCTCAAGAACGAAAACCGGAAGAGCGAGATGGTCAGCGACAGTGTCGAGGAGGTCGTTGCCCGGCTGAATCGAAGACTGGACGATGAGGAGGAAGACCGCACCGCCATTCTAACTGCACCGTTTGGTTTAGGCGGAGTGGCTTTGTTGCGGTACACGGCTGAACGTGTCTGGACCAGCGCCCCGGATAATATCCAGGAACTTCGCGAACGGGGTTTTTTGCCGTAAGTCGTTACGACGTTTCCAGGTGTTTGGAGGGGGGCACACTTCATGCCGCTTCCTTGAAAGGTTGTTTCGCGCGGAGATGCAAAGTTCCGGCAGGTCATTCCCCCGGCACATAAGCCAATTGAATTTTGCAGTCGGGCAATTTTGCTTTGAGTGCGTCGACTCCCGCCTGCGTCACACCGGTACGCGTCACGATCAGATTCTTCAACGACGTCAACGATTCCAATACGGGCATGCCTTTGTCGGTCACTTTTGTCGACCCCAAATGCAAAAAGGACAACTCTTTCATGTCCTTCAGGTGGATCAGACCATCATCGGACAGGTGAGTGTTGTCGATGTTCAACCATTGCATCCTGTTCAAACCGGCCAGGTGTGCCACTCCCTCATTGCCAATCACGCAGCGCCATAGATTCAATCTGGTCAGGTTTGTAAGGTTTGCAAGATGCGCCACTCCGGCATCGGTCATTAATGTGTTTTCGCTCAGGTCCAACTCGGTGAGCGTGGTGATCTGTCCCAACTTCTCAATTCCCGCATCGGGAATGCTGCATTGGGCCACGCGAAGTTTCTTCAAACCAGGAAGACCGGCCAGCACTTCTGCCGCCTCCTCATCAGCCAGCGTGCCGGCGAGATAAAGTTCTTCAAGTTTTGTCAGAGACTTCAGATGTTTCAGACCATCCGCGCTGATCCAGCACCCATCCAGCATGAGGGCCTTGAGGTTGGAAAGCTGGGCCATGGTTTTGAGCGAGTCGTCGTCAACATCCTCATTGCCCGAAAGTCGCAACGCTTTCAGATTTTTGAGTCCAACCAGATGGGCGACACCCGCTGTCGTGACATTGTTGTTGCGCAGGTCGAGATTCTGCAGTGTGGCGATGTTTCCAAGTTCTTTTAGTTGCTCATCCTGAACGTTTGAAGCATTCAAAAGAACAGATCGAAGCCGCGGCAGCTTCGTCAGATGAGCCAGCAGTTTCGCATCCACTTCCATGTCGCGAAGATTAGCCTCGATGATCAGGCCATCGCCATCCACCTTGAATTCCACACCAGCTTTGGTGAGCGCTTTGAGTGCGTTTTCGTTGTCGATTGGTTGTTCGTCCGGGGGATCTTCCAGTGGGGTTTCATCGGGCGAATTTTCGCCCGATTTCGGAGTTGAACCCATCGTTTGACCCGCCTGTCTATTCTCCTGGTTCTCATTGAGGGCATTGACGGTTGACGGACCACTCGCGTTATCTTGGGGTGCTTCATTCGCACAACCGAGCAAGACGATGCACGCAATTGCAATGCAGAAGAGGTGCTTTGAGAGGGTTATTGGTCGAAATTGCATGGTTGTTTTCTCCCTGAGTGTCATGATCAGCCGTTCGGTTTTACCAATGCCGCCGGGTAAAACCAAGAGTCGATAGAGCCGAAGGAGTGATTGGCATGGAGGATTGGCCAAAACCGCCCATTTTAACATGATTTCAAATCATCTTGACGACATTTGTGGATGCAAGTAGCATCCAGATCAGAGCAGTTTGCGTTTTGGATTTCCTGTTGGCTACGAAGCCTTCAATCCGAATTCAACTCTCGCAATTCATCGAAGAAAACTGTCTATCCGGCCAGCTCTCGGCAGGATGTGAACACCGTTCTTTTTCATTTGATTCGTACAATTTTTTCGTAGTTGGCTTTAATGGATCCGGGAATAACCGTTCCTGGAACGTTTCGAGCGATCAGATTGGGATCGATCACGGAAAGCCAGGAAGTAATCATTCCACTGACCGAAATTCCGTTCCACCCGCAGGATAAACAGACCTCATGATTTTTCGGCAAAGTGGCTCGACGTTGGTCGTCCACACGCCTGCCAAATTGAACCTGTTTCTCGAGATACTTGGCAAACGGACTGATGGATTCCATGAGTTAGTGACGCTCATGGCGTCAATTCAACGATACGATTCACTCATTTTCACGGAGGCACATTCTGGAGCAACTGACCTGCAGTGTTTCGATGCTGCTTCGGGAAGGATTGGTGAGCAGGCTGACTGGAACGTACCTCAAGATCAGTCCAATCTTGTTTACCAGGCCGCCGAATTGTTTCGAGATGTTACAGGTTGTAAACGCGGTGTTCGTATAGATGTGGCAAAGCGAATACCAGTTGCTGCGGGCTTAGCAGGAGGTTCAAGCGATGCAGCGGCGACACTTGCCGGTCTCAATCGGCTCTGGCAGATTGGAATGCCGGTGAGTGAGTTGCAAAATCTGGCGGCGCATTTGGGAAGCGATGTCGGATTTTTCCTGTCTCCCACACCCTTTGCTGTTTGCAAAGGCCGGGGAGAACGGATTGAACCCCTCCATATGCCCCTCAACTATCACTTCGCGATTGTCCGGCCTTCAAGCGGACTTTCCACGGCGGACGTGTACCGAAACTGTCGGCCTTCCGACAGCCCCCACATGCCGGATCGACTCGTCCAGAGTCTGCGATCCGGCGACCTTGAGAAATCCGGTATGCTGCTGTTCAACGCCCTTCAACAACCCGCGGAAATCCTGAATGCTGATGTGACTCAATTGAAACAACGTTTTACAGAGGAGGATTGTCTGGGGCATTTGATGACCGGCAGTGGAACTGCCTATTTCGGTCTGTGCCGCAATGCATATCACGCGCGGCAGTTGGCACAACGCTTGCGATCATTCGCTTCTGGTACTGTGTTCACTGCACAAACCGGAAGGTAGTTGCCGATCAGCTGATTCGCCCAACATGACGAGCCTTGGAAAAAACGGTCGAAACACGTTTGACTTAGAACACGGACCTGACAAAAAAGACGACGATTTTTACTGGATAAAGCCTGACAACCAAACCTGACTCAAAGTGTGTTCACATTGTACGGAAGTGATCAGGGAAACAGATCGATCCACCTGGTTGACAGGTCAAATCCAATAAGAAACAGGCGTGACAACAACGGAGTCTCAGCAGGAAGCACCGAAAAGGAGAACGGCCGTGGAGATCACAGAAGTACGCATCAAACTGATGGACGACCCACATGATCGTCTACAAGCATTCTGTTCCATCACATTCGATTCCTGTTTTGTGATTCGAGACCTGAAAATTATTCAGGGTGGAAAAGGTTCGTTTGTGGCAATGCCCAGCCGCAAATTGACCGATCGTTGCCCGCGCTGTAACTCGAAAAACTGCCTGCGGTCACAATTCTGCAGTCAATGTGGCGCTCAACTGAACCAGAATCGCGCTGCCAAAAGTCAGGATGGCCGCGCAAAGCTGTATGCCGACATCGCCCACCCAATCAATTCGGAATGCCGCGAGATGATTCAGGACCGCGTGCTGGAAGCCTTTGAAGAAGAAAAGGTGGCAGCTCAGTTACCCGGTTACGTCTGCCGTTATGATGATTACGGGGAAGAGAATTTCGCAACGCTGGCAGAGGAACCATCACATGATTCCTGCCTCAACGAACACGATGCGCCGCAGGTCATTCGTATGGATGGCACAACTCATCGCATCGAACCTGCTGCGGAGACTCCGAATGCGCCACATCATGGTGTGAAAGCCCCCAGGCACAGCCAGAGCCTGGCACAGTCAGGCCACGCAGAAGAAGGTCGCGACGAGTTTGGCACGGGAATTATTTGATCCCATTATGTCGAAACATCGTAAACTGATATTCGTTGTGGTCGCATTGTTGATCCTGCCGGTCCTGCTGCTGGGAGTTGCCAGTCTGACATCTTCACCATCCGAAGACCTTGGCGTCAACGAGGGACGTTTTGCTCCTTGCCCTGACTCTCCCAATTGTGTGTCGACGCAAGCCATCATCAAAGATAGCGAGCATTACATTGCCCCAATCCCGCTGGGTGAACGAACGAGTGCGGAAGCCCTCGCTAACATCAAAGCCGCGATCGGAAAACTTCCCCGCACCAAAATCGTCGAAGAAAGTGAACGATACCTGCAGGCCGAATCAACCAGCCTGATCTTCCGTTTCGTCGACGATGTGGAATTCTGGATCGACGAGTCTGGCAAACAGATCCATTTCCGATCCGCCTCGCGCGTGGGTTATTCTGATCCAGGCAAAAACCGCCAACGGATGGAACACCTGCGTACACAACTGACAAATTGATCACCGCAAGACAATTTGACTGCATGAAAATAATGCTGCTTGCGGGTGCGATGAGACGCAGATACATTGAAGTGATCAGGTTGACGAAGTTCTCTTTCTTTTGTGATTGGTCTCTTATGCGCGTTGCGCTGTTGATCAGTTTTGTTCTGTGTTTCCCGCCTTTTGTGGGGGCTCAATTCGGCGGTCAATTTGATTCGGCACGCTCGCTGAATGATGAGAAAGTCGATCTGGCAACCAAACGGATTTATCAAGATCCGACCGCTCCCGATGCCTGGTTCGACCGGGGCGAGTTATATCTGGAAGAGAAACAGTATCGCATGGCTGTGGCAGACTTCACCGAAGCGATCCGCCTCGACCCCATCAACCCGGAATTTTATCGGCAACGTGCGCGTGCGTATGATCAACTGAATGAACACGAAAATGCGATCGCCGATTTTGGCGAGGTCATCGGATTGCGTCCCAATGAATATGAAGCGTACTGCAGCCGTGGAAGACTCTGGCGGGAAACGCACCAGAACGAAAAGTCGATCGCCGACTTGTCCGAAGCGATTCGTATTCAGCCCAGGCTCTCCCTGGGATACATGGAACGTGCGTTGACCTGGCACGCGATGCGGCAGTTCGAGCATGCAACGCACGACATGGATCGTGTTGTGCAGATCAGCCCAGCGTACAAGTGGGGCTGGTTCAGGCGCGGGTACATGTGGCTGGCACGGCGGGAAACCAGCCGGGCATTGGATGACTTTAACAAGGCGATCTCTCTCGATCCCCAAATGCACTACGCATACATTGGTCGTGCGGGTTGCCACGCTTACCAGAAAAACTACGAACAGGCGATCGCCAATTACACCAGGGCGATCGAAATTGATCCCCAATTCAACGCTGCTTATCGCGACCGTGGTTCGATGTTCGCGCGTCTGAAAAAGTATGACAAAGCGCATGCCGACCTGGACCAGGCAATGCAGATTGACCCAGGTTATACCATCGCCTATGCGACCAAGGGGAACATCTACAGTAACCAGCGGCAGTACGAAAAGGCGTTACAGTGGTATCAACAGGCCGTGGCAATCAGTGAAGAAGATGATGTCGAGCCGAGGAATGCATTGGCCTGGTTTCGTGCCACCTGCCCCGATGAAAAATTTCGCGATAGCCGGGAAGCGGTGGAACTGGCAAAACAGGCGTGCGAACTGACCAGTTGGAATGACTGGCGGATTCTTGATACGCTGGCAGCGGCTTGCGCGGAAGCTGGACAATACGAAGAGGCAGTCAAGTACCAGGAGCAGGCGCTGGATTCGGCTCCCGATGAGGAATTCAGCGACGTGCTTTCTCGGGTCGAATTGTTCAAACGTGGCCTGCCGTACCGCGAAGAGCCGGATGATTGACGAAAAGCCGTATGTTCACCAACTCATTGGCATTTGACTCGACATACATCTCCATGCATTGTTGATTGCCATCCGATAATGGGATCTCACATAGCTGCGTTGCTATGCAACACGTTCGCTCAGAAAAAACCTGGAGCGTATTCCGCTCCTTCGTGGCGCGAGGGACGTTTTTCGCCCTGCAAATACAGACTCCCACGAGCGAAAACCGTCACACGAAAAGGTAAACTGCTCTAACTGCTTGATGCAATCTGTTGCAGTGGCACACAGAAATTCCTTTTTGTTTTGTTCCGCGTCATTCGCGGCCTTCTTTTTCCTCGATCAAAAAAGCTATGCGTTGAACCGAGTTGTTATTCCGTCGTGGCGGGTTTGATTTTCGTACAGCGACCGATTTGCCGAACCGCCTGACGCAAGCGGTGTGAGTTTTCAACAATCGACAGTCGCAGATAGCCTTCCCCTTCTTCGCCGAATCCACGCCCGGGGCTGACTGCCACTCCCCCTTCATCCAATAACTTCATGGCAAAGTCGATCGAGCCCATTTCGGCCCAGAGTTCAGGAATCTTCGCCCAGACAAACATCGTTGCCTTGGGAGATTCCACTTCCCAACCGAGTCGCCGCAAACCGTCGCACAAGACATCCCGGCGGCTCCGGTACTCCGCCGCCACACTGTCGACCGCTGCCTCACAATGCCGCATTGCGACAATTGCCGCAATCTGCACTGGCTGGAAAATGCCGTAGTCGTAATAGCCTTTGATTGTTCCGAGCGCGCGGACCATCTCTTCATTGCCGACACAAAACCCGATTCGCCAGCCAGCCATGCTGTAACCTTTGCTCATCGTGGTGAATTCAACGCCCACATCCAACGCACCTGGTGCGGAGAGAAAACTGGGAGCCTGATAGCCATCGAAGCAAATGTCTGCGTATGCAAAATCGCTGATGACCAGGAATGAGTACTTCTTTGCCAGCTTGACGAGTTCGACATAGAATTCCTGCTCGACCACAGTCGTTGACGGATTGTGCGGGTAGTTGACGATGACGACTTTGGGCCTGGGATACAAGTGCTCACAAGTGTAAGCCAGGTTTTGCAGGAATTTTTCCGGGTCGCGACAGTCAATCGCAATCACATTGCCCGCTGCCAGAACGACGCCGTAAACATGAATGGGAAACGAAGGCGATGGCACGACTGCTGTGTCACCTGGCCCCATCAACGCCAGGCACATATGGCTGAAACCTTCCTTCGAGCCGATGCAGGCGATGACCTCGGAATCGGGATCGAGCCGCACGCCATACTTTTTCCAATATCGTTTTGTCACTTCCTTCCGCAGGTTTTCGATCCCGTTGGAAACAGAGTAACGATGATTACGGGAATCAGCCAATGCCTCGGCCAGTTTTTCGCTGATCAGTGGATCGGGAGCATCGGTCGGATTGCCCATACCAAGATCGATTACATCGATACCCGCAACGCGCTTCTGATACTTCAGCTTGTTGATCTTGCCAAACAGATAGGGGGGCAGCCGCTTAACGCGTTCGGCGACAGGAATACTGAACGGATTATCTTCAAATGGGATTTCGGTTTCGCTACGCATGGTTTTCGCTTTTTGGATGAGTGATTGGTCTTATCGGCAGTCCGACAATTCCGGTTTGGCTCGGGCGTGTACGCCTCCCCCCGTTTTCCTGTTGATTGAAAACAATCGCACCAGCGGCAGACGGAAATACATTCCGCTTGTGTCTGTGGCAGCCAGACGTGCACATCTGGCCCATCTTAAAAACAGGCGGCAAACTGCCTCTCCGTCAGCTCAGCCCGGCAATTGTATCAACCAGCACGAACACGAGAAAGACGGCCCGACATCAAAGCCAGATGAATTCGACGTTCAGGCACATCAACAGAAGCAACCCAATGGTTGTTTCGCTACAATCACCGATGCAATTTTCGCTGCTTTTGGAACTTCCCGTTGGAGAAAGGTTCGCAACATGACGGCACAACGTCCGCTGGATGGAAAAAAGATATTGGTGATTGTTGGCGATATCTACGAAGATCTCGAATTATGGTATCCCAAACTCCGCCTCATTGAAGCCGGTGCTGAGGTCGTTGTCGCCGGCCCCGAAGCCGAAGTGACTTACGCAGGCAAGAACGGGTACCCGTGCAAGTCCGATGCAGCTTTATCCGACATGCAGGCCGAAAACTTCGATGGCCTCGTCGTGCCGGGTGGATTCATGCCGGACAAACTTCGTCGCGATTCCGGTATCCTGAAGTTGGTGCGCGATTTTGACTCAGCCGGAAAATTGATTGCCGCTATCTGCCATGGTGGCTGGATTCCGATTTCCGCAGGAGTTTATCGCGATGTAAAGGTGACCGGTTCGCTCGGCATCAAGGACGATCTGGTCAACGCGGGTGCCATCTGGGTGGACGAACCGGTGGTGATCGATCGACACCATGTCAGCAGTCGCAAACCAGATGACCTCCCCGATTTCTGCATCGGCATGCTGCAGGTGTTGTGCAGCGAATAATTGGAGACGAGTGCGATGAAACCTTCTGAATGGGAGATGATGGGATGGTAAAGGAATGGAATTTGATTCTCATCCCCAAATCTCCCTCATTGCCCTGTCTCCTTCCAAAAAGTCGCCACTTTTTCCGTGCCGTCAATTTCTCCGTGATGAAACAGGAGTTTCAGTCACTCTGCCAACCAATCTGCGGCTTCTTTCGCGTGGTAGGTGATGATCATGTCGGCTCCGGCACGTTTGATCGATGTCAGAATCTCCAGCGCAGTCCGTTTTTCATCGATCCAGCCGTTCGCTGCAGCAGCTTTCACCACTGAGAACTCCCCACTGACGTTATAAGCCGCTAACGGAATTTCGGGATACGCACGCTTCACATTTGAGATAACATCCAGGTAACTGAGGGCCGGTTTGACCATCAGCATGTCGGCCCCCTCAGAGACATCCAGCTCAACCTCGCGAAGTGCTTCCCGACCATTTGCCGGGTCCATCTGATACGTCCGGCGATCCCCAAATTGCGGAGCGCTTTCAGCCGCATCACGAAACGGACCATAAAAGGCAGATGCATATTTCACCGCGTAACTCAAAAGTGGAATGTTCTCAAAACCGGCATCGTCGAGCCCGGCGCGTAACGCAGCAATCATTCCATCCATCATTCCGCTCGGTGCGATGACATCCGTTCCTGCCTTCGCATGGCTCACCGCCTCTTGAACCAGAATCTCCAACGTCGCATCGTTGTCGACATCCGGTTGTCCATGCTTGTCATTCACGATGCCGCAATGACCGTGATCGGTGTATTCACAGAAACAGACATCGGTCATGATGAGCAGATTGCTGCCAGTCTCTTTGATCGCGCGAATGGCCCGTTGGATGATTCCGTTATCATCACAGGCATCGCTTCCGATTGCGTCTTTCGTTTCCGGAATGCCGAACAACAACACGGCTGGTATCCCAAGTAATTCGATCTTTTCCACCTCAGCTGCGAGATGATCGATCGTCATCTGATCATGCCCCGGCATCGACTCGATCGGCACTCGTTTATTCTCACCGTGACGAACAAACAGTGGAAGAACGAAGTCGCGCGGATTCAATTCCGTCTCGCGAACCATGTCGCGCAGTTTCGTGTGCGTCCGCAACCGACGCATACGGACGTTGGGAAAACCAGTGAATGATGGATTAGCTGATTCTGTCATGACGATTGTTATTCAAAATCCGTTCAGTCGGCGTAGATCTCATTGGCGGCAGCGACACTTGCACCGGGCTGAAGCTTCGCCCCTTGACTGGCAAGGCATTTTTCCAAAGCCGCCAGGAACAGCAGGACATATTTCGCGCGGCTTGTGTCCCCCATCAGGCCAATTCGCCATGTCCTGCCTTTCATTGGTCCCAACCCGGCTCCAATTTCGATTCCGAATTCCCTCAGTAATTGCGAACGCACACTCGCATCATCAACATTCTCGGGAATGCGAACAGCATTGAGCATCGGCAGTTGCTGCCCCTCTGCAACGGCATATTCAATACCCAGCGCCGCCAACCCCGCCTTGAGCGCCTGATGATTGAGCATGTGCCGGGCAAAACGCTCTTCAAGCCCTTCTTCCAATACAACTCGAAGTGCTTCATGCAACGCATAATTCATATTGATCGGTGCGGTATGATGATAAGCCCGGTCGCCGCCCCAGTAATTGCGAACCATCGTCATGTCAAAATACCAGCTTTGCACTTTCGACTTTCGATTGTCGATCGCTTCGACCGCTCGTGGGCTGAATGTGACTGGTGCCAGACCGGGAGGACAGGAAAGACACTTTTGTGTCCCGCTGTAAACCGCATCGAGCTGCCAGGCGTCAACTTCGACCGGCACTCCACCAAGAGATGTTACACAATCGACCAGCAGCAGACTGCCTGCGTCATGTACTGCCTGTGAGATCTCTTCCAACGGCTGCCAGACACCTGTCGAGGTTTCGGCATGGACAATGCCAACCACTTTTGGCTGATGCTTCACGATCGCGTCAGCCACTTCGTCAGTCGAGAATACTTCTCCAAAACCCTTCTCGATGGTCAGCACATCGGCTCCCACTCGCTCGGCGACATCGGCCATTCGCATGCCAAACACGCCATTCTTGCAGACGACCATCTTATTGCCCGGTTCGATCAGATTGACAACGCAGGTCTCCATACCGGAACTGCCGGTCCCGCTGATAGCCAACGTTAACTCGTTTTCGGTGCAGAACACCCGCCGCAACATGGCCTGCATTTCATCCATCACTTGCAGGAAACAGGGGTCAAGATGGCCCACGGTTGGAGCGGAATGAGCGGCCAGCACTCGTGGCGAAATCTGGCTGGGCCCCGGCCCCATCAGAATACGTTCGGGTGGTTGAATCGGCTGTGGGATGTTCGTCATGGATTCGCTTTGCTAAACGTTGTGAAATTCGTAGAGTTTCAGCGTAATCCAGAAGCGAGACGAATTCCATCGAATGGCGATCACATTACGTGAAATCCAGAACTCGGATCGCAATCGCAAAGTTTCTCCGTCCCTGTGTTCACTGGCAACGATTTGGCAGATTTGTGTCAGTTTCGGTTGCGCGTCGCGGCACCGGAAGTGGAACGTCGTCCGGTCGGGCGGCCTGGCTGTACAAACGGCGTGGGTCTGACAGTGGGTGAACGCCCTTCGAAAGCGCCCAGAAAGTTCTTCAGGGCCGCGTCGATTGCCGGAACTGGTTTGACCCGTGCCATGGGAGCCGAGGTCTTTCCGCGGACCTCCACACCAACCCAACCTTTCGTGGCCTCTCCAATGACGGCGTTCACGATGGGAATGGGGAGTTGATGTCGGGGCAACATCGAGTAGAAATCGAGATTCAAACTGCCATCAAATCCGGCGGTGCCCCGACCGCGAAAACTGATCGCGTCGCCCGCCAGGTCGATGGTGTTGAAAGCGAATTTTTGTCGCCCCACAACGAAGTCGAGAAATGCATAGCGGAAGGCTGTGCGATCCGGTGGTGCGAAACTGAGTACCTTAAACGTCTGCGCAATCACAGGCAGTTCGTACAATGCCGCAGGGCTGATTTGCAACTGCCCGCGCCCTGACATCTGATTCACCGACGAGCCGGTTCCGTACAAGTCGATCCAGCCGTTGAGCACTCCCTTAACATTTTTCACGCCAGGCATGTAGCGATTGGCGTATTCTTCAAGACTTCCTTTGTTCAATGTCATGTGCAAATTATAGACAGGGTTGTCTGAAAGATTTGCCACAGCGTCGAACGTTACAACGCCATCCACGGCCCTTCCAGTAATCCGTTTGGAATAGGGAATCTGCTCATTCTTCTCGCGCACTTCTCGGGAAAAGACATCGGCCGATCCAACCGTAATACGGTTTCCGACAAGTTGCAGCGGCCCTTTGACCTGCGTCAACTGGTAATCCAGCACCGCGAGCGAATCGAGATCAACCTCGCCCTGCATGACCGTCTGTTTGCCATCCCAGGTGCCACGCATCGAGAAGTGGCCATGCACATTTTCCAAATCGGTCCCGGCCACAATATCATTGCCGGTGAAGACCGTTTCGAGATCCCAGGCAGCCGTGACCGGATCTTGTGGTCTTTTGGTGCCGCGGAATTCCAGCATGCCCGAAACCGACACCGGCCCCTGCAGGTCCATTTCTTCAAAGACATCTCTCAAGTCTGGTGGCAGAGCTCTGCGGAAGACACGATCAGGGATCAGGTCATCGACGTCAATCTGCGTCAGTCGAGCGCGCCAGTCACCATTTACAGCCGTCTGTACAAAACCGACGCCACGAATTTTCGTATCTTCATGGCGTGCGTTGAATGACGTAATTTCGACTCTCCCATTTTTGTATGAACCGGTCCCTCTAGCATGATGCAACGGGTAAGGGAAGAATGACATCAGCATCCTGCCATCGGAAACACGGACGACTGGCAACTCAATTTGCGGTGATGATCCGGGAGACCAATGCACACTGGCGACCGTATCGAGCCGCCCTTGTGGTGCGAAATGGTTCCAGATGCGCCGCAAATGCAGCGGCAAGGCCATCTCCAAATCTCTGTCGAACCGACCATTCTCCGCGCGAATCGCCATTTCGAGTTTTCCCGTCGGGCCTGTGTTCATCGCGAACCGGCCTTCCCCCGTCAACTCGGCGGCGTTGTGAGTCCCTTTGAGCTTTTCAAATTTCCACAAACCGGTAGTGGAGTCGAACTGAATACGACCGCTCAGGTTTTCCACTCGGTACGGAAAAAAGACAGGATGGATGGCGCTCTCGCTGACGATGGCATCGAGTTTCATCTGAAACTTTTTCCCAATGCTGCCCAGCGGATTGTGGAACTTGATTTGGACGCTGGCCATGCCCTGTGCCCGCAATGATTCGATTGTCTTCTTCATGGCGGTCGGACAGGCATCAACCAGTGTCGCTTCCAGCGGAACATTCAATGCGGTGATTGTATAGTCATGACGCGCGCCCGCCCCGAAGTGACTGGTCGCTCCAACGACATCGACCGGCCGTTTCCCAACCATGCCTCGAAACTGCATCTGCAGGCCCTCACCCTGCTGTCGCATCGTACCATGCACCTGCTGGACGGCGTAAGGGAAATTTTCGTGCGTGATCGTGCCATTTTTCCCGGCGAGCGTGAAGCCCTCGGCCTTCCATCCTCCCGCACCATCATGCCGCATCTTGAGGGAGATATCGACATTTCCCGTGGGGCGAATTTTGTCAAACAACGCTTTCAACTGCGGCGTCAAACGTCGGTAGAGTCGTACGTCCAAAGCGAGGTCGGATAACGCCAGCGTGAATTCCGACTGTGATGCTTCCGTCTGCCGATCCACCAGACCGGAAACGGAAAACCGGGAGATGCCATTTCGGGCATCGAGACTCCGCACAACAAATTTCTGGTTATCCCAGCGAAAGGAACCATTCAGATTGCGCAATGGAAAGGGCAGGACATCGTATTCAAACGCGCCGTTGCGAACGTTGAGATCCATCTGGAAGTCGGGCTCAGAACTCACGTCTTTTTGCGAAATCTTGAAGTCGACATCCAGCTGCCCGGCGAGATCGAAATCCGGAACGGCAACCGGCAGGCGAGGCTGTGGCAGCGTTACCGATTCGGAACTCGCGTCGGCTGTTCGCCACGGAGTGGCAGGTGTGGATCGCGGTAGACCATCCGGTGGCAAAAACGGATCGGTCCCGTCGTCGTGAAACCCATTGAGCGGACGAGGAGAATGCAGAAGTGATGATGAGGGGTGATCGCTCTCGGCCACTATTTCCGGCTTCAGTCCGACCATGCCCCGCAATTGCGTGTCGACACGCGCCAACTTTCCTTTTAACTCTGTCGAGATTCCGGCAATCAAAGCGACGAGTTGCTGGTTGGCCGCGACGTTTGTCATGCCCCCCTTCACTGACCAGACCCTGGTATCGAGATTCCATTTGCCGTTGACGGTCAAATTGCCAGCACTGTCAATCTGCGTGCTGCCATCAACAAGGTATTGACGGTACCCGGAGGGAATCAATTTCAAATTGGCGTGATGGATTTCGACAGCATGCGGAGCTTCCCCATTGGGATGCTCCATCCGAATGTTGACTGCTCCCTCATCCACCACCCATTCCGGACAAGTCCTGTACGACCTGGGAGGTTGTGGCAAGTCATGAAAATTCCAACGGCCGTTCGCGTCACGTGTCAGGTTCACAACCGGCCGACTGATCTCGACCCGTTGGATGACAATCTGCTCGGTACGGGCAAACTCCTCTCGGTCGATCGTGACCAACGCCTGTGGGACGCGAACAATTGGTTCGTCATGCCCCGGCAGTGTCAGTGTAATGTTGAACACTCGCACTCGCCGGTTCCAGTCGTAATTCGCCCGTTCAATGTGCAGCTTGCAACCGGAGAGAATTGGCGTCATTCGGGTCAGCATTTCCTGACGCAGGATTTCATCACTGCGAGCCCACAGCGAATAGACGTAAGTTCCTCCGACCACTGTCCCCAGCAGGACAATGGCGACAACCCATTGCAATGTCTTGCGAATTGTCATCGGGAACTGATTTCAGAACTCAATTCAGGTGGAGACAGGAATTTTTTCGGCATCGTCACCCTTACCTCGGCAGCGAATCCAATCCCAACAGCACAAGATCCCCACCGCTGCGAGAATTGTCAGAAAAAACTCGCCCGGCATGCGGTAGCGAATCGAGCCAACGAAGATGGAATGCACAAATGAAAACCAGGCAACCGGCATAACCAGCATCGTCCAGATCAGCAACGAATTGCGGTTTCGCCAGAGTCCAATCAGCACGGCGGCAAAAAAGGGAATGGAGTACGCTGCCATCCCAAGGTGAATGAGCGGACGCTGCAATTGTGGAGCACTGGGCCACATCTTCCAGAATCGCCCAAGTTTGATTAGCGCGAGATCAAAGAGACGTCGGGGATTTTGAAAAGCCACTTCCCAGGCACGCTGTTTGTAGTGTTGATCCATTTCGTATTCCGACATGATGGCCAGCGTGTTTTCCTCTTTGAAGAATTGCATGTCACTGGAACCATTCGCCTGTGGACCAAGTCCGTCGTACAAACTTGGTCCGGACCAGAGTGACAGCCAGACCCAATGTCCGGTTACGCGAAAATTGCGACAGGCCCAGGGTGTCAACACCATCACCGTCCCCAGCGACAACAGAACGGCTGCCAGCACCGCCTGTTTTTTGTTTGGAACGAGTATCAGCATTGTGAGTCCGCAGAGAATGGCACCGCCAATCCAGCCTGGACGAATGAGGGTCGTCCAGCCCATTGATAGCCCCGTTATCAAAGCCAGCATTAGTTGTCTCCACCCACGTCTGCCTTCTCGACAGGACTGGATCAGTCGCAGGAAAAGATACATGCTCAAGAGCAGGAACAGCGTGAATGCGGTTTCGCTCAACAAGACGACACTGAAGCCAACAAAGAGTGGCGAGACGGCAGCGAATCCAGTCGCAACGATGCCTGTTCGTTCATCAAACAAACGTCGGCCAATCAGAAAAACAAAACCACAGGCGACCGCTCCAAGAAAAGCGAGAAACAACCGCACGGCGAAATGATTTTCACCGAACACAAACATCGGCAAACTTATGATGATCGGAAAACCGGGCGTCCGCATGACGCGCAACGGAGGATTGGTGATTGCAAATTCCGACCCATTCACGATGGCAGTGGAAAGCTCCCAGTACCCCTCGGCATCACCCGAAATGAGAAACCGATCTGACGACCAGCCACCCAGGTGGTTTTGCAACGCGACCGCTCCCAGCAGGCGAACTGCCAGCGCAATCGCGAGGATAAACCACAGACAAAAGCGCGGTCGCAACAAAACGGGCTACTCCGTTGGGAAAATTGCGCGAAGAATCAAACTTCCACCAGGCCCGGTACGGTTGCGCACGGGGACTGCAGAACTGCCATTGAGTTGTCAGAACAGGAAAAACGCGACGAATCGTATGCCCGGTCGACGATGAAGGTCAAGATCAGAGTTTGATACCGCTAAACCTTTTCACATCCAAAAGATACGACATCGAAAAACGGTCAGGCTCTTAAAGGTTCGAGGTCAAAAGATGACATCGACGAGATTCGAATCGAGGTCATTTTACCCCGGCACGCCAACCGGCCCATCGAGCGAATTCAAGGGACCGACAGCAACGGTCGTCATCTGTCCCAGCGGATAGGCGTCGAGCAGTTCGCGAACGTCCTTGAGTGTGATCGACTGCAGCGTGTTCAAGTCGTCTTCGACAGACCGATATGTGCCCCGATAGATCCAATTGCCTCCCAACAACGAGAGCCGACTCATCGGGCGTTCGCTGCGAAGTACGATTCGCGAGGCGGCCTTTTTCTTCGCGCGCTCCAGCTCTTCTTCTGTCACCCCTTCGGAATTCACCGCGTCATAAATGTCTGAGATGCGCGCCAACGCCAGTTCAACTGCCTCCGGCCTCGCGCTCACATAGGTGGCGTAACTGCCGCTGCCATCATATTCGTAATGCCCCAACTCGGCCACTTCGACATCCCCCGGCTCAACGAGATCCCAGTACATCCGGCTACCGGAATCATCACCGACAATCACGGCCAGCACTTCCGCTGCAAAACGTAATGGACTGTTCGCCGGAGGTGCGGGAGACATCTGCATACAATACTGCTGATGACTGTCGTCTTTGGGGAAGACGAGTGTTCCCGGTTCCGGTTGTGCTTCAAACGTAGAGCGATCGACTTCCCCTGCAGGCCACCAACCACAGCATTGATCCGCCAGCCGGTTGACCTCCTCCCAATCGAAATTTCCGGCAATTGCCAGCGTGACATTCCCGGCGACGTAGTGATCGCGATGGTACTCACGCATTTGCTCGGACGTCAAATCGGCAATGCTTTCCGGCGTTCCGAGAATCGACTGCCCCAGCGGATGCCCGGCGAAATGTGCCTGCATCATCTTGTCGTAAAGCGTAAACGACGGCAGATCCTCATACATGGCGATCTCTTCGAGAATGACATTTTTTTCCATATCGAAGTCATCCTGGCGCAGCGAGGGCGTAATCAAACCAGCGACAAGCTCGAACGCCTGTGGCAGATATTCGGGCAAAATCGCGGCCCAGTATTTCGTTATCTCTTCGCTGGTCGACGCATTCGACTTGGCACCGATTTCATCGAGAATCCGGTTCACGTCGTCGGCCTGGTACTTTTCGTTCCCCTTGAAGGCCATGTGTTCCAGAAAATGACTGACACCGGAGATGACCGTGGTTTCATCGCGCGAGCCGGTCCGCACGAAAAAGCCGATCGCCATGCTGTGAGCCAGCGGATTCCACTCGGAGATAATCCGCAAGCCGTTGTCCAACACTCGTTCACGAAATTTCACTGGGCACCTCCAACGGTTTCGGCCCGATTGTCAGAATGGTCAGATCGCGGGGCGGATGCTGATGCACGAAATCGAGTACGTGAGAGACATCGAGCGCATCAATCTTCGATCGCACTTCGCTTAATGTGACGATTCGCTGGAGATGATACCAATCCCGCGCGATCGAGCCGGACCGGGACATGGCCGACTCCTGCTGCATGATTAACGCACTTTTCGCACGTGCCTTGCAGCAGTTTAGTTCCTCGTCCGTAATTCCCTGCCCCAACCGGTGAATTTCATGCAGCGTCACATCGAGCGTTTCCTGAGCACGATCATTCTCTGTCCCGGCGTAACAGACAACGCGCGCTTCATGCGGCAGCGTATTCAACGAGGCGGAAATCGCGTAACAGAGTCCCCGTTTCTCTCGAACTTCGGTGAACAGCCGGGAACTCATCCCACCGGAGAGTACGCTGACCGCGGCCCAGGCCGCATAATAATTTTCATCACGATATGGCACACTCGGATAAGCCAGACCAATATGTGTCTGGGCGGAATCATGTTCGATTGCATCGATCGATGGGCCGTGCGGAGTGGTTTCAAACGTGGGTTCCGGCCTGGGCTCCCAGTCACCGAATAATTCGTCGATGGTTGCCTGCAGTTGGGCGATATCGACATTCCCTGCAACGCCAATAATAGTGCCATTGGGACGAAAGCATTGCTCATAATGGCCTTGTACGCCATCGATCGTCAAATTCGGCAGGCATTCGAGCGATCCATCCGACGACAGCCCCCAGGGTGCATCGAATGTGCGCTGCCACAATTCGACCATCAGTTTCTGCCGAGGTTCGTCTTCGACGGAAAGTAGTGATTGCTCGATCCCCGAACGGACAGCGGCAAAATGATCATCGGGAATCCAGGGCCGGCGAATGACGTCGGCAAAGATCCGCAACGCATCGTGAATGCTGTCGGACAATGTTGCGCCACCAAAACTGACATGGCTGCTGCCAGCTCCGTTGTGGCGTTGTACCCCAAGATCATCGAGAGCCGAAGAGAGTTGCCGGGAGTCGCGATCACCCGCACCACGCATCAGTAATTCGGACAGTGCGGTTGCTGTTCCTCTTTTTTCCCGAGGATCGTAATTGCTGCCTCCGGGAACCAGAATAGAAAACGCCGCCGACCCGACGGATGGCATCCGTTCTACTGCGAGGGTCAACCCGTTCTCCCACGTTTTGACCTCAATCTGTTGTGTCTGCATATTTCATCCTGTTCATCACGGCAGGAAAAATCCAACTCCACCGCAACCAGATTGTAGCGAACAGGAACAAGCCATCCAAGCGGTGCAGTTCGCGAAGGACAACTGGTAATAATGTATGGTCTTCCCCGGAAAAGTGGATAGTGGGTCTGTTTAACAAAAAAGGTTTGGTTTTCCGAATGCGGGTTCTCTGTAATCACCAGCAATTCAGAACTCACTAACCAGGACAGCCATGCAAGGTGTGTGAATTGCGACCAGTACCACTGCGTGTGCCGAAACTGGTCTGCTCAAGCACATCATAACCGGCAGGTAGCGGAAAAATCATCGGCATGTCGATCGCAGGAAAAGCAGACGGCGTTTCTTTTCTCAGTCTTCCTTTGTTCCTACGCCTGTCATTATGTTATAATCTTTCACATGGCACCAAAACTGACAAACCCGGATGAGATACGCGACGCTCTCGCAAAGAGTGGTGGCGATCCTGTCGAGATCGAAGACGATCAGACGCACACGTACTACGTGCTGATTTCACGAGATCAATTTCGGGACATGCAGCACAAGGTTGTTCGCGATGATGATGTAAGCGACGTGGAAATGCCTGTCCGTGCTGCCTGGTAAAACCCTTCATTCTCCCAGTGGACAAATTGCCACACCAAATCCGTCCCAAAACAAGGCGGGAAGGCTCATAAATGCCGGTCTGAACGGGCGTTGACACAAATTTTGCATTCGCCGATACTTCTCCTGCTCCGGTCAGTCGCGATAAGATAGAGCAGTTTCCCTTTATCGTGTGACGGTTCCCGCTCGTGGGAGTCTGCGTTTGCAGACCAAAAGACAATTTTCGCGCCACAGAAGAGCGTAATACGCTCCAGACGATCAACACTGAGACAGAACCGGGAGTGAGGCCCCATTGTGAACGCCACCGAAACATTGACCGATCTGGAAACCTACACGCGGGACGTTGCCGAGCGTGCCAAAACCGCTTCGCGCGAACTGATGACCGTTTCCGGTGCGAAGAAAATCGAATGGCTGCGTTGCGCGGCGGATTTGATCCGCGAACGAACCACGACATTGATCGACGAAAACGCGCGCGATCTTGAACAGGCTCCCAACTATGGCCTGACCGATGCTGCCATCGATCGCCTCCGGTTGACCGAAGATCGACTGGAGAACATTGCGGCGGCATTGGAACAGATTGCTCTATTGCCCGACCCCATCGGCGAGGTCATCGAAAGCAATTCCCGGCCGAATGGGTTGCTCGTGACGCGCGTGCGTGTCCCGCTGGGTGTGGTCTTTTTCATCTATGAAAGCCGGCCAAACGTGACCGTCGATGCAGCGGCATTGTGTGTGAAGAGTGGCAACGCGGTTATCCTTCGCGGCGGCAAGGAAGCGTTTCACAGCAATCAGGCGTTTCATGCGATTTTGGCCGATGCGCTGGAACAGACTGATCTCCCACGTCATGCGGTACAACTTGTGGAGACGACAGACCGGGAAGCGGTCGGACGTTTTCTGCGACTGAAAGAGTTGATTGATGTCACGATCCCGCGCGGCGGCAAAGGATTGATCGAACGGGTCACGAGTGAAGCGACGATGCCGGTGATTAAACATTTCGATGGCAACTGCCACGTCTATGTCGATAAGTTGGCTGATTTGTCGCTCGCGGTTGAGATTACGGTGAACAGCAAATGCCAGCGACCAGGCGTCTGCAACGCGGCGGAATCGCTGATTGTGCATCGCGACGTGGCGGAAGAGTTTCTGCCAGCCATCGCCAGGGCACTCAAAGAGCAGGATGTGGAGTTACGCTGTTCGCCCGAAGCACTGAAATGGATACCAGATGCGGAACCGGCAACCGAAGAAGATTATGGCGCCGAGTATTTGGATTTGATCATTTCGGTCCATGTGGTCGATGATTTGGAAAGTGCCATCTCACACATCAATCAATACAGTTCGGGCCATACCGAGGCGATTGTCACCGACGACCTGCCCGCTTCGCAGCGATTTTCGACAGCGATTGATTCGTCAGCGGTCATCGTGAATGCCAGCACCCGCTTCAACGACGGGGAAGAGTTCGGGTTGGGTGCGGAGATTGGTATCAGCACCGACAAATTTCACGCCCGCGGGCCGTGCGGCTTGCGGGAACTAACCAGTTACAAATACGTGGTCCACGGCGCCGGGCAATTGAAGGGCTGACGATCAGCTTTTTCCGGCGGCGGAAGACGGAGGTCACGGATGACGGATGTCTTAAGCCAAACTGAAGTCGAATCTCTTCTGGCGGCACTCGATCCCGGCACACAAAGTGGAGGGGGGGGCAATGTCAAGAAGGATATGAACACGCAAATCAGCGTGTACGACTTCAAACGTCCTGAGCGAGTCAGCAAAGATCAGATGCGGGCCTTTCAGGCACTGCACGATGGTTTCAGTCGGGAACTTGGCGCAGCTTTGAGTGGAATGCTCCGCACGATCGTCGAAGTGAAGTTGATCAGCGCCGATCAGCTCACCTACAGCGAATTCGTATTCAGCCTGGAAAACCCGACCTGTTTCAACCTGTTGCATTCTGAAGGTTTGGATGGCAATCTTATTCTCGATTTGAATCCGTCGATCATTTTTCCGATTGTCGATCGGCTGCTGGGTGGCGGGCGACACATGACGGGGAATTTGCCGAGCCGACCATTGACAGAAATTGAATTGCGACTGGTACGGCGAATTACCGATGCCGCGATCGTCGGTTTGGAGAATGCGTGGCAGAACATTTGCGATCTCAAATTGAAAGTGACTCAGGTTGAGAGCAATCCGCAGATCGTACAAATCGTTCCTCCGAACGAAGTGGTCGTGTTGATCAGCTTTGAGATCACAATGAGCGACACACGGGGCATCATGAATCTTTGCGTGCCGTTCACAACGATCGAACCGTTGGCAGGTGCATTAACAGCCGATTCCTGGTCGGCCTATCGACGCAAGGACGTCAGTCCGGCCCAGCAGGTGAATCTGGAAGCGGGTGTCTCACAAGCTGGTGTGGAAATGGTCGTGCAGTTGGCAAAAACCAACCTGACAGCGCAGGAATTCTCCAATCTGGCCGTGGGCGACGTGATTGTGACGGAGGTCGACAAGCACGAACCATTGAAAGTGTTGGTTGAAGGTCGGCCGTTATTTGGCGCCAGCCCGGGTCGATATCGAGGACATAAAGCCATTCAGATTGGAAAGCAAATCGAGCACCCGCAGGAGGTGGTACGCCAGAAACTGGCTCAGCGCGGAATTGACCCGATCGAGCCGAAAAAGACACCGCCCGAGGATTCAACGATGCCCCAATGACCGTAACCAAAATCCTCCTTAATTGGCCGGGGCCTCAAACCGGACTGAAAACGATCTACAAAATCGCGTCCAATACACAGCGACAATCGGCTCAAGTTCTTGACGGATCGAGCCTTGGGGTGTATTAGTAATATCAGGAACGATAGACTTCCGTCAGGTTGCAGGATGATTTGTGCCTTTTCCTGGTCCGTCTCACCTGCAACGATATCAGGTGTTTTAGAGCAGTTTACCTTCTGGTGTGACGTCTCTGGCTCGTGGAGGCCTGTTGTATATGCAGGCCAATCGACGCTCATCGCGGCACAGAAGAGCGTAATACTTTCCAGTCTGATGGCTGAAGGATGACAGGAGTTCATCCGATGAGAATTGCCATCAGTTTTTTTCGTTTTGTCCCGCCCAGGAAATCAATGAATTCCGGCGGGAATGGTTTTCGGTGAATTGAAGAAAGGTGTCAGTGAGCGATCAGAGCCAACGAGTGAATGACCAGATCCGAATTTCGCCAGTTCGCGTTGTAAGTGCGGATGGAGAATTGCTGGGTGTCATGCCGACAGCCGAGGCATTGGAGCGTGCAGGTGAAAATGGTTTGGATCTGGTGGAAGTTGCCCCGAATGAGCGGCCTCCGGTTTGCCGCATTATGGACTTCGGCAAATTCAAGTACGAGCAGAAAAAGCGGCAGTCGCGGAATTCGAAGCAGCATCAGGTGCAGCTGAAAGAGATTCGCCTGCGTCCGAAAACCGGTGACCACGATATCGAATTCAAAGTGAAACGTGCACGAGGCTTTCTGGAGCACAAGGACAAAGTCAAAGTCAATGTGATCTTCCGAGGCCGCGAAAACGCGCACCATGATCGTGGCCGGGAAATCCTCAATGACATTATCGAGACGCTGGACGACATCGCCAAAGTCGAAAAGCCCCCCGGCATGGAAGGTGGCCGAATGATGTCGATGGTCCTCACACCGCGCTGAGAATTCACTTCGGGCTGACTCTTCATCAGCCAATTGGGAAAGAGCGTGGCAGAGTCAGCGTTTCTTTCCTGTTGGCTCAGGAGTTCGCCCCTTTGTACAGTTTGCGATCAAGCCGGTTGATGAAGGGCGTCCAACTCGATTCGGAGTTCGGATCTTCGTCGATCGTACGACCAAACTCGTGCACCTTCGCATCGAGATTGTCCAGATGATGCAAAGCGATCGCCTCGGGTGTCATGGGCAATTTCGAGCTACCGAATTCGTACGCGCCATGATGGCTCAGAATCATGTGCTTGATGCGTAAGGCCAGTTCTTCAGGAAACGGTTCGCCCGTTAGCTCCACCGTCCTGGCGATCTTTTCGGTGAGCATTTCGATGGCGATCACCATGTGGCCGAGCAGTTGGCCTTCATCGGTGTAACTCAACGTCGATTCATAACCAAGTTCCCGTATCTTGCCGATGTCGTGCAGAAAGATGCCGACCTGCAGCAGATCGAAATCGATTTCGGGGTAGAGGTCTCGAATGCGAACCGCCGTTTCGAGAATGTTGACGATATGCTCGAGTAATCCGCCCTGATAGGCATGATGGGCTTTAACTCCGGCTGGAGCCGCAGCGAGATCGCGCATGAGCGCTTCGTCGATGAAATAACATTCAACCAGTGATCGCAATACCGGTGTCTCCATCGCCAGCAGGATCTCTTTGAGCCGTGCGAGCAGATGCTCGATATTCTGTAGCGCCTGCGGCCGAAAGTCTTCCGGGTCAATGCTCTCGGGCGAAACCGTCCGAATCGACGTGACGATCATCTGCAAACTGCCCTGGTAAAGCTGAATTTTACCTTTCACGCGGACATAGTCGCCAGAATTAATCCCCGCCATCGATTCCTCAGTGACATTCCACATCAACCCGCTGATGACACCAGTTTTGTCGCGCAGTGTGGCAAGCAGGTACAAGTCGGCATTGCGATTCGCCCGCAACTGTTTGTCAGCCAGCAGAAAGATTTCCTCGATGGTATCCCCATCACTGAGTTCGTTGATGAATCGACGAGACATGAGAGATTTTCCAAGCGGCCCGAATCGCCGCACAAGTGCTGCCCGGTGATGATCCCGGACTCGAATAGAAGTGTGGAACGCCAGCCGCCCATCACACTCCGGCGATTCTAGTAACCTGCGCCCGGTTTGTCAGCCGGATGAACCATTTCGCCTTAGTCGTGGTCCTTTTGATGCCAGCAGGCATTTGCTAAGATCACGCCGGTGTGATCGTACCGTTGTGACATTTCGATCCCCTTTTCGAGAACGACCTGAAGAAAATTGAGGTTGACCGTGCGCTGGAGTCAGACGTTTATCCCCACCATGAAGGAAGTTCCGGCTGACGCAGAAGTTCCCAGCCATCAACTGATGCTGCGTGCGGGGCTCATTCGGCAGGTGATGGCCGGAGCCTATACTTATCTGCCGCTGGGCTGGCGAGCGATACGAAAGGCGGAAGCGATTGTCCGGGAAGAGATGGATGCAGCCGGAGCAATCGAACTTTTCATGCCGGCACTGCAACCGATCGATCTGTTCGAGCGAACTGGTCGGCGGGAAGCCTTCGGCAATGTTCTGATTCAATTCGATGTCAAGCGGGGCGACAGGAAAGTTCCGCTCTGCCTTGGTCCAACGCATGAAGAAGTCGTCACCGACCTGATGGCACATCATATCAGCAGCTATCGTCAACTGCCGCTGACGGTCTACCAGATTCAGACCAAATTCCGCAATGAAGAACGTCCTCGCTTTGGCGTATTGCGAACAAGCGAGTTCCTGATGAAGGATGCCTATAGTTTCAGCACGAATCTGGATCAACTCGACGAAGTCTACCAGCAGATGTACCGTGCCTATTGCCGCATCTTCAGTCGCTGCGGGCTGGAATACCTGCCGGTCGAAGCGGAAAGCGGCCCGATAGGAGGCGACGCATCGCACGAGTTTATGATTCCGGCAGACAACGGCGAAGACCGCATCGTGCACTGCAGTGGTTGTGGCTACGCGGCGAATCTGGAACGCGCGGAGACCGGTCGAGCGGCACCGTCCATTTCTGCGGGCGATCAAGATGGGTTGAAGCCGTTGACCAGTCTCGACACGCCGGATGTCACCAGCATCGAACAGGTGAGCAAGCTGTTGAAGTGCAAGCCGCGCAAGATGGTCAAAACACTGATCTATCAGGCGGACGACAAAGTCGTTGCCGTTCTGGTCCGGGGCGATCATGACGCGAACGAAGGAAAAGTGCGACGTGAGTTGGCAGCCGAGTCTGTCGAACTGGCGGATGAATCGACGATTGAGAAAGTGACCGGTGCACCGGTTGGTTTTGCCGGTCCGGTGGGACTGGATCTCGATATTATCGCCGATCACGATGTCGTCGAAATTGAAAACGCTGTGACTGGTGCAAACGAAGCCGACAAGCATTACGTCGGCGTGAATATCAGTCGCGACTATTCTGTTATGCGAACGGCTGACCTGCGCGATGCAGTTGACGGTGATTCCTGTCCGAAATGCGATGCCAGGATGGATTTCGTGCATGGCATAGAAGTGGGACATGTTTTCAAACTTGGCACGAAATACACCGATGCGCTCGATGCAACTTTCGATGATGAGAATGAGCAACGGCGATCGATTATCATGGGTTGTTATGGTATCGGCGTAAACCGAATTGTCGCTGGTTTGGCAGAAACGCGACACGATGAGAATGGCCTCATCTGGCCGTTGTCGGTTGCCCCGTATGATGTCCTGGTGATCCCACTGAATGTCACTGACGAGAAAGTAATGAAGACCGCAGAAAAGCTCTATGCCGGCTTGCAGGAATCCGGTGTCGAATGTCTGTTCGATGATCGCTCAGCACGGCCCGGAGTGAAATTCAAAGATGCTGATTTGATCGGCATCCCGCTGCGAGTGGTGATCGGTGGAAAAGGCCTGAAGGATGGCGTTGCGGAAGTGAAGTGGCGAACCGACGCTGATCCAACGCTCGTTCCGATCGACAGTACCGTATCAACCGTGGTGACAATGCTCAACGAACGTCGCGAGGAAGAATCCTCCAGTATTCCTGCTTAGAGCGTAATACGCTCCAGGCGAATGGTGCGCGTATCATGAGTTGATCCACGCCGGACAAATTGCATTATTATGGCGGTTGTTCGGGAATAAATGGTTGCGATAACATTCTCAGATTGGCTTCGATCGAATATTGGGACTTAACATTTTGAACAGGGGTAACAGGTATGAAACGAATTGTGATTGCAGGGATTGCCGGTGGCGTCATCATGTTTGTCTGGGGATTCCTTGCCTGGATGATCCTGCCGCTGCATACGGCAATCAATAACGTCCCGGATGAAGCCGCCTTTGCAGAAGCCATGCAGGACCAGAATATGGAATCAGGGATGTATTTCGTTCCCGGCTTTCCGGCCGATCTTCACAAGTTAGAGGGAGAGGAGCGAAAAAAAGTCGAAGAGAACTGGATGGCACGACACAAAGCGGGTCCGCTTGTGTACATGGCCTACTCCAAAGAGGGTGGCCAACCTATGCCGCCGGAAATGTACATCGGCAGTTTTCTGATCAACCTCATCTCGTCGGTGCTGGTTGCGATGGCGTTGTGCGCCGCGGTGAAGGGTTGTTGTCAATCGTATCTTTCACGTGTTGGATTTGTGACAATGATCGCGACGTTCGCCTCGCTGACAACCTATGCCATGAATTGGAACTGGTTTCACGTACCGCTGGATCACACGATCGAAATGTCGCTGGATGTTATCATTGGCTGGACATTGGTCGGATTAGTGCAGGCGCTGATCATCAAGCCGTGTCCCAAAGCGATGGCAGAAACACCGATACCAGAAAATGCAAACTAAGCGGTCGGTTTGATGGATCGATGGGAATTCTGGATCGATGTCGGGGGAACGTTCACTGACTGTCTGGCCCGGAAACCGGACGGAACAATCCTGTCATTCAAAACGCTCAGTTCCGGCGTAACGAAAGGCCAGGTCACGGGGTGGGAGAATGATACGGCATTTTTTGATCCCCTGCGAGAAAATGACCCGCCCAGTTTCTGGTGCGGTTATACGATCCGATTTCTCGACGTTTCCGGTAATCCGCTTTTTGAAAGCCAGATCATTGAGTTCGATGTGACTGGTCGGCTTACAATTGCTGATCAGATCCCCGCGACTGTCAATTTGGCTGCGTCTTACGAATTGTTCTCGCACGAAGAAGCGCCTTTGGTCGCCATTCGCTATTTGTTGCAACTCGGCCTGTACGATGAAATTCCTGAGATCACTGTCAAACTCGGGACAACACGTGGGACCAATGCGCTGCTTACCAGAACCGGTGCGAATACGGCGTTCGTTACAACGTGCGGAATGGCAGATATCCTGCTGATTGGAAATCAGGACCGCCCGAAACTCTTCGCGCTGGATATCAAAAAGCCAACGCCTCTGTTTACGCGCGTGCTGGAAGTTGACGAACGACTCTCTGCCAACGGCGAAGTGTTATCTCCTTTGAATGAACAACGCATTCGCGTCGATCTGGAACAAATCAGGAATGAGGGGATCGAATCGATCGCGATTTGCCTGCTGCATTCATATATGAATCCTGAACACGAACTGATCGTGGAACAAATTGCCCGCGATGTCGGCTTCACAGAAATCAGCACCTCTTCACGACTCTCTCCGACAATCAAAATTGTCTCCCGGGGCGACACTACGGTGATGGATGCATACCTCAATCCGATCCTCCGCCAATACATTCAGTCATTGCAGTCGCCGCTCAAAAACGGATCACTCAAGGTTATGACATCAGCTGGCGGGCTTGTCGATGCAGCCAATTTCGTCGGCAAAGACAGCATCCTTTCCGGGCCGGCGGGCGGCGTAAATGGTTTTGCACAAGCCGCAAAACAGGCGGGATTCACACGTTCATTTGGCTTCGATATGGGTGGAACGAGTACCGACGTCTCCCGCTATGATGGCGAATTCGAGTATGAGTACGAGACTGAAAAAGCGGGGGTCAGAATCGTTTCACCCATGCTGGCCATCGAAACAGTTGCAGCCGGTGGGGGCAGCATCTGCGGTTTCGATGGCGTAAAACTGTTCGTCGGACCAAACAGTGCCGGAGCTGATCCTGGACCAGCCTGTTATGGAAAAGGTGGCCCGCTGACTGTCACCGATATGAATCTGCATTTGGGGCGAATCATATCGGGGCAGTTTCCATTCCCTCTTGATGACAAAATGGTTGCTCGCAAACTTGCAACCTTGTGTGAAGAGATCACCAATTCCCCCCTCGGAAAACAGTACACCACGCATGAGTTGGCGGAAGGGTTTCTGGAGATTGCCAACGAAACGATGGCCCGCGCAATTCGCCGAATTTCGGTGGCGAAGGGGTATGATCCCGCTGACTATATCCTCGTCACTTTTGGTGGAGCAGGGGCACAACATGCCTGTGCGATTTCCCGTCTGCTCGGAATTTCTCAGACGTTGATTCATCCCTGTTCGGGCATTCTCAGTGCATACGGAATTGGTCAGGCAGACGTACGGCGATTTGCGTCACAGACAATCCTCGAACCATTCAATGTGGAAATGCTCGAACAACTCAATACCGACTTCAGCGATTTGGAATCACAAGTCTTCAATGACGTTCTTGCCGAAGGCGTGCCAGATGATGCGATTCAATCGCCAAATCGCTCACTCGACATACGGTACCAGGGGGCCGAATCCACAATCACCATTTTGCAGCCAGACGATGGCGACTACCGGACGGCATTTGAGCGGAAACACCAACAGTACTTCGGCTACCTCCACACGGACCGCCCGCTGGAAATTGTGACGCTGCGGGTCGAGGTAGTTGGTCGCATGCCGCAAACCTCCGTTCCTGCCCAGACCCGTTGCCCTGGTGAACCAGAACCTTTTGGAACCTCGAACGTCTGGTTTGGTGGCAACTCATATGAGACACCACTTTTTCGTCGCGAACAACTTGGCCCGGGAAACACGATTCACGGTCCCTCAATTCTATGCGAAGCAACATCCACCATCGTTGTCGAACCGGGTTTCTCTGCTCAGGTGACCGCCAGCGGCGATGTGATCCTGACAGACTCCGTCGGCGACCGACAACCAAATGCAGAGTTGCAAAAAAACGATGACGTCGACCCGGTGATGCTGGAAATCTTCAACAACCTCTTTGCATCAATCGCAGAGCAAATGGGCGAGACGCTTCAACGCACATCCATTTCGATCAACGTCAAGGAACGGCTCGATTTCAGTTGCGCACTGTTCGAATCGAATGGCGATCTGGTTGTCAATGCTCCGCATATTCCCGTGCATCTCGGCGCAATGAGTGAAACGGTCAAACATATCTTACGTGACAATCCTGATATCAGGCCGGGTGATGTATTCGTAACCAACGACCCGTATCGTGGTGGCTCGCATTTGCCCGATATCACAGTTGTGACCCCAGTGCATGACGAACATTCGGGCGAACTGCTGTTCGTCACTGCCAGCCGTGCGCACCATGCGGAAATCGGCGGAATTGTTCCCGGCAGCATGCCCCCTTTTTCCCGCAACCTGGCTGAAGAGGGGGTCATCATTCGCAACTTCAAACTGGTTGGCGAAGGCAGGTTACGGATCGAAGAACTGAAAACGCGATTGGCATCCGGGCCATACCCATCGCGCAGCATCTCCGACAACCTCGCTGATATTGCTGCTCAGGTTGCAGCGAACCAGATAGGTGTTCGCCTGTTGAAGGAACTGATCGGTCGATATTCGCTGCCAGTCGTACAGGCATACATGAGACACATTCAGAAAGCCGCAGCGGAAAAAATGCGGATGGCTCTGCAGTCGCTCGAAGATGGGCGGTACACTTTCTCAGATTATCTGGATGATGAGGCCGAAATTTGTGTGCAAATCGATATCCAGAATGAATCGGCAACGGTCGATTTTTCGGACACATCAGGTGTCTTGTCATCAAACCTCAACGCCAATCACGCGATCGTGACCGCAGCCGTACTCTACGTTTTTCGTTGCCTGATTGATGAAGAAATCCCGCTCAACAGTGGTGTGCTGGAACCGGTAACCATTCACGTGCCAGAATCGATGCTCAACCCACCGGAACGGGAGCGGCCCGAGGATTGCGCGGCGATGGCAGGGGGCAATGTCGAAACGTCACAAAGGATTGTCGATGTGCTGCTGGGGGCTTTGGGCATGGCAGCGGCCAGTCAGGGAACGATGAACAACCTGACATTTGGTAACGATTCGTTCGGATACTACGAGACGATTTGTGGAGGCAGCGGTGCAACAAAAGCAGCCGACGGAGCGGACGCCGTCCATACACACATGACGAACACACGATTGACCGATGTCGAAGTGATTGAACATCGATATCCCGTTCGTGTGCGGGAATTCCGCATTCGGAAAGGTTCCGGTGGAGCAGGTCAACATTGTGGAGGCGATGGCATTGTACGCCGTCTGGAATTTTTGAAACCGTTGAAAGTCTCGATGCTAACCGAGCGAAGGGGCCAGTTTTCTCCCTATGGTCTGACCGGCGGACGACCAGGACAGACGGGAGTCAACACGATGTTGAAAGCAATGACAGGAGAACACCAGAACATGGGAGGCAAGTTCCAACTCGATGCTCATTCGGGCGATCAGTTGATTATCGAGACACCCGGCGGTGGCGGTTTTGGCGACGCCTGTCAGAATCCAAAGGAATGACGCAGAGTCTGGTGTACGGTATGGCCGAAGCGATGCACTTGTCCGCTCTCCAGATTCTGAAACGTGATCTCTGCCGGACTGAACAACAGCGGGTCGATGGCATAGAAGTCCCGGTTCGCGTCTTCAAAGATCTCAATAAACGGCTTTCCATAAACGGCAGACGACGAAGCCGGTACCTGCCTGCCGATCTCAGCGATCGATTCGTCATCCCCAGTGATCCATAGATGAACGCTGGCTCCGTAAAGGATGGCGTCATTGGTACGACCGATTCCGGTCAGGTCATCTGCGGCGACGGGAGGCAGTGGAGCGACTCCGAATCCGGACTTCACGCGCTGCACATCAAACCCGACTTCATGCAGCTTGTGCATCGCCGTCTCGATGGAACGGGCAACAATCTGCACATTGCCCGCCTGACTCGATGTTGGCGCGACACATAATGCAACCTGGCTCGTTTCCACATTGCACGCTTCCGCAATGTGATTGATCACATCGTCATCCGGAATCTTCCCCGATTCGATCACCCCCACGACCACTGATGGATTTTCGAGGTAATCAAACTCGCGCATCAGTTCCTCGTGGTCAGTCGCAGCCCTCATCGGACCGGAACCCATACCGAAGAAATTGTCAGTTGCAATTTGCCAGCCGGCGTACTGGCTCATCAGGCAGGCTTGTACCGGAGCGTCCGTTGCAACATGGATAACGGGCCAGGGATGCCCATCCAGTTGGCCCATTGACAGGGCGACTTCTCCCATTCCCGCCATGCAAAGCCGCGCCAGTTGCAAACCGGCTTCCACTCCGCCCAAAGTGTTGACTCCGAAATCGAACAGTTGCGCACCAGATGAATTTTCGACGGTCGCAATACGCAGATCAGCCGCCTGAATTTCAAATTCCTGCAGAAAACCCGCAGCACCTTCATTTAAGAGAAACTCATCCATTGCATCTGCCTGACTGAGAAAACCATTCTGAAAAATTGAGCCGCAGTTTAACGGTTGCAGTGTCGCATTTTCCAGCCTCGGCAATTGGAACAAAACCTGGGCGAAGGCGGATACAACGCGATGCGCGGTCATGGTGGGATCACCGCAAAAGTCGTCGAACCGGGAAACATCGCTGTTGGAGACGCCGTGACACATGTTGGCCCCGGCACCAAAAGCAGTGACGATGGTGTATGAGTGCGTCCCGCAGTCCGCGACTATTTTGGTGTTGCAATCACCACCGCTGAATTGATGACTACATCATCGACAGGACGATCACCAGCTCCAGTCGGGACGTCGCCAATGTTCAGCGCAACCTTCAGACTCCCTTCATCGGCTGTTTTCCCAAAAACGGTGTACTGGCCATCCAAATGGGGAACACGGGCCACACAGACGAAAAACTGCGAGCCGGCGGAATTCGGATCGTTCGTGCGGGCCATCGAGAGAACACCTGGTTCATGCGGTCGGTCATTAAATTCCGCATCGATTGTATATCCTGGACCGCCGGTGCCGGTTCCCTGTGGACAACCGGCCTGCATGACGAAACCTTTGATTACGCGGTGAATTACAATATCAGAATAGAAGCCGATTTTTGCCAGCCCGATCATATTCCGACAATGTCCCGGTGCCACATCCGGCCACATGTCGCAGAGGATTTTGCCCATCGTCGTGTCGAATTCGACTTGATAGTAATTGGCGTCAAAATCAACATCTTCCAGAGCAGCATCCACTTCGGCTCGACGGCTGGCACTCATCACTTTCTCCAAAATCATTTCCCGGGTGGAAAATCGTTCGTTTGTTTCCTTCAAAGCGATCCTAGAGCAGTTAACCTTTTCGTGCAACGCCTCTGGCTCGTGGAACCGATATTTGAAGCCAATCGACGCTCATCGCGGCACAGAAGAGCATAATACGCTCCAGAAAGTCGATTCGTTTTCTGCCACCGCCCCGGATGCGGTTTACAGAATTCACTTGTATTTCATCGTCATCGCGTCTCATGCGTGGCATTCCTGCACAGCGTTTGTAGGATGAAACTCTTCGCGAAAAGATCGAAATGCAGAAAAGCATGTGAAGGGGTATTGTGTTGAAGATCGGTGTGCTCGGCAATGAGGGAAGCTGGTACGTGCAGGATCTGCAACGGGCCGCCTGTAAACGTGGGTATGAGCTGACGCGGCTGGATTACCGGGAAATGCTCAATTTCAATGGCACGGACGGTTCTTTGAGGCTGGAAAGTCTGTCGAAGAGTTCTTCGCGAGCGGACCTGACGAGATTTGACGCAATCATTGTTCGGACCATGCCTCCGGGTTCGTTGGAGCAGGTCGTGTTTCGGATGGATGGGTTGCTGAGTCTTCAGCAGCGTGGTGTGATCATACTCAATTCGGCCAGGGCGATCGAATGTGCGGTCGACAAGTATCTGACCACCGCCCGACTTGAACAATGCCATTTGCCAGTTCCCTTAACATGCACGTGCGAAACGACAGAACTGGCAATGTACGCATTTGAACGTCTGGGAGGCGACGTGGTTATCAAACCTCTGTTTGGAGCCGAAGGCCGTGGCATTGTGCGGGTGAGTGACCCCGATCTCGCCTTCCGCACTTTTCGCACAATCGAACGAACGCAAGCGGTGATCTATCTGCAGGAGTTCATCCCTCACGAGGGATTCGACATCCGCGTACTTGTACTCGGCGGGAAGATTACAGGAGCTATCCGAAGGGAAAATCCTCACGATTTTCGCACCAACATGGCCAGAAATGGTCAGGCGAAGCAGCATCAACCAACCGAACTGGAAATGAAGTTGGCGCAGGAAGCGGCTGCAGCCATTGGAGCCAGTTTCGCCGGTGTCGACCTGCTGTATCACTCCGGTGGTGAATGTTTTGTGATTGAGGTCAACGCTGTCCCCGGCTGGCGCGCGTTTCAGAAGACCACCGATATGGATGTGGCTGGGGCAGTGATGGACTACTTACACTCACAAAAAGCAGGTTTTCCACCTCAGAACGAAACTTATCCAAATAGGAATGATTGAGAACCGTCACAGCGCAAATCTCAATGTACAAAAAAGACGAACGTCGTATTCCAGACAGACGAAAAGGTGAATTGAGATGCTTGAACTTTCCGCTTCAGTCGATGCCTGTTCCAGCCATTTACCGGAAGTCGTTCGTTGGGCCGGACAAATCGCCAAAGAACTCCGCCAATATAACATCAGCATTTCTGGCAAGACATCCGGCAGCGCCGCGACCGATGCACTAACGCTGGCCGACCTCACCTGCCAGCAGTTGATCGTTTCGGCACTTTGCGATCGTGATCCGATCTTTCGTAAATGCGCGATTCAAGCTGAGGAGTCGACGGGAGACCTTGGACGCTTCGACCCTGCGAGCGAATTGACACTGGCAATTGATCCGATTGATGGCACTAAACAGTTTCGTGATAAGACGGGTGATGGTTATGCCGTCATCGTGTTGCTGCGGAGTGTGAAAACGGTCCACTATTCGCTCGTCTTCGCTCCGGAATCAGGAGCAACGGGAACGTGGGTTGAAGTGACAGGAGAAACGATTCGATGCGGTCCGGATGATCCGACCGTCCCGGCACGTACGGCGATCGATTCCCTGGCGCCAGTTTCAACGAATGATCGTCCTGATTCCAAAGAGATCTATCTGATTGGCTTTCAGCAACATGACGCAGCGCGGGCTGAGGATGTGACATCTGCCGGTTTGCGAGGCATGGCCCCGGATGCCATGCCGGGCAGTATCTATGAGCTTTTTGCACGGGGTGATTTTGGAGGATCGCTCATTCATTCGCCCAACGTGTATGACTTTCCTGTCTCGCTGCAGATTGCCCGTGCGTTGGGAGGCGATGCGCTTTGGGTTCACAACCGCGAACCAGTCCACTTCAGGGAACTCTGGCTGGACGATCGAGCCGACATGCTCCGTCTGCCGGCGATCGTGGCATGCAGTCACAGTCATCAAACGTTGGACAGACTTTGCGATCTGGCAAAAGACTGGAGCCAGATGCGATACAAGGAATGAGTGCGTTATCGATTGATCTCACTCGATCCAGTCGTAGAATTCTTCGCGTTTGGGTGGCACGCCATCCATCCACGAAGTGTCCGGCTGTGGGATCTCAAGCGCCTGTCGCACAGTGAGCCAGCCCTGTGGCAAAAGTTCGTGGCTCAGTTTGCCCCGTTTCGTCCGCCAGATGAATTTGCCAAGTTTGTCGCCTGAAACCGCGACTTGATGCGTCAACCGGCAATCCTGCATGACGTAATCCAGAACCCTCTGGTATTGGCCATCGGCCCAAAGTTGGGGCACCATAGCGCCGCTCAACCCGTCTAATTTTCCGCCTAACTGAAATCCCTGTGCCGCCGCCTGCAGTCCAACCCGAAAACCTTTGGCACAGAAGACGTGAAACATCATGTCGACATGCGACATCGCCAGTCGCGTGCAGTCGGACTTGCGGTCCGACTCTTCCGCAAGGATATCAAAATCGAAAGAAAGGCCATTCCAGGTCAGAATTGTGTAACCTGTATCGCTAAGTTCCAACAGTTCATCGACGATCGCGGCAACGTCTTCCTGTACCATTGTTGGCACTGGCTGGTTGTCGGATGTCCGGGAATGCCAGAGGCGCGGTGCATCCCAGTCAGAACAATATGCAGCGGCACAACTGATTCCCAGCGGACGAAACTGTTTGATGGCGATCGTATCCTCCGGCAACAGCTTGCTGATCTCGATATCGAAGGCAACGTACCGACGCGACATGGTGCAAAACTTTTTCAATATGGTTCAGCCCGGTTGGTTTCCGTCCGGCTTTTTGGCTTCGGCGAGAATGCCACCCATTCTGAAGAACTGGTGCGCCCGCGTGAACCAGAGCTGCTCCTTCCACGGCAGGCCGACTTCATGGCACGCCTCGGAGAGTTCCCGACGATTATAGGTACGACACTGCCAGGTACGACTGACCATGGCACCGTAAAAGGTATCTTCGGTCGCTAACAAAAGGATACTGCCACCCGGTTTGAGTACTCGTTCCAATTCCGCAAGTCCGGGGCGCGGATCGGGCAAATGTTCGAGCACCCAGCCGCATGTAATGCACTCGAACGATTCCGATGCAAATGGCAACTGCACCATGTCTCCAGCCACGAATTGAGGCCGCACATCCTTTACACGCGAACGAGCGCGACAAAGCATCTGTTGCGACAAATCAAAAGCGACAAGCCGCGCTGTCGGTGAAGCATGGCGTGTCAGGTGCCCGAGAATCTGTCCGGCACCGGAGCCGACATCCAAAATGCTCTCAAATCGGCTGACATCGAATCGCCGTGACCGTAACAGGTGGCCCACAAGTGGTTCATGCAGAGACAGAAAACTGCCAAACTTCAATACGGCTCCGGCTGGTCCATCGTAAATCCGCCGCACGCGCGAACGATATTGATCCAGACTAAGTTGTGAAATCCCTTTCGACTCGACCATCCGGCTGAGCCTTCTCGTACGTTTCCGTTTTGAACTCCGATTTTTTTCATCGGATTGAATTTGAGTCATTATGTAATTCCGAAAGCTTCAGAGCGGGATCACGCATCAATGTCTTTGTTCGCCAACTGCGCTATCCGCTTCATTTCCTTTCCCGATCAGAACGAAAATTTCAGACCGAGGCTTCACAAAATTTCTTCAGAATTTGTGCGAAATCACGGTGCTTTTTTCATTCCAACGTAGTCGATACCATAATTCAAGACAATAACCCGCGCCACAGACTGCTTGCTGGCCCCACATTGACCGACTATATTTACATTGCAGGGATTCTCACGTTGCGGTTTTCTCAATTGGACAGTTCGCCGCAGGAGAATTCTGTCCAGTCTGCATTCCATTTTCGAATCGGACTCGCTTCGGATCACCTCAAGGTGAATGTTTCATGTCGCAAACGCTCGATGTCCGGAATTCTGGTGACGTCCGTGATATTGTCCACCAGATCGCACACGCGTTGGATGCTGGTCAACTGGTGACACTCCCCACAGAGACATCTTACGTTCTTGCCGCCCACTCGCTGAGGTCCGAAGCTGTTACTCAGTTGAGTAAACAGACGAAAACCGTGTCGAACGCGAAAGATCAAAAATCAGGTTTGCCTCCTTTGGCATTGGCCGTCAAAAGCGTGGATGAACTGGAAGACTACCTGCCATCTCTGGGAGACATGGCGGTTCGCCTCGTGCGACGATGCTGGCCCGGTCCGGTTTCAATGCTGTTTAACGTTCATGCGGATTTCGGTTTGATGGCTGCACTGCCGGCGGAAACCCAAATGGCTTTGAACTGCCAAAGCAGGGTGCGATTCAGCGTTCCAGCACACAATCTGGTGAGTCATGTATCCCGCGTTCTCCCGGCCCCAATGATCATTTTTGGCGAGTACACCAGCCCAGAAACATCCTGGCGATCAACGGAAGACATTCCACAGAAGATCCGCGATTTGGCCAGCCTGACTTGTACCGATGGTCCGTGTCGTTATTCTCAACCCTGTACGATCGTCGAAGTGTCCGACAATGATTGGAAGTTAGTCCGCCAGGGAGTCGTGGGTGAATCCACGTTACAACGCATGTCAAGCGAGTTCTTTTTATTTGTCTGTACCGGAAACACATGTCGCAGCCCAATGGCGGAAGCATTATTCCGGCGAAAACTGATGGAACAACTCAACTGTTCGGAAGATGAACTGTTCGACGAAGGGTATGTTATCGCGTCTGCTGGTTTGGCCGCTGGCATTGGCATGCCCGCCAGTCCCGAAGCCCTCCAACTGCTGAAAGAACAGGGGCTTGACCTGTCGACACATGAAAGCCAACCACTTACCGACAGGCTGCTGGATCAGGCAGATTATGTGTTCACAATGACGCAGAGGCACCGCGAGGCCATCCTGGGATTGCGTCCTGACTATTCTGATCGGGTCCATCTGCTTGCACAGACCGGCGAAAGTATTTCTGATCCGATTGGTGGCGGATTGGATGAGTATGTCCGTTGTAAACAGGAAATCGAAATCCATCTCGATTCGATTTTGCAGACAGTCATGGAGAAGCGGAAATAGTTTATCTCAGACATGGCTCTCCACCGCCAATAAATCCGCGCCAGTAAACCATTACATAAAAAGTACTTGCGGCTCAAATTCGGTTCGTCACTACGATCAGCTTTGCATCGAATTTGCCTTGAATTGGAACTTGCCGGTCGAAATGCGACGATTGACTCAGAATGTTATTTGAGAAGTTTTCGATCGCACCGTATGATGTCGGTTAATCGTGAGTACAGATTCCGGGCCATTCACCAAAAGATCGATGAGTTTCGATCTGTCGCCGTGTGAATCCTGTGCGAATGAAACTCTGTCAGGTGATTTTGCCATGAAAGTTGCAGTTGCGAGCGATCATCGTGGATATGATGTGAAGGGACGGATACTGGATCTCGTGCGAGATTTGGGGCACGAGAGTGTCGATTTCGGACCGGATGACAATTCGAGCGTCGATTATCCGGATTTTGCCGCAACTGTTGCTCAAGCTGTTTCAGACAAATCGGTTGATGCCGGGATTTTGATTTGCGGCACTGGTATCGGCATGTGCATCATGGCGAACAAGTTTCGAGAGGTTCGAGCGGCACCCTGCCATGACGAACTGACCGCGAAAATGAGTCGCCTTCACAACGACGCGAACGTCATGTGTCTATCGGCCGACCTGGTCGGCGACCAACTCATCAACCGGATGGTTGAGACCTGGCTTGGTACCGAGTTTGAGGGGGGGCGTCACGCACGTCGGATCGAAAAGATCGCCCAATACGCGTCCCGGCAGCGAGTTGAAGAAAATTCTGCGGCAAATTCGCCAGCTTGAAGCGAATTGGGACAAATTGCCGCGTTGCCTGCCAATATCAACTGAATTTTCCGGTACGTTTATGACATTGAAATCATCCCCGCGCAGACAGAGGTAGAAACCCATCATCTTTCCTGTATGTTTCCACATTTCTGGGAATGACGGTGGGCCTTTGGAGTGACAATCATAAAATGGAACTGTCGCGACGATTACCTGCAATGCGCCATAGAGACAGTCGTCACAGACTCATTCCGCATCCGGCTGGCGAGAATGTCTCCACCAGTGGGAAAATGGACTCGTCGATTGCTTTTCAATCGACAGAGATCGCGTTATTGTTGAGCCTTCCAGACCTCACGAAGGATCGGCTGGCATCGTATGATGTGCAAAACGATAACAGCTTCTGGAATCGGTGTGAGTTGCCGCGTGCATAGCAAACCGCAATCAATAATGCCGTTTCTTCCGGGATCTGACAACGAATAGAGCCGTTTACCTTCTGGTGTGACGCCTCTGGCTCGTGGGAAGCCTATGTGTTTGCAGGCCAATTGACGCTCATTGCGGCACAGAAGAGCGTAATACACTCCAGACGACGAGCATTCGTCAATGTCAATAATGTCAATACAGTAATTCAGACACATGGACCAACAGGCGATGGAGAGATGGTGTGACGGATACGACGACACTTCAATACACGAAAAGCCACGAGTGGATTCAAAAGCAGGGCGACCTGGTCACAATTGGCATCACCGATTTTGCGGTGAAGCAGTTGACTGATCTCGTCTATATCGATTTGCCAGACGTGGGACGAACTCTCGATGCCGGAGAAACTTTCGGAGAAGTGGAAAGCGTTAAAGCTGTCAGCGACCTCTACGCTCCCATCCCCGGCGAAGTTGTTGAAGTGAACGACAGTTTGGCAGACGATCTGGCAGCCCTTTCCGACGATCCATTCGGTCGAGGCTGGATGATCAAGATGAAAGTCGCAGATTCCGCCGCCGGCGAATCGATGTTAGACCATACTGAGTACGAGAAGTTTTGTGCTTCTGAGGAGCATTGATCAGAGTGACGCGTTTGCTGATCAACATCTGAAAGACAGATTCACCACTCGCCTGGTCCACCTTGACTTGAGACATCTTGAACAAGTTTCAGTGGTCCCGAACAAAACGTGAAGTATTGTCAGTTCGCACAGCAATACCGTGTCTATAATGATAATACTGAGGAAACCACACCCGAATCATGCAACCGTCTCGTAATGAAGGACTGTACCGTCCGGACATGTTGTCCAGAACGAGATTTCAAGGGGGATGCCTTGGCTTATCTGTTTAATACACCAGACCAGCAGCAGGAAATGCTGCAGGCTATCGGTGTTCAATCGATTGACGACCTGTTCGAACAGATTCCTCAGGAATTCCAGCTCAAGTCGCCGCTGAAGATTCCTGCGCCGCTTCCGGAGATGGAACTCGAACGCGAGATGCGAAAACTTGCAGCACGGAATACCAAAGATGGCGGTCGCGTTTGCATGTTAGGGGGGGGGGCCTACGACCACTTCATTCCGGCGGTTGTGGATGAGATCGTTTCTCGTGGTGAGTTTTACACCGCCTACACGCCTTATCAGGCGGAAGCGAGTCAGGGTAGCCTGCAGGCATTTTTTGAATACCAGACTCTCATCAGTCGCCTCTCGGGGATGGATGTCTCCAATGCCAGTCTGTACGAAGGTGGAACCAGCGTCAGTGAAGCGGCATTCATGGCGATGCGTGTCACCGGTCGTCACGATCGTGTCGTCGTACTCGGCTCAGTGCATCCGGAATATCGCGAAGTTCTGGCCACTTATCTGCACCATCTGAACTGCGAACTTGTCGTCATCCCAACCCCTGAGGGAAGCGTTGACCCTGGAGATGTCGAGCAGCAATTGGATGAGAAGACAGCCTGTCTGATCATCCAGCATCCCAACTTTTTCGGCTGCCTGGAAGAAGTCGCGGAGTTGACTGCGTTGGCCCGAAAAGCAGGGGCATTGTCAGTCGTCGCATTCGATCCCATCAGTGTCGGCGTTCTGAATCGCCCAGGTGATTATGGAGCTGACATCGCCGTCGCTGAAGGGCAACCACTGGGCATTCCATTGCAATATGGCGGACCACTTTTGGGCATTCTCAGTTGCCGTAAAGAATACGTGCGAAAGATGCCGGGCCGATTAATCGGCCAGACCGTCGACAAGGAAGGCCGACGCAGTTTCGTATTGAATTTGCAGGCACGAGAACAGCACATACGGCGTGACAAGGCAACCAGTAACATTTGCACGAACCAGGGACTGCTCGCCTTGCGTGCGACGGTTTACCTGTCGCTGCTGGGTCCGCAAGGCTTGAAGGAAGTTGCGGAAGCCTGCTGTCAAAACGCCCATTATGCAGTAACAGAGTTGCAACAAATCGATGGCGTTGAGGTTCTGTTTGATCGCCCCTTCTTCAAAGAATTTTCGCTTCGATTCGATGGTGATGTCGACCTGATTTTGCGTCAGGTCGCCAATGCCGGGTTTGAGATTGGCCCCCACTTCGAACGGTTCCGCAACGTCGACGGTGGACAATTTGCCGGTTGGGAAAACAGCCTGCTCGTCGCGATGACAGAAAAGCGGACGAAGGCGGAAATTGATGGGCTGGTTAAAGCCGTTAAAAATGCTGTGGCGGGTGTGCAGGAAATGGCTACCTCCGCTGCGAGATAAAACCATCTTTCCTTTGTCGACATAATCACGCAACAACTTTCTTTTTGAGTTAATTCATGCGAAACGAATCAGCCACTCAGTTGATTACGGAACTCTCTGCTCCCGGGCGCAGGGCAGCGATATTTCCCAAAGCCGATATCCCGGCGACACAACTGGATGATCTGATTCCCTCGCAACATCGGGCCAGTAGTCCTCCTGCGCTACCCGAGCTTGCAGAAGGGGATGTCGTCAGGCATTTCGTCAACCTGTCGACGAAGAATATGTCGGTCGACACTCATTTTTATCCCTTGGGAAGTTGTACCATGAAGTACAACCCCAAACGTCATGAACGCCTTGCATCATTGCCGGGACTGGTCGACCTTCATCCCTACAAACAGGAAGACAGTATTCAGGGCATGTTGCAAATTCTGTTTGAATGCCAACAGATCCTCGGCGAGATCGCGGGCCTGCCATCGGTTTCACTCCAACCGGCTGCAGGTGCACATGGAGAATTCACAGCCTTGCTGGTTGCCTCGGCTTACTTCCGAGATCGCGGCGAAAACCGAACGAAGGTTCTGTTCCCCAACAGTGCGCATGGAACCAATCCCGCCAGTGCAGCATTGGCCGGTTTTGATTGCATCCAATTGAATAGCGGGGTCGATGGCCTGGTCGATCTGGAGGAACTGAAAGCTCATGTCGACGACAAAACTGCCGTATTCATGATCACGAACCCGAATACTCTGGGCCTGTTTGAAACGGACATTGGCAAGGTCGCTGATATTCTGCATGAGGCTGGAGCGTTGCTCTACATCGATGGTGCCAACATGAACGCAATCATGGGACGGACACGCCCCGGTGATTTCGGTGGCGATATGATGCACTACAACGTCCATAAAACCTTCACCGGACCTCATGGCGCAGGTGGACCTGGTTCCGGCCCGATTGCTGTCCGCGATTATCTGGCCGACTACCTGCCCGGTCCGGTTGTCTCGAAAACGACAGATGAGAACGGGGAGCCTTATTATTCTCTGACGACGCCTCCCAAAACGATCGGTCGAATTCGATCATTCTTTGGAAACGTGAGCATCCTGTTACGCGGGTACTGTTATTTGCGAACGCTGGGGGCCGAAGGCGTTAAAGCTGCGGCTGATAATGCGGTACTGAACGCAAACTACCTGATGGCTCGGCTAAAGAACGCGTTTGACGTTCCGCACGGAAAACTCTGTATGCACGAGTTTGTCGCCTCCGCGAGTCGTATCGTGAAAGAACGGGGCATCTCTGCGATGGACATTGCCAAGCGGTTGCTCGACAAGGGATTTCACGCGCCAACGGTTTACTTCCCGCTTGTCGTGTCCGAGGCGATGATGATTGAGCCGACCGAGACGGAATCGAAGGAAACACTCGACGCGTTTGTTGATGCCCTGATAACAATTCTTGAAGAAGAACCGGAAACTGTGAAAGCCGCACCGTGGACGACACCGGTGTCACGACCAGATGAAGTTCAGGCTGCACGTAAACCGATTCTTACCGCGCCCGAAGAACAAACGACATCTTGAAATCTCGCCAGCGCAAACCATGTGGAGTGAATCGCGAAGTCTCGTTATGGGAACACAGCCATCCACACTCCCGAACACGTGCGTCTTGATGATCGATAAAACCGGCCGCAGTGGTGCCGAGAATATGGCACTCGATGAGGTGTTGCTGGAAGAGTGCCTGTCATCCGGACAACGATTTGTCCGAATTTACACATGGCGCGAGCCGACTTTATCGTTGGGATATTTCCAAAAAAGTCTCGACGATGTCGCAACTTTGGGACGTTTGCCAATCGTTCGACGGCTTTCCGGCGGCGGGGCAATCCTTCATCATCACGAAGTCACGTATTCCTGCGTCGTTCCGCCCGGGAACGAATGGCAATCCGATCCGACCGAGCTTTATCGGGTTGTTCACGATGTCATCATCGAAAGCCTGTTCCAGGTTCCTTACGAGTGCCAGCTGGAATACCGCAAGCCGACCAATCCGAACAATTCAGAATTCCTCTGCTTTGGCCGTGGCGATAAGAACGATCTGATATCTGAAGGACACAAAATCGTGGGAAGTGCCCAAAGACGGCGTCGAGGTGCGATTTTACAACACGGCAGCATACTGCTAAAACGTTCACATTACACTCCTGTGTTCTCCGGGCTTTCCGATCTGTCGAATCGCGAATTTGACCTCAAGACACTTAAAACCGACTTGGGGAGAACAATTGCTGAGAGCATCTCCGAGAATACCATCTCAGACTCCCCTCAGCCGGAAATACTGGATCGTGTGAACAGGAAATCCTCTTCATATATTGTCTCAATTGGTGACGACCTCGACTGCTGATTGGGGGTAAAGCCACATGCTTCCGAAGTCGCCTGGAGAAGACCGGGGAATGTATATCAAGTAGTGGGTTTTCCAGTTGACAATCCCTATATCTACTGGTAGCGTAATTTTTTGTGGATTCACCTCTCGATGCATGTCGTACCCATCCTATAATAGTTTGTTGTTCTTCAAACAGCAGCGAGAGGGAAAACCAGCGGTCATGTTGTTTTTGAATTGGTTTTCCCAGAGTTACAGAATTTGAAGTTTCAAAAACAGGCGATTGGAACGACCACGTTTGCCCTTTGGTAACCTGTGTGTGGTCGAGTTCCATTGGATGGAGTGTGACTCTACTATGCTTACTGCCGTATTGAAAGTTGTGGGCGGATCGAACGATGGCCGCTTGATCCCACTCACGACCGAACGGTTTCTCATCGGTCGAGAACAGGACTGCCAGCTTCGGCCCAACAACGAAATGGTCAGCCGCCATCATTGTGCCATCTCGGTCGACGACTATACCGTCCGCATTCGTGACCTTGGGAGCACCAACGGTACGAGTGTTAATGGGGAACTGATCCGGGGTCAGGTACAGTTGAAAACTGGTGATCGAATACATGTCGGCAAACTGGTGCTGGAAGTTATTGTCCAATCGCAACAAGAGGAAGTTGTGAAAGCTCCTTCGCCCGGCAATGCTTTTGCCGAAGAGACGGCCGAACTCGCGACCAGCGAAACGTTGATGGATCTTCCAGTCATATCAAACACTGACAGCGGTTCGTTCACAGTCGGTGACACGATCATGAATGAGACACCCGAAACGACGTCACCAGAGTTTCCCACGCCACAACCGACACCGCCACCTCCAACGGTTGGCGCTTCGTCCATACCATCGCAGGAACAGCCGGTCTCAGTGGGAGCAACGCCACCTCAACCAACACAAGAACAGCCCCCACCACCAACATTTCTGCCGCAAGGACACCCGATACCTCCGCAACAACAGCCACCAGTTCCCGGACAGCCGCCAGGTTATCCGCCGCCACCTCCCGGTTACGATCCTGCGGCTTATGGTCAGCCACCGATTCCGCCTCAATACTATCCTCCACAACCTCCAGAGGAGCTCAATTCCCCTTCGGCTCATGGTACGTCACCAGGGCAATACCCGATGCCGGGGCAGGCATATCCCGCGCAGGTAATTCCGGAGCAGAGCGAGGTTGCCGGTATTCCTTCGGCACCACCGATGATGCCACCTCCACCGGGCATGCCACAACAACCTGCTCCAACGGAGCCGGAGCCAGTCGAGGAAACTGCTCCAACTGAGGAAACGTCGGTCCCCGTGCCTCCCGTTCGACTGCCGCCTCCCGAACAAACTGGTGCCGGAAAAAACATTGTGGAGGCACCACAACCAAAAGAGCCAAAACCAGAAGGTGAAGAAAACGCTCCCAAGTCTGCGGAGTTGGACCCCAGTAATCTGGCAGCCGACATCATTCGCCAGTTTCGAGGCGGGCGATAACGAGCGATTCGCTTGACCACATTCCAGTCGTTCCCGATTGCGCCTGCCGATTCGTTATGGTAACGCTATCCAGGATAGCTGTTTTTGCCGTTTTGAGAAAAACCTATCGGCATTATCAATTTAGACGAGAAGGAGTTGGCCGTGGCTGACGCCGGCGATCTTCAAAAGCGATACAAAGAATTTCTGGATCTGCTGCCGCTGACATTGGCGATTGCGGGACTTCCCGAGAGTGAACACGGTAAGTATTACACCGAAGAACAAATCGAATCCCGCATCTATACCATTCGCCACGCTTACAAGGCCGCTCGCCAGGTCGCTCGCGAGTGTATCCAGAAATAGCCGGACTCAGATTCAATCCGATTTCTCGTCAGCTTTTTCTTTCCAATAAGCTGGCAGCGCAGGGTGCGTGTCACGCAAAATCTCAAGAATGGCCCTTCGGTCGGATGCACTCAGATGACCAAACGCTTCGGATTTCTCCTGGCTGTTCAGGACTTCCCACATCTTCCGATAAACCCGCTCGCTCACTGCCTCCGGGAGATTCTGGAACTGCTCGGAATACACCAGATAACTGCAGGGATATTTGAACATTTTGCGCGTCAGGTCAAAATCCTTTAGCGAACGGCCCTTTTGATCCTTGATGCCGGATGCCTCGAAATGTTGCTGAAATTTTGACGTTCCGGCAATTCTCCCCGTCAGCGGATGCTCGTCTGAGTAGAACAGGTAGGCAACCAGATTGTCGGCCACTCGTTCAATTCGCCGCTCGGACGTTTCGCTCAAGTATTCTTCCGGCCGCTCAAGCAGACGGTTCATTACGGAGTCGCTGTGCATGGCCTGACGCGTTTCATAGTTTGCGCGAGTGATTCGATTGTGCATCTCTCCCTGATGCTCCAACACCATCAGTGCAATCAAATCGCTGTGGGGTGTCAGATATGGATCGACCTGAAGCAACTCAGAAAGATCAGTCACGTTCGCCCCTTTTTCAACGTCCAGCTTTTCAGGACTCTGGCGATCGTTCGTGTAAACATTACCCATGTGACGCTGGTCGCCGTGGGTTCCGCTGACGTACCAGCCCCCCCACCGTTTTTCAAACGGGCTGGTATGGTCGGTGGTGAATGTTCCGGCACCGAAATGGGGTTGTCCGCTCGACATCGGGTAAACCGACCGCACAAGAAAACCGGGTACATCCTGTGTGCGCGACGACGCATGGCAGGTCAGACAATTGCCCTTATCCCGGATGAATTTTGGGTTGTTCGATTTTTCCTGACTCAACGTATAAAACACCGCTCCAAGTTCCGGGTCGATTGATGCCACTTCAATAACATCACCGTTTTGCACCCACCCCACGTAAGAGTCATCGTTGAAATAGAGCGCCCGTGGCGTGCGAGACGAAATTCGCCGCAATTGAAAACTGGTTTTCGAGAAGACGAGAGTTTGCGTCTCGTGGGAGATCTTCAACGCCTCCAACACCGATTTCAGATACCCATGATCTTCGTCAAATACCAGTTTCAGTTCACCTGAATCGATTTGCGATTGAAGTTTGGTCACCGGATCGTTGGGATTGGCTTCCGAATAGGAAATCGGTTCGCGGTCGAAAGAAATCTGGCCGTGTGTGCGACTCACAAATAAGCAGACACATGAGATAAAAACACCAAGCAGGGATACCGGGAGGTGGAAGCAGGTCATTTCGTCAGCCTGAACAGGGTGGAAGGTCAGAAAGCAGGTCAAATTCCATTCCTTCTAATTATAGCTGGCAACAAAAAAGGATGTCAATGTCCGAAATTGTTCCGTTTTTGTAATACGCTTTCAGTTTGGGCAAGGCACGTTAATCTATGGAGCAGCCTGATCTGTGGATTCCACTTCCGTTATTCCAGGAACTGTGTCAAATTCTTGATGGACATACTGCCGTGGCTAGATTTCCAAAAATTGCGCAACTCAAAACCATTGAAGCATTTCGGGACCGAATGGTTGAACTGGAAATCGACCTCCCGATTGATGAGGCAATCCAGACCGCAGCCGAGGGATCTCCACTGGCAGGCTCTCTGGAAATTGGTGGGCGGATCGTCGGCAACCGCTGGTGTATTCATCCGATGGAAGGCTGGGATGCCAATCCGGATGGGAGTCCCACCGAACACACGTTACGAAGATGGCACAATTTCGGTCTCAGCGGTGCCAAATTGATCTGGGGCGGAGAAGCAGCAGCCGTGCAAAGAAATGGCCGCGCCAATCCGGGGCAAATACTTGCAGTTCAGGAGAATCGTGAAGGTTTGGCCCAATTGCTAAGGGTAACTTTGAATGCACATCGGGAAGCGTTTGACACCATCGATGATCTACTCGTCGGTTTGCAACTGACACATTCTGGAAGATACTCCCGCCCGAATTCTTCCCACCTCGAACCTCGCATTGCTTATCATCATCCTCTGCTGGATGAAAAATGTGGGATTGACCCGGACGATCCGACCATGATCGTTTCCGACGAGGATGTACACCAGCTCATTGACGACTTTGTTGCCGCTGCGGGAATGGCACAGGAGATTGGTTTTCAATTTGTCGACATCAAATCGTGCCACGGTTATCTGCTGCACGAATTTCTCAGCGCGACACCACGAACGGGCGAGTTCGGAGGGAACTTTGATGGCCGAACAAAACTGTTGACGACGATCATCCGCCGGGTTCGGAAGTCGTACCCCGATTTGATCGTCGGTGTACGACTCAGTGTATTCGACACCTTGCCATATGTCGCCGGACAGGAAGTCGGAGAGCCAATGAAATACGATCATCTTCTCCCCTACAGTCTCGGTTTCGGTGTCGAAGCAAATGATCCTCAACAGTACGACCTGACCGAGTCGATTCAGTTGATCCGACAGCTACGGAACCTGGGTGTAGCAATGATCAACGTCTCCTGCGGTAGTCCGTATGCGAATCCTCACATTCAACGCCCGGCTGCGTTTCCTCCCAGTGATGGCTATCTGCCGCCGGAGGATCCACTCGTCGGCGTGGCCCGACAGATTCACGCGGCATACGAATTGAAGCAAGCGGTACCGGAAATGCCGCTGATTGGCAGCGGGTACACCTATCTGCAGGACTATCTGCCTCATGTCGCACAGGCTGTGGTTCGACAGGGCTGGATCGATTTCGTCGGTTTGGGCCGCATGGTGTTGTCGTATCCCGAATTGCCTGCGGATATCCTTTCGTCCGGTCAAATGAAGCGAAAACAGATTTGCCGAACCTTCAGTGACTGCACAACAGGGCCGCGCAACGGACTCATTTCAGGCTGTTATCCTCTTGATTCACACTACAGGAATTTGCCGGAAGCTGAACAGGTTAAAGCGATCAAACAGCAGATGCGTACCGATTCCTGAAGGTGATGCGAATGGGGTGATCGTGTCATTCACTTGTTGACCAGCGGCGTTTGTGGCGGTACTTTGAACGAAGTGGTTTCTGCTTCATTTTTATGAGAAAACAATCGATGTCGCGTTTTGCCCCCCTGCTGATGCTTGCGAGCTTGTGCCTTCCTTCAATTGTCGCCGGACAGGGCGATGTTGGTGGCGCGATCGATATCGATACTGACGCGAAATCTGGAGAGAAGCCAGCGTTCAAACCGCTCTTTCCCACACATCCCGGCATTGTGGCCGCATATCGAAGCCAGGTATATGAAACAGTCGATGGCAAACCGATACCTGCTGGTGAAGAAGAGATCATTCTATTCAAACACCTCAGCGAAACAAAAACAAACGGCCTCCATTTCTGGCATCTGCAACATACAATCGCTGCGGCTGATGATATTCAGTTGGACAACTTTCCCAGGATCAAACTCTCCGAATTCGCACACCAGTGGATTTCGTGGGAGTATTACGACACGGACAGGCAGGCATACATGTCTGTCGGCGGCACGTATGCCGAGTATCTGTTCGGCAATCGCAATACACGGGCAGAGCCTTTCACGCTTGTTCGCTACCCGCCCACACGCATCGGTGAAGTAACCCAAGACGAAGACCTGGGAACAATCACCGTGCTGGAATTGAAGAAAAAAGTGACCGTGCCGGCCGGGACATTCGAGTGCATTGTTTATTCGATTGATGATTCCACAGCCGAACATCGCGATTTTTTTGAACCTCTCATCGAGGAAGTGGAGATAGAGGGTGAAGAGGCCGAGGCTGCGCCTGAAGAAGAGGAAGGGCTGGACGTTGAACCTGTCCCGACGATTACGATTGAAGCATGGTGCCCCGGGGGCGGCTGCATCAGCTCCGAACAGTATGAAGTCCAGGAAGGAAAGCGGGAACTGACCTGGAAAGAGGAACTGATCATGCTGCATATCCCCGAAAAGAAATCAGGGTCTGAAAAGAAGTCCGGGGAATGAATGGCGTTCTGGTCACCGGCGGAGCGGGATTCATTGGCAGTTGTCTGATTCGGCAACTTGTCGATCTCTCCAATACAGAGGTCGTCAATCTCGACAAACTGACCTACGCCGGCAATCTCGATTCCCTCCGTTCCATTGACAACCGACCGAATTACCGGTTCGTGCAGGGTGATATCGGCGATGGCGAACTGGTCATCCGATTGTTACATGATTGCCAGCCGTCCACTGTCATCAACCTTGCAGCGGAGTCGCACGTCGATCGTTCGATCGATGGCCCAGCAGTCTTTCTTCAGACCAATGTGCTGGGGACGTTTCAACTGCTGCAATCGGTCCTCGAATACTGGCGTTCGCTCCCCGAACAACAGGCGGAGGGTTTCCGTTTTCTGCATGTCTCCACGGACGAGGTTTATGGTTCCCTTGGCTCATCCGGTCGATTCACCGAGGAGTCGCGATACGCTCCCAACTCACCCTATGCCGCGTCGAAAGCTTCATCCGATCACTTCGTTCGCGCATTTTTCCAGACCTACCGACTTCCCGTCCTGACAACGAACTGTTCCAACAATTACGGGTCGTTTCAGTTTCCCGAAAAACTCATCCCGTTAATGATTCAGAAAGCAATGGCGAGCAAACCATTGCCGATTTACGGCGATGGCCAACAGGTGCGCGACTGGTTACATGTTGAAGACCACTGCCGCGCATTGCAGGTGGTATTGAATCGGGGAACACCCGGAGAGGTTTACCATATCGGTGGCGACAATGAGAAAACCAACCTGGAAATCGTACAGCAGATATGCGATCTCGTCGATCAACGAATGCCGCAGCAGCGGGCACAATCGGCCCGGAAGTTGATTGAATTCGTCGTAGATCGGCCGGGACATGACCGGCGCTACGCGATGGATTGCAGCCGCATTCAAACAGAACTCGGCTGGCAGCCTCAAATCGATTTTGAGTCTGGTCTGGAATCGACGGTCGAATGGTATCTGGAGAACAGCGAGTGGGTTGAGCGAGTCACGTCGGGCAAGTATCGCCTCGAGCGACTCGGCCTGGACCCCGAAGAAACAAATGATTTTTGATTTCGGGGCACGGTGGCATCGTTCCCAAGCAATTTTGTGTGCCACTGGCGGCTTTGTCCACCAGTGCTGATAAAATGGTTTCTCGCAAAACTGCCAGACCCGCGAAGTGAAAACGAGTGAACCGTCAAGACGAAAAGTTGGGTTTGATGAAGTCGCAGGGAGTGCAACGGAGCGGGTTATGTCAATCTATGTCCCAAAACGAAGCCTTGACAAGGCACTGGTCGCGACGCTACGCCATCGTGGTACTTCGTCGTGTAACACACGACCTGGCGCTGTAGTACTAGGCCGCGTGTTCGTCGTAATAGTCCGTCTGGTATTCATCCGACTTGTCGTAATCGGCATCCTCGTAAGCCCGGGCATTGCTGTGAGGCCCCTGCGGCTGCATGTCACTCGCATGGAAGGATCGCTGCTCTTCCATAATCGAATTCGCATCGAATCGGCTGCCGAAGTATTCCCGCTGTGCGACCGGGTTCGCCAGCACTTCTTCCGCATCCCCACTGACCAGAACGCGACCGGCACAGACGACATAAGTGCGGTCGGTAATGGTGAGAGTTTCTCGTTCGCGGTGGTCGGTCAGCAGAATTGAAATGCCACTGTCACGCAGTTCTTTGATGATGTCCTGAATGTTGTTGATCGTCACCGGGTCGATGCCGGTAAACGGTTCATCCAGCAGAATCAATGCGGGATTGCTGGCCAGGCAGCGGGCGATTTCGAGCCGACGTCGTTCGCCACCGGAAAGTGTCGAGGCCTGCTGCCTGGTCTTGTCCTGCAGCCCGAATCGACCAAGCAGTTCACTCGCACGATTTTTTCGCTCCTTACGATTCATCTTCATATATTCGAGAATCGCGGAGATATTCTGCTCGACCGAAAGTTTGCCGAATACGCTGTCATTCTGCGGCAGATAACCCATACCATGCCTGGCGCGTTTGTACATCGGCCAGTCGGTGACGTCGACATCGTGGAGAAAGACGCGGCCTTTGGTCGGCGCGATCAGGCCACAGCACATGCGAAAGGTCGTTGTCTTCCCCGCTCCGTTGGGGCCAAGCAGTCCGACAATTTCTCCCGGCTCGACAAACAGGTCGACGCCATCGACCGCTTTTTTCCCGCCGGGGTAAACTTTGACCAGTCCCACACTCTTCAGCAATGACATGTTGTCCATCCTCCATGATCAAAGCAGTCGGTTCCGTTCGACTTTCTCTTGTTATTCGTCTTTGATTACCGAATCCGCTGCATCCTTGTGACCTGCGGGTAAAATGGCAGGACAAAACTTGGATAAGGATCCGGCTGGTTGTTGACCGTGGGGTGCTGCCCCTCAACCGTTTTGTGGTACAGAATCGGGAAACCTTTCCCATCGTTTCCAAAGGGAACACCATGTGGCCAGTAAATATAAAAGGCTTTGCCGACCAGTGCGCTACGTGGTACGGCATGACGTCGTGGTGCACGGCGATTGTGGTTTGACCAGATGCGGCTGTCCTGGCTGCGAGGACTATTGTCCCCCAGCACAAAGTACTCATCATCCGCCAGAGCCGGGAAAATCGCCACACGAGAATCGGAGTCGTACGACCCACGCCATTTTGCCGGATCGCTCAGTTTGGAATTCAGCATTCCCTGTCGGCGGTGTTCGTGCAAGACCTGTCCGCCATCAGGAATTCGGTCAGGGTTGTCATGTCCGTGGTACTCGCGAGATTCAGGCAATTGCTCTGCGCGGTAGTAGATGTCACGGTCGATCTGCAGGTCTGTGATTTCGGCAGAAAGGTGACGCGTACCAATGCCGATGGGAGTGAGGTCGCCATCGGTCGGACCTTTTGATTCGGTGTCTTTGTACTCGGCAGCCTCTCCGAAATCGATCAGCCGATTGTTGATCCAGAGGCAAAGGCGGTTGTCGACATTGGCAAATGTGACCTGATAATTGCCGCCCGATTTCATCGGGGTTTCCTGCGATCCAAGAATCACTTCTTCGGGATCATCCGGATTGAGAGAAGAGTCGAAATAGCTGAGTGTCGCGATGCCGGTTGAAGGTTGGATCGTGCAGTGGTAGTTCCGCACTCCCTCATTCAGGTCAATCAACAGCCGTGATTGATCAGTGACGTCTTCAAGGTACGCCTGGAACGAAACCGTCAGATCCCCAACCCAGAAGGAGCCAAATTCTGCAACGGCACTATAGGCGTTGGTGTAGGTGTTGTAGCCACAAAAATCCGAGATCAGACTCGGTTTCACCGGCTCGACCAGCAAGAGTTCTGGCGTTCCCCGCAGGACAGTATCCCAATCGCCATCACGAGGGATCATGTGTCGGTACCGCAACCAGGCCGCTTTTTTGCCTTGCGTTTTGCTGGCCGAAATTGCATAACGGCGTTTTTGCGTATCAGCTTCCCAGCCATTGTCCGCATTCGTCCAACCAGCCAGTCCGTTGTTGCGTTCGCCCGTGCGATTCATGGCCGCGAATCGTTCCGGGAAGCCATGTTGCAAGAGCCCCAAAGGGGGGTGATTGTCGTCGTATACGGGAATTTGTAACGCCCGTTGTTTGTCGGGGTTTTGTTTACGCAGAATGTTCCATTTCTCTTCTTCCGATTTTCGGGCGTAAATATTGCCACGTTCAATTTTGATCGATTCACCTGGCAGACCAATCAACCGTTTGATGTAATTCGTCCCGGGCTGTTCGGGATACTTGAACACGATTACATCGAATCGTTCCGGGTCGCTCATTTCAAATGGAAACTTATTGACCAGAATGCGATCGCCTTTGTAGACGGGCAGATTTCGCACTTCGTTTTCGTAGCGGCAATTCGGGCAGTAGGCCGTGTTGAGTCGCCCTGGACCGTAGTAAGAGCCATTGTCCCGATCGAGTTCGTCGCTGGCACCGACTTCAAATTCAAACCCGCACTGCTCGCAATCGACATCTTTATGACGACCATACAGCGTAGGGGCCATCGATCCGGTGGGAATGACAAACGCTTCGGCTTCAAACGTGCGGAATAAAAACGCCAGCACGAAAGCGATCACGATCGAATCCATCGTTTCGCGCAATCCGTCCGAGGGTTTCGCCTTTTTCGTTCCATTATTCCCTTCACCAGTTTGATCGCCTTTTGAGGCGTTCGTTGATTGAGGAGTCCTGGCACGTGCTGTTTTGGCGCGTGTCGTTTTGGGAGATGAAAGGGCTCGACGTCCTTCGCTGAGGGGCGATTTCTGATCGTCGCGGCCATCGGGACTGGATGAGGATTTTTGTTTCGGCATGTGTCGTCTGGTTCGTCAGGAGGATTGTTTCGAGGGAGTGTGTTCTTTGCAATCAGCGATATGACACGACGATCACCTCTGGCACTTTATACAGGATTTCCATATGCATCATCGAATCCGACTGTTGGATTGTGAACTGGCTGGATTCTGGAGTATCGTGCCTCGTGATCTGTCAGGGCAGTTTATCTTCTGGTGTGACTGACATCTCTGGTTCGCAGGAACTTGTGTTTGCACACCAATCAACGTCATCGCGGCATAGGAGAGCGTAATACGCTCTTAAGATCAACGAATATAGCGAATTCGGGAAAAATCCGGAATGCGGATGTACGCGGAACGCTCCCCCAGACGAAGGCGCCCCGGTTTGGAGGGGAGGTGTACAACCAGCGGTTTCCCCAGCAGCAGGTGGCGATCGACGGCTCCTTCCTTCCAACTTCGGCTGTCGAGCGAAACCGGGCTGTTATCGCCGAGAAAGAAAAACTCATTGTCTCCGAGTAAAAACGGACTATTGATGCCGTTGCGACTCTGGCCGCGGGTATAGTGGACGTCGCGATACAGCTTCAAATTTGCCACGTGAGCGGCGACACCCTGGGCGCCCAACCGGACAGGTGGACGATCGGGTGATAAATCGCGTTCTCCATCTTTTATCGATCCAGACTGCAAAGCATCGCGAATGGCGTATGGTGCGAACAGATGATTGCCATCGATCGCGACAATCACCTGACGATCGATGACCGACATCTCAAATTCAAATTCCGATTGCCCCACTACGGTCGGCAATGGCTGAGTCAGCACTGGAGCTGGTTTCCGGTTCACGTATAATTCCGCTTTGCGATCGGTCAGGTTGAACAGCAGATGGCAGGGAACCTTGCCAACCGGCATTTCGATGACGAACATTGCCGCTTTGCGGGTTTTCTTACGAGGCTCGTCGGACTCGCGCGTCAACAAATCTCCGGTGGCATCGCGCAGCGCGATGCGGGAAGACCAGAAAAAGTCCCGCACGGTTTCAGGCGTGCCTCCATAAGTTCGGTTGTAGCCGTAGAAATCGGTAACAGGTGCGTTGTGTGACTTTTTCGCCAACTCGCGGACGCGGGCGATAAAGGTTTCGTCATCGCTGGACGCGACCAGGCGGTCCTCCCATTTTGACGAGAGCACACCTCGGCAGGCCAGGATCTGTTCTTCCGGATCATATCGGATGGGAAGGAACACCATGTCGCCCATCTGGAAATCGCGCGGCCATTCCGGTAGCGAAACGGACGTGATATGCAGTCCACCCTGCCGCACCCAATGGCGGTAACTCAACCAATGGAAATCCGATTCGCGGGAATGAAAGCGGAAAACACTCCCATCCCGTTCCCAGCCGTTGTCGTTTTGCTCCGAGAACCAGCGTGATTGCCAGTCCTCTGCGATTTCCCGGGAATCCTCATCCGAGCGTGGTTCATACTCGTGGTCATATACCAGGATCCGCATCGCACGTTGTGTTTCGAGATCCTTACGAACAATCTGGCCATTGATGAAAAGGTCGCCCTGTTTGATTTGCACGTTTTCACCCGGCAATCCAACGAGGCGTTTAACATAGGCTTGTGTCGGACGGTTTGGATTGCGGAACACAACAACCTCCCAGCGGCGGGGAGGGTGGTACTGATACGCATGTTTGTAGACCAGTAGTTGGTCCCCCTGGTTTTTGGGCACATTCGCCAGATCGATTCGGTTTTGACCGCAATTTGGACAGGTACTGAACTGTTGTGGCGCCGACGAACTGACTGTGGGAGGTTGCGCTCGTTCGGTCATCGTCCTGTCAGACTCGGGTGGTTGTGAATCCCCCGATTGAGCGGCGAGGTTTCCACCTTCGTTGGTGGCGATACCAAAAGCGTATGTGTATGCGCAGGAAGGGCAGGTGACACGCTTATGGTGACCGTAAAGACTGGGAGCCATCGACCCGGTGGAAATCAGATAACCTTCCACCTCGAACGCCCGAAACAGAATGACGGCAATCACCATGCAAATCATTGCTTCGACAATCGATCGCATGCCCGAACCGCGACGTTGCCTGCCTTTGGAAGAAGTGGAACGAGAGGAGGGCTTCGGCGGATCATCCGTCCAAAGCCGTACTGATTCCGATTCGCTGTGGGGCGCGACATTCCCATTCGGGAATTGCCCCGGTGGGTTCGCATTCCATTCGTGCTGATTGTCGATCGCAGATTCGTGATGCACTCAAATCATTCCGTACCATCGCTGTTTGAGCGGAAAAGAGTTTGGTCCGCAAATAAGGCAGAACTCGGGGGCTACACAACGTTCCATTCTACCGCAGCGACAGAAATCGAGAAATGCGAGATTTGGAGCATATTATGCTCTTCTGTGCCGCGATGGACGCCAACAGGCCTGCAAACACATGCCTCCACGAGCCAGAGACTTCATACCAGAAGGAAAACTGCTCCAGATTCGACCCGCACCGCCACGTCCGATATAACCACGCGTGGAAAAGGCCTTACGTCAATCGTCCTTACCCGCTTCCAGAACAGAGAGAAACGCCTTCTGCGGGATTTCCACCTGTCCGAACTGTTTCATCCGCTTTTTTCCCTCGCGTTGTTTGGCCCACAGTTTTCGTTTGCGGGTGATGTCGCCACCATAACACTTGGCTGTCACATTCTTTCGCAAGGCGGATATGGTTTCCCGGGCGATGACTCGTGCACCAATTGCCGCTTGCAGAGGAACTTCAAACATGTGTTTGTTGATTTCGGTTTTCAAACGTTTGACCAGCGAGCGGCCCCGTCGTTCAGCGGAATCCCGATGTACGATTGTCGAAAGTGCATCGACTTTCACACCCTTAACAAGAATGTCAAGTTTGACGAGATCCGCCGGTTGGAATCCAATCACATCGTAGTCCATCGTGCCGTAGCCGCGGGTCGCGCTTTTCAGTTTGTCGTGCATGTCATACACGATTTCCGCCAAAGGCAATTCGTAGATGATCTGTGCGCGATTCGGCCCCAGATATTCGGTACTCTTGTATGTTCCGCGGCGATCTTCACACAACTGCATGATCGTGCCGATGTTCTCCGCCGGGACAATCATCGTAACACGGGCGATTGGTTCGCGAAATTCCTGAATCTGCCCGGCGTCGGGAACCATCTGTGGATTGTCGATCGGGAGAATCTCCCCGTGGTTGGTCAGAATCTCATACGTGACGTTCGGGGCGGTCTGGATCAGATCGATGTCCTGTTCCCGTTCCAGCCGCTGCTGCACAATTTCCATGTGTAACATGCCGAGAAAACCGCAGCGAAATCCAAAACCAAGAGCCTCACTGGTTTCCGCGACGAATGAAAAACTGGAATCGTTCAGACTCAACTTCTGCAATTCTTCTCGCAATTTCTCGAAATCGGTTGCGTCGATGGGATACATGCCGCAAAAGACCATTTGTTGAGGTACCTGATACCCAGGCAGTGGTGCCTCGGGCAATTGTACGGGGTTGGCGACAGTATCACCGACATGTACGGCTCCGAGTTCTTTGATGCCGGTCAGCACATAGCCAACCTGTCCCGGCCCCAACTGGGTTACCGGTTTCATATCGGGGCTGAACTGGCCGATCTCGATAACTTCGTGCGTGGTTCCTTCTCGCAGGAATTTAATTTTCTGCCCTTTGGCAATCGTTCCTTCAACAATACGGACATAAGTAATGACCCCCTTGTAAGGATCAAATTTGCTGTCGAAGACCAAAGCCCGCAGCGGTGACTCCTTTTTCCCCGCCGGAGGGGGGATCTCTTCAATGATCGCCCGGAAGACATCGTCGATACCCGTTCCCTGTTTGGCGCTGATATGCAGAACGTTGTCGGTGTCAAGGCCGAGAATCGTCTCGATTTCGTCTGTGACCTCTTCAATCCGAGTGACCGGAAGATCGATCTTATTGATCACCGGAATGATCGCAAGATCGGCTTCGACTGCGGCGTATGTGTTCGCCACCGTCTGGGCCTGAACCCCTTGAAAGGCATCGGTCAACAGTAATGCCCCCTCACAGGCGGCGAGGCTGCGCGAGACCTCGTAATGAAAATCGACGTGCCCGGGGGTATCAATCAGATTCAACTCATAGGTTTGCCCCTCATGCTCATAGTGAATCGCGACCGTACGGGCTTTGACCGTGATGCCTCGATCTCGCTCGATGTCGAGATCGTCGAGAATCTGTTCCTTGAATTCACGTTCGGTGATTGCACCGGTCCTGAGCAGCAGCTGATCTGCCAGCGTGCTCTTGCCGTGGTCGATGTGAGCGACAATCGAAAAATTGCGTATATATTTTGTTTCCATGGATGCTTCAGGAAAAAGCTGATAGACGATCTTCTTTCATCTCGGCAAGCGTACGAGCATCGGCGCTTGTGGGGAGGAAGATCGCCAAACTCAGACATTGGTGGTGGGGCCGCCAATTGGTCCGGAGGGGTACTCCGACTGGGAGGAGCCGCAGAGTAACGTCCCGAGAATGTTTGTACGTTCGCGACTCACATCTGGTAACGACGATCGCCTTAAAATGTAACGCCTGATTGGGTTCCGGTCGAGTCCATTCTATCTTTAGACTGCCAGCTGACGATGTATGAATCAGGATTGTTCCATGCGTGTGAGTTGACCTTATGTCCCTGATAGAGCGTATTACGCCCTTTTGTGGCGCGATGACTCCAGCCGCGTCGATACCTCGACGCGGTACCGCCGTGCGTAGCACATCGGCTGGCAGAGTTCCTCACGAGCCAGAAACGTTACACCAGAAGGTAAACGGCTTTTAGTACGACAACCAACATCCGCTCAGCGCGAACCTGCCTTGTATTTCGTTTGATTGCTGATGAACCAACCATCGGACAGTTTGCGTCGTTCCGCTTTTTTGTGACGATTTTACAGGCAAAGCCTGTGGCATCCGACGTGGTACCATGATAGGCTGGATCGTTGCGATTTGATGCTGGTTTTCGATTCGCGAGAGCGTATGACGCTCTTCTGTGCCGCGATGGGCGTCGTCAGGCCTGCAGACACAGCCCGGTCCCCACGAGCCAGAAACGTTACACCAGAAGGTAAACTGCTCGAAACATCCGAACGATGCCGTCGAATGTCGAACAATCGTTTGCTGACCCTCACTCAGTGCGTATTCCCCAGTGGTTGCGCTGGGCACGGAATTCGTTGCAAGGGGTGTTGGAATTTGCGTTTCCGCTCCGCTGTCCGCTCTGCCAGCAGGCATTGGCAGCAGGTTTCCCGGCCAACTGTCCTGCAGCTCTTTGCGATGCATGTTGTGCGCGACTGGAACCGCTGATCGACCAGCACTGCCAGCGTTGTGGTGGGCCAGTTGGTCCGAATGTCGATGCGACGCAGGGCTGTCAGCTTTGCCAGCGCGATTGCTTCCGCTTTCGAACCGTCCTGCCTCTGGGGATTTATCAAGGTTGGATGCAGGTGGTTTGCCAATCTGCCAAGGAGCCACGCGGTCGTGATTTGACGGCTGCTTTGAGCGGGTTACTTCTGGAAAAACACAGTGAATTCCTGACGGAGAACGCTTTTGATGCGGTCGTTTCCGTACCCCACCATTGGACGCAACGCCTTTCGCAAACGCATCATGCAGCCGACGTAATGGCAGCGGTTTTCGCGCACCAGCTGGGCATCCCTCTGGCCCGCCACGCAGTTCACAAAACGCAAAGAACGCCTTCACAATCGGGTTTGCCACCCTCGCAGCGAAGGCGAAATCTCAATAATGCCTTCTTCGCAGTGAGCGATCATCGAATAAAAGGAGGCCGGATTCTGGTGACGGACGACATTCTGACAACCGGTACAACAGCCAACGAAGTTTCAAAAGCGTTGCTGCAGGCTGGCGCTGCTGATGTGGTTGTGGCTGTCATCGCTCGAGGAATCGGTCAGCAGAATCGGCATCGTTAGAGCAGTTCACCTTTTCGTGTGACGGATTTCACTCGTGGGAGCCGATTCATGTAGCCCGAACAGCGCCCATTGCGCCACGAAAGAGCGTAACACGCTCTGGCGATTTGCCATTTGCTCGACATTGACGCGCCCGCCTGCTGGCGATTCGCATCCGATTTGATCGGAAAATCGGAAATCCCGAGAGTTCTGTATGTCATGTTGCCCTGCACGAATTGCGGTCGGGTCGCTACAATTTCCCATCTCATTCTTTGAAGAAGATCATTTCGCGCTCGAATCCCGAAACTCCGAGCAGAGAACAGGACCGTAAATGTCCGAACTGGAACCAGAAAAAGACGAAGCCACAACGGAAGCCAGCCCGACTTTGTCGAAACCGAGATCCCGCGCATCCCGCTTTGTTCTGCGTGGATTAGCCATCAGCCTGCCACCAATTCTGACCCTGGTCATTCTGATCTGGATCTTTCAGGTGATTCATGATTACATCATTCATCCGACCAGTACGGCAGTCCGATTCACGATTGCGCAGATTGTGAAAGAAACTGTTCCGTTGGAAAAAGTCGTGAAGATGAAGGGGATTCCTCCACTTGATCACATTGGCCATTCGTACCGCGTGACGCCGGAACTGGAGTCGCAACTCATCAGATGGCGCGATCATCCCGAGGATGCACCGGACCGGGAACGACCGGAAAACGGGACCTTTCCCAAATCGTGGATCAAACTGGCCGATGTCTATGTCCCGATGGGTGAGCAGGCCGTTCCCTACCGCGATTATGAGGAAGTCGCGCAGCGGCTGAGGCCAATGGAAATGCCGACCACGGCTCTTGGGTTGTATATGGAACTGGTGACAACCCGTTACTTCAAGAGCCTGTTCAATTTGAGTGCTGTGGCGGTCGCCATTGCGATTGTGTTGCTTTATTTTCTCGGCGGGATGATGACAAACAGAGTTGGACGTTGGGCCGTCAACAAGGTCGAAAATGTCTTCATGTCCAAGCTTCCGTTCGTCAGCAACGTCTATTCGTCCGTCAAGCAGGTGACCGATTTCTTTTTCACCGAGCGGACAGTTTCTTACAATCGTGTTGTGGCGTTGGAATATCCACGTCGGGGGATCTGGTCACTGGGATTTGTGACAAGTGACAGTATGCTCGATCTGACTGCGGCTACGGGCGAGCCGATGATCAGCGTGTTGATGCCGACTTCGCCCATGCCAATGACCGGATTCACGGTCAGCCTGCCGCGTAGCCAGGTCGTGGATATCGACATCTCTGTCGATCAGGCGTTTCAGTTCTGTCTTTCTTGCGGTGTGTTAATTCCCCAGCAACAAAAGGTGACGCCTGAAGTGCTGCAGGACATCATCACGCGGCGACTGGCCGGGTCACAACCACCGATCGGTTCACCCTACAGCCAGACCGGTCAGATTCTCCCGCATGGCTATGTGCCAAATCAGCCTGCGGAAATACATCGGCCTGATCCCGATTCACCGGAAGACGAGTTCTGATTGTGGGTGAAATGCCGTCACAGATTCGTATCGCAACTCGCGCCAGCCAACTTGCGCTCTGGCAGGCACATTATGTGTCCGACCTGTTGCGCCAGTCTCATACTGAGTTGGACGTGGAACTGATCGAGGTTTCAACGCAGGGAGACCGCGACCAGACGAATGCGTTGCAGCAGTTTGGAGGCTTGGGGGTTTTCACACGTGAGGTGCAGAAAGCCGTGCTGGATGGCCGGGCCGATATCGCCGTGCACAGCCTGAAAGATCTGCCGACGGAATCCGCCGAAGGTCTGCAGTTGGCGGCCGTGCCTGAGCGGGGGCCGCTCTTTGACGCGCTTGTGCTTCCGAAGAGGGCTTTGAACGAGAGTTGCCGTATCGACTCGTTGCCGACCGGAACGAAAATTGGCACGGGCAGTGTCCGCCGTCAGGCACAATTGCTGCATCATCGTGATGATTTGCAACTGCTCGATATTCGTGGCAATGTCGAAACGCGCCTGCGAAAACTGGACGATGGGGAATACGATGCGATCATTCTTGCAGAAGCGGGTTTGCGTCGGCTTGAGTTTGAAAATCGTATCACCTGCCGCCTGCAGCCACCGTTGATGTTTCCGGCAGTTGGTCAGGGGGCGTTGGGGATTGAATGTCGCTCAGATGACCAGGGCACGGCTCACATTTTGTCTTCAATCGCTCATGCCCAAACCTTTTTCGCAGTGCGTGCCGAACGAAGTCTGTTGTCAACTTTGCGTGCCGGATGCCATGCTCCCGTTGGAGTGTATTGCGAATTGCGCGACGACAACCTGTCGTTGCAAGCCGTGGTTTTGAGTCATGATGGCCGTCAGAAAATCACGGCGGAGTCGATGGCCGATGATATCGAACCGGAATCGTTGGGCGGAAAAGTCGCCCGATTGTTGCTTGATCAGGGAGCAGACGCGCTGGTCAATCCCTCGGACGACGGAATTGTATCCTGAAAGGGAAAGACCGCTCCTGGGTGCGGCTTGTGCCTCTGAACCAGACCATGCTCATCACTGACCTGATCAATCGCCGGGATCGGATCGGGGATGGAGTAATGGTGCTCCCCCGGACCGGACCAGCGATTGAGGCGTTGCAGACGATGCGGCTTCAAGTTGTGTGCCATCTCTGGAATGGTCGGGAATCTGGCGCATGTATCCTTCATCAGTTGGCATCCGATTGACGGCAGGCAAAGCAGCCCAGTGATCGCAACCATCACGTACCGTGCGCATCGCATTGCGCGATCGAGCTTTCGCATTGTTCCATTCCATAAGAGTGTGAGGTGTGTAATTGAGGAGGATTGATCGAAGTGGAAATTGCCCCGAGAGGAACGAGTGAGAGAGGGATGGGGAAGAGAATAATAACGGAAAACGTCGTCCTGTCCTACAGAAGATCTGGATGTGAGTCTTCTGTCGTAAGTGTTTTTACACAAAAATCTTGCATCTATTGGATTTAGCCGGATCTGGTTCGGTGTTACGACGGGAAGAGGGATGATAAGCTAAGAGAACGCTGTTGATTGTGATGAACATTCAGCTGACGCATTCCGAAAATCGATATTGATCCATTCAGGAAATTGATCCATTTGGATTTAGATCGTATTACGTTCTTCTGTGCCGCGATGGGCATCGTCAGGCCTGCAAACACAGGCCGGCCCCCACGAGCCAGAGACGTCACACCAGAAGGTAAACTGCTCTAACATCGACCCATCTAGCAAAGTCAGGATGCCCAAATGTTGCGAACAGGACGAAACAGACAACCCGAATTTGCCCAGTTGCGAGGTGGAGGAATTACCGACGGATCGCTTTCCTCGCTTTTGTTGTGTTTCATGTTGATTGTCGGGAGCGGATTCTGGCTGACACATGCCAGCAAATGGGCCAATGCTCAGGAATCCCCCGCCGCGAAAGATCAACCAGGGAAGACTCGCGTGAATGGTTCGAGCGAACAGCCGAAGGGAGATTCAGAACAAGCCGAACAACCGGACAAATTAAAGGCAGGAGACAAAGTGATCCCACCCAATCCGTTTCCAAATCGGGTCAAGTTGCCCGATGGCATGCTCGAAGGTGGGACAGAGTGGTTAAACACGACGGGTGAGATTCGTGTCAAAGACCTGCGCGGCAAAGTCGTACTACTCGACTTCTGGACCTATTGCTGTATCAACTGCATACACACCCTGCCCGATCTCAAATATCTGGAAAAGAAGTTTCCCAACGAACTTGTCGTGATTGGTGTGCACTCCGCCAAGTTCGACAACGAGAAAGATTCCGAGAACATCCGCAGGGCGATTCAGCGTTACGAGATTGAACACCCGGTCGTCAATGATGCCAACATGACGATCTGGCGAAAATTTGGCACGCGATCCTGGCCAACGCTCGCGCTGATCGATCCCGAAGGTTATTTTTGTGGTCGGCAACCGGGCGAGGGACATCGCCAGTTGTTCGAGACCGTCATTCAAAAACTGGTCGATCACCATGATGCAAAAGGAACGCTCGACGAAACGCCGATTCGTTTTGATCTGGAACGGGAAAAGATGAAGGAAACGCCTCTGCTGTTTCCCAGCAAAGTGCTGGCAGATGGAAAAGGGGGACGGCTCTTCATATCGGACAGCAACCATAACCGGATCATCATCGCCACACTGAATGGCAAACTACTGGACGTTGTTGGCAATGGTCAGACTGGCAACAGGAATGGCAGCTACGATGAAGCCATGTTTGATCACCCACAAGGAATGGTTTTAGTGAAGGAGACGCTGTATGTCGCCGACACCGAGAACCACTCGATCCGAATGATCGACCTGAAAAAGAAAAAGGTTGCGACATTGGCGGGGACAGGCAGCCAGGCGCGTCACCGCTTCTTTGGGGGGAACCTCAAGACGACGGCGTTGGCCAGTCCCTGGGCATTAGAGCATGTCGATGGCGTCCTCTATATCTGCATGGCCGGACCACATCAATTGTGGAGTCATAAACTTGGGTCCAATCGCATTGAAACTTACGCCGGTAACGGGCGGGAAGACATCATAAATGGTTCGCGGCTGCAATGCGAAATGGCCCAGCCTTCCGGCATTATTTCCGATGGCAAATATCTGTATGTTTGCGACAGCGAAGGTTCGTCCATTCGCAAGATCCCGTTGGATGACGAGGAGGATGTGACCACGATCGCCGGTACATTTGAGTTGCCGCGAGGCGCATCGCTGTTCACATTTGGCGATAAAGATGGTGTGGGACCGGATGCCCGTTTGCAGCATCCTTTGGGAATCACTTTCGATGGTACGCATCTCTACGTCGCCGACTCGTACAATCACAAAATCAGGAAGCTGACGTTGCAAAAGAAATTTGCCAAAGTCGAAACATTGCTCGGTAATGGCACAGCAGGGGACTCTCTGCAACCGTTGAAGATGTCCGAGCCACATGGCATTACGTGGCATGATGGCACCCTCATTATTGCCGATACGAACAATCACCGTCTGCTGAAACACGACTTGAAAACCGGTAAGACGTCACGATTTGAGATCGATGGCTTGAAGCCGCCGAAAAAGCCGAAACCCAAAGCGACATCACTGGCTGACGCAAAGGATGTGATCAGGATCGAATTGCAGGAATTGAAATCGGGTGAAGAACTGAAAATTGTGGTCTCGGTGAATCTGCCTGCACCGTACAAACTCAATAAACTGGCGCCGGTGATCGGACGGATGGAACTGGCGGGCAAAAAAAAGAACTCCGTCCTGATCCACGACGAACATTTGAGAAAGAGCCATCGTGGCAGGGTTGACGGGAATCGGGTCTCCTTTTCCATTCCGCTCAAAAAATCAACCGGCGAAGAAATCATTCTGTTGGGTGTGAACTACATTTATTGCCGCGACGGAGTTGGAGGACTTTGCAAATTTGGCAAAACCATTTGGGAGGTTCCGATTCAGATCAAAGCGGGTGGAAAGCCTGCAATTGAACTTCAGACTCCAAAAATCGTCGGTTCAACTTCCGTTGAGACACTCGATGAAAATCTGAAGAACTGATCGGAGCAGGGTTTGACGTTCTCACCCTAACCCATTACCATACTTCACTTACCAGTTTTTGGGGCAGCAAAACCAGCATGGTTCGTTGTGAACTTTGTGGTGCCACGATGACGAAATCAGGCGTTATTCCAACGTTTTTTCCATCTTCGAACTGTCCTAACCATCTTTGCAGTATTGACTTGCTGTAACGGTCTGTGGCTCGGAATGGGGCCTTCCCGGAATTCATCGAGAATATCAGACTGTGCCGCTTGCCAGCGGTGGGCGTCAATATAAGAGGAGAATCACCTTGGCTGAAATCGTTGTCAAAGACATTATTGAGGCAGGCGTACATTATGGTCACCGGACGAGCCGCTGGAATCCCAAGATGCGGCCCTATATTTACGGTCACCGCAACATGATTCACATTATCGATATCAAGGAGACGGTCCGTGGACTGCTGCGAGCAACCAGGTACCTGCAAAAAGTTTCATCACAGGGAAGCCTGATTTTGTTTGCCGGCACCAAACGACAGGCGGCTCAACCGGTGATGGAAGCGGCCACAGAATGTGGCATGCCCTATGTGAATGAACGCTGGCTGGGTGGCACGTTGACCAACTTCCGGACTGTTCGCAGTCGGCTGAAACGCCTCGAAGAATTGGAAGCATTGGAAGAGAGTGGAGACATCGACAAGTTCTCGAAAAAGATGCAATCAACCTTGATGCGGGAAAAACGGAAGGTTTATCGAAACCTGAACGGCATTCGGGATATGAATCGTATCCCCGAAGCAATTGTTGTCGTTGATCCACGAAAAGAGAAAAACGCTGTTCACGAAGCTCACCTCGTTGGTGCGAAAGTTGTCGCATTGATTGATACCGATTCCGATCCGGATGTTGTTGACCTGCCAATCCCTGGCAATGACGACAGCATTCGCTCAATTCGGTTGATGCTTGGTTTTCTGGCAGACGCGATCAAGGCTGGCCGCTCTCAGGTTCCACAAAAGGATGAACAACCCGTTGGTGAGGAACCCAAACCCGTTCCTACACTGTAGTTGAATACTATCGTTGAAACGAACTCAGACGATCGGGTGTTGCGGTGACGTGTTACCTGAATCGTGTCTGAGGATATTGGACCGGCAGGCGATCCGAACCGGATACAACCAGGTTTCAACGCCTTGACAGGAAGTTCGTCAGTCAATCCTGATAGACGTATTCCTGGAAGACAGTTTAAGAACGGCTGAGTTGACACAGCCTCCGAACTGTTCGCGTTGAATTCGGTCCACTGAGAACAGTTTACTTTTTACTTTTTCGTGAAATGCTTCTGTCTCGTGGGAGCCTGCAATGGCAGGCCAGTATCCGTTCATCGCGGATACTGGTAAGCGAAACACACGTTTTTGATACGAACAATGATGTTTCATACAGGACAATCAATAGAGCCACACAACAAAAGCAGGCTCATCAAAATGCAGGAGAAAATTTGATCATGGCGGAAATCACAGCCCAGGCGGTCAAGCAATTGCGCGAACTCACTGACCTGCCCATGATGGATTGCAAGAAAGCGCTTGTTGCGGCGGAAGGTGATCAGGACAAAGCGATTGCTATCCTCAAGGAAGAGTTCAAGAAGATCCAACTGAAGCGGCAGGACAATGCAACCGAAGAAGGCCGCATCTTCCAGATTATCAAAGATGATTATAGCGAAGCAGTCATGGTCGAGGTGCAATGTGAGTCGGCTCCGGTTTCCGGCGCGGAAGACTTCATTGCATTTGGAAATGCCTGCGCTCAGCAGCTACTGAGCGGTTCTGGTGCCGAAACCCCGGACGATCTGCTTTCTCAGGAAGCTCCAGGTTCGGACGGCAAAACGTTGCAACAGGTCTACGAGGAACTGATCAACAAAATCCGCGAAAAGATTGTTGTTTCACGTGTGACGCGCCTGGAAGGTCCGGTCAACGGTTACATCCATCACGATGGGAAGACTGGTGTGCTGTTTTCGGCGACGGGTGAATCGTCCGATCCGGATACGTTGCGTGATGTTGCCATGCACATTGCCGCCTTGAAGCCGACCGTCACCACGGCGGACGATCTCGACCCGGCAGCGGTTCAGGCTGAACGGGACCGCCTCACCGAAGAAGCAAAAGCGACCGGCAAGCCGGAGAATATCATCGGCAAAATTGTTGATGGCCGCATGAACAACTTCTATGTCGAGCAGGGTGTGCTGGTTAATCAGCCATTCGCCAAAGATGATTCGAAGTCGGTCAGTCAGGCATTGGCGGAAAAGGGTCTAACGGCAAAAAGTTTTGTTCGCTGGGTGATCGGACTGTAGTGCCAGTTTCCTATCTGGTTGGTGGCGAGAGTTCGCTTTGAAGTTGACGAGCGAATTTGCTGCACCCAGTGGTTTTGAAATATCCTGTCAGTCATCGAGCGAGGTGGAGTCCACAAAGCCGATGGGATTCACAAGCGATCCTCCGGCTATTTTTGTTTCTGCTTCGCCACAACCGCTCAAATAACAGCCGCATGGGTTGTTCCAGTTATCCTTGATACTCGTATGACGCATTCTTGTGTCCGCGTAGCATGGCTTTGGGCCAGCAAATACAGACTCCCGCGAGACAGAAACGTCACACAATAACGTAAACTGATCTAGTCGACGGAGAGACACACGATGTCCGAAAAGGATGCCGAACAGGTTGGCCGTTACAAACGGGTCTTGCTGAAACTCAGTGGCGAGAGTTTTTGTCGCGGGGGGGAATCGGGCATTGCGATGGCCGAAGTCGCTGTGATCTCGGAACAGATCAAGCGGGTGGTCGAATCCGGAGTCGAACTGGCGATCGTCTGTGGTGGGGGCAATATCCTGCGTGGTAAGGATTTTTCGGCCCTCAGTGCGGCAATCAATCCGTCGACCGCTCATTACATGGGGATGCTCGCGACGGTTATCAACGGACTCGCCTTGCAGGATGCACTCGAGAAAGTCGGTGTACCGACACGACTGCAAACAGCGATCCGCATGGAAGGTGTTGCCGAACCGTTCATTCGACGGCGATGCGTACGACATCTTGAAAAAGGGCGGGTTGTCATTCTTGCAGCGGGGACGGGCAGCCCATTCGTCACAACCGACACCGCAGCGGCTTTGAGGGCGCGTGAAATCGAAGCGGATGTTGTGCTGAAGGGAACCAAAGTAGATGGCGTTTACGCTGATGATCCGGTCAAAAATCCGCACGCGGTTCGTTATTCTCAAATCTCGTTTCAGGATGTACTGAAACAGAACCTGCAGGTGATGGACGCTCAGGCCATTCATCATTGCATGGAGCATGAAATCCCCATCGTCGTGTTCAACTACGCGAAAGAAGGGAATGTCGAGCGGGTGATTGCCGGCGAGCAGATTGGGACCCGTGTACTGCCGGAGGCAGAATTGTCAACCGGCCCTTCCTGAGACTTCGACTCACCTCGCTTTGCTTTGGGGCGGGAATCCGCTAATTTGTGGTGATCTTGACGATCACAACTCCTTGTGAGGGTTTTCTCATGGATCAGGATGAAATTCTCCTTGACGCCGAAGAGCGGATGGAAAAGGCCGTACAGGTTTTTCAGGGACAATTGCAGGGGCTTCGGACAGGACGCGCGACACCGGGGCTGGTCGATTCCATTCGCGTCGACTATTACGGCTCCCCCACTCCTTTGAAACAGATGGCAAATATCAGTGTGCCGGAACCACAACAGATCGTGATTCGGCCGTTCGATAACGGTGTCCTCAACGACATTGCCAAGGCGATTCAATCGAGTGATGTCGGGTTGTCACCGAATATGGAAGGGCGATTGATTCGTCTGAACATCCCGCCGTTGTCCACCGAGCGTCGCCGACAACTGGTGTCGCGATTGAAGGAACTGGCTGAAGAAGCCCGGGTCTCCATTCGCAACATTCGCCGCGATGCCAACAAGCATGCCGATCAGTCGGAAAAAGACAAGAGCATGACCGAAGACGATCGAGACCAGACCAGGGACAAAGTGCAGGACTTAACGAAGAAATACGAAGGCAAGGTCAACGACCTGTCGGCAAGCAAAGAGAAGGACATCATGGAAGACTGATCGTCCACTCAGTTCTCATGTGTGATCGCCAGCACTTGCTTTGGAGTTGGGTAAACTTGTCTGGGTTTCCAGCCGGACGGAGTACTGTGGACTTCTCCAAAGCCCCAGCGGGGTCCGGCTCCTCACACTTCGCCGCAAACTCCTGCGGCGTCAGATAACTGAGCGAACCATGCGGGAGGGATCCGGGAGTCCGTGATACCCTGATCCGGAACTGGCGGAAGAAATTCGAATCCGACGGCACATTGCCGATTTCCGATAATGACGCTTCCACCAGCGCCGAACTCAAACATCTGTGCTAAGAAAACCGGCAACTCTGCATGGATCATGATATTCCAGGAAAAGCGATGGCCCTCCGAAGGCGGCATGAAAGCCACTGCGTGGCCTTTGCAAAGGAAAATCGGTGAGGTTTGCGTTCATTTTCGAGCATCGCAAACGATGACCGGTTCAGGTGCAATATCGTGTGCTGAAGGTCAGTCGGGTCAGCTACGACAAGTGGCTCAGGACGGAACCTTCGGCTTCCAGCCAGGAACGACAGGAGATTACCATGGTCATCAAGCGTGTCCACAACGACTCCTGTAAAAGGGTGTGAAACATGCGAGGCCTCCTGCTTATTTTTCGAGAAAGATATCTGCAGGGAAGCTTTCCACCTTTGCAAACCACCAGATGTTTGATTGCAATGGTTGCCCGCTCCTGCCGCAAGAGGATATCCGGGCTAGCGCAGTTTCCCTTTTCGTGAACGTTTCTGGCTCGTGGGGGGCCTTCGTTTGCAGGTCTAACAATGACCATCGCGGCACGGAAGAGCGGAATACGCTCTAACCGGTTGCAATCTGTGGCGACAACCTGGAACAATGAGCCATTCAGAACTCCGCGACCATTTTGAAAGGTATATGATGGCCCGGCTCTTATGTTTGCTCGTACTGTTAACTGGCTTTGCCGGTTCGGATCTGGTCTCCGCTGAAAAAGACAAGCCGAATGTGCTGCTGATTTGCGTTGATGACCTGCGGCCGGAACTTGGCTGTTACGGTGTCGACTACATCCAGTCTCCTCATATCGACGATCTGGCTGCGCGCGGACGCCTGTTTGAGCGTCACTTTGTCCAGGCACCAACATGCGGAGCGTCACGCTTCACACTGCTGACTGGACGGTATGGATCGGGAAGCAACAATGCACTGTTTTCGCGGGCATCGCAACTGAAAGCCGATCCGAAATCGATTCATCCCAGCATGCCGGCCTGGTTTCGCCAGCATGGTTACACCACCGTTTCGGTCGGAAAGGTGTCACATCATCCCGGCGGTCGCGGTGGATCGGACTGGAATGATGACTCAAAACCGGAGATGCCCGATTCATGGGATCGCCATCTCCTGCCAGCCGGAAAATGGCAACACCCACGCGGTTGGATGCATGGTTTGGCCCACGGCGAGATTCGCAAGAAAACGAACATGATGGATGTATTGCAGGCGGAAGAAGGTCCGGACAACATCTACCCCGATGGCGTAGCAATTGACGAGTCTTTGCGACAATTGGAGAAACTTGCTGCCAGTGACAAACCATTCTTTCTCACTGTCGGAGTACTGCGGCCACACCTTCCCTTTGGTGCGCCGGCGAAATATCTCAAGCCGTATCTCGATGCCGAGTTCCCCAAGACGCCTCATCCAAACAAGCCGAGTGGCAAGACGACATGGCATGGATCGGGCGAATTCATGAAGTATAATCGCTGGGGCAGGAATCCGAATTCCGATGCCGAGTTTGCGACAAAAGTCCGCCGCCATTACGCTGCGTGCGTCAGTTACGCCGACGCACAAGTCGGCAAAGTGCTGGCGAAACTCAAAGAAACCGGAGCGGATAAGAACACCATTATTATTTTGTGGGGCGACCACGGCTGGCACCTGGGCGAGCATGGCGTGTGGGGTAAACACACGCTGTTTGAGGAATCATTGCGATCACCTTTGATCATTGCGTACCCTGGCATCGCGTCGCCCGGCAAGTCGACCGACGAAGTAGTAGAAACGCTCGACACATTTCCAACGCTTTGTGATCTGGCGGGATTGCCTCAACCGAAATTTACCCAAGGTGTCTCCCTCAGGCCGGTTTTGAAGGATCCCAGAGCAGATGTCGGTCACTCGGCAATCGCTTACAAAGGCAGCGCATTCACCATTCGCACCGACACACATCGAATGATCCTGCATAAGGGAGGCTATGCCGAGCTCTACGACCACACGACGCCGGAAGGTGAGACGAAAAACATCGCGACCGATCATCCTGATCTGGTCACTCAGTTGACGAAACAGTTGAGGTCGAGGCTGGGAAAACGTGTGCCTTGATTTTGGAAAGTTCAAGCCGATTCGCCGATCGCGTCCCACTCCATTCGCGAGCGACCTTTGGCCAAAGGCAGGCAGACGATCACTTTGGAGTCATTTGGGTCAGAATCCATAATGCAGTCAGTTCCCATCACGTGCGATTCAACGCTTCCTGTCAGGTAACTGCTGGCGTTCGTTCCAATTCGGTTTGACGCGGTTAAACGGGCGCGGGGGACAGCAGGAGACCGTAGTCGGTTTGACGGTTTTCTTTCGTGACGGCTTATCTAACGGGTTGGCGGATTGGTCAGATCCTTGACCTGCGATGGAAGGATATCAATCTCGAAGCGGGAACGGCATTGAGTCTGAGCGAACACAACAAAGGCCGACGCGACGAACGTGTTCCGCTGCATCCGGCAATCGTAAAGTAAAGCACCTGCACCAACTGGAAAGCGGTTTTGATTTGCATGTATTCCCGTGGAATTATCACAGCCGGACCTTGTAGTCGCACTTCGGGAAATCAAAGCAAGGCGCATTGCCCGGCGGAGACCAGGTGCAGCCGCCTGCCAAATCGTCGTCGGCATGCCACGGTTTTGCATATCTGCCAAGACACTCACTCTCGATGATCGGGTGAATTCGGCATAGATCTCACAACTCGCGCGGAGCATTGACTCATGCAGCCGGGCATCGTTGCGTGTCGATAACACAAACATGCCGATGATCGTTTGGAAATCGAAACACTGATGCTCAGTAACTACTGAACAGCAAGTAGCGGTGGAGGGACTCGAACCCCCGACACGCGGATTATGATTCCGCTGCTCTAACCAACTGAGCTACACCGCCGGAGTTTCGACTCAGACGGCCAATTTCTCGGACCGGTGCGTCGAAGTGATCATGTTACCGATTTGTGAAAACCTTGCCAAGTTTAAGCGACTGGATATGCTGCAAAATTTGACGGCGATAATTGTCGAAAGCTCTATTTGAAGCTGAAAGAATCATGGGGCAGGTTGTGACGTTTTGTCATCGACAGTCTGCGACCACGCAGCGCATACCAATGCCACCCAGCCGACAATCAGCAATGTGCCGCCGATCGGAGCGATCGCGCCCATCCACCGCAGGCCGAAGATCGTCAGCACATACAGACTGCCGGAAAACAGAATGATGCCCAACAGAAAAGACCAGCCGGCAATCGACAACGACTTTGATTTCGCATTGCGGGTCAGAATCCCTACGCCGAGCAACGCCAACGCGTGCCACATGTGATACCGCACACCGGTCTTGAAGTCAGCCAGGTACTTCACCGCTGCGGGAACCTTTTCACCCGTGACGATTCTGTCCTCGGTCTCGGCATACTTTTTCTCGAAATACGAATCGAGACCGTGGGCACCAAAGGCACCCAATGTGACAGCCAGTCCGCCAAGAACAGCTGCCGCTGTGATCCAGAATCGAGCCGAACTTTCCATCACTAAACCTACAATTCAATTTTCGCACCAAGAACTTCGAGGAAGGCTGCCAGCCATTTTGGATGCGATGGCCAGGCTGGGGATGTGATAAGATTGCCATCAACATACACGTCGTCGACTTCGATTTCGACAAATTCACCTCCAGCGGCTGTGATGTCCGGACCACAAGCGGGGTATGCCGTGCATTTCCGGCCTTTCAACACGCCGGCTGTGGCGAGAACCTGCAGTCCGTGGCAGACCGCAGCGATCGGTTTGCTGGTCTCGGCGAAATACTTTGTGATTTTGATGACATTGGCATTGAGCCGGATATACTCCGGAGCGCGGCCGCCGGGAATCAACAATGCGTCGTAATCGGACGGCTCTATCTCGGCAAACGTTGCGTTCAGTTTGAAATTGTGCCCCGGCTTTTCGGTGTAAGTCTGGTCCCCTTCAAAGTCGTGAACGGCGGTCCGGATAATATCGCCTGCCTTTTTCTCCGGACAGACAACATGCACTTCATAGCCAACCATCTGTAGCGCCTGAAACGGCACCATTAGTTCATAGTCTTCAGTGTAGTCGCCGGTGAGAATGAGAATTTTTTTGGCCATTCGTTCGTTCCTATATTCAGATTGGATGAAAATTTCAGTTTTCTTTGGTTGCGGTTTGATCGTAGATTGATCGCAAAATCGGTTCGTTGACGATCGTCCCTTTGGGCAAATCTTTGATCGCTTCGAGAATGGCCATTACATGTGGCTTGTCAACCGCAAGTTCCAGCTCGGACAAACGATGTTCGACTGCACGGCGACCGCTGTGCCGACCAAGAACCAGCTCAACCCCCTGCTCTCCCACCCGTTCGGGGCGAAACGGCAGGTATGTGTCGGGGTTCTTGAGCAGTCCATCCTGGTGAATTCCGGCTTCGGTGGCGAAAATGTTTGCACCGGCGATTGGTTTGTTGTAAGCAATGGGGATGCCGGTCAAGTCGGAAACCAACCGACATAAAGGTGCCAGTTTCGTGGTGTCGATTTTCATCGTGCGGGCGTATTGATCCTGATGCAGATCGAGCGCCATGGCAACTTCTTCCAATGATGCATTTCCAGCACGCTCGCCCAGCCCCATGATGGTACATTGCACAACGTTGGCGCCTTCGGCGATACCGGCCAATGTATTTGCCACGGCACAACCAAGATCGTTGTGAAAATGAACAGCCAGCAATGCCTTTTCGATATTGGGTACATTGTCCTGAATGCTGCGGATGAAGTCGCGGGCTTTATCGGGCGTTAAGACACCGACGGTATCAGGAAAACCGATGGTCGTTGCCCCCGCATCAATGGCTTCGCGATAGCATTCGCACAGGAATTTCATTTCGGTGCGGCTGGCGTCTTCTGGGGAAAACGCGATGATTGCGAACTTCTCCGATGCGTACGAAATTGTGTCGGTGATGATTTTGAGGATCTCGGATTCGCTTTTTTGCAGTTTGAATTCGCGATGCGTTGGACTCGTGCCGCAGAAAAGACTGACTCCTCGTTTGTGTGCCGGGTTGCCATCGAGTGCTTCGTCCGCTGCGTCGATGTCACTCTTCACGGTTCTGCAAAGTGCAGTCAACACAGGTTTTTTGACGACGCCCACCATCTTACGGATTGCTTCCACATCGGCTGTGGAAGATGCGGGAAAACCGGCATCAAGCGAGTGCACGCCCAGTTCTTCCAATGCGAGAGCAATTTGCAGTTTGTCGTCTGGTTCGAGTGTCGCGCCGGGCATCTGTTCGCCATCGCGCAATGTCGTATCGCTGAACAGGACGGCACCGGAACGCCTGTGGCGACCGATAATCGCGCGCTTAATTGCCTCGCCCACGTGATGTTCGAGTGTTTTGAGAAGTCCGGGAGACATGAGCAGTTTACCTTTTGGTGTGACGTCTCTGACTCGTGGGGGGCTGTATTTGCAGGTCTGACGACGTCCATTCCGGTACAGAAGAGCATAATACGCTCATGGCCTGGAAGCGCCTTTATCGTCAAGAGGTTGTGCCCTCATTTCGAGCCTGCGTTGCATTTGGAGCGATGATACCAGAATGGCCGTTCGCAGCACAAACGCCGTAATCAATTTGCCGGATCAGACCATTTTGTCGCCAAAGAAACTCGGCGCGAGTAGATTTCGCCTGTGGTTGGGTCAGAAACCGTGTAGATGATTTTCACTACGCCAAATGGCACATCATCACAGATCCAGATGTCTGATCGGTGGACTATTTTCGGACTCATCTTTGTGCGTTGGACGACGACACGTGTTGCTGCGTGCTGCGTTGCGAAATAGTCCTCCTGTATCGGCGTCTTGACGTAACGGTTCATACCCGGTTGATAGGGCCGTGGATGTGGAACGCCGCGCAATGCCGTCTCGATGGTTTTGAGTTCCTCGGCGGTCGGTTTCCTGTCCGGCCAGACAAGGAAGTCTTTCGGTGGTTTGCCCGCTGTATATTTGTCGGGATCGATCCACCAACGCGAAACCGTTGATTTGTCAAATCGTGTGGATGTGACGATGACCTCGCGGATTGTGCGTCCACTCTGTTTGCCGTTTTCGCCCATCTCCAAACGAAAATGAGGATTGCCTTCCAGATCACCCTGTATGTGGAATTCAATCCATTCTCCCTGCCTGGGCAAAGTCGTGAACCAGGTGTGAATCGGTCGTTCAAACGGCTTTGGTCGAACTTCGTATTGCTTGAGCCAGTCCCACTCCTGCATTAACGCGAAAAGCCAGGGTGGACGCCAGGGGGTTGTGTAAGAATACGCGGCGGAGAAGATCGAAGCTCCGATCAGGATCGTGGCAACAATGCGGAATGACAATCGATTTGCGAAGTCGTCGAAGAGGGGGATCATGGCGATGATCCAGAATGGGATCAACCACATCAGCCAGCGCAACCCGGCGGTGTTGCCACCATAGTTGTAATTTTGCGTTCGCGAAAGATAAAAACCGAAGATGACAAGTGTCAGCAATGTGCCAATGCCAATTGCAAGCGACAGGGAAGTTGCTTTCCAACGTCGAACGAATGCCAGCGAGACAACCGACAGAAGAATGGCCGGAGTGAGGGAAAAGATGCCGTGATGTCCAATCGTGCAATGCATCAGGTAAACGGGAAATGAATCGGCGTTGCTGTCGATGCCAGCCGGGTTCGTCCAATGGCTGGGAATGCCACGATAGACATACTCGTATTTATCCGTGCCATAGTAGGCGTAAAACGGTTTGATGCCACCTGTCGCCAGATAGTTGGTGTAGAAAAATGCCCCCAATGGAATGAGCGCCGCGATTGAGAAGCAGGTCAGCGTTTTCGTCGGTGAGTGCCGTAGCAAAAGTACGAACAGGGTAACGCTGTACAGGGCTGCCGGCAGGTCGAGACAACAGATGAGAGCAGCAGAAAAACCGCAAATAGCGTAGAGATGACCGCTGGTTCGTTTGTTGATCAGAATCTGCATCGCGGGGTAGAGCGAGAAGATGGTACACGCAGTCGCAAGCGAATGATTATTCAACGTAGACAGGAACGGCGTGATCAGAGTTCCCAGGGCCAGAAGTATCAGCAGAGCGACCCGCGTGAATTCTGATCGAGCATACTCATTAAGAATCCGGGTAAAGACCCACAACATCAAAACGAAGGGGATGATGTTGATGATAATCAGAATTGTCGAAACGGTATACTTTCGGCTCTTCTCCAGATCCCAGCCAACAGTCGCATTGATTCCCTTGTACAAGCCTGCCACGGCTGTTGAGAGGAGCGGCGGCTTGGACGAATAGAAGTGGTCTTCGTGAAGCACTTTGTCGATCGTATGCCAGCCCGGCTTGAGGTGGATGTCATCGATTTTGTAGGTGCCCTGTTCTGCCAACGACCAGACAGTGCACCAGCGGGAAATATCGTTGGCTCCCATGAATGGCTGGGCGCGGAGAATTGAGGCGATGCTGATGCCCGCAGCGATAGCGATAATGACCCCGTACACAATGGTTCGCATGCCGCTGTGAGGCTGAATATCCACCACCTCGTTTGGGCAATTTTCGGCTGGGAGTTTGTCGCTCAAAGCAGGTCCTTCAATGCGAAATGGTGCGGCCCCAGCTTACCTCCGTAGTTGCCTGCTGTAATCAATGTCAGTCCGTCGCAGGATGCCGCCGCATGTAGTCCGGTTTTCATTGCCTGTTGCACGCTCTCGAACGAAAGTCCATCGATGACGATCTCGTAGACCGCGTTGGTGCCGGCAGGAATGTCTGGTTCTGTTCGGGGGCGAATGGTGGGGCAATAGGCGTCGTTTGTACTGGCCTTAAGCGTTTTGTATCGCGAACCAACCTTGCTTCCGCTACGGACGATTCCCCCCGGAAACGGCAGAATGATATCTTGAACATCTCGCATTGCGGCAACGGCGGACTCTGCGGCTGCAAGAGTGGCCGCCTGAGATGTGCCACAGATCAGAAGATTGCCCCCCGCGACCCCCTTCACCGTTCCTGACAGATCTTCGCAGAGAAATTCGCCATCCATTACAGGGATACGCCAAAGTCTTCTGCCACCAATTCGTTTCGAGGATTGAAAGCCATCGCCGAAAAAACGAAGTTGTTTGCCGACCGCGATTCGATCTTCCCGGTTGTCGACTTGAAGACCGTTGAAGACCGCTGTTGTGGGACAAGTGAGTACGCATTGTCCTACACGACTGGCCACCGCCTCAGCCAGTCTGGTGCGACCGAACGAACAAACCAGGGCCGATGCTCCGGGACGGCCATCAGGCGTTTCGTTGGGTGTCCAGATGCGTTCCAAAGCTGCCTCGGCATCGCAGGCAATCACGCTTGTCGCGTGTCCACACATCAGTTGCACTGCAGTTCTGGCCCAGTCCTGTGTAGCCGCGGTGACGATGAGGCGCGTTGCCGTGATGGGAAAAGCTTCGGCGAAGGTATCGGCAACAGGGACATCGCCGAGATGAAGTTGACTCGTTGTTGCTGGCACAGCCACTCCCGATTTGATGCGTAGGACAGATGGTCGAAAACATCATCATATCAGGGGGAAACGACGATTGTCCAATCCGCTGATCGAAGGGCAATCAAAGCGCGTGCGAATACGAAAAATACTGAGGGAGAGAAATAGCAAAAGAGAATCGATCGACCGATCGATTCTGCATCGCTCACGTTGTTCCCTCGGCCAGCAAAACCAGGTGTATGAGATGAGGAACACTTCTGGCTCTCATTTTTTTCATGATCTTGGCCCGGTGTGTCTCGATTGTCTTGGCACTGACGTCCAGAACTTCGGCAATTTCTCGACTCGACAACCCGGCGACGACGTGACCCATCACCTCGTTTTCGCGTTTTGTCAGACTCGAAATTCGCGCGTGCACCTCGTCGGTCTCGGCCATTTTTTCATGATTTTCGGTGTCGATGCTGAGCGCCTTGTGGATGTGATCCAGCAAGACCTGATCACGCACAGGTTTCTCAAGAACGTTGATTGCCCCGGCCTTCATTGCCCGAACTGTATGAGGGACATCCCCATGACCGGTCAGAATAAGAATGGGGACCTGACATCCGTCTTTTCGAAGGTTTTCGAGAAGATCAACTCCGTTGATGCCCCGTAGACGGATATCTAAAATCACGCAGGTTGGTCCGTCGTGATCAAACCCTTCGAGGAAGGCTTCCCCCGTGGCAAAGCACTTTGTCTTCAAACCAACCGATTGGAAAAGGTACTGAAGTGATTTTCGGATCTCTTCATTATCATCGACAAGATAGACAGATTTCTGATCTTCCATGCAGAACAAGGCCCTTGACTAACATATCATCATGTCGAACAGAGTGAGAGACACAGCCAGAGTGAGGGACACAGCGAGATTTCACTGCACATGTACAGACTGAATGGCGTTGACCATCTTTATTTCGGGCAGTTTCCACGCATTATGCAAACGAAACCGTAATTGCGAATCGTGGAGAATTTGGCCACTTTCTTTTGCAGACTACAAGATGATTATGCGCTTGACAAGACACTTGTGAAGAGCAACAGACGGCTGTTATTTAACGCTACTGCATAAGCTCTTATTAAAACGCCGGGGTATTCACCTGTCCGGTTGATTGCAGGAACGTTCGATCTGGATTGAATTTTTTCCTGAAAAATGTGGAAAAAAGCGATCATTTGCCAGTTGAGGAAACGTTATCGATACGGATCGCAATGGCTAAACTCATTGATTGGTTGCAGGTCCTGGTGCCGTCCTCGCAAACCGTAACCCAATTCCACTATTCTCACGCTGCGTTAAATCCAATGTGGGAGGAAATCCACACTTTTTCCGGATACCCGCCAGCCCAGGTATGACTTGTCCTCACGTGATCCAGCCGCCGTGCGTAGCACGTCGACTATAGCTGATTACGTTCCAACTGCCACTCTTTGCGGGCTCCACGAGAGTTCATCTCTACCCTGTGAATCCTGTCCGAAATTTCCTCTCTCTGTGAGCTTCATGACTTCGCGAGAGCCATTTTCTTCCCCCAACTGTGTAATGCAAAGCATGGCACTCGATGCGGGGGAGGCGGTCACCCCCCCCTCCCATCATACCAGGCCGGCTCAAACACTTCATATAGTGAAGCGGTCTTGTGGGTGTTGGGGTTGTCCATGATGCGGTCAACCTTTCCAGGTTTGATTGCAAATCAAATGGCCTCAAGGTTTTCAGCCGGAATTCATCTTGAGGCAAAAATAGAGAGTTTTTAGAATTCCCGTAATCTTCCATGCCCACATTCTGCCGCCGGTACAACACGGGCCAAATGAAAGTATCCAACTCACGGCGAATGGATTCGCCCGACTCTTGCGCGATTCAAGGATGATTCCCAGCCGCCTTAAACACCTCACGCTCGCCATCTTTCTTCTGGCGTTTCTTGCCTGCGCTGGCGAAGTTGCCCTGCGCCTCTACTCGGATCACACCGGCATGGTGGCCACTGATGCGATCGATCCTGCCGGACACCTTGTAAGGAGCCGACAGGTACACCATGAATTGCCCCCCTCGAAGACACTGACGTTTTCCCATCCGGATCGTGAAGAAGCCATCTCTGTTATGACCAATCGATTCGGCTTGCGTGGCAACGACATCGCGATCCCCAAACCGACGGGCGTTTATCGGGTTATCTGCCTGGGAGATGACAATGTTTTTGGAACGACAGTGCCCCGCCAGCAGACAGCCTGTGAACAACTCCAACAATACCTGCAGTCGCAATCGCGTTTGCAGATTGAAGTCATTAACGCTGGAGTCCCTGGTTACTGCCCTCTGTTGAGCCTGTTGCAATTCGAGCATCGGCTGGTCAGCCTGCAACCCGATTTGGTCGTGATGAATTTCGACATGACCGATGTCTCAGACGATCGCCGTTATCGTCGGCATACGGTTTTTGTGGACGAGGCCACACCAACGATTTGTTCGCATCCTGATTTCCGCCCGTTGAGTCCTGGTGAAAAGGCAAAGCGACAACACCCTTTAATGCTCGTGGAATTTGGCAAGAAATACCTGCTTAAATGGAAACCGCAATCTGCCCCAGCCGAAACCAACTTTGATATCGACATCGCCTCCAACGCGTATTGCTGGCTGCAGGATTCTCCACCCGACTGGAATATCCACATTCAACAATCGCTTGAGCCAATCTCACAACTGCAGCAATCGGCAAACTCTGTTTTTGCCCGATTCATGCTGGTTGTCTCTCCGGCTCCGTGGCAGGTCTCAGCCAATGCGACTGCTGACCCCGCCGCCCGCGCCAAAGCGGGAGTCCCCAGCGGTGCCCATTACCGTTCTCGACGACCTTTTGAGATCGTTCAGCAGTTCGCGGCAGCGCACGGAATCACCCACTTCGATCTCTCGCCCACGTTTCAGCAACAGCCGCAGCCGGAATCACTCTTCCTGTACAAATCGCCCGAATGGTCCGCAGCCGGTCACGACCTGTTCGCCAACCAGGTTGCCGCGTTTGTGACACGAAATTTCCCCGGGCCGTGGGAATACGGGCCGTATACGCCGCGAGATCCCGGACCAGTCGCGGACCGCATCACTGATCGTCGTGGAGAATACTCCACTGCACAATCCCCGACGATTCCTCCAGATCATCAGCCGGCGCCTTTCCCTTCCGCGCCGGATCAGAACCGAACTCATCCCGGCAACCAGCCGGTTCCCCGACATTATACAATTCCACCGGATGACTTTCGCAGGTTTGCAGAAGAACCGCGTCAACCATGACCTTCGCCGTTTTTTATTACGGCAACCGCGGGCTTGTGTTATAACTGACGTCTTCGTTCCGCCCTGAAATTGGCGGCTGTAGACGTATGATGATTCTTTTCAATGGTTGGCCTATGTCTGCACTCTCTGCATTCGATACTGCCCGATTCTACTTCGATCAGGCCGCAAATCTGATGGGCCTGTCGGATAACATGCGAGAACTGCTGGTGACACCGGAACGCCAGATCAAAGTGCAGGTCGCCCTGGAGCGGGACAATGGAGAGATTGGTACATTCATTGGATATCGGGTGCAGCACAACAGTGCCCGCGGCCCTATGAAAGGAGGCCTGCGGTTTCATCATGACGTTGACGAAGATGAAGTGCTCGCTTTGGCCAGTCTGATGACCTGGAAAACCGCCGTCGTCAACATCCCTTATGGTGGAGCCAAGGGGGGCATCTCGGTGGATACAAAAGACCTCAGCATTGGAGAACTGGAACGGGTCACGCGGAAGTTCATCGACGAAATTCACGACATGATCGGCCCGGACAAAGATATTCCCGCGCCTGATATGGGTACCAACGCACAAGTGATGGCATGGATCGCCAACCAGTACGAAAAGTTTCACGGTTACAGCCCCGCTTGCGTCACGGGGAAACCGGTGGAATTGCACGGAGCTGAGGGCCGCGAAGAGGCAACCGGTCGCGGTGTCATTACTCTTACCGAAGCGTTGTTGCAACGACACGGACAGCCGATCGAAGAAACGACCATCGCAATTCAGGGATTCGGAAACGTTGGAAGCCACGCGGCTCATTGTCTGCACGAAAAAGGTGGGAAAGTTGTCGCCGTCACCGATGCGGAAGGGGGCGTACTCAACAAAAAGGGGTTGGATGTTCCTGCGCTCATTCTGCATTGTGAAGACACTGGCAGCGTTAAGAACTTTTCCGACTCGGAATCCATCACCAATGACGAATTGCTCGCAGCCGATGTCGACGTGTTGATTCCTGCAGCTCTCGGGGGCGTGTTGACCGAGCGGAATGCAGGAGATGTTCGGGCGAAATACATCATCGAAGCGGCAAACAATCCAACCACTCCCGAAGCCGACGATATCTTTCACGACAATGGGATCATCGTGCTGCCCGATATTCTCGCGAACGCCGGTGGCGTGACCGTCAGCTATTTCGAGTGGGTGCAAAATCGCCAGCACTTCAAATGGGAACTTTCGCGGGTCCGTCAGGAACTCGACCGTATTCTGCAGGACAGCTTCGAAAAGGTCTGGCGTCTCTCTCAGGACAAACAGATTTCGCTTCGTGTCGCCGCCTATTTTCTCGGCATTGGTCGGGTGGGACGGGCGACTGTCATGGGCGGCATCTGACGCAGGCAAACTCACAAACGAGGACATTCAGCAGGGACAAACGCATGACCGACACCGTACTCAGTTGCGTTCGCTGTCCGATTTTTCAGGGGATGTCACAGGATGAACACGAGCAGGTCGTCAAACTGTTCAAGACGAGCAAATACAAAACGGGTGAGACGATCATCTACGAAGGACGAGAAACTCAGAATCTATGGGTTCTCATCAGCGGACAATGTGAAGTCCGCAAGTCTCACTTCAACGGCAAACTGCAAACACTGGACACACTCGATGCCGGCTCAGTCTTCGGCGAAATGTCGTTTATGAGCCCGGCTCCGCATTCCGCGTCAGTTGTCGCCGTCGATGATATTGAAGTCATGCGGCTGGGGCGTGAACAGTTTGAATTGTTACGGAATGAATGCCCTTCAGCCGCCATGAAGATACTGGCGAACACCTGCCACATTCTGTCGGATCGTTTGAGGGAAATGGACAATTGGGTCGGCAAGATGGTCGAACAAAACAGCCAGTCAAACAAGAAGGCAGAATGGCGCGACTTCCGTGCAAAGCTGTACGCCGACTGGCAATTCTGAAGTTTCCTGCTTTCGAGTCGTTTACTTTCTGGTGTGACGTCTCTGGATCGTGAGGGGACCTGTATTTGAAGCCCCCCCACGAGCGAAAACCGTCACACGAAAAAGTAAACTGCTCTATTACAATTAAAACCATCGTCATTCCTCGCTCGGCTATTTTATTCTCCTGCCGAGTTTGAATCCCAATAAACATTGTGCCGATTTAAGGAGTTAGACTGTCCACAAAATCTGAAGCCACCCAATGCAGCCCATACCGGAGCAAGACGTAGTGAACTGACGCGGTCGCAACTGTCAGATATTCGGGAAGATACTTTGATCATCCGCGAGAAGAAGCGGCGACGCGGTCAGGTATCGACCCGTCGAGTTCCGATGTCGAATTTGCTCAAAGAGACACTCGAAAAGTGGCGAGAAATCCATCCAGGAGGGGCACACACGTTTGGGGTTATTGAGCCTTCAAACAAGAGGCAAACCGTACCAATCCGGGCTCTGACTCGGCATGAGGCTCAAGACAACCTCCGGGCAGTACTTGATAACTCCAAATGGAATGTTGTCAAAGGGTGGCATTGTCTGCGGCATTCGTTCATCAGCAACCTGGCATCAAGCTCCGTCGACCAGCGGCTGATAGATGAGTTCGTGGGCCACACGACAGAAGGCATGCGACGGCGATATCGTCACCTGTTTCCCGATGTCAAACAGGCGGCTATTTCATCTGTGTTCGACTGATCAATTCTTCGACCTGCTCTGCAATGTCACCACAACATCGCTGCAATTGTGTCCGCGATTTGTCCGCGTCTCTTTGGTCAAAATAAAATAGGACTCGCATCAATTTGACGCAAGCCATTACCGTTTCTGAGATACCGATTAAGCAAGTGGAATAACCCGGCTAGGACTCGAACCTAGACTAACAGAACCAAAATCTGTTGTGCTGCCATTACACTACCGGGTTGTCGAAGCGGAACCTGAACCAGCCCACATTATGGAAGAGAATTCTGACAGGCTGAAATCGACAAACTGATTCATCGCAGGAAATGTATTCGATTCCTCAAGTTGTGACAAGGCTGACGTCTATTCACTGCTGGAGACGGATTTCTGTGCCAGATTCAGCGATACCTGGTGAATTCGCACCCCGGATAATAATGACGCAGAATCTGGAAACAGGTTCGCCCGGCGATGCCCTGTCCGCGAGCCCCCCATTGACAGAGTCCGACTCCGTGCCCATGCCCGAGACCGGAAAACCGAATGTGCGTTTCACTCACCGAAATCGCGAACCGATCACTCCACAACTGCTCCGGCAGCAAGCATCGCAATTGCTCAGATGTCAGCGAAACCGTCTCCTTCCCGTCGCTGACCAGCCAGTTTTTCGGCTGCTCTCGACTTGCACTGATTGATGTAATCGGCCCGGTCAATTTCGACTGCGTGTGCGATTTTTGAATGCGTTCTGTCAATTCCTTTCCCGAAACATCAACGTGCCAGCGATAATGTCTGGCTTCGCGGCACCAATGGCAAAGGACACTCTTCAACGGGGGTTCAGCATCGGAGAAAATGTCCAGACCTCGGATTGTCCGTCCACCACAGACGGCCGAGTAATAGGTGCACAGCAATCCGTTTTGGTAAGTGCAAATTACGTTCTGCGTCTGCTCGACGATTTTTCTGCTGGATGAACTCTCTCCCGCCAGTCGGCGACCATTGGGTGTTCGATATTGAACTCCGAGATATTGCTGACTGCGCGTGTCACCGAACAAGTCAAAACGGGGATGACGCGGCTGCCGTTGCATCTGGTACAGCGCGTAACTGCGGGCGACGATCGCCTGAGCCTGCCGGGCTGCGTCGGGAAATGTCCCCGGCATTTCGCTGTCGACAACGGAAGCAAGATAAGATTCCAACTTCAGCACGTTGACCGCTTCAATGTGCGGCGTGGATTGAGCATCGACAACAAACAGTCGCAATCGGCCACGATATTGATGGCCGTTCACCCAGATGGCAGGTGAATTCTCCGGGATGATTTCGATCCCGCGTGCGGGAATTTTCAGATCACCAATTTGAAGCCCTCCTTGACTGGCAGTCACCTTGCTGGCCGACAGGGAACGGGCTTTGTGTAACTTCGTTTTTCGATCGAGGGATCGGACCTCAAAATGGGAATCGACTTCAATCTGAACTATCGTCTCTATGGAAGAAGCGACTCGCACACGAACGAGCGGAATTCCGCCCACATCCGGTCCTGCGTGAATCAGTTGTTTCCTTTGCGACTGAGATTGCGCCAGCGCCAATTCATCACTGTGAGTGGGCCAACCCCAGGCCACCAACGTCAGCAGCATAGCGGTGGCAGGAAGAAGCACACACCAACTCCGCCAGGGGAAAACGGTTTTTGATCTCTTAGGCGATGTGAGTTGAGAATTGTGTGTTTCTTGCATACTGAAAAATGATTGAGGGGAGAATCAGGTTGAATGGCATAGATTCGTCTTCCATCAAAAATTTGGCAAGAGCGATTGTCGTGCTCAATGGGCGAAAGAGCGAAATTTGACTATAACGAAAGCAGCCGCATGACCTTCCTTCGAGGCGTTCCAGAATTTTGCACGGTTCAGAATTTTGCACAGTTAAGGCTGCATGCCATGTCGAACCCCGCCACTGGCGCATTACAGAAAAAGACTGCCGATCATCCGGCATTATCATCTGGCGGATTGAAAATGGACGATTCGTCGGGTCAACTCGTGCTCGCTCGACTGTTCTTAGTGCTGGCCGTAATCGTCGTGGGATATCTGGAGGCGCGATTTGGACCCGGATATTCACTGCGGTGGGCGTTTTTGATTCCCATCGGCATGGCAGGTTGGCGTTGGGGCGTTGTGTGGGCCTGTATTCTCGCAGTGGTGGGAAGTGTCATGTGGTGTGTCACGTTCCTGAGTCTTTATCCCGAACAGGGAATACGCCTTTCCGCAACCATCCATGAAGGTGTTGTGCGATGCGTGATACTGGCCACCTTCGGATGGGGGATGGCTCGATTGAACAACGTGCGGGAAGCGGCTGAACATGCGGCCCGGACAGATGATCTGACTGGTCTGGAAAATCGAATTGGCTTTCTCGACAACCTCGCACAGGAAGCGAGTCGGGCAAAACGGTCGGGTACATCGCTGGCGCTGGCATTTCTCGATTGCGATGGTTTCAAACAGGTCAACGATCAGCGGGGGCATCTGGTCGGCAATGATGTCCTGGAGCAGGTTGGTAAAACAATACGAGAAAACCTGCGAGATTATGACCACGTTGCCCGGCTGGGAGGCGATGAGTTTTGCTGGTTGATGACTGGTGCCAACGAAGCCGAAAGCGGTCTCGTTGCTGAACGGGTTCATCTGGCGTTGAGTGATCTGGTCCAACAACAACCGTGGACTGTCACATTCAGTGTTGGCGTGGCGGTCTTTCCCGAGCCTCCCCTGGATGTCGAAACAATGCTCGCGCATGCTGATCGGCTGATGTACGAGGTGAAACATGCCGGGAAAAACGATATGATCGTGAGAGTGATTGAGAATCACGAACATCTTCACGCTACCGAATCATCAACCGATGAAGTCACCACATGACTGACAACAAAGCAACATTTTTGCCGATTCGCATGCCGGACATCGGAGCCGAAGGGGCAATGATGTGCATCGCAAGCTGGCTGACACAACCGGGGGAACTGATTGAAGCTGAGACGCTGCTGGTGGAAGTTAAACTGCCCGGCTGCCTGTTCGTGATCAGTTCCGAATGCGCTGGAATCGTGAGGACAATCGAGCGACACTCAGGTGATTCGATCCAACCAGATGACCTGCTGTGTCGGATTGAGCAAGCGTCCGACCGATCGAAACTCCTCCCGACTTGCAACAATGACAGGACAACGGGCGAATGATCTGGGAGAAAGTCAGAGGGCATTCGCCGTTGGTGATCGCGTTTCGTCGATGCCTCGAAAGAAGCCGACTGTCGCACGCCTATCTCTTCGTCGGGCCGGCGGGAATTGGGAAGTCATTATTCGCCCGGACATTAGCTCAGTGCCTGCTGTGCGATCGCTTCCCGGATACCGAATTGGAAACATGCGGCGAATGTTCAAACTGCCGGCAGTTCGAGGCGGGCAGCCATCCCGATCTGCATATTGTCCGACTGCCGAAAGGAAAGTCCGAGATTCCGATCGAGCTGATTGCCGGTGATGACGACAAGCGCGGGCGGGAAGGATTGTGCTTTGAATTATCCTTGCGGCCGATGTGCGGAAATCGGCGCATCGCAATAGTCGAAGATGCACATTTGATGAATCAGTCGAGCTCGAATGCCTTGCTGAAGACGTTGGAAGAACCGCCACCGCAGTCGTTGCTGATTCTGACGGCCAGTAATCTCAACGACTTACTGCCGACAATTTTGTCTCGGTGCCAGATTCTCAACTTTTCTCCTCTGGCAGAGTCTGATGTTTCGGATTTGCTGATGGAACTGGAATGGTGCGAAGATCGGGGTGAAGCTGAAGTTATCGCTGATTTGAGTGAGGGAAGTCTGGAGATCGCTCAGCAATTGCTCGATCCCGAAATTCGACAAATGCGTGACCTCGTCCACCAATCCCTTTCAGAGCGACAACATTCCACCGTCAACCTGTCACAGTCCATTTTGAAACAGGTCGAGGCAATAGGGGGCGACACACCGGGCCAGCGAATGGCCGCGCAATGGATTGCTCGCTTCTGCGTGGAATTTTACCGACAGGCATCGCGCAAACTGACCGGCTGTGATTTGATCCGTCAAAACGGACACATTGACCGCCTGAACGAATACCTGAAGGGGTCTCTCGATCAACAATTGGAAACAGTGGGCGAATTACTCAACCGGGCAACCGAGGCAGACCAGCAATTGGAGCGGCGGATCAACACGGCATTGGTCGTCGAATCCCTCTTCAATGATCTGGCAGCGATCACCCGGCAGGCGACTGCAGCGGACCGATGAAAGGTCGCTGCGATCAACGAATAAATTCTACCTGGTAAATTGTCATCCAATCGATAAACCGGCTATAATGAACCCGTAAATCATGCGTGCAAGTCTGGATTCCTGCCTGTGCAGGAATGACTTCTTTTCCAGCCGTGCGTAGCGCGTCGGCTGGTAAAGAAAGAGTGGCAGGGAAGCCCTTGCTCAATCAATTCTAATCCAACGGGACTTTCCACATATGGCGGAGAAATACGTCGTCCGATACGGATCGACACGAATTGTCGCGGAGTTCTCGACGAAGGAATCGACCGATTTTCTGAGGAACTCGCAAGTGATCGTGCGTTCGGATCGCGGCATCGAGTGGGGCGAGGTTCTGTGCGAGTCGAGCGAAAATGCGCGGAAACATCTGGGAGAAAAAGGGAACAGGGGGCGGATTCTGCGGGAGGCTTCGGACGCCGATTTGCAGACCCGCGATGAAGTCCGACGAAAAGAGCGGCAGGAATTCGATGGTTGCCGGGAGATGATTAGCGAGCGAAAACTGCAAATGCAGTTAGTCGACGTCGAGCATATCTTCGGTGGCGAACGGTTGATCTTTTATTACCTCGCGGAACAGCGAGTCGATTTTCGGGAACTGGTGAAAGCTTTGGCCAAGCGGTTTCGCACGCGCATCGAAATGCGGCAGATCGGTGTGCGGGATGAGGCGAAGTTACTCGCCGACTATGGTGACTGCGGTATGCCGGTCTGTTGTAATACCCATTTGCGGGAAATGCCTCCGGTATCGATGAAGATGGCCAAGTTGCAGAAAGCGACGTTGGACCCGACAAAGATTTCCGGACGTTGTGGACGGCTGAAATGCTGCTTGCGGTATGAGTATGACACATATGAAGAGTACCGCAGGGAACTGCCTCGCATTGGTGCGATGGTGGTGACCAAACAGGGACAAGGCACGGTCATTGCGCAGGAAGTTTTGGCGCGGAAACTGATTGTCGAGTACGAAGACCGACGACGACTCATGACGGACGAAGGCGACGTGCTGACAGTCATTAAAAAGAGCAAGTCGTCGGGCAAAGCGGAAAAGGCCGCGAATCAGAGTCAAAACCAGGTGACAGGTAATAAACCGAGAGCCGAAGGAAAAAGGTGGTCTCGCGGTGATCGGGAAAATGGCAATGCGTCGAGCGGAAATCCCAAACCACCAGAGGGCTCGTCGGAGTGAAAGTCACCGTAACAGGCGTTGTCTCCGGGCGAGAATTTTGTAAAATGAGATGTTCATCCCACAACACTGAATGTCAGGCTGAATGCCAGTGTGAAGTACGGTCAGATTGTGGATGAGTCGCCAAAACCATCGATGATGGAGGCGTGTTCAACGGATTGAGCAACTTCGTGGCGAACAAAAACGAGTGTAGATTACGATGCCATCAGCCAGCCAGACATCCACTCCCAATTTGCGGTACCATCCGAATGCATATCAATTCGTGTTCGCCAGCCTGCGGTACACACAGGAGAATTTGGGGCGAGGGACATTTTCGAACGAAGACGAAGAGAGTGCCCACATTTCCGGCCCGGAACTGCTCCACGGAATTCGTGAATTTGCTCTACAGCAATTTGGAATGTTGACGACGACTGTCTTTCGCAATTGGGGTATCAACTCAACCGATGATTTTGGGCATATCGTGTTTGAACTGATCGAACGCGGCGAAATGCGCAAGACGGATCGCGATCAGTTGAGCGACTTCTTCGACGTTTACAAGTTTGAAGATGCGTTCGATGATGACTATCGCATCGACACCGATGGTCCTTTTCTCAATTGAGTCCTTCACAATTGACGCTTGTGGCAATTTCCATTTCCGCTCTGCTTTCGATGCTGCAAGGATGGCGTATTCATAGCCTGTACCACACACGGACTGACCCGCCAGCCACATATGCGATGGGATTCTCTTGCATCCGACCGGCTCGGCTCACAGGGACAATCAGGTTGGTTTGAGAATACGCAGATCCATTCCGCGAACGATTTCGCTCACTTTCGTGCGATATTCCTCCATGTGTGGGGCGCCGAGGTGATCGTTCAGCGCGGAAACGCTTTCCCACTTCTCGACCACCACCACGACATCGGGACGCAAAGGTTGCTGCAAGCCGATATCGGTTTCCGCATCGACTGTCGGACCGTATTCCATACATCCCTTTTCTTCACGAACCAGAGGCACGATTTTGTGAAATTCTTCCAGGAAAGTGTCCCGTTTACCATCGGCAATTTCGATGGAGGCAATCACGATGATCATCTGTAGCGCTTTCTTTTCCGGTTCATTTGAACTCTGATGAGAAAAATCCATGACTGTTCGACGTTTTGATTCTACCAGTTTGGACCTCTCCGTCCATCCGCCATAAGTCCTGTTCTTCATTTAACTTTGACCATCCGTCCTGCCCCCCTTCCCAGTTGCCCTCCGCCCAATTCTCGATAACTCGCCTTGATTCGCAATTGTCGCAAAACGAGTGGACCATCAAGACGAAAAATTGGGTTTGGTGAAGTTGCAAGGAGCGGGTTATGTTAATCCACACTCCAAAACAAAGCTTTGACAAGACACCAGACTTTCGCCTGACTTAAAGCGTATTATGCTCTTCAGTGCCACGATGGATATCGTTTGGCCTGCAAATACAGCCCCCCCACGAGTCAGAGATGTCACACGAAAAGGTAAACTGCTCTAAATATGTTCAAACGAAAGAAAACTGGGGCTGACCTCTGCTATCCGATTCCCTAAAATTCCGAGCCAGTCAGAAGATCGAATCGTCGCATACTGGTCCGCACAAACTGTTGACCAGCCGTGATATACGCTAACACACTTGAGCTTTGTCAGGACAGGAGATGTCGGAATGACCGACCGCCACCACCATTTTGCTTTCTCACTCACATTTCTGCTTGTGGTCGCAACCACCACTTTGATGGAACCACTTTTCGCGGCCGATCCCCCATCAACCGAACTTGCATTACGTCGGATACGTCCCGTGCATCGCGACGTCGACATTGAACATCCCACTGATGCCGAATTGGCACAGTGCCGGGTGGAAGTCGAAAGCACTCCGAAGACATCGGGCTGGGTTGTGTTTGGACCGCATGGCCAGGTGTTGCGCCGATTTGTCGATACCAACGGCGATGGCACGGTGGATCAGTGGAGTTACTACAAGCATGGCCTGGAAGTGTATCGCAATCTGGATGCCAACTTCAACAAGAAGGTTGATCAGGCCCGCTGGTTGAACAGCGGCGGTACGAAGTGGGGCATTATGAATCGGGAAGATTCCCGTATCGATGAATGGCGAGTCATTTCAGCAGAAGAGGCGAGCGAAGAAGCCATCAAAGCAATGAGCAAGCGAGATGTCTCTGCTCTGAGCGCTCTGCTCATTAGTAAAACCGACATCGAAAAGCTCAGTATTCAAGGCGATCTCGCGCGCGATTTGCTCGACTCTGTCAGTAACCCCAGTCAAAAGATGACAGCCGCTCTTCAAAAAAGCGCCATCCTCGGGGCGGACACAAAATGGATGCGGTTCGACAGCAACAAACCAGGCTTAATCCCGGTGAGTGATGGAAAAGCCAGCCAGGATATCAACGTTTACGAAAACGCGATGGCGATCGTCGAAACCAAGGGCAAACCGGGCCTGGTTCAAATTGGTGAACTGGTCCGCGTGGGGACGACATGGAAACTGACACAGATCCCACAACCACTCGATTCCACCACAACGCAAATCACAGCCGGCGGCATCCTGATGCAGCCTCCGCTTTCCCCGCTTCACAATAATGCCACCGAATTGACGGTCTCCCCCGAGATGCAGAAGCTGTTGGAACAACTTCAGAAACTCGATTCTGACAGCCCGGATCGTTCCGCCAGCCCCGCCGCTGTTGCTCAGTATCATTCCAGGCGAGCGGACATTCTCACTCAACTTGTGAACAAGGCTGAGACCGCAAAGGAACGCGATCAATGGACACGGCAAATGGTGGATGGCATTGCTGCGGCGGTTCAGACGAATGCTTATCCGGATGGAATCGCTCGCCTGAAAACGATTGAATCGACCATTCGACGTTCGCAACCGAATTCCTCATTGGTTGCCTATGTCGTCTATCGCCGAATGCTCTCGGAGTACAATCTCAATTTGCAGAAAGCATCCAACGAAGAACGGCAGACGGTAACGGAAAACTGGCTGAAGGAAATGGAGACCTTCACGCGCACTTACCCCAAAGCGGACGATACGCCCGATGCGATGCTCCAACTCGCAATGACGCAGGAATTTCGCGGCAAGCAGCCGGAAGCCGTCAAATGGTATACAGAGTTGGCCCGCGCACACAGTGCAACGTCTTCTGGAATTCGAGCGACCGGTGCGTTGCGTCGGATGAATCTTGAAGGAAAACAACTCGTCCTCAAAGGGAATAACCTGCGTGGTGGACAACTCGATGTGGCCTCGTTACGCGGAAAAACGACGCTGGTCATCTTCTGGGCGACGTGGTGTAAACCTTGCACCGAAGACCTCCCTCAACTCAAGGAACTGTATCGTCTGCATCGGAGTCAGAGTTTTGAGATCGTCGGCGTGAATATCGATACTGACATTTCCCGAATTGCCCCCTACCTCAAACAACACCAGATCACCTGGTCCCAAATTCACGAACCAGGCGGCCTGGAAAGCAAACCAGCCCGCGATTATGGCATCATCTCGTTGCCCACAATGTTCCTGATCGACACCAAGGGGCAGGTCATCAGTCGCAATACCACCGTTGAAGAGTTGAAGGAAGAACTTCCAAAAATACTGGCCGGCAAATCGTGAAACAGCAACGGTTGATTATCAAGATCCACTTCTACTGACAGACACCGCTTGCCGGGGGTTGATGCGGTCGCATATGGTGGCGGTTATGAGATTCCCATCTGGTGAACAAGGTCAACGCACCTGGCGACATTTTGCTCCGCTGATTTTCGTCGCGCTGCTCGTCTGTTTCCAGAACGTTGTCATAGGGCGGAATCCTCTTCGGGAAGGCGTTTCAGGGTCGACGGCCACTTATTTTGAGCAACTCCGAAAACGGCAGTTGTTTGGTGTTGCCGAAGGTTACGCGATACGGCGTTTGGCCCACCCTTTGTCGGATGACCAGCGGATCCAATTGACGCTCGAACTGTCCCGGACATTCTCACTGCACGCTCGGTATGCTGAAGGCGATGAGCAGATCGATCTCTGGGATCGGTCGCAAAAGCTGGTCGAAGACCTGATCCAACGCTATCCCAATCACCACCAGAAATGGATGGTGGCCTATCAAAAGGCAGTGATCTCGGCCGAAAAGGGCGAGTATTTTCGCTGGCTGTTCGAGTTGGCTCCGCATCGTCGACGGACGCGCGGTCAGGCATTGAACGCCCTGTCTCATGCGATTCACGATCTCCTCGATCTTGAGAAAAACGTGACGGGCAAGCTGCAGAACAACCGTAGTTCCGGGGCACGTCGATTGGCACTGAACACGCTACTGGCGAATGTGAGATACCGCCTCTGCCAGACTTATGTTGAACGTGCCAGCTTGTACCCACGTAGTACGACCGAACGGCTCGATTCCCTGATTGATGCCGAATCGAGATTGCGCAAACTGGCCGGGGGACACGAGGATGCCGAATTGACCTGGCGCAGCAAACTCCTGCTGGCGGAATTGAATCGATTACGCGGTCGACTGGAGGAAGCAAAAAATCAGTTGTTGCAGTGGAGCAGGCAAAATCCATCGCACCGTTTTCAGGAGCAACTCGCCGCAACCCTGGTGCGTGTTCAACTGGATGAACAAGAAGCAGACTGGTCCGATGCAAACACGACAATTGCCGACCATCACCGCAAATTCAATCAGCTCAATGCCGAACTTCAGTTCCTCCGCATGCGCGTGTTGTTGTCGGGATGGCTGATCGCAGAACAGGAGAAACAGGCAGCGTTGGCAACTGACCTGATGCGTCAACTGGAACGAAGTCAGCAAAAGATTGATCAAACGATCGGAGGATACTGGTCTGCTCGCGCAGCATTGTTGATGGAGTCGATTCACGAAACGCGCAAGTACGGTGCGGACCTGGTACCGATCGTTCGACGGGCCAATGCACTGTTTCACGAGAAGAAAACGGAGGAGGCGGTGCGTACCTTTGCCGAAGCGATGCAGCAGGCGGGAAAATCGAACCGACCGGCTGTTGCCGCGGAACTTGGGTACACTGCAGGCTCGATCACACTGCAATCGGGAGAGTTCGAACAGGCTGTGAAGGTTTTTGCACAGGTTGCCCGACAGTTTCCGCACGAAGAGAACGGGCAGGCCGCTCACCTGATGTGGGCCTACTGCCTGGGGCAGATTTTCAACCGCACGAAATCCACTGCCGACCTGCAATCGTATTCCAACGCACTAACGGAACACCGTTCACAGTACTACGGTCAAAATACGTGGTCGGAAGCCACGTGGATGCTGGCCCAACTTCAGGAAGCACGTCGGCAATGGGCAGACTCTCTGCAACTCTATCGGTCTCTCCCGGAATCTTTTTCGCGTCGTTCCGCCGCCGATCTTGCCATTGTTCGCTGCTACGAATCGTTGATCCAGCAACAGCGTGATCGGCAACTGCCAACGGTCGCAGTGGTACGGTCTGCAACCAGGACCCTTCCCGAAATCCTCCAACGCTTTCCCACACCACCAAGGTTGTTGTCCGAAACAGAGGCAGAGATCTCCGTTCGATTCGCGCGAATCGTTTTGGCATCGGCCAAACCGAATTTCGCCGATGCCGATCGTTATCTGTCTCGGGCCATCAACGACGGTCGGCAACAGATCGCACGTGAAGAAAGTGAAACAGACGAAGTCCGATTCTGGAAAGACCTCATCCGATCCGCGACACAATTGCGGATTGTCTCATTGGCAGGTCAGGACCAATTTGATGAAGCTGCGCGATTGCTGGAGGCGATTTCCGCTGCGAGTGTCGCCGATGTTTTAAGCGTGTTGGTCGGACTGAATCGTATGGCAAGCGGTGGCGAAACATCTGTGCAACGCAGTTTGGGCCTGCTGCAATTGAAGATCTCAGACCGAATTCGTCGCGACACATTGCCAGCAGAACAGCGTCTGCAACTGGACCGCATCCGTGCCAATGCATTTGTGGCGACTGATCAACCGCTCCAGGCAATTGCGTTGCTGGAACAACTGCATCGGCAACAGCCAAAGGACACTGTGCTACTCCAATTGCTGGCGAAGACTCTGAGTAAATGCCAGACAGCCGTATGTATTCAGAAGCGACAACTCTACTGGCGCAAGTTGGAATCGATACAGAAACCCGGCAGCCAGGAATGGCACCGGGCTCACCTGGAATTGATTGACGCTGCCGTGGAAGCAAACGATCTGCCACAGGCCAGAAAATTGCTGGGTATATCGAAACTGCTTTATCCCGATCTTGGTGGTTCCGAGTTGAAACAACAGTACCTTCGCTGGGAACGGCAACTGCAAAATGGCCAGCACTGAATCGGCATCGAACCAAAGCGTTTTACGCTTTTCCATGCCACGAAAGTTGTCGTTTGGCTTGTCAACACAGACTCCCACGAGCCAGAAACGTTTCACAAAAAAGCAGATGGCTCTATTGAACCGAAGTCGTTCCGACATTGGCTCGCGCCGTAGGTGCCGATGTGGCATTGGGCGGCGGGACATCTTCGATCGGTTTCATCGGACCTGTCGGTGGCGACTGAAACTGCGGGCTCTGAGTCTGGTTCATGTACTTCTGCTGGTAGTCCGGACGGCGGAAGGCATTCTTTCGCCAACTTCGCAAGTGAGACTGCAGCGGTGTCGCTCGTTCCACGACAGGCATCTGACCGAATGCCGACTGGCGATCCAGCCATGCAAACGGGTTCGGGTCAGGCGGAATCATGTAGGGATTGGGCTGCCAGGAAGGAACCGTCTGGTAGTAATACCCCAATTGGGTCGTGTCGGTTGGATGACTGACCTGCGGAAACCGAGGTGCATTTTGCTGCGACTGTGCGGCCCGTGGATCGCCGTGCCAGTACTGAGGATAGAAATTGGAGTAGGTTACCGGAACCCGTTCAATCGGTGGTCCTTTTTGAGGCTGAACCCAACCATGATCGGGAGGCAACGTACAGCTTCCATCATCCCGTAACATCGTCGTCAATGGCCCCGGTTTGGGGCCGACATCCCCGCCCAGCAAACCGTAAACGTACCGGAACGGTGCTGTGATCACCAGTTGACCGACATGAGCGGTATTCCGCATTTTTCGTGCGGCTCGAAAACCGACACCACCTTTATCTTCAGGCCGGTCCGCCATCGGTTGTGCCTGACTATTCTGTTGGTAAGAGGCTACACGTCCATTAGACGTTCCGGCATTCGTACTTTGAAACAATGATGGTGGTTGGTTTCCCGCCGTGGCAGTTCGTTGCGGAACGGTTACAGGTCCGCTGACGGGTGTTCGCAATCCGTTGTGGGGGGCTTCTGCGGCAACCTGCCGAATGGGTGACGATGGCGGCGTTGCGTGCACCGATTGGGAACGCTGGGCGGTTGAGTTGTAACCCGGCTGTGATCCTGGCAGGTAGGGGCGATCACTTATCCGAACGACTCCATTGCTCGATGTTCCCTGGGCGACAACCGATGCGGTCGAAGTTGCAAGGATGACGACCACTGGCATCCATCGAATTGTGCAAAACATCCTTGTCTGCATAACATTCTCACTTCAAAGGTGACAGTTGTTTTCTTGATCCCCGTGGACATTCGAGACACGTTACCCCGCTGAATCCGTCAGGGCGACAATCTCGAATGATCTTTGTTAACGTTGGACATTTCTGTTGGGCGGTGCATAGTGCGGCCCGAAGCCAGCGCGACTCTTCATCCAGGAGAGTGGCGTCATCCGGCTCGAAGGAACACCCCATCCATAGTTGTAAGTGTGGGTGACCGTTGGCGCCAGCGGCACCGCCATCGGAACGCCATAACCTTGTGCCGAGTAGATTCGACTGTCTCGCGGATCCTGATACCAGGGATTCACGGGATAGGCAGCACTGTAATATCCGCCGATCGGTGTTCCTTTCCCACCCGAGCCTGATGGTTTGAAATAACCCCAGCGACATGCCGGGTCAGTCACGGGATCAGGTGCGAGGTCTTCCTCTTTTCGCTCTTCCGGCGCCAGTTCGTCTCCGAGCCGCGTCGGATGTTGTGGTCGAGGAGGCACGGCTCGCTGACCGGTAATCGTCTGGCGATTCGGATTGCTCACAAAGGAGCCATGTCCATGTGGAATTTGATCTCCGGTTCGACCGTTCATCGAACTCTGCGGTTGTGAAGTGCGTTGCGGCTGATGCGGACTCACACCATACCCTCGTCCGAATTGGTTTTGCGGAACAGTGAACCCATTTCCATTCGGTCCGGTCCGTCCATTCAATGACGGCGTGCTGGTCGGTCGAGCGACTGTTCGACTCCTGTTCAGTGAAAAACCATCTTGATTGTTCGCAGGGTATCCATTGAAGCGTTGTCCGCCGTTGCTGCTTTGTGGAATGGTCTCACCCTGTGAAGGTTGAGGGAGGCCATGGCGAAGTCGGGAATCGGAACCGGAACTGTTTCGCGGAGAGGCTCCATTTAACTGACTGGCGTTCGGATTTCCATGTCGCAGGTTTGCCCCTGCATCGACAGGCACCTGTCGCCCGCCATTCGGACGACCGATCATGCCCTGATCTGGATTGCCGGTTGAAGAACCAGGCATTCCATGACGAGGTACCGTTCCCGGAGCAGCAGCCGGAAACTGCGACTGATTGGACATTCCGGGACGACCATGTTTTGCAGCATCACCTGACGGAAGCCCAGGAACAGTCGGTTGCGTGGGTGAAGTGCCGAAACGTCCCAGCGGGTTGCTGGTACGAGACTGGTTACCCGGAAACCCCTGCTGATTCGAACGCCCCGGTTGTCCGACCCGAGGGGGTTGCCCCTGCGCGGGAAATGGCGACCCAATCTGTCCGGCACCTGGTTGCCGCTTGCTGACCATGCGTGGTTCAGGCCTTGCTGCCAGCGGGCCCCGAACGGGAGGCGAGACCATTTGGTTCCCGCTCTGCGTGGTCGTGGCCTGATTCGGCTGAGAAACAGGAGCTCCACCGTTGGGCTTCGCGCCAGATCCCTGAGCCGGTGTCGGAACAAGTTGGTTCGATCCGCCATCATCGATCGCAAGTCCGCGTGGTCGAGGTGTCAGTTTGTCATCTGGCACAGTTGTGGTCCGCGCAGATGGAGGGAGGGCATGGTCTGGTTGCGGATAGCTCGCAGTCGGTGCCGTGTCTGGCTGTATTGATCGCGAAGATGGTTGTGAGCTTACGACCGAACCCCTTGGAGTCTCGATACCGTTCGCCTTCGGCACAGACGTCTCAACCGGCTCTTCACCGAAAGGAACAGTTTCACCTTCTGGAATCCTGGCGTTCGGTCTGCTGGTGGGAGAAGAGACTTCTGGAGATTGCCCCGGTTTCACAAATTGGCTGTCCGGATAAGGCAACTCACGAACCGATTGCGGTGCCCGCACACCCTGTCCCGTTTCTGGACGGTTCACTTTCCTGCCCAGGTTCGGGAGGACATCTTCAGAAAACGGGTATTCGACTGATGACTTTTTCTTCGGCATGCCTGTCGACTTACTTGCCGGTGAGTCATCAATCAACTGCGGTTCTGTTTGACTGGCATCCGGATAGTCCCCTCCATTTTCAGACTCGCCAGGAGCCACTTCCCGACCTTTCTGAGGACGGGAAACGCTCGGAACATCACCGCGCTGAACAAGTTCCGGCGAAGGCAATGTTGCAACATTGCCGCCTTGAGGGCGCTGTACACTTTCGGGACCGGCTGGAAGACTCGCCAAAGGTGCCACCGATTGCGATGCCGATTGGGACTTCGGGAAGAATTCAAATTCGCCAGCGCCTGGAATCTTGACGCGATGTGTTTCCCCTGGTTGCAAGATTTGTGGTGCCTCAGATGGCTGCCGCACTTCGTCAGCATCATCTGGCTTGCGAACACTCAAATCATTGGGAAAGGGAGTGTGTGTCATGTCGATCGGACGTTTGGCCAACGGAGCTTCATCGATTTGTACGCCACGACGAGCAGGGAAAAAGACGAGTTCCTTGCCGCCTGGCAACTTCACAGATTGGGGTTTGCCGGGCCGTTTGACTCCTCGTCGCAATGGCAATTTCACCGAAGGAGGCTCTTTCGGGCTTTTCACGTCGCGGGTCGTCGGGATACGGACGGTATCCAGTGTGTCTGGGAATTCAATCCGCTCTGCCAACGGTCTTTCTGCCTGGCCACTCGCTCCTGACTTGCCAACGGACTGGCTATTGGGAAATCCAATGCCTGCTCCACTATCTGGCTTTTGAACACCTCTCCCACCACCGGGCCTGATAATCCTTTCTGCGGGATCCGGACGGCGAACATCACTCGGCTTGCCGGGAACATCCGCCAGATTGGACCCTGGTTTGGGAGTCTCGACCCAATGAAATTCTGGACTGACCATTTCCGCCCGCTCGGGACGTTCGGTGATCGGCTCCAACTCAACCTCGTAGAACAGATCTTTCTTTTTCTGGAAAGGTTTGTGCAGTCCATTCTGGGGCGTCAGCGTGCCTGCTTTTCTGCGGACCGTGTCCACAATTTCACCGAGGCCATCACGTAACTTGCCATCTTTGTTGAACAGGCTGAAGTCTTCTTTGCAAAGGTCTTTCCTGAACAGGCTCTTCTTTTCCACTTTACAATGCGGACAGCCATGCCCCTGACAATGACCACAGGTGTGGCTCCGTGGCTGGCAATGTGAACAACCACCGTGGGCATCATTGCAGTGATGACAGTCTGGTTTCACTTTTCCAGAATTGGCGGGCAATTCGGCCGCTTTGCCCGGTGTCGTAGCGACGGGAGCTGCGAACGATTTACTTTCAGGTTCAACTGCTGTTGGATTGAAATTAACCAGTTGAATCGACGTCTGGTGAACTTCGTTATTTCCCCGATAAAGCATCGATGTCCGATACGGCGTGGGATAAGTCGGTTGACCGCCGCGCCGCGATGCCGACGAGTCCGATGGCCCCAGATCGATCCCAGGTGATTGACCCGGGACCGATTGCGGACTGACACCTGGTACCATTTGCTTGTGCGGACCGACCGGGTAAGGAACTGGCGGGCATTGTGGATAAACTCTCTGAGTGCCGGGTACACCTGAGCCATCCGGAATCGGTGTCGGCGATGGTGTTGGAACAATCGTGGGGTGCTGTGGGCCAGGTTGGACCAGGCAGCCATGTGGACACTGACCACCGGGCAAGCCATGCTGAGGAGCACCATTATGTGAATACACAGATTGCGGATGCAGGCAGTCCTGAGGACGTTGATACCTGTCTTTGTTCAACAGTTTTCCGAACAGATTGGGGAACCCGGCTTTCGGCGGTTTGTCCCGCTCGAAAACTTCCGGGGGCAATGCGGGATAGCACGATTTCAACTTCACACCGACAGGAATGCTGTAGGAGGTATCGTTGTGGTAATAGATGCCGCACGGCTTATCGGAGAACAGATACCTGGAATCCTTCTCTTTGTTCTTTCCGAACAGCGGCAACGAAATTTTTCCGATGCCGAATAGACCACCAGTCTTACTGCGATGGGCTTTTTCTTCAGGTTGCGCGTAAACGTACGATGGTAAACCAGAATAGACTGCTGGACCGCAGACCGCACCCGAATAGCAGTTCATCGGCAGGCAGTCTGCCTTATGAAATCGCTTATTCAGTTTCTTGCGTTTCAATCCACTCTTGACTTTCATCCATGCACAGGTCCACATGTCAATCAACGGGTTCCCGGTCATTTTGTATTCTTTGCCGACATCGACAATGTGTGCGTCGCTCACCCATTCATTGATCACACATGGATCATTGACCATACATGGACCGCACTGACCGTACCCACCCGTTGCAGGAGAAGCCGGAGATACGCCTGCATTGTGACCTGAAACCGACGAGGTTGTTCCACACCTTCCAGAGTCGCAATTGTCACACGTGCACCCCTGCTTCGGTTTACTCTTCTTGAAGATACCGGTCTGCTGGACTTGCGTGTTCGCATTATCGGCAACCGTCGTTTCCACACGTGTCGAATTGCGAATCTCGACACACTCTTCACACTGGCAACCATTGAGATCCGCTCGAATCTGCTGACATTCTTCGCAATCACAGAATTCTCCGAGTAATTCACCCGGTTGAGAGAGCGTCAGTGGTTCAGTGACGTTTGTCTGCACAACGCCCGCAGACATCAGGTTGTGAGCACCAATCTCGTACGTCGGCACGAACGACGCTTGCGGCTGATAATGCGGCTGTGTCATTGGCTGTGCGCCGTGTTGGGGCATCACGTATTGCCGCTGCTGATATTGCGGAGCATACGGCTGCGGCATCAGGTTTGCGCCATACGCCTGCGGCGGGAGTTGGGAATGAGTCGTGTGACAGGGAACCTGCTGGACTTGAGGCAATGGCCGCGGATACTCCTGGACGTATTCCACCGCCCCGGACACTTCATTCAGGTCACTCACACGAAAGACACCAGCGCTATTGCTTTGCGCAACGAGTTGCGTCGAAGCCCATCCCAGAACTCCAACAACCACAATTGCTGCCGGGGTGAAAAAACGTTTGCTATTCATCATCAACATCCTGCTTGAAGCGAATTGCCATTTCAGGCGGAGAGTCCGATTCTCATTTCAACCACTAACGTTCAGTCCGTCAAACGGTGGTTTGGCTACGGCGTGACAAATCCGGAAAAGGGAGAGATTTTCGATTTGTATCGCACTCGCACCTTGGTTCCGAGCAACTCCCAGTGTTCATAGGAACGAACCCCCCAGGGGGTGACCTTCCACTTGCCGGAGACTCGGTAATAATATGGACCGTACATCGCGTTGTATTCGTGAGGGTAAAGCATTTCCTGGGGATAGAATGCCTGATTTGTAATCATCGCACCACCCATCTGATGCGGAATATCGGGGCGGGGTGTGGGGTTCAGCGGAGCATTCAACTTCACATAACCGGGAATGACATAGTCCTGATAAGGAACGGGTTGGAGTTTCTGTTGCTGACTTTCCGGTGTGGGTGGTTCGCCAGGCTCCTGCGCTTTCGTGACGGAACACAATTGAATTGCCATCACGACAGTTGCGATTTTCAGGCCAGTTGCCAATCTCATCGGGGCACCCTTATTTCTGTTTCCGTATTTGCCGGGAGATCATGCTCGCCGGATGATGTTTGAGATGACTTGTGTTTCGTTCTGCAAATCGAATGACTCAAACTCGCGAGGTCATCTCATCCGATTTGGTATCCAGCTTGCGGCAAGAGCCGATCACTTTTTCAAGCGCAACGGAGATCAGGCCGGTTTTGGACCTACTCTGCAGTTCGGCTCGTAACGATCGTAAGAATTAGACTTTCTCTGGCACTCATTACGGTTCCACCCGTTTTTCGGAATCGACCTGCTCGCAAGGCGTTATAACCGTCAAAGTCACACGGAAAAGCCGGCACAACCGGGAAATTCGCTACGTTTGAATGAACTGGAAAAACCGCTACAATCGCCCTATTCTCACAGATCATGATGCTGTGATCGAGCCTCACATTCAATGGGCTCACGTGCAGATAAAAACGAGAGCATGTTGGAGTCGGGTTGAAAGGAAGAGAGCGATTTTACCCTGAGCAATGAGGGCTGAATAAGCGACTGAAGCCCGGCAGACGACTGTGAGAAACAGGATTGTTTTTGTCCCGTCGTGCATTGGCGCAATCTCATCAGCGCGCGAACGAAACCTGTCTGGCCTCGCTCAGGGATTGGGCGATATCGAAATGACAACAGGAGTGCGAATTGGCGAAATCCAAGACGCGATCAAATGGAAGTCAATCCGACGCGGGTGTGTCGGAGGATCGAATTCAGTATGTGTCACTGAGCGAGGAAACTCGCCGTCGGTATTTGAACTATGCGCTTTCGGTCATTACGTCTCGGGCGTTGCCCGATGTGCGCGATGGGCTCAAGCCTGTGCAGCGTCGCATTCTGTACGTCATGTATCAGGAATTGCGTCTTACCGCCGACAGCAAACGCCGCAAGTCGATGAAAATCTGCGGCGACACAACAGGGAATTACCACCCACATGGTGATGTCGCCGTTTACGATGCGTTGGTTCGTCTGTCGCAGGATTTTTCCATGCGGCACCCCCTCGTGGATGGACAGGGCAATTTTGGGTCGGTCCTGGGATTGCCCCACGCCGCCGCACGATATACCGAAGCGCGATTGACGGCTCTGGCCGGGCAGATGATGGCGGAACTGCGCTACCAGACCGTAGACACGAGAGCGAACTACGATGCCACGCGCGAAGAACCTGTTGTCCTGCCCACTCGATTTCCCAACCTGCTGGTCAATGGTACGCAAGGGATCGCGGTCGGCATGGCGACCAATATCCCCCCACACAATCTGGGCGAAGTTATCAAGGCGAGTATCCACCTCATCAATAATCCCAAATCGACCGTGGCCCAACTGATGAAATACATCAAAGGTCCGGATTTTCCACTCGGCGGCCGGATCGTCACCGACCGGCGGGAGTTGCGAAAGACCTACGAACAAGGTCGCGGATCGATCAAGGTTCGAGCCGACTGGAAACTGGATCGAGAACGCCGCAAGAAAACTCCAAATCGAATTGTTATCACTTCCGTTCCCTACAGCGTTTCGACAGGACCATTGTTATCGGAGATCGGAGATCTCGTCAACAGCCGCAAATTGCCACAGTTGATCGATTTGGGCGACGAAACAAGCGATGACAATGGACTGCGGATTATCCTGGAACTCAAGCCCGGTTCCGATCCGGATTCTGTGATGACCTACCTGTTCCGGCACACCGCTCTGGAACAGAATTTCTCCTTCAACTCAACCTGCCTCGTTCCAGATGATCAGGAGACGACCATTCCGGATCGCCTGAATCTGGTCGAAATTTTGCAGCATTTTCTCGATTTCCGCTTTGCGACGGTTCGGCGACGGTTTGAATTCCAACTGGCCCAACTGGAAAAACGACTTCACATTCTGGAAGGCTTTGCAATTGTCTTCGAAGGACTGGAGAAGGCACTGCGGATCATCCGGCAAAGTGAGGGAAAGCAGGATGCTGCGACGAAATTAATGAAGGCTTTCCCGCTCGACGAAGAGCAGACCAACGCCATTCTTGAACTGCAGTTGTATCGTATTTCGCAGTTGGAAATTGAACGGATCACCGAAGAACTCGAGGAAAAGGTGGCCGAGGCGAATCGCATTCGACGTATTCTGGCTTCAACCAAACGGCTCTGGAAAGTCGTTGAAACCGAGTTGAACGAGGTGGCGAAAGAATTCAGCGACAGCCGTCGCACATCGATTGGGTCATCGGACGAAATCGAGGAATTCGACCCCAATGCATATATCGTCCGGGAAAACGCGAATGTCATTGTCACGCGCGAAGGCTGGATGAAGCGTGTTGGCCGCCTGCAGAGTGTGGAAAACACGCGAACGCGACAGGGTGATGAAGTGCTTGACGTCGTACCCGGCAGCACGCTGGACAACATCATCTTCTTTTCCAGCGACGGCGTGGCGTACACGTTGCCGATTGATCAAATCCCCGCATCAACCGGTTACGGCGATCCACTTGCCAAGCATGTCAAATTGGGGGATGGGGTCAACATGGTCGGCGCACTCTCGACCGATGCGCGGTTTACTCCCGAAGACAGGAACAAACGAGTCATGCCCTCCCCGGCTCCGTATCTGCTCATCTGCACGGCCAATGGTCAGGTCTCGCGATTGAGCCTGTCAACCTTCCGTCAGGTATCGACGAAATCGGGACGAAAATTCTGCCGGTTAAGACCGGGCGATCACGTCGTGCATGTCAGCCTGATTACCGAAGGAAAGACGATGTTTCTGGCCACGAAAAAAGCACGCATTCTGCACTTTGCGATTGACGATATCCCTGTGCTGAGCTCGGCTGGCATCGGCGTGAAAGGCATGAAACTGGAACCGAAGGACGAGGTGATCGGTGCTGTCCAGTTAAGCCGACCGAGCGATTGCTTGCGGGCCGTCAATTCCAATGGAAAACAGGTCAGCTTCGGGCAAACCAAATACAATGTCACTTCCCGTGGCGGCAAAGGGGTGAAAACCAGCGCGAGACTTGGCTTCAAAGAAGTGCTTCGTCCGGAAATCGAACTGGTCGACTGGGCGGAAATGGGTGATGAATGATGCAGATCGCCCAACGGCGATTTGCTCCGGGCAATTGATCAATTCTGATTTGATGTCGTCGAGGAAAATGGACGCCTTATGGCAACAGCATCGAAAAAACGCAAGACAGCAACCAGGTCAACCCGCAAATCAAACGGCAAGACGTCTGTGGCGACGAAGCGGGTAAAGCGAGATTATGTCGGTGACGACATTGAGATTCTCGAAGGCCTGGAACCGGTTCGACAGCGACCTTCCATGTATATCGGTGGCGTCGATAACCGTGGCCTGCATCATTTGATCTGGGAGATTGTCGACAACAGCGTCGATGAGTTCCTCGCGGGAGAGAATGATCGTATCACCGTGACACTGCACAAGGACGGCTGCTCGATGACGGTCCGTGATTACGGGCGTGGCATTCCGGTCGATCGGCACAGCAAGGCGAAAAAATCAACGCTTGAAGTCGTGATGACAACCCTGCATGCCGGCGGCAAATTCTCCAACAAGAACTATGCCCGTAGTGGTGGTCTGCACGGCGTGGGTGCGTCGGTGGTGAATGCTCTGTCTTCGGAAGTTTGTGTGACGGTTCATCGTGATGGGCACGAATGGGTTCAGCGGTATAAACGGGGCAAGCCAACGACTCCGGTAAAAAAGGTGAAGCGATTTCAAGGACACGGAACGGAAATCTTTTTTCGGCCCGATGATAGCATCTTCCGTCGTGTGCACTTCAATGCCGACGCCATCATTCAGCATCTGGAGGATATTTCCTACATCCACGGTGGGCTGAAAATCACATTTCATGATCAGGTGAAGGGAGAAACGCACGAATTGTCTCATCCGGACGGCATTGCGGCTTATCTGGAAAAATTGACGCGAGACGATCGCAAAACACCGATTCATGAGCAGATTTTCGCTACCGACCGTGAAGACGGCGCTTCCCGAATCGAATTAGTCCTCCGCTGGAGCGAAGCGACCGACGAACATATTCGGAGTTACGTTAACGGGATACGGACGCATGCCGGCGGCACGCATGAAAGTGGATTCCGCTCTGGCATTGCCAAGGCGGTCAAGAATTACATGGACGTGCACAACATCAAGCAAAAAGGTGTGACAATCACCACCGATGACATCCGTGAAGGGTGCGTGGGAATCCTGTCGGTTTTTCTGGCCGACCCGATGTTTCAGGGCCAGACAAAAGAAAAGTTGAATAATCCGGAGATGAATTCTGCGGTCGAAGGACTGGTCAGGCCGGCGCTGGAAACCTGGTTGAATAACAACCCTTCGATTGCGGATGCCGTCATCGGCAGGATCGTGCTGGCTGCCCGCGCCCGGATGGCAAGCCGCGCAGCCGTGAGTGAAGTCCGCCGCAAATCGCCGGGAAACCGAAAGTCGAACCTTCCGGGAAAACTGGTCGATTGTCGCAGCAACAAACCGGGTGAATCGGAATTGTTCATTGTCGAAGGACAGTCTGCCGGCGGCACGGCGGTACGTGGACGAAACAGCAAAACGCAAGCCGTGCTTCCATTGCGCGGAAAAATTCTGAATACCGAATCGCTGGGGTTGGCCAGGATTCTGGCGAATCAGGAAATCACCTCGTTGGTCGAAACACTCGGAACAGGTATCGGTGACCGCTTCGACATCCGTCGTTTGCGATACGATCGGATCATTCTGCTGATGGACGCCGACAGCGATGGTTACCATATCACAACATTGCTGCTGGCGTTTTTCTTCCGCCACATGCCGGAGTTAATTCGACAGGGAAGGCTGTTTATCGCCCAGCCTCCGCTGTACAAGGTCGTCGTCGGCAAAGAAAGCCATTACGCGCAGGACGACATCCACAAAGAGGAGATCATTGCGTCGCTGGCAGCAAATCGTAAACCGGAAATCATTCGGTTTAAGGGATTGGGCGAGATGGATGCCGACCAATTGAAAGAAACGACGCTCGATCCTAACCGCCGGGTGCTGTTAAGGGTCGATCTGGAAAGCCAACTCGAAGCGGATACGACATTCCAGCAGCTGTTGGGAAAAGATGCATCCGAGCGTTACCGGGTGATTATGGAAGAAGCGAGCTTCGTCGACGACGTCGATCTGTAAACGCGAACATCACGTCTTGAAGACGGGTCAGCTCAGATCTTTGAACGCATTGAATCCCATATAAATGACGAGTGCTGCGCTAAGAATGAACAGCACATCAACCACCTTCTGATTTGCGAATGGAATTCCGACGAAGAAGTCGGCCACAGCCGCAACTGCTACCAGAGCAGCCACAAACCAGGATGCAAAGATCATGTACTTCGAGACCATTTGACAACTCGATCCGTGCGTTCGATTGATTCAGAATGGAATATCGCAGTTTACCATTTGGTGTGACGCCTCTGGCTCCTGGGGGTCTCTGTTTGTTGTCCAAACGACGTCCATCGCGGCACAGAAGAACGTAATACGCTCTAATGCGTGTGGGGAATCGATTTCCTGCAAGATCGCGGCCCGAAATCTTGCAATGACTCATAGAACCACCCAAAACCAAAATACAAAGAGAATTTGACACCATTACGGGTTTTTCAGCAAAACTCAAGCCTTCAAGCCAAATCTCTGTCAGTTTGCCGCTTTCTCCTGCCAAACTGATTCATCTGGAACTTTCGCCAACAGCAAAACACAGTATTTTCAGAGCAGTTTACTTTTTGATGTGGCGGTTCTCACCCGTGGGAGTCTGCGTTTGCGGGCCAGGAGACGATTTTCGCGCCACAGAAGAGCGTATACGCTTCTCTAGCAGGTATTCTGGAGGATTGCCGTCAGGAAGACGACCTGGGCAGCATGCAGAGTTCAACAATGTAGCCATCGGGATCACATAAAAACGTCTGGACAGCACCATCGGGACGTTGTTTCGGCTCCGAGACAATCGGCACATTCATTTCCCGGGCGCGTTCTGCTGCAGCGACGGCGTCGTCGACAATGAACGCAAAATGGTGCGTGCGTGTCTTCACTGAATCGTCCGCGACAGACTGCCCTGCCGGACCGGAAGCTTCATGCTGCAGAATCAGATGAATTTGCGTATCACCAGCCTGAAACCAACGGCCATCAAACGAAAAACCGGGACGTTCGACCTGTTCCATCCCCAGCAAATCGACGTAAAACCGCCGACTCGCTTCGAGATCCTTGACGACAATCGTCACGTGATCGATTGTCTTCACTTTGATACTTGATGTTGTCGCTGTCATTGTTTTTTCCCGGCTTACACCATCTGGTATTCGTCGTTCAAACCGATTGGGCGATGCTGGAAGCAATCACTTCACCCGACGTCCACTGTGCGCCATTGCGAATCACGCGTCGATACAACGTGTCTCGTTCAACGGGGATCCGGCCCGCCTCCTCGATCATCCGGTGTAGCTGGCTGACTGTCATTCCTTCTGGCGTTTTTGCGCCTGCGTCATGATAAATCAACTCATGCACGACAGTGCCATCGAGGTCATCGGCACCAAAACTCAGCGCCACCTGCGCGGTTTTCTCGCCCAGCATAATCCAATACGCCTTGATATGATCGAAGTTGTCGAGCATCAGACGGGAAATCGACATCACCCGCAGGTCGGTCAGTCCACTCGGCCTGGGAAGATGATCCAGCCCGGTATTATCGGGATGAAACGCCAGCGGAATAAAGGTTTGAAAACCGCCGGTTTCATCTTGCAAGGCACGCAATTGACAAAGGTGATCAATGCGATGGCGGGCCTGCTCCAGGTGGCCGTACAACATGGTTGCGTTGGTTCGTAATTTGAGATTGTGCGCCTCACGATGCACATCGAACCAGACTTTGGAATCTGCCTTGTGTTCGCAAATCTGCTTGCGAACCTCTTCGTCGAAAATCTCCGCACCGCCACCGGGCATGCTGTCCAGTCCGGCCTCCTGCATCTGTTCCAGTACCCAGCGAACTGGCTTTCTGGTGATGTGGCTAAACCAGTAAATTTCGACTGGCGTCCAGGCCTTGATGTGAATATCGGGATACGTCTCGCGAATCACCCGCACGACGTTGAGGTACCAGTCAAACTTCTTGAGGTGATGCAGTCCACCGACAACGTGGATCTCTGTTGCCCCGGCGTCTTTCGCTTCGAGGACACGTTTTTGAATCATCTCATCGGTGAATTCATATGCTTTTTCCGACTTGAGATCGGAGCGAAACGCACAAAACGTACACCGGTAAACACAGACATTCGTAGGATTGAGATGAATGTTGGTGTTGTAGTAGGCGTAGTTGCCGTTTTTTCGCTCGCGGACAATGTTCGCCAGCTCACCAAGTGTCAGCAGGTCAACCTTGTCATGCAGAAAAAGGCCTTCTTCGAGCGTCAGCCGCTCACCCTGATTCACTTTGTCCGAAATCGTCTTCAACATGTTCGCTACTCAGGTCTGCAGTTGATTTGGAAAGATCACATATCCCGGTGAGATGAACCGCAAAACACCAGCAAACTTCACATCTGTCGAGTTTGTCACTCATCGTTTTCACCGATATTGTGGAATTTTCAATCCTGGTGGTGCATTGTAGCGGAAGAGGGCGACGATGACAGGTCAGCGACAGACGGCTGATCGGATTCAAACGGCGGAAAATGGAACGTCCACCTTTCGCTTCGGTCGTCCGCGTGTCATCAGCTCATGCCCATAATCAGCAGATCCACCACCGCGAATGCGAGAAGCCCGATGCTGATGACCGCATTCACATTGAAAAACGCGACATTCACACGCGACAGGTTATCGGGATGGACGAGCCGATGTTCGTACAGCAACAAGCCGGCAACCAACACAACACCAACGAGAAACACGTAGCTCAACCCCGTATACCACCAGAACGCGAACAGGAATACGATGGTGATCAGGTGGCTGACAAAGGCGAGCTTGAGAGCGCCACCGATGCCCAACCACGTTGGCACGCTGAACAGCCCGGCTTGTTTATCGAACTCGATGTCCTGACAAGCGTAAATGATGTCAAACCCGCCGACCCAGAAAAAGATCACACCCGCCAGCAATAACGGTGGTGGTTCAACCATTCCCCGAATGGCAATCCATGCAGCGACTGGCGAAATCATCAACGCCAGCGCCAGCCAGTAATGACACCAGACGGTTACCCGCTTCATGTAGGAATAGACGAGCAAAATCGCCAGCACCGGCACCGCCAGATACATAGGCCAGCGATTTGGCAGAAACAGGAGTGTCGAAGTGACAAAGCCCAGCGAACAAAGCACAATAAAGCTGCCGACGGCAGTGGTGCTGAGCAGACCGGATGGAAGATGACGACTGGCGGTTCGTGGATTTGTTGCATCGATCGTGCGGTCTGCCAGCCGATTAAACGCCATCGCCGCGCTACGGGCAAAGATCATGCACAGCAAAATGCCCAGACCATGTTGCCATTGAAAGGGTGTCTTCTGCCATGCCAAAAGTGCTGCGAGAATCGCAAATGGCAATGCGAACACCGTGTGACTGAAACGAATCAATTCCAGAAACAATCGTACGCGGTGCCACATTTTTCCCGCAAAGTTACTCCTTAACGTATCCATCAGGGTCTCAACAGTGCTCCCTCACGGTCCAGATGTTCTCGCCAGCGTTTGACTGCCAGACTCCGCTTCTCCAGCGTGTCGTGCGGCAGATAATCGTGGCGGCGTCCCGTTAATTTGACAATGTAATGAAATGCCATCTGTCGAACAGAGACTTCAGGATGATCCAGCCAGGCAACCAGTTGACGCGACTGAATCGGGTCGACAGCGTCAGCAAAATTGAACCCCCACAGCAATCGAATCACAGCGTTTACATCCTGTTCCGGATAGACCCGTTCCACTTCTTTTCTCAATCTGGCGACATTTCCGGCATCGCGGGGCAGCCAGACCCGTAAACCCTGCATCGCTGCCTCGCGAGATTCCTCATGCGGCGCACGCTTTAACGAGGCCATCAGTGAGACATAATCTCCTGTGAGGCCAAGACACTTCACCGACAATTCCGAAATGCGGGGATTCAGGTGAGTCACTATCGGCAACAAACTCTCCGAGACTGGCCGACCGATCTCAAACTCTTTCTCGAAAAGAGTGGCCGAACTTCGGACGAGACTTGAACGTACGGGTGTGTCCGGATCAAGCCACAGGGGAACAGTATCGACTGCCGTCATCGGCACCATATCAGACATGGCTGCTTTATCGAGATCGACAGGTGTCACGGAAAGCCGTTGATTTTTCGGAATCGTGTAAACGCGCCCCTGACCATCATTGAAGCGAACCACCCCTTCCACGACCGTCAGGCTGCCGAGAAAACTATCGGGACCAAATAACTGATCAGGACGTTCCGGCAACAAAGGCACTATTTCCAATCCGCAAACGGTTCCAGGTGTTAACAACTCAACTCGCCAGACGCGCGCCCCCGCCTGGATCGACAAGCGGATACTATCGGTGTCAGCCGTTGTAGTGTCAGTATTCGTAATATCGACCTCGCTGGAGTTGCTGCCTGCTGGGGGCGTACCAGTTGGGGTACCACCGGTTGTTTCGCTACCTGCAGGGTCAATAGCAGGCGATTCCAGTCCACCAGAAGTGGATAGCTCTGGAGGCCCGGGGCTTTCAGGAGGTGTCGCACCGTCAGAGGTGGAATCGGTATCTGGCGCGGATGGAATGGTCACAGGATTTCGACTGAGAATCAAACGCCCGCGCTGAATTCGCATGCCAATCGGCGCTGCTTCGGACGGTCCCGCCAGACTGACGATTGATCCCCCCTGAACTTCAATCTGACTCGCCTCGCCTTGAAGTGTCAACTCTGCCGAAAAGGGTTCGGGCGACGCCACGACCAGATCCTGCTGCAGGGCCGATTGTCTGGGAAGTAAATACCATCCGCTCCGATTGCTGTCCCACTGCAGAAAGATACCATCGGTGGAAGAGTATCGAACCGTCGGGGCCGGTTTAGCAGGGATAACGTCGACAGGCGATTCTGAAGGTCCACTACCAACCTCTGCAGGGGGGGGCTCGCTTCCATCCTTCGGGATTGCCGTTGGGCCAGTTTCGGAAGGACCATTCGTTGTGGCCAATTCGTTTGGTCCCGGTGGCGGATTCGTTCCATTTTCCGTTTCGTTGAACCTCGGCAGACTCAAATCGCCACTTGTGTTTCGACCGTCCGGATTACCATCATTACGAATGGCACCATTTGCTTCCGTTTGTTCACCAGGTCCGGGTGACAATCTGTTCTTGTCGATCGGATTCTGATTTGTGGCGATGCGTTGATCACCGGGTGGGTTTTTCAGGTTGTCCGCAGGTTGCCCGAGATTCACGGTGGATTGATTGTTGCCGGTGGGGTTTTCCGGTTCGTCCGAGAGCCAGCCGCGATGATTGATGAACAGCACACCCACCCACGCAAAAATAAGACAGACAACAACAATGTACGGCAGGAACTTCTTCCAGGAATTCTGTGAACGAAGATACTCGGGTATCTCGACCGATTCCAGACGTTCATCATCGCGTGCCGGCCTTGTCTCCGTTGGTTTCGTTGTTCCGGGGGGAACAAGTTCCGCACGGGCAGATCGGGAGACCGGTCCTAACGCGTACATCCGCTCTCGGGAACGGATTGGAACATCAACCGGCTCACCCAGAACGAGCGTCAGAATCTGATGGCTGGCCGCGACCTCGGCGAGGTTGATGTCCGATTCGAGGCAGACTTTTTCGACATCCGCCACACTTTCCGGCGCAAGTGTGTTGTCCAGATATTCCGATATCGTATTTGGGTCGAGTCCCGATTTCGGCCCCCTTACTTCTGGTGCCGTCAAACGCCGGCGGCGCATGGCATCCCGAATACGTGCAACGAGTGTTTGCGCGTAGCCGCTTTCATTGATCTTCCGCCCGATTTCCTTTGCCTGTGATGGTTCGAGAATATCGTCCAGGTACGCCAACATGGTTCGCAATGTAAGTCGCATGGTCCACCTTTACGTGGGAATAAGCAAGTGCCTTGTCGAGGCTTTGTTTTGGAGTACGGATTGAAATAACCCGCTCCGTTGTCGCTCCTTGTCACTTCATCAAACCCGGACTTCCAGCCGGAACGCTGCACGAGAGATTTCGACAACTCGATCGTGGAAAACGAAGTCGCGGGATTGAACTCGGCATTGAAAATAGTGGCGATTTCACTGCGATTCCGTGCAAAATTCTCGAAAAAAACACGATTATTGCAAGTTTCGAGAGATCACATCAATCAGTACCTGTGTCATCACGAAATGAAAACCCGGAACCGAGCAGCCGTCGCCCAAACCGGCGGAGCGTTTCCAATAACTCGTCGAGATGGTCGGGAGTGGTCAGCGGATTGATCAATGTGACCCTGAGTGCTCCCTCTCCATCCAGTTTGCAGGGGACCAGGTAGAATTCTCCCGATTGCATCACTTCACGTCTCAGAGCAAGCTGAAACTCACCCTGCTTCGTGGCTGAAAGATCACGAATTTCATTCGGCAGATACCGAAAGACGACAATGTTGCACTGCGGCTCGTGTATCGACTCAAATTCGGGGGCGGCGTTCAGTTTCTCGAACAGGGTGCGGCCCAGATCGAACGTCACGTCGACGAGATCAGAAAACAACTGCCGACCGAACAGGGACCAGGTCGCCCAAAGCCCCAACACGGCAGCTCGCTTGGTACATTCGATTGTCTTCATACCGCTGTCGTGCTCTGACAGACCCGGTGCGGATGGATCGAACAGATAAGGTGCATCCTGCCGGAATGCCTCGAACCGATGTTCCCGATTTCGATAAAACACAAACGCATTCAAGGCAGGGGCGAACATCATTTTGTGACCATCCAGTACGACGCTGTCGGCAAGATGCAGCCCTTCCACAAGATGGCCATATTTTTCGCTGAGACAAGCCGCACCGCCATGAGCCGCATCGACATGCATCCAGACATCATGTTTGCGGCAAATGCCAGCAATGTCCGGCAAAATGTCAAACGCACCGATCGGCGTTGCACAGGCAGCCGCCACAACGGAGATCACCGGACGTCCAGTCGCCTTGCAATCCGTCAACATGCGGTCCAATTCATCGGGGTCCATTCGGCGTCGCTCATCTAACGGAACCCGCAATATCTGTCTGGTTCCCAAACCGAGAATTCCAGCCGCGCGGGAAACGCTGTAATGGGCGTCTGCGTGAACCAGCAACACGGGAGCCTTTCTCGCTTCCGAAAGCCCTTCCTCCCAGACATCGCTCAACGCGACATTCCGCGCTGTCAACAATGCTGTCAAGTTGGCCAGTGAACCGCCATGCGTGACAAGCCCCGCGAACTGGTCCATTTCGAAACCGATTTCCTGCCCCAGGGTCTCGATGAATGCCTGCTCGACAGACGTCGCCCACGGTCCCATTTCGTAGATGGCCATCACCTGATTGGTGATCGAACCGATCGCATCGAACAGCCCTGCCAACGGAATCGACGCTGGCACCTGATGTCCAAGGTACCGCGGATGGTGCAGATTCTGTCCTCGCGTCAAAACAGTTTGGACAAGGTCCTTCACACGATCCGACAAGTCATCCAGATTCATCTCGTTCTCACGAATCGATGCTGGATGCTGAGTTCCCATCCGTAAAAAGTCTTTCGCGATCGCGATATTTGCCTTGGGATCGTTCCAGTTCAAAACATTCCCGCGACCATCTTGAACGTCTCGAAAATGCTGAGACAGTAGTGCTACGATCTGATTCCCTGCCTGAAGGAAAACTTCCGGATCGTAAATCGCCTGAATTCGCTGTCGAACGGATAGCGTCGAAATTCTGTCCGCGTTCATTTCGAGCGGTCTTTTACTTTGAGGAAAACATGAATCGATTTGTTCAATCATAGGTGGACGAATAATCGAATGCCAACCAGACGTGCCCCGTCTCGCGCGTTTACCCACGCCGGACGGTCAATTGGCATCATCGAGAATTTTTCGCAACAATTCTGCTGAAGTTTCTTCGCCGTCAATTTCCAACGCTCGACATTCTTCCAGATTCCGAAACCAGGTGTGTTGTCGCCTGGCGAATTGCCGCGTGCGTGTCTGAATCGTTTCCAATGCTTCTTTCGGCTCTCTCTCCGCCACAATCAGATCGATCACTTCCTTGTAACCCAATGCCTGCCGCGCGGTATGACAAATCGGCTGCGGAAGTTGCAACAGCCCCCGTACCTCATTGACCAGTCCAGCCTCGAACATTTCGACAACGCGTTGATTGATTCGCGAATGCAACCATCCGCGCGGGGGAGAGATCCAGTAGACATGTTGCGGACGAAGTTCCTCCGGCAATGCCCGCTGTTGCTGTTGTTGAGACAACGGCGTACCGGTCATTTCGAACACTTCGATTGCCCGTACGATTCTGCGATGATCGTTGGGATGCAGCTGGCTGGCAGATGCGGGATCGCAAACCTGCAATTTCTGATGCAGGTAATCGGCTGATTGCCCGGCAGCCTCTTGTTCGAGTTGATCGCGAAGTTCCCAATCCGCTTCCGGGCCATCGAATACCCCCCGCAAAAGGCCACGCAGATAAAGTGCCGTCCCACCAACAAACAAGGGTTTCCTGCCGGAATCGAAAATCTGCCGACAGGTCTGTTCGGCAAGCTGCAGGTATTCCGCCAGACTGAACGTCTCGTGTGGATGGCGTATGTCGATCAAATGATGAGGTATCCGCTGTTGTTCCGCCGGCGATGGCTTGGCCGTTCCTATGTCCATCCCTCGATAGATGGCCATGGAATCGAGCGAGACAATTTCCGCATCGATCTTTTCGGCAAGCGCAAGACTTAGCGCACTCTTCCCGCAGGCGGTTGGCCCGGCCAGAAACCAGCATTTCTGCAGGATGTCAGTGGGAATCTGCATGGTTGGCACTCAAACGAACTTTTGGTTTGAGCCGTTTACATCAGGCGATCGAATGAACAGACGGTTATTCATTGTTGGAAGACGTCTGCCCCTTTTCTGTTCCGCGATTTCCTTTTATTATGAAGGAAAGTCAAACATTCGCAATTCGAGTGTCAACTCATCCGCATCATTTGGGAATTCGCTCCCGGTTTCAATTTGCATAAAAAGAAATGGCTTGCATAAGAAGAAATGGTCGTCTACCAGTCGGAATTGTCATTGGAGTGTGATGCGGAAGTCGCGTTTGAGTTTTTGCGGCGTCCGATCAACCTCATGCAAATCAGCCCACCAGAAATGAATCTGCAATTCCTCGAGGCACCGGAAGTGCTGGACGAAGGGGATCGGTTTACTTTTCAGGTCAGCGCACATGGTCAAAAACAGCGATTTGAACATGAGATCACGTCGCTCACAAAGCCTTTGCATTTCATCGAGCAGCAGGTCACAGGGATCATGAAGCATTGGGTGCACAAACATGGCGTCGAGCAGACCGGTGATTGCACAATCACGCTGACTGATCACATCGAATTCACTCCCCCTTCAGGACTGGTTGGATTTCTGCTGAATGAACAACGAATTCGCAGTTCACTGGAGACCGGCTTTGCCTATCGTCATCAGCAATTAAAGAATCTGCTTTGTGCCAGTTCCGCCTGAAGGGGCAATCAAATACCAATACTGGATTTGAATTCCATGTCCACGGAAAAAGGAAACAAGTCGGCTCGCGATTTCGCAACGCTCGTGGCGTTGGGTATTCTGATCGCAATTGGAGTCGCATTCTGGCTGTTCATCTCGTCGATCATGCCCGCATTTCTGGGGATCGCCATTCTCGTTGGTTTCTTCGTCTTCATGGGGTTGTTCCACTACTTCGTCTGGGGAAAGTGGTTGATGGCTGCTGCCGAGCAGGAACGTCAGAAACTCGAACAGCAAACGCTTCACAAAACCGAGACTTATCGGAAGGAAACAGAATTGTGATGACTGATCATAACTCCGAGCGACATTCACAGAACTCCAGCAGTGGCGGATCGCGCCGACAATTTCTTGAACAGGTTTCGGCAGCAGGCGGAATTTCCGCATTGGGAATGGCTGGGCTTCTCGCCGGCTGTGCCGGGAAGTCTGGATCGTCAAATACCAGTGGCACAAATGGCGGCCCCAAAAAACTAAAGGCCGCGTTTTCCAACGCTGGTCTGCAGAGTTCGTGGTGCATGCTGGGCAAACAGACAGCGGAGTTGTGGGGAGAGTTGCTCAACGTCGATATCACCTGGTTTGATGGCGAGTTCGATCCGGAGAAACAGCGGAATAAAATTGATCAGGTTGCCCAACAGAAATTCGATTTCTGCTGCTTCCAGGCGATTCAATCGGATATTCTTGCTCCGCCGGTGAAGCGGTTGAAGCAACGGAAAATTCCAGTGATTTCCATCGACACGCACCTCGTTGAACCCGAGAAAATGAAGGAAACGGGTGTTTGGTCATTTGTCACGGCTGATCAATCCGGCATGGCCGAGTCGAGCGTGCAGTATCTGGCCGAGAAAATCGGCGGGAAGGGAAAGGTGATTCATATTGGCGGGCACAGTGGGCATAGCGGTGCTCAGGGACGTGCAGCCGGTTATGAAAGCGTGATGAGCAAATACCCGGAAGTCGAAACAGTTGGCGGGGGTGTCCGCTGGTGCGACTGGAAGAAGGAAAAGGCCCGTGACACGTTTGAATCGATGCTCACGTCAGAAACAACGCCAATTGCCGGTGCGTTTTTCCACAGCGATGATATGGCATTGGCCTGCATCCCAGCCGTCGAGGGAACCATTCACAAAAACATGGTCATTGTCGGTGTCGATGGGCAGCGGGAAGGACTCGACTCGATCAAAGCGGGCGAACTCGATGCCACAACCGTCAATCCGGTTTGTCGTCTGCACAGTCTTGCACTGTTGATCGGACAATTCATCGTTCGCAATGAGGAAAAGATCGAGGATCTACCGCTGCAAATTACAGCTTCCAGCCCGTTTGTTTCCACCGAGACCCCCAGCATGCTCGAAGCAATGTACTACCTCGCTGACCCGAAACATTGTCTCGTGTGAGATTCCGTCTTCCATCGCCCGGTTGGTTCAATTCCTCTGAAAGATTTCGATGCATGATTTGTCCGATTCCGCAACTGTTGACTCAACGCTGCTGGAATGTCGCGGCATCGGCAAGGCATTCGGCGCCAACGTCGCGTTACAGAGCGTCGATTTATCCGTGCGGGCTGGTGAAGTGCATGGTTTGATTGGCAGCAATGGCGCCGGCAAAAGTACGTTAATGAAAATCCTCGCCGGAGCGCATGCCAGCTATGATGGCGAGATCCGCATCGATGGCCATACAGCCGCCATTCACTCCCCCACTGATTCGATGCAGTTCGGCATCGCGATGGTCTATCAGGAGCTTTCAGGAGTGAATCAACTTTCGGTCGCGGAGAATCTGTTTCTCGGGCGGCAGCCGGTGAAAAACGGAATTCGGGTCGACTGGAAGCTGATGCGGCAGGAAGCACGACGACAACTCGGTGAGTTGCAAATTGATGTTGATGTGACTACGCGGCTTGATCAACATCCGCTCGTGATTCGCCAAATGGTGGAAATTGCCCGCGGCATTAACAGCGGGGCACGGCTGCTGATTCTCGACGAACCGACTTCCGCCCTCAGTCCACCGGAAGTCCGGCGACTTTTCACCCTCATTCGGCAACTTCGCGAACGGGGTGTGGCAATCATCTTCATTTCCCATTTCATCGAAGACGTTCTTGAAATCTGCGATCGGGTGACTGTTCTCAGAAATGGCCGGAAACTGCAGACAACCCCGGCAATCGAGGTCGACAAGCATGCCCTCATCCATCGTATGTTGGGCCACTCGCTGGAGGGGGAAGAGATTGGCTACGAGACCGGTGTTACACTACCGCCCAAAACCGATGCACCTGTCACACTGGAAATCGAAGGTTTTTCGGCCGCACGTGAGTTCAAAGATGTTTCATTGGCAGCGCATGAAGGAGAGTGCCTGGGACTGTATGGCTTTGTCGGCGCTGGTCACCAGGAACTGATCCACGCGATGGCCGGTGCACGAGCAATCGATGCAGGCAGTATTCGTTTGAATGGTCGATCGCTCAAGCCGGGCAATGTTCATCAAGCGGTTCGGAACGGTCTTGTGATGGTGGCAGCGGACCGCGCACAAACTCTCGTGCATCAGGCGGAATTGTACAAGAACATCACGCTGGCGTTTCTCAGGCGAACGATTGGCAATTTTGTCTTTCGTCGCAGGGAGATTGATGTTGCGCACCCGAAGTTGCAGGAAGTCGGATGCCACCCTCCTGTCCCCGAATTACTCGCACGGAATCTCTCAGGTGGAAATCAGCAGAAGGTCGTTCTCGCCAAGTGGCTGTCAGGTCCGATGAAAGCTCTGCTGTTGGAAGAACCGACTCGCGGCATGGATGTCGGCGCGAAGGATGACATTATGGCGATTGTCCGCGACCTGAAGAACAAGGGCGCGTCAGTCATTCTGGCGTCAACCGAACCGGAATTGCTGTTGGCCCATGCCGATCGTATTCTCGTCTTCAACAAGGGACAGGTTGTCCGAGAGTTGGTGGATGAGCCAGTTGACAAAGCGACGATCATGAAATACGCCTGAACCTGAACATTGGCGAACAGGAAAAAGACCACTCCGACATGACACAAACGACCGACGACAAATCGACATCCCCGGTAATCATCGCAAAACTGAAGCAGATGAAGGCAAATGAAATCGCGCCTTTTATCAGCCTCGCCGTACTGGTAGCCTTCTTTTCCATCGTCGTCGAAGATTTTTTGAGTTTCAATACGGTCACTTCGGTGTTAACCCAGGGATCTGTTCTGGCGATCGCGGCGGTGGGTATGACATTCGTTCTGCTTTGTGCGGAAATCGACCTGTCGATTGGAATGGTTGCGTTGCTTTCCGCCTGTGTCTGCGGCGAGCTTTATGAACGCTGGTCGGCCGGGCTTCCTCCAGAGACAGAATTGAGGGGAATCTCGCTCGTGATGTGCATGATCGCCCCGTTACTGATGGCTGGAATTCTGGGGCTGGCGTCCGGGTTCTTCACAGTTTCTGCCCGGCTGCCAAGTTTCATCATCACCCTCGCAATGATGAACATCGCCGATGGACTGGCGCGATACATTACCGAAAGCCAACTTCACAAAGTCCCGCCGGCTCTGAACTCGCTGGGGAACGATGCCTTCTCGATTGGAGAAATGACCGGGAATGAAAGTTTCAACGACCTGTTCATCCCTTACAGTGCTTTGTTGGCAGCCGTTGTGATGATTGTCGGATGGCTGATGCTGCAATACACGCGATTTGGCCGGTACATCTACATGACGGGAGGCAATCGCGAAGCAGCACGACTGGCGGGCATTCGGACCGGATTGATTGTAACCTCCTGCCTGGCGATATGCGCCTTCACCGCTGGTCTGGCCGGTTTGTTGAATGGTGGTCGACTCAACGGTGTTACAGTCGATCAGAATAAGGACTTGTTGCTCAATGCAGTCGCCTGTGTGGTCCTGGGAGGCACAAGCCTGTTCGGTGGCGAAGGAAGCATGGGGCGGACCTTGGTCGGCGTCGTAACATTTACCGTACTCTCCGTTGGCCTGACCAATGTCGAGGTGCCACAGATGGAGAACTTCGATCTGTTGAGGCCTTTCCTGATGGGCATCGTCCTGCTGGCAGCATTGCTGATCAATGGCTATCTGGCCAAACGGTCGAAAACAACTTAGAGCAGTTGACTTTCCGGTGTGACGCTTCCGGCTCGTGGAGGGCCTATGTTTGCGTCCATCGCGGCACAGAAGAGCGTAATACGCTCTAATTCACCCAGCCATGCCGATAGCCAGTTTGTTCCAGAGGCACGAGTGAACCATCTGCCTGATTCAACAACAGATCGCGGCTTTTGGTGATCACGCCGATGTGAGTCAGACGAACGCCTGCCGGATTGCCCGACAACAACCGTTCTTCGTCAGTCGGATCGATCGTGAAGAGCAATTCAAAATCCTCACCATCCGACAGGGCATGTTGCAAAGGTGATCGTCCGTCGCCACAATTCCGAGCAGCTTCGCTGATGGGAATCTGGTCAGCAAAAATGAGAACTCCAACCTCGCTTTCCCGTGCGATATGACGCACATCCGACGCCAGACCGTCAGACAGGTCAATCATCGCGTGCAGGTTGGCGAACGCCGCCAGTTGTTGTGCTTCGTGGACTCTTGGTCGAAACTGAAAATGGTCCCCAGCCAGACTGCCTCCCAATTTCCCGGTCACAAACACCAGGTCTCCCGGTTTGGCACCCGAACGCAAAACAGCTTTTCCAGGAGCAACTTCGCCCAACAAGGTTACACTGATGACCAACGGCCCATCCCATACATTCGTGTCCCCGCCCACCAAAGCAACATCATACTTTTTTGCAAGCTCAACAACCCCAGCATGCAGTCGCTCTGCCAACTGCTCCCCACCTTTTCGCGGCAACGCAACGCTGATCACTGCTGATGTCGGTCGACCAGCCATCGCCGCGATATCACTCAAATTGACTGCCAGGGCCTTTCGTCCGATATCTTCAGGTCGCAGCTCTTCGAATGTAAAGTGCACTCCCTCCATCAACATGTCGACTGTGACAAGTTGTTCGACGTCATTTGAACAGGAAAGAACGGCCGTATCGTCTCCAATACCGCGCACGACCCTCAGCGTGCCGGGCGGAAATTCTTTCCGGACAGCCTCTATCAAATCGAATTCGTCGCGTGGCAAATTCACGTTTTCATTGTGTAAAAAAAGACACGGCTGATGACTGCCAACGCACGAGGCAATCTTCACCGTGTCATTATGCGCAAGAACGTTGGGAATTCCGAATGTGGAGCGGAATGTCCCGATCGGAATCTTGCAGAAAGTCCTATTGCCTCAACGCGACCTCCATTTGTCCCCACAAGGTTTCGCCACTTCGGAAAACATAAAACTTGAGCGGGTTGAAGGTCGAAAACTGCGGGTGATTGACAACATAAGCGATGTTCTCGTCATTCACCGTTTCCCAAATATGCAAACCGACAAGGATATCCCCTTCACGAATACCGCTGGTTGCTGCCGGGCTGCCATTGCGAACGGCTAACACACGCAGGCCACCGCTGTACTTTGGTCCCAGTTGCCTCACTTCCGATTTCTCGATCGGCCCCAGACGGAGACCGAGCATCGACCAGGCCTTGGTTGCAGCAGGTGCACGGTGGGCGATGACCTGATGATTGTTACGGACCCGACCGTTGCTTCGTGCCAGTTGCACATCAACAGTGAGACGCTCGTTGTGACGTCGCAAGACCACGGGGATGCTCTCTCCCGGAGAATGACCGAGCATGGCACGTTCGAGATCAACAGCATCCTGAACCGCAACGGCATCAACCTGAGTGATCACATCACCGGGACGAATCCCCGCTTGTTCCGCCGGGCTCCCTTTTTCGGCTCCCGAAACAACATACTGCGAGTATTCCCCCACACGACGATGGACACCAATCAGGCCGTGGTAAGTGTTATCCAACTGCTCAACGTTCAGCAGGCTCGCTACAATCTTGCGGGCATCATCAATGGGAATGGCAAACCCAATCCGCTGTGCGCCGGCTCGAATCGCAACGTTTACACCAATGACTTCGCCGTTGACATTCAGCAGCGGTCCGCCGCTGTTGCCGGGGTTGATACTGGCATCTGTCTGGATGAGGTTCTCGTACGACTGTTTCTCATTCACTTCCACATCGCGATGCAAGGCGGAAACAATTCCCTTGGTGACGGTATGCTCATAACCGAAAGCGTTGCCGACGGCGAAAACATCTTCGCCCAGCATAAGATCGGAGGACGTTCCCAGCGGCATGACGGGAAGTTTCTTCGAGGTGTTGATCTTGATCACGGCAAGGTCGTGCCTGCTGTCATACGAAACGACCGAAGCGCGATAGGTGCTGCCGTCAACGAGGGTGACGCGGAGAGAATCGACACCATGAACAACATGGTGATTCGTCACGATGTAGCCACGCTCATCGACGACGATGCCGGTTCCCATACCATTGACTTTGCGGCCGCGTGAGTTGGAGAAGAGGGAATCATTATTGTAAGTGGTTTTTTCGCTGTGGATATTGACGACGGAGGCCTTACAGCGTTTGATGGCTTTGACGAGCGGCGTTTCGCGGAGGTTGGATTTCGCAACTGCGGGTGCAGCCACACAGGCCAACATCAGGGCAACGCCGAAGCCGTAGACAAAGGTGCGTTTCATCATGTGTCGTGGTTTTTCCGGGCTTGGCTGTCGAGAGGTCTGATTCCACGGCTGTTTCCGTTAGCCTGTCGGAGCGCACTCCATCTGGTCTCCTCAAGGCCAAGAATCGGCACACCCCCAAATCCCGCTTGACGACTCGCCTTACGCTGCGCACATCCTGCCTATCTGTTACCAGGTTCGGGTTATGACGGCTGTGACACCACATGTCTTCCGGATTTCCAAAAAGTGCTGACTGACGACGCGTCGAAGTGAATTGCCAACAGACAGACAGGTGAAGACCTTTGACGATTATGCAGGCTGTAATGTCTGACCATTGCTCCACTTTGACGATTGATCGTTGTAAACCGGGTTATCGGTCTGATCGTTGACTCCCAGTCAATCGAACTGCTCGACAGTTTCGCTACAGCCGTTACAATCGGGATTCTTCAGCGGAGAAACTGGTACAAATCGAGAAAGTGAGATCTTCATGCCCAGCCGGAAACAATTGGAAGAATTGTTACAATCCGAACCCGATGACATCTTTCTCAGGTACGCTTTGGCGATGGCTTGCGTGGAGGAAAGGGACATCTCGGCAGGGATCGCCGGTTTTGAAGAAGTCATCCACCGCGACCCCCAGTACGTACCCGCCTGGTTCCAAATGGGCCAGGTGCTGGCGCGCGAAGACAAAATCAAAGAATCGCGAGCAATCCTGACACAGGGAATCGAAATGGCCCGGCAAACTGGCGACACTCACGCGGAAGGAGAAATGACCGATTTCCTCGCATCACTTGGATGTGATTGACAAGGATTTCATCACCCGTCCCGAAATCTGAATCCGGACGATTTGCCGCTACCAGAACCTGTTCGAGCGTCTAATATCAGAAGGAAGAATGAGCATTTCACCCGTGAATATGTACGACAGATATTGTAGGGAAAAGTAACGATGAAAATTTTGATTTCTGGTGCCAACGGCCTCATTGGATCCTTGCTTTGTGCGGAATTGAAGAATGATGGCTACGAAGTTGTTGCGCTCACACGAAATCCCACAAACGAAACGGATGTGAGATGGGATATCACTGCTGGCGAGATTGAAGCTGAAAAACTCACCGATATTGACGCGGTCATTCATCTGGCAGGCGAAGGCATTGCAGAGAAACGATGGAGCGACGCTCAAAAGAAAAAGATCCGCTCCAGCCGAGTTGACGGAACACGGTTGCTTTGTGAAGCACTTGCTTCTCTCGATTCCAAACCCAAAGCCCTGATTTGCGCATCGGCGATTGGATTTTACGGCGATCGAGGTGATGAACGACTGAACGAAGAAAACGATCCCGGAAGCGGCTTTCTGCCAGAGGTCTGCCAGGAGTGGGAAGCCGCTTGTGACCCTGCCCGAGAAGCGGGAATTCGCGTAGTCAATGTGCGAATTGGTGTTGTGTTGAGCCCCAGAGGTGGGGCGTTACAGAAGATGCTGACACCGTTCAAACTGGGCGTTGGTGGGATCGTTGGCAGCGGCAAACAGTATTGGTCGTGGGTATCGATTGACGATGTCTCGGGAGTCATCCAGTTCGCATTGAAAGAGCAATCGCTCTCAGGTCCCCTGTTGTGCGTTGCTCCACAACCCGTGACGAATCGGGAATTCACCAGGACGCTCGGCAGCGTACTCGGCAGGCCAACGATTTTTCCGATGCCCGCGTTTGCGGCACGACTCGCATTGGGCAAAATGGCGGATGACCTGTTACTGGCCAGTGTTCGCGCCGAACCGGACCGTCTCAAAAATGCGGGATACCAGTTCCGCCATCCGGAACTGAAAACAGCCTTGCAGGATCTGCTCGAATAGACCGTGAGTGGGAATTCTCCAGCCTGCGACGAACTTGAGGGGCATGCAATCTGCACCGTTTTTTTTGACAACAGCATGGTTAACCTGCGCAATCGTAGTGGCTGAGTTTTCGCGAAGCGATCGGATCGCTCGACTCCCGAATTTTTTTGAGCCTCGTACGTGTTTGCGCTTCCAGATCCTGTATAGTTGGGAAACCTCACGATGGGATTTCCTCTTCTTTTGTCCTGGAAGATTTCATGCGCACTCTTTCTGTCGCGTTCCTTGCCTCAACCGCATTCCTGTTCGGATTATGCTCTGCTCAAGCCGAAACGCTGATGACGGCGTTCGAGTCGATCAAAACAAATCGATTGCAGAACCATATCAACACGTTGGCCGCCGATACGTTTGAAGGGCGGGAAGCGGGACGTCGCGGTGGTCATGCGGCCGGGGCCTATATCGTTCACGAACTCAAAAAAACCAATGCGAAACCTGCCGGCGAAGACGGCACGTTCCACCAGCTTTTCGGGAAAGATTACCGCAACATTCTCGCCATCATTCCCGGCAGCGATCCCGTACTGAAAAATGAGTACATTGTGATCGGTGCGCACTACGATCATGTCGGTCGCGGGTCGATGAAGAACAGCCGCGGAACAATCGGACTGATTCACAATGGCGCCGACGACAACGCGAGTGGGACGGCAGGCTTGCTCGAAGTGATTCGCGCTTTTTCGATGATGCAAACGCCTCCCAAAAGATCGTTGTTGTTCGCGTTCTGGGACGCAGAGGAGAAAGGGTTGCTCGGTTCCGTTCATTGGGTCAAAAATCCCACTGTTCCGCTGGAATCCATTCAATTGATGATCAACATCGACATGATCGGGCGTTTGGGGGAGAAAGGCCTGATGGTCTATGGCACCCGCTCTGCCCCTGGACTGCGGCGCAGCATCAGTCTCAGCAATCAATCGACCGATCTGAAAATCGAGTTCCATTGGGAAATCAAACGCAACAGCGATCATTACCCGTTCTTCGATAAGAGGATTCCATTCATCATGCTGCACACGGGATTGCACAAGGACTATCACCGCCATTCTGATGATGCAGAACTGGTCAATTCAGAAGGTGTGGAAAAAGTCTCTCGGATGGCGTTTGAGTTCGTCAATCGTGCTGCAAATCATCCGAGCGATTTTGCGTTTCGAGCAAACGCGAAGAAAGAGGGCGAGGCTTTCCGAAAAAACTTCCTCAAAAAGCCAGCCGCCGTGCAAGGACGATTGGGCATCAATTGGCAATGGGATTCCCAAATGCGCAAAACCGTCATCGTCGAGACTGTTGAAAAAGACTCGCCTGCACAGAAAGCGGGGTTGAAAGTCGGCGATCACATTCTGGAATTTGGCGGACATCAAGTCTCCCACTATTCCGATTTTCGGACCGTCGTGCTGGGCAGCCCCAAAAACACTTCAGCTGTCGTTATCAGAAAAGGAGGCAACACGCCGGAAACGTTGAATCTGCAACTGATTGGCGATCCCGTCCGCGTGGGTATCTGGTTTCAGTGGGATGAAGCCGAGCCGAATTCGATCATTCTCTCACACGTCGCACCCGGATCAGTTGCAGATCTCGCGGGATTACAGACGAATGATCGCATCTATCAGATTTCCGGTCGCACTTTTCGGTCTCACGACGAATTCGCCAGACTTGCACACAGGGCATTCGGAAGAACCACGGTCGAATTTGAAAGAAACGGACGAGTGCAGCGCACAACGATGATGCTCTCCCGCCGGTGAATCGAAAGCTCCCATTTCATTCGCCTGTCGATTCACCCTGCACAAGATCGGGGACCGAAGCGGCGCCCTCCAGAGTTTTCGACGTGCTGTCAGGATCGACACTCAGACAGACCTCGGTCAGACTGTCTCCCAGATCGCGCAGGAATTCCTGCCATTCGGCCTCGTCGCAATCCACTGGGGTAATTTGCGAAAACTCGCCCAGCAGTAGAATCAGCCGCAGAAAGTGTCGAAACAGAACCCCTTCCTGTTTTGCCAGACCACGGCCGCTGATGTATTTGTTGAAATCGCCGCCGAATTGCAGCCCGTCACCCGCCGCCCACACCGCACACGTTCGCAACGAATGCACACGGGGAAATTCCGAGTCGAACAGCATGCGGAGTTTGTCTGCAAGGGGAATGGGAAATCGGGGGCCTTCTTCGTAGTATTCATCTCGATTGGGGTACAATTCATCAAATGTCACCAGGCCACGTTCGATCAATGATTGATCGAGGAATTCGGTTGCCAACGGTCCCGGCGACATCTCCTCGGGACGCGGCACCCGTACCAGTTTCGCCACCGAACCGGGCATCTCCAGCACACTCTCGAAGAGTTGAATGCGTTCTTCCGGTGCGGCGATCGCCATCTTGTCCGCCATAAAGACACCAAGAAGTGGGTTCATGCTACGAAACCCGAGCAATCTCTCCAAAGATTCCGTCGGTGTTGCAACATGAGGAACATACTCCTGTGTCTCTGATTCTTCGTCCCTTTCGGCTTTTGATTCTGGTTTCCTTTTGGATGAGTCTGACGGAGCTGCTTTGTCACGTGCTGCTGACAACAACGCACCGATTGTGTTTCCATCCGATGCCGCTGTGGAATCCCCCCCCTGCGAATTGTTCGATGCCGATGTATCGGCAGTCACTCCATCGTCGTTGGCAGGTGGCTCCGGGTCGAGTTTGACGTATCCCCCCGCCCACAAGGTGAGCAACATGTTGGTCAATTGCTTCTGAGCGTTTTTCAGCCACTTGTCACCCAGTAACCGACGGCTGACGACATCCCGCAGGCGATCAACATGGGGAGAAAGCGTCAACAGATAGGCGAGAAGTCGCCAGGGAAAATGTCCCCGGCTCGACAATCGTCCCGGCGGAGCGGCCACCAGTTTTTCAAACTGTTGCTCATTCCAGTACTGTTCGTTTTTTCTCCGCGTTGGCATTTTCTTTTTCAGCTTCTTCTTCGCATTCCGTAAACCGGCGTCTTTGGTGTCCTCGGGGATAGAGTCGTATTTCGCCTGCCAACGGGCAATCTTGACATCATCTTCGTGAGCAAGAACGTAGACATATCCTTCACAGTCAAATTGCGGTCGCCCTGCTCGACCGAACATCTGGTGAGCCGAACTTGCATCTACCAGTTTCCTGTCCCCCGGCGGGCCTTTCATCAAGGTCGTCAGAATGACCGAACGAGCCGGCAGATTGATGCCCGCCGCCAATGTTTCTGTACAGACCGTTACGGCCAGGAGTTTTCGTTGAAAGAGGTCCTCGACAATCCGTCGGTAGCGCGGCATCATTCCCGCATGATGCACACCGACCCCGCGCTGAACAATCTGTTTCAGTTTCGGACCGGCCCCCGGCGACCAGTCATGCTTTTCGATTTCCGCCTGCAGCTCTTTTCGCCGTTCCGCCGAGACGAGGTGCTTTCCTTTGAGTTGTTCTGCAACCGACCAGCATTGCTCCCGGTTGAAACAGAACAACAAAGCGGGCGTCCGTCGGTCCTCTTCTTCCCCACCAGAGATCCGTTCCAGGAACTCATTCAGCAACTCATCTCCCACCCAATGAAATCGCAAGGGAACTTTGCGATCGCTGCTTTGGACCAGTTGCAGTTTCCGTTTGTGACTTTTGCGCAGCCAAAGCAGAAATTCCGCTGTATTGCCAACGGTTGCCGACAACAACAGCAGCCGAACATGTCTGGGCAGCAAAGCAAGCGACAATTCCCAGACGATTCCTCGTTCCGGGTCGTTAAAACTGTGAAACTCATCCATCACCACGGCTGTGACATCGTCGAAGCGAAACATCTCGCCATGCAACAGTCGATTCAGAAGTACTTCTGCCACGACAACCAACACGATGGCCTCAGGGTTGACACAGCGGTTGCCTGTCACCAGTCCCACGTCTTCGCGCACAAATCCCCACTTCTCTGCGGAATCCTGCAATTCCTGAAATTTCTGATCGGTCAATGCGATCAGTGGGGTGGTATAATACGCGCGTTTGCGTGTGTGAAGCGCCTCAAAAAGAGCCGCCTCCGCGATCAACGTCTTTCCAGTTCCCGTTGGCGCACAAACGAGAACCCCTTCATTGTCCTCAAACCAGGCCAGCAGCGCTTCTTCCTGAACCGGATAGGGATCATATTCGAGTTGATCGAGATATAATGAAGCGAGTTCGTCTCTCGAAGGGACGCTCGAATCAGGTTGGCTTTCATTCATGGGATTATGTTAGAGCAGTTTGCTTTTTGGTGTGACGTCTCTGACTTGTGGGAATCCACTATCGCAGGCAAAAAACACGCCCATCACGGCACAGAAGGGCGTTGGTCGCCCAGTAGAATATACAGGTACGACTATGAGTTACCCATCAGACTGGTGGCACGAATTTCGGGAACAGATGCCGGTTGTAACACGTTGGGCCTATTTCGACCATGCTGCGGTCGCTCCCCTCTCTCGGCATGTCGTTTCCGCTTTTCAGAATTTCCTGGTCGATGCCAGCGAAAATGGAACGGTCAATTGGATGGACTGGCGAAATACTCTGGAAGATCTCCGCGCAATTCTTGCCCAAATGATGAATGCCGAACTTTCAGAAATCGCGCTCATCCGGAATACGACCGAGGGAATTTGCATCGTCGCCGAGGGATTGCCCTGGCAACAGGGAGACAATGTCGTCCTGCCAGATGGGGAGTTCCCGAGCAATTTTTATCCCTGGCTGGCATTGGAAAAGCGAGGAGTCGATGTACGGCGCGTGACGGCCATCGATGGAAAACTCAACCCACATGACATCGATGCCGCCTGTGATGACCGAACACGTGTCGTCGCAGCCAGTTGGGTCGATTTCAAGACCGGCTGGCGCAATGACCTGAAAATGCTGGCTGAAATTGCGCATGCGCATGACGCATTGTTTTTTGCCGACGTTATCCAGGGGTTTCCGGTTCTTCCGTTGGATGTGCGCGAAACCGACATCGACTTCGCAGCGGCAGATGGTCACAAGTGGATGCTCGGGCCGGAAGGTGCGGGCGTGTTTTTTTGTAAGGAAGAGCACATCGATCGCTTGACGCCCAAAGGAGTTGGCTGGAATAGTGTCAAACACGCCGGTAACTTCAGCAACCCGAAACTCGACCTGAAGCCGACCGCCAGCCGCTACGAAGGTGGTTCTTACAACATGGCAGGGCTGCTGGCATTGCACGCCAGTTTGAGCGAGTTCTCCTGGATTGGAGTGGATCATCTCAATCAGCGTCTTCGAGATGTTTCCGATGAGCTTTGTGAAAAATTGCAATCGGCAGATGTCACCGTAATCAGCAACCGGTCGGATGCACATTGGTCGGGCATCGTGTCTTGTGATATTCCCGGTGTTTCGCCCGGACGATTTCGAAAACAGATGCTGAACCGTCATGTTGCCTTGAACCATCGCGCAGGCTACGTCCGCCTGAGCCCTCATGTTTACACCAGTACAGAAGATATTGAACGGTTGATTGACGGAATCGAAGTGTTACGTGAAAGCGAGTCAGCCGGTTAAACTGCGAGTTTCACATCGACTTTTCCGGTTGGCTGATCAACGACCACCAGTGGTCGGGTTATACCCGTATTCCACTTTGCTCCGGTTGCAATTCATGCAGTCGTCCTGACGTTTGGACCGACCAAACATTTGTGCGAATGGTGCGCAGGGGACGCCGGTCTGCCTGATGCCATCCTTCGCTGCGGGCTGTGCGGATTGTGGGGATTTTGACAATTCTTCGCATTGGCACGCTTCCACAGGTTAAGTCTGTTTTGGTGATATTTTCTGCCTTTTGATGAACGTTCGCGAGAAACGTGCGCTGGGTGTCGATCCGTTGCAGTTCTCGCGATGAGTCACCCGAAAACGAATATACGCAAAATGGGGAGAATGAACGAAATGCGTTCGGTTTCCATATGTTGCGTTTTATTTCGTGGTAGAGGTGGTAGAGATTGATCTCAGACGGCTTGGCTGAATCCCGCCGACAGAAAGCCCACTTGGACCGGCTCCACCGACAGGATGGTTGACCTGGTAACACGGTCACGATTGAAACGCTCTCATACTTGAGATGCCTGCGTTGCCGAGGTTTTTAGAAACCGTTCACTCCAAATACGACAAGCCATATGGATCGACGACGAGCAGGAGATCATACGAGCATGAACCGGCTCACAAATAAAGGAATTGTTGCGACGTTTTTTGTCGTCGTAGCTTGCGTTGCACCGAGTTTGAGCGCTGCCAGCAAATCGATTTCCCTCAGCGAGCAGCAACAACTGCGTGCACGGGTGCAGATGGCAATGGACGTTTCCAGGAAACGTCATTTGAACGCGCAAGTTCACACCCCCTGGCAAATCATGCATGGCATTCTCACCTTTGGTGAAGAATTTACGCTGAATCACGGCAACTCTCGCATCAGTGCTGTGGAGTGGATTGCGACGAATCCAAGATTCCGCGGCGATGCCTGGTTTGAGAAGACCGAATTTGGTGGGCGGGCTCATCCTTTCACAGAACCCTATTTCTTTGAAGGCCATCCAAATCAGTTCCTTGCCATCATGTCATTGGCCGGTTTGAAATTGGATTTTGAAATTCAGACCAAAGACGGCAAAATCACGATCGCCGATATGGTCGAACATGCCAGGATGACGGTGAATGATCGAGAGGAAATCACCTGGACACTTTGGGCCTTGTCGCATTACATCCATTGTGATTCCCGCTGGAAAAACAAAGAGAGCGAAAACTGGAGCATCGAGAAACTGGTCCAAATCCAGACACGAGACACCGTGGTCGATGCAGCATGCGGAGGAACGCATGGCCTGTTCGCACTGGCCTATGCCCGCAATCGTTATCTGGAGACGGGTCGGCCGCTACGGGGTGTCTGGATTGAAGCCGAACAGAAGCTGCAAAAATACATTGCCATGGCAAAAGCATTACAGAATTCCGATGGCACGTTTTCCTCAGCCTATTTTAAGGGACCGGAAAACAAACGGGATTTCGCCGACGTCTGTGCCTCCAGCGGACACATCCTCGAATTCCTGATGCAGGCCCTTCCCGATGACCGGCTGCACGAACCATGGGTCGCGCAAGGCGTTGCAAAACTCGCCAATGGTTTGATCGAAAATCGTCACGAACCGATTGAAGTTGGAGCGTTGTACCACGCACTCAGTGGATTGCGTCTCTACCTGGAGCGAACCAATTCTGAGGCGATTGCCCGCCGGGCTCCAAAGAAAATTATCGCACCGGAAATCCCCGAAACGGTCGCCAGCCAACCACCGGACACCGCCGCAACACAACGCAAACTCCCAACATTGACGGGCAACAATGGCTCCCAGATGCCCTCGATCGATCTTCCGCTACCGTCTCTCGATGGCAATGTGGCGACCATACCAACACCTTCGCAACCAACCGTAAACGAAAAGGCCGTCCCAACTCCGGGTGTGAGATTGCCTTCACTGGGTGGTGGACCGGAAGTCGCAGTTGAACCGAAAAAAAGTGGGGAACCGCAGGTTCTGGCGAACAATGCTGCGACCAGGCCGATTACTGAACCACAACAGGCTCGCGATATCGCACGGCAACATAAAATTGCAATGGAACGTCGCAGGTTGGAGCTGAAACTGCAGGTTGCTGAAGCTCAGGCAGAACGAGCCACAGCCAACGCCCTGAGAGCCGAAGCCATGGCCCAGCGTGCCGAAGCCGAAGCATTGGAAGCCGAAGCACAGGCACTGCAGGCTGAAGCCGACGCCAAATATGCCGAAGCCAAAGCACGACGGGTAGAAGCGTCTGCCAAACGCACCAATGCCAACGCTCTGCGAGCCGACGCCGTGGCTGAAGAAGCGGAAGCCTCTGCTGTCCGTCGGGAGGCGGAAGCCCGCAAGGCGGAGTTCGACGTGCGAACATCCGGCGGTTCGGCCATGCAAGATAAAAACGTGCAATCGACCAGCGCTCAATAAGACTGACACACCGGAAAAACGCGAGCAATCGCGTTCTCAAGGGTCTCGGAGTGACTCACCCCCTCGGTCACTTCGGGGCCCTTTTTTTACGCATCCGGGAACTGTCGCGACAGATTCCAGAATGTATTACGCTCTTCTGTGCCGCGATGGGCGTCGTTCGGCTAACAAATATAGCCCCCCACGAGCCAGAGACGTCACACCAGAAGGTAATCTGCTCTAATGCCTTGTCAAGGCTTTGTTTTGGGGTGCGGGTTGACATAACCCGCTCCGTTGTCGCTCCTTGCAACTTTACCGAACCCAAATTTTAATCTTGACGGAC
>JANQSH010000197.1 GCA_028284145.1 Planctomycetaceae bacterium | reverse complement strand
TAACGCTGTGTAGTCAACCGTTACACCGCTGACGATAGCTACACCCATCACCTGATCCACCGCATCGACCGTTCCCTTGAGGAAATCCTCAACGCCCGCATCAACGCCAAACGGTGCAAGGTATACGACAGACGTGTCGACATAGCCGCCAGTGCCCGCATCGATAGAGCCATAGATCGCGACCGTGGATCCCGAAGTCAGGCCGGCAAACTCGGCGCCTTCACCGACTACCGTTTGACCCATCACGGAGATGAAACCGTCTGCGACTGTGTCGATGTGGCCTACTGCGAGAAGGTCCTCGTGGTAGATAGCACCCCGACCAGTTCCGGTGATTTCACGACCTGTGCCGGTGATTTCGAACACTCCGGTCCCGGTTATCTCCTCACCGGTCCCGGTGATCTCGTCACCAGTTCCCGTAATCTCGAAAACGCCGGTCCCGGTGATCTCCTCCCCGGTACCTGTGATTTCGAACACCCCGGTGCCGGTAATCTCCTCCCCCGTACCAGTGATCTCAAACACCCCAGTGCCCGTAATCTCCTCACCAGTGCCGGTGATCTCTCGACCTGTTCCGGTGATTTCTCGGCCGGTGCCTGTAATCTCGAAAATGCCTGTCCCCGTGATTTCCTCACCAGTACCTGTGATTTCCTCACCAGTACCCGTGATCTCTTCGCCGGTTCCGGTAATCTCTCGACCAGTACCTGTTATTTCAGCAAGAGCATTGCTCGCAAAAAGCCAGCAAGCCATCGCTACGAACCCCAACCTTAGAGTAGGGAATCCTCTTCGCCCATGCGTATCGCCCATTTTCTTTAGATCTCCAACAATCTAATAAAAACGCTTTTCTATTGCTCCATCTAAATCGATCTCGACCGTTTCCTTTCAGTCGGAATTGTTTTTTGTCTCCAACAACTCGTGCACCGGCACTTCATCATCTTTGTCGACAACGTAGTGATAGATTCCAACTCCGGTATGAACCAACTCATCACCCTTCTCGGCATCGGGCGGTTCAAGTTTTGTTAGCCAGTTGTCAATTTCTTCTAGCAAGGCTTGGCATTTGTCTCTCACATACGCATCGAACAGCGGCAGATTCTCGACCTTCAAACCAGCGGTTGGCCGAACTGTCCTTTCGAATCTGCCCGCATCCTCACCACTCTTTTCTAAATTCTCTTCAACTGTGTGAATGAAATCGTGGATTCCGTTTCCCACCCTCTCAAGGAAATCGGGCGCCAATGTTTGAGGTACGTATTCTCGTCTTACAACTTTGTACCAATTCTGATCAGTCTCAATGACAGCCCCGACCCTAAGCAGCTCGTCCAACATGGCGCGAGGCGTCATGTCCCCGCTGTACTGCTGAACCAATCGCACAAACGTCGTGTCTTGCGGACCTTCCGAGTCGTATCGAATCTCTAAAGGCATCCCATACGGCCCGGTGAAATCTGGATCGGTGTGCCAGCCGGTCAACACTCTGCTGATTCGGCTGAGGTTGGTCTTGAGTTTGTATCGCCCCTCCTGCTTCGTGTCCGTAAGCCGTTGGACTTCTTTTCTTGTTAGGCCAGTCACGATCGCGATTCTGGCCTTCGACATTTTTTTTCCGGGGACGCGAAACTCTTGAGCAGCAACGCCTACGAAAACGGTTTTTACAACCTCAGAAAACTCTGCGTAGGTAACCCCGTGTTTGAGCAGGATTCTTATTAGCGGCCGCAACAATCTCGAGTAGGTCGCGAGAAGACCCTTTTTTACAGAATCGCTCATATTTCAACATAATAGCCATACTCGGGAATTTATTCCCGAACTATGTCACAGTCA
>JANQSH010000191.1 GCA_028284145.1 Planctomycetaceae bacterium | reverse complement strand
GACCGTGCCCATAGATATTTCCTGGAACCATTCCCGCCTTACGCATCTTGCGAGTTTCGATTGAACCCAGTTTCTGACGTTTTTCAGCAACGATCGTTGTCTGGTCTGACATGTCCCTTCAACCTCTGATCGAAAAATATATGTTCGCGTTTTTGGTGTCGCTATTTCGTTCTTATTCATTCCGCCTGAGGAATTCGCTCTCAACTCAACAGAGCGTTCCCGCTATCGGCCTCCAACACATCCATCGTCGATATGAACGCGTTACCAATTTCGTCTACGGACTGACAATTCACAGGTTCGCCTGCCGGGAGGGAAACGACGGACATTTCTCGGAGTACCATCTGACAACTTCCGGGAAACGATTTCAGGAAACAAGGTGTGTTGTCACCTTATTCTCAAAAAAGATGATCGCCGTACTTTTCCGCAAACAGTCGGGTTAGAGCATATTACGCTCTTCTGTGCCGCGATGAGCGTCGATTGGCCTGCAAATATACAGGCATCCCGAGCCAGAGACGTCACACCAGAAGGTAAACTGCTCCAGGTAATGAAAAAACGTCCTGCCCGGATAGTAATCTCCCGGAGGACGAATTCCCGCAACTGCGATGGAATTGGGTTAGGATAATGTTCGGTTATCAAAACTGCAACCGCCACGCACATCTCGATATTTCTGTGAATTCCGATTCATTTTGACCCGGCAGGCATTCCCTGCATTGAAAGATTCGGAAAATTGATTGGCACTACAAATGGTGCGAATTGTCACGCCAATGTCACTTGATTGCCCCCCATCCATTGTCATTTGGGTGTCAAATCGCTCAAAATCCACACGAGTGAATGCGTTGCGACTCTCTCTGCGGTATACTTCCAGTAACCACAGATGCAAATCGCGGAATGTGTTCTTTTGACCACATTGCCAACATTAATGTGCGTAGCATGACATCTGATCGGAATGAATTTATGTGTGTCCTCTGGCGGAGTCAACTCGATCGATCACCAAAATATCAATCAATCTGCTGGTTGTGTGAGGTATTGAGATGGCGTTAGTTCGTTGCCTGCGATACGTCTTTGATTGTATTGGTAAGTCATTGCCGTTACGTCAGACTGGCCTTTTTCGGTCGGGTTCCCCGTTCGAGTTAATTGAAGAATCATGAATTTCACAGACTGTTTCAGTCTGGAGTATTGAATGATGATGCGAATTATTTACCTTTCCACCTGCTTCTGTCTCCTCGTCGGCTCTCTCATCGTTCCGGTTGATGGAATCCTGTGGGCCGACGATGCCAAGCCTGCGGCGGGGACGGAGATGAAGAAGTCGAAGGAGGAAGCTGCTCAAAAGGAGGCGGACAAAAAGGATACTGCGAAAGGCGACACAAAAAAGGCAGAACCGGATGCCAAAAACCCGCTTGCGAACCTGATTCGCAATGTGTTCGCGCCGAATAACCGGCCACCAAAGCGAATCATCCCAAAAGGGGATGGGCCTGAGGAACGGAAAGACCCGAAGTATGATCTCGACGACATCGATCAACGGGCGCCGTACGATCCCGAATTGAGCAACGAGTTGAGAAAGGCTGCAATCAACATTCAGGATGAACGCTGGGAGCCAGCACTGGAGCGGCTGCAGTTCCTGCTGGATCGACAAGAAGATTTTCTCGTGATGGGGGAAAAGGGGAAGTGGCTTCCTTTGCGAGTCGAGGCGAATCGGCTTTTGGGACAAATGCCTGAGGCCGTCAGGCAGCAATATGAGTTCAAACATGGGGAAACGGCAAAGCTCGTCTACGACCAGGCGATCGAGAAGAACGATCTGTCGCAGATGGCTCAAGTTGCCTGGCGGTTTTATCACACCGAGGTGGGGCGCCTGGCTGCCAATCATTTGGGAACAGCGCACTTCAACCGGGGCGAATATGGTCTGGCGGTACAATGGTTTCAACAACTCACCGATTCACATCACGATTTGACGGACGCCCCACGGTTCAAAATGAAATATGCCGTTGCTTTACGGAGAATCGGCCGCAACAATGATGCGACCCGCGTGATTTCCGAAATCGACCCGCAAGCATTTCGACAGGTAGCTCAAGAAACCTCGGTATCGATCGATGGTCCGGAGAGATGGCTGGAATCGTTACCTTCCGCGGAGCAGGGCGGTAACCAGAAATTGCAGGAATGGCATACATTTCTGGGTACGCCAGACCGCATTGGCAGAATCGATGGGGGCAGTCCATTGCTGCTGCCTCAACGTGAAGTTGACCTGGCTCACAGTCACGCCGTTCTCGCGCAGATGCAGAACCTTCGGCAAGACCTGTTCGACCAGGGGCGAACTCCGATCCCTGCCTGGTTTCCTGTGATGAATGGTGGGCGAATCGCCTTTCGTACGATGCGCGGCGTGCAGGTAATGAACGTCGAATCGGGCAGGATGATCTGGGAGGTTCCAGAAGCGGCATCACCTGAAATACTGTTGGCGGGGCAATTAAAGTTTTCCGCCTCAGGTCCCAATGCCGAATTGCGGCAGGTCAAACCGATCGTAGCCGCATACCAGGGAAATGGGGCCGATTCTCATCCGCTTGCCAGCCTGCTATATCGCGACGGAACCTACGGCATGCTGTCGTGTGACAATGACCACCTCTATGTGCTGGAAGATACGGCGATTCTGGCCAAAGCCAGTCGGTCTTACAGTTGGCGGGGCAATGTTCAGAACAACGATGAACTGAATCGTGACTGGGCCAGCAATCAACTTGTTGCATACGACTGGAATACGGGGCGAACCGTCTGGCGGAAGGGTGGGCCTCTCGTTAACGAGATGATCGTCCCCAGTCTCGCGGGCTACTTTTTCCACGGTGCACCCGTACCCGCCGGTCGCGAGTTGTACCTCGTTGGTGAGCATAATAATGAGTTGAGGCTGGTCGCACTCGATGCGGCGACGGGACGTGTTCTCTGGAATCAGTTGATCGGATTTTCCGAATATCCGATCGAAAGCGATTCTGGACGGCGGCACTGGAATATCCAGGTGTCGATCAAGGATGGCATCATCATCTGCCCGACTTCGAGTGGATGGTTAGTTGCGGTTGATCGCGAAAGCCACGCGATTCTGTGGGCACATCGTTACCGAAAACGGCAGCATGCGACATCTCCGAGTTATAACAACCGGGCATCGATTTCCGGCTCGGAAACATTAAACACGCGCTGGGGACCATCCGCTCCGATCATTTCTGCTGGAAAGGTTCTGTACACTCCTCGCGAGGAAAGGCACCTTTATTGTGTTGACCTTTTCACTGGTGAGCGTTTGTGGCAACTCCCCAAATCACAGTACCTTTATCTCGCCGGTGTTTATGACGGAAACGCCTTGCTGGTGAAATCCGATGGCGTGACGGCATTGTCACTGGAAACCGGAACCACGCAAAAGACAATTCCCTTTGCCAATGGGGAAGAGCGGCCTTCAGGAGTGGGTGTCCTTTCGGGTGACCGATACTTTCTTCCGGTCAATTCGGGCAAATTGCTCGAAATCGATTTGAAGCAAGGCAGGATCACAGAGCGCATTCGGTCGTTCCGCGATCGTCCTCCGCTGGAGAATCTCAATTTCTATCGCGGCTGGCTAATTTCCTTCGGCCCCTCCGGTCTGGTGATGTTTGAGCAGCGCTCGACCATAGAAGACGACATTCAACGTCGTCGGCAGAGTGATCCGGCAGATCCGATTGCACTACTGCGCGAGGCGAAGATTCTTTACCTCTCTGACAATTACGAGGGGACGCTGGAGACATTGCGGAAAGTCGATGTGGATAATCTGGACACGGAAAGGCAGGAGAAACACCATCAACTGATGACAGAATGCCTGATCCGGGTCATTCGCAAAAATTTCAAAGGTGGCGATCAAGAACTGCAGGAACTGGAATCGCTGACACGATCTGACCAGGAACGTTTCCACACCAAGCTGTTGAAAATCGAACAGGCGTTTGCACGAGAACAATTCCTCAATGCCTTTCGTGGTTATCAATCGTTAATCGCTGCGGATTCACCAAAAATGGTCAAACGGCCAGATAACCCACGTGTGGAAATCCGACTGGAAGACTGGGTCGGTGGGAGACTCGGAGAAACGTGGCAACAGTTGTCCGATGACGATCGCCGGCAGATCACTTCGGAAATAATCAGCCAACATGAACAGATCAGCGGTGAAGAGGCGGTTCATGAGCGAGAGCGATTCATTCGGCAGTATGGGTTTCATCCTGCGGCCATGCAGGCGCTCAGTCTATTGCAGCAGGATTATTTGAAGCGAGACGATTTTGCCTCTGCTGCCAATGTGACGGAGAAACTCGTCGCCCGATATCGAAAATCCAGGAGTGATGGCGCGCTGTCTGCAGATGACGTCAACCGAACTGTTCTGGCGATGGATCGATTGGCGTCCCGCATGACCTCGCGTAAATGGGATTACGATGCTGCCTATTTCCTGAAGAGGTTACACCGGGAGTTCAATCGACTGACGTTTGAGCCGACCGAACAAGTGGCAACGGTACTGAAAGAACGAGCCGCACAGCAGAACGCACTTACCACATCGCCTCCGCCGGTTCGTTGGGACACATATGACTTCCGTGTTTCCAGGTCGGGAACCAACTATTCGTCCTACCACCTGATGGCGATCGATCGAGGAATGTCACCGTTACCATTTCTCAAAAATCATCGGTTGCAATTGCGGCCAAATCGCAACCGTCTGGAATTCCTGTCCGGCGTTGACGAAACAATTGTATGGTCGTTGCCCGTGCGCACTGCTCGGTCGGTAACGCAGAATCAGGCGGCTTTGGTTTCAAGCGATCACTTGTTGTTCTTGCTGCACAAAGATGTGTTGCACGTGCTGTCACCTGTGGAACGCCGTTTGCTTTGGACTCGCCCCGTCATGTCTCGGATGGAAGCGCCTGGGGCATATCGCACCGTTCCCTCCAATCGCACGATTGAACCGATGCGTAATCTGTCGACGCTCGGTTCGTCTCTCTCTCTGAATCGTCAAGCCACCAGACGGGGAATGCTGGCCATCGCGAACAGCGATTACGTCTGTCTTTATGAAAAACGTGGAGTTGCCGTTTACGATGCGATCACTGGCAACTTGCGGTGGCGTTTGACCGGTTTGCCCAAAGGTACCAACGTTTACGGTAACCGGGATTATCTATATGTGGTAACGCCGGATGGTAGCCAGGTGGATGAGCCGTTTGGATTGCATCCACAGGAAACAGGAAATTCGCGACGCAGAGAGTTGTCACCGAGAGCCTATGCACTTCGGTCTGCAGATGGTCAGAGGGTCGCCATTGCAAACCTGAGCAGCCTGCTGATGCAGTCGATCAATGTCGGCGAGCGAGGCCTGGTGATGGTGGAACAGAATGCCGTGTCCGGTTTGTTCGGCCTTTCGAAGATGCCAGACATGATTCGCCTCTACGATCCTCTCACGAAAAAGGATGTCTGGAAAAATCGCTTTCCCAGGAACACCCGGTTTTCGATGCTGCCGAATGGATCGCTGGCCGCTCTCACCACGACGGGGCAACTTGAGCTAATTGACTTGGCCACCGGCTCGCGACAGAAAAGGGGAAGCGTGCCGGAGAAGATTCTCACATCACCAGAGTCGGTCTATCTGCTGAGCGACAATGAGAATTTCTATGTGGTGATCAATCAGCGACGGACAGGCTCCAGCTATTACTATTCTGAGAACATCCCTTCGATCCGCATGAACGGAACATTGATTGCGCTGAATCGGGAGAACGGCGAGGAGAGGTGGCAGAAGACGATCAACGGTCAGAACATGTTGATTCCCTATTTCGGTCACTCACCGGTTTTGATGTTCGGGGCCCGATCGTACATCCGCAATAAGGAACTGGCCTATTGGTCGATGAAAATTCTGATGCTGGATCGTTGGACCGGACGGGAACTCGCGCAGGAAACAATGCCATCCAATGGCGGCTACCGTTCGATGCACCTGAATCTCAGTGAACGGTACATTGACCTGCGATCCTACAACGAACGGATCAGAATCTATGCCTCCAACCCGGATCAGGAAAAAGAGGCAACCGTTCCATAAACGAAAACGACTGGTTCAACCCGATGGGTCTGCTTTTCGAATCTGTTTCCAGGCCGGGTTGAGTCGCGTATTCCTGTCGAAAATCGCGATTGAATTTGCCTCACTCAAAAGATCTGAAATGGCCAGTCGGAAAATCAGGTCGTTTCATTCAGCAGTTCTTCAATCCGCGCGACCAGTTCGTCGATATCGAACGGTTTGGACAGAAAGTCGGCTGCGCCATGTGAGTGGGCAAATTCGCGGTGCCGTGGTTCATCCGATGCCGTCAGCATGATGACCTTGGGTGGATTCCGAAATCGCTCGCGAATCTGGTTCAACACGGCGAATCCACTGCGTCGAGGCATGACCACATCCAGCACGACAAGATCGGGCGTGTCTCGCTCCACCAATGCCAAACCTTCCGAGCCATCATGGGCAATGCGAACATCATACCCTAGGTCAGAAAGCGCAAACTGGACGGCGTCGAGTACCTCCTCGTTATCGTCAATTAACAGAATTTTGGCCTTCGCGTTGTTCATAGTCGATTCTGCTATTTTGCCAGCACACGGGCCAGACGGCAATCGTCGCTGGTACGTGTCTCGCGTACGATCGCACGAAAAACCTGCGTGGCGCCGTTGACAATTCTCCGCCCGACGATCAGGATCGGCTTTTTGGCACATTTTGAGCAGTTTACCTTTTTGTGTAACGTTTCTGGATCGTGGGAGCCTGTGTTTACAGGCCAGATGACGATTCTCGCGGCACGAACGGGCATAGTACGCTTTAGCAGAAAACTCCTTCGCACCCTGGCGGAAAAGTTTTTGGGAGATGGAAAACGTGACGGCAACCGCGGTGATTGGCCTGCAATGGGGCGATGAGGCGAAGGGGAAAATTGTTGACCTGCTGACCGATCAACACGATGTCGTTGTTCGCTATCAGGGTGGCAATAACGCCGGCCACACAGTCTGTTTCGACGGCGAAAAATACAAACTTTCTCTGCTTCCGGCGGGTGTTCTCCATCCCGGCATTGTTTCGGTCATTGCCTCCGGTGTGGTGATTAATCCCGAAGCGTTTCTGGACGAACTGTCCGGAATTGAAAATCGCCTTGGAAAAACCTCAGGCGATGAATTGCTGATCAGCGACCGTGCCCATGTCATCATGCCTTATCATCTGGCAGAAGAGGCCATCCTCGAAGCAAGGAGCAAGGACAATGCCATTGGCACAACCATGCGCGGGATTGGAACCTGCTATCGCGATAAGGCAGGACGATCGCACGCCATCCGCATGGGCGATCTGCTGCATCCCGATTTATTGAAGACGCGATTGGAAGAGATCGTCTCGTTCAAAAACGTCGTCTTGAAGGCGTTGGATGCAAATGCGCCGCAACTCTCGGCTGCGGAGATATTCGAGACATACCAGAAATATGCCGAACGTCTTGCCCCGCACATCACAGACACAACCAGCTATCTGCATAAGGCGATCGCAACGGACAAGAAGCTATTGTTCGAAGGCGCTCAAGGCAGTCTGCTCGATATCGATCACGGGACATTTCCGTTTGTGACGTCGTCGAGCAGTTCCGGTGCGGGTATTCATAGTGGAAGTGGTGTTCCCGAACGGGCGATTGGACGATTGATTGGTGTTGTCAAGGCGTATACCACGCGCGTGGGGGGCGGTCCATTTCCCACGGAGTTACACGATGAGATCGGGCAACACATTCGCGACACCGGAAATGAATACGGGACCGTAACCGGTCGGCCACGGCGCTGCGGCTGGTTTGATGCCGTCGCTTCCAGTTACGGAGCGCGAATCAGCGGGGTGGATCACCTGACAATCGCATTGCTGGATGTTCTCGATGGTTTGGGTGAAGTGCAGATTTGTGCCGAGTATGAAATTGATGGAGAACGGACAACCGATTTCCCCAGTCATGTGGAAGAATTAGCCAAAGTGAAACCGGTCTACAAGACTCTGCCAGGTTGGAACAGCGATACGACTGCTGCCAGAAAGCTGTCCGACTTGCCCTCAGCAGCCCGCGGCTACATTGATACCATCTGTGAACTGCTCGACGCACCTCCTGCGTTTATTTCAGTTGGGCCGGATCGCGAACAGACGATCACATGTGATTGAGAACCACCCGAAACAGACCGCTTTCTCACAAAGATTGTTCAGGGTGTGAGTGTCACGAGACTGAGTTTCGATCTGGGATCTGTCCGCTCTCAGGATTCCGGATTTGTCCGCCTGGTGGAACTGGAATCGCGGTTTTGGGAAGAGTATGATGCACCGCCAACGAAATCAGGACCGTCAAGAATGGAAGTCGGGTTTGATGGAGTTGCAAGGAGCGACAACGGAGCGGGTGATGTCAATCCGCCCCCAAAAATAAAGCCTTGCCAGGGCACTTGGACCGGAAACCGGCGATCTTGCAATCGACCGATACACGGCACGCTTTTTGAAAGACCTTCAACATGAAGATTCATGAATATCAGGCGAAGCAACTTCTGCAAGAAGCGGGAGTTGCCGTTCCCAGAGGCATTGTTTGCCAATCTCCCGACGACGTTGCGAATGCCTTTGCTGAATTGAGGGGAGAGTTGGCCGTTGTGAAGTCTCAGATTCACGCCGGTGGACGGGGAAAAGGACGCTTCCGGGAGGAGCCGGATCAGGCCGGGGTTGTGTTGGCCAAATCTGCTGACGAAGCGCGCGCGAACGCCGAGCAAATGTTGGGCAACACGCTGGTGACGATTCAGACCGGAGAGGAAGGCAAGAAGGTCAACACGCTGTTCGTGGAAGAAGGCCTGCAGATTGCGAACGAACTCTACCTGGGAATCGTCGTTGACCGTGACACCGCAGGGCCGGTTCTCATTCTCTCATCGGAAGGAGGAATGGAGATTGAGGAAGTCGCGAAAGAATCGCCCGAGAAAATTCTGCACGAACCGTTCAGCGCCGCATATGGGTTACACACTTTCCAGGCCGTGAAACTGGCCTATCGTCTGGGGTTGGATCGGCAGGCGGTCAGGAGTGCCGCGAAGTTTCTTCCCGCAATCTGCCGCTTCTTTCTCGATAACGACTGCAGCATGGCGGAGATCAACCCACTGGTTGTCACGACGGACGGTGATTTGATTGCCTTGGATGCAAAAGTCAGTTTCGACGAAAACGCATTGTTCCGTCACAGGAATTTTGAGGAACTGCGCGATCTCAACGAAGAGGAACCGACAGAAATCCAGGCGGCCGAAGCCGGTTTGAGTTATGTCAAACTCGAAGGAAACATTGGCTGTCTCGTCAACGGTGCGGGACTGGCGATGAGTACGATGGACCTGATCAAACTGCATGGCGGGGAGCCGGCCAATTTCCTGGATGTTGGCGGCGGAGCAAATGTGGATCAGGTAACCGAGGCCTTTCGAATCATCCTCGCAGATGACAACGTGAAAGCCGTACTGGTCAACATTTTTGGCGGCATTATGAAATGCGACATCATCGTGGAAGCCTTGTTAAGCGCCTACGACAAAGTCGGATTTAGTGTGCCACTTGTCGTGCGACTGGAAGGCACAAATGTCGAAAAGGCGCGGGAGATGCTGGCCGCCAGCGGGAAAGACCTGATCGCTGCGACCGATCTGACCGACGCGGCGAAGAAGGTTGTCGCCACACTCAACGCCTGAGGTGAGCAGCATTATCCCAAACGGATTTCTCCCAACACAACTCCGATAGATTCATCCGGATCGAGTACATGAGCATTTTGATTGACACAGAGACGCGCCTGATTTGCCAGGGACTGACGGGAAAAGCGGGGCTGTTTCACAGCCAGAATTGTCGGGACTACGCCAAAAATGAATGCGGGCGAAGCGAGGATTTCGTCGTTGGAGGCGTGACGCCAGGGAAGGGAGGTAGTGATGTCGACGGGTTCCCGATCTTCAATACAGTGGAAGAAGCGGTCAACAAAACCGGGGCAAACGCGACAATGATTTTTGTACCGCCACCGTTTTGTGGTGATGCGATCATGGAAGCCGCCGATGCCGGCATCAAACTGATTGTCGCCATTACCGAAGGCATTCCCGTTCGCGACATGATCAAGGCCCGCAGCTATGTGGCACACACTGACAGCCGACTGGTCGGGCCGAACTGCCCGGGGGTGATCACTCCCGGTGTTGCCAAAATCGGCATCATGCCGGGTTACATTCACAATCCCGGTTCGGTCGGCGTTGTCAGCCGAAGTGGAACGCTGACTTACGAGGCGGTCTGGCAGTTGGGGAATATCGGCATGGGGCAATCCACAGCGGTCGGTATTGGCGGTGATCCGATCATCGGCACGAACTTCATTGACCTGCTGGAAATGTTTCAGAATGATCCCGGGACCGAAGCCATTTTGATGATGGGCGAAATCGGTGGCAATGCCGAGGAGCAGGCTGCCGCTTACATCAAGGAAAACGTGACGAAACCAGTCGCGGCATTCATTGCTGGTGTGACGGCGCCTCCCGGAAAACGAATGGGCCATGCAGGAGCGATTATTTCCGGCGGCAGCGGTACGGCTGACGAAAAGATCGCGGCATTGCAGGATGCCGGAGTCGAGGTGGCCGAAAGTCCGGCTGACATGGGCACGGCAGTGAAACGAGCAATGGAGAAGTGACGTAAAGTTTGTCCAAAAAAACTTTTCATTGGTGGATGCCTTTGAGAGTGCATCCGGATTGGGAAATCCCGCGTTGGGACGTCAACGATTGAACTGCCGACTCACGGCATATCCGATGAGGCCAAGCAGCCCCGTAAGAAAGCTCAGCCAGGTACCGATATTGCCTTTCGATCTGTTGGAATTCGACTGGCTCGCTGATCCGCTGCTTCGATTCGAACGACTTTGAGAAGCACGGGCATTTGATTGCCGTTTCTGTTCGGCGACGCACCGTGGGCATTGACTTATCGGTGAATCTCCTTTCCAGCGATGACCGCAATGTTTGCAATGATATTCATATCCGAATTCAAGCGATGGCGACGGACCTGGTCGGAAGATATTTGAGTTTGACGATCGCGACGAATTTCGGGAACTCGAACTCGGTTGACGCCGGTTTTGTGTTGCCTGCTGCCGGGCCGCCAGTTCGGATTTTCTTCTCGCTTCTTCGGCATCGTGTTTCTGTTTTTCCTGCCGTTGTTGCTCTGCCGCTTTGACAGCCTGTTGTTCCGCTTCGGTCAGACCGACCAGTGGAAACTCGAATTCTGTTTCTCCATTTTGCAGAACGACCATTTCTCGATTCGGCTGCCGCTTCAATGTCTGTCGGACATACTTGCCGACAAATCGCGTGCCAATGCGGTCGATCCAGACGCGGTTGTCCTCGGATTGCTGCGAGGGCGTTGCCGGACTGCCGTACCCTTGGGGGAAGACTTCTTTCGCAGCATCAGCGGCCAACAGAGATGTAATGCGATTGAGCGATTCCGGGCTGAGAGTTTCGAGTGGAATCGACTTCCTGGAGAGTAAGTCCGTTCCCGCTCGGATCTCCTGATACAAATTGATTTTGCCATCGTTGTCAACATTCCAGAATCGGGCTGTGAGTTGGCCTCCGTTGAGATCAGTCCATTCCTGCGGATTGGTCAGGTCGAGCAACTGTGGAGTCGGATGCGGGATTTTGTTCAGCATTGCAACGTGGGTTGCATCGGCAATTTTGCGATAACGCTCAACTTTGGTCGACGGTCGGTTATCAATCGGTTCGGAACCATCGGCATTAACCGGGAGAGGCAGCAAATAGCCATGCCCGGTTTCCTCGAACTTCTCAAATAGAAATTTCTGGCTTTCCGAACTCAACTGACGGAAGGGGACAGGAATCTGCTGCCGTCCTTGCCGAAGCAGCACAATGCCATTTTGCACCCCCAGATACAGCGCATTCAAAGACTGGCCATTTACGTCTGTCCATGAATGTTGGAAAGGAGCCGGGCCGGGCTGCCTGGCCATCGGCTGTGCGTGGCCAACGGAATTGAGCAAACAGACGGCCATGAAAAGTGTCGTTGCCACTTGAGGAAGGATTGAATAAAGCATAATATTTGCCGAAACGTTTGATAGTTAATTGATTTATCGATAATTCTGTTATTGCCCATGATATATGTGTTCGTTTGTGCGGTCAATTGAGGAGGCCGGTTTTGAATCAGAAAAGAAAATAGAAATGGAACGGGGAAATGCTGCATGATGTCTTTGATTGCCCTGCAATCACCAACGTTCATCCGTAAAAAAAGCGGCGAAACTGACTTCGCCGCCTGCACGGTGTTTTGAGGGATGTCACTGACATCCGTTGAATTCTGATGTCACCTTATTTCTCATCATCGGCACAAACCCAGCCACCGAGCGTCGGCTCGTAGTCGATCAGTTCGCTGCCATCAAAATAGATTTCGATCTCTCTCGCTGCAGCTTCCGGGCCATCACTGCCATGCATCAGATTCATCTGCCGGCTGACGCCGAAATCACCGCGAATTGTACCCGGCGCTGCTTCCCGTCCGTTTGTTGGCCCCATCAAGGTTCGCATCACGGAAATCGCTTCCGGCCCCTCCACGACCATCGCAATCACCGGGCCAGCCGTAATGAACTCTTCGAGCAGTGGGTAAAATGGCTTGTCAATATGCTCTTCATAATGTTTGCGGGAGAGTTCGGTGGTCACCTGCAACATTTTGAGGCCGACAATTTTCAGGCCTTTGTCTTCGATACGGGCGATCAGGCGTCCGGCCAGTCGGCGTTGAATACCGTCCGGTTTGATCAAAATGAGAGAGCGTTCGGTGGCCATCGTATGTGTGTTCCTTTCTTTGATGTCGTCCGTGTCGTTTGAGGAAACGAAATGCCGGCGCGAACATATGGTCGTGGTTTGAAGGTTGACAGTTTTTGCCAATATCTAGAGCAGTTTACCTTTTCGTGTGACGGTTCCCGCTCGTGGGAGTCTGTGTTTGCAGGCCAAAAGACGATTTTCACGCCACAGAAGAGCGTAATACGCTCTATCAGACAGAAAGCAACTCGTAGAACTCTCGAAACAGGTACTGACTGTCGTGCGGACCGGCAGAGGCTTCCGGGTGATACTGCACCCCAAAGACCGGGTGTTCTTTGTGGCGAATGCCCTCCACCGTCTGGTCATTGAGATTGATGTGCGTCACTTCCACATCGAAGGGAAGAGACTTTGGATCGAGTGCGAATCCATGGTTCTGCGTGGTGATTTCGACCTGGCCGGTGGCTTTGTTCAAGACGGGTTGGTTAGCACCGCGATGTCCAAATTTCAGTTTGAAAATCTCTCCACCCATTGCCAGGCCGAGCAGTTGCTGCCCCAGACAAATTCCAAAGATGGGTATTTTGCCAATGAGGTTCTGAATCGTCGTCACGGCATAATTCAGCGGCCGCGGGTCGCCAGGGCCGTTGGAAAGAAAGACACCATCGGGATTCAAAGCCAGTATCTCCTCAGCGGTTGCGGTTCCCGGGACGATCGTGACCCGGCAACCTTCATCGCGCAGATGGCGGGGAATGTTCCACTTCATGCCGTAGTCGATCGCGACAACGTGCGGAGCATTCGACGTTGCGTCATCCTGCAATGGTGCTGGTTGATTCAAGCGGGCAAATTCGGAAAGACCTTCATTCCATTCCCGATTCGCCCCAGGCATCACCTGGCTGACCAAATCCTGCCCCACCAGTTGGGGGCTGCTTTCTGCTTTCGCGATCAAAGAGGTGTCGTTGAGGTCAGTGGTGGAAAGGACGCCTGTCATCGCGCCATGAATGCGAATTTTTCGCACCAACGTTCGGGTGTCGATTCCTTCCAATCCGATAATTCCTGCTTCGGCAAGATACTCCTCCAACGATTGGCTCGCCCGATAGTTGCTGTGGTCGCGACATAGTTCTCGCACAACAAATCCGCGCAACGACAGCCCGCTACTTTCGACATCCTCCGGGTTGATACCGTAGTTGCCAATTTGTGGATACGTCATCGTAACGATCTGGCCACAGTAGGAGGGATCGGTCAGGATCTCCTGGTAGCCAGTCATGCTCGTGTTGAACACAACCTCACCGTAGACTTCCCCTTGAGCACCAAATTGCCTTCCGGAGAACACCGTGCCATCGGCAAACGCGAGTTTGGCATTGTCTGACATGCGAGATTTCCTGCTGACTGTTTTGCGTGAATGTCGCCGGCGCAAGTGAGGTTGCGATTGAGACTCGAAAAGGAGTATGCCTCAGAATGTGAGCCGCGTGTCATCTACGGACCTTCCACGCCAGACACCGTTATGATGCCGTTTTATCAGACAGAACAGGAAAAGAGAAGTGACCGAACAGCCGCACCCTGGCAAAACATTTTCCATCGATATGAAAGTCCGCAGGGCCCATCTTCAAAGGGCATTTTCCTGTTGGTCGGGTTGATCAGATCGATCAGGTTTTGTGTGTGAGAACGAAATGGTCAAAGCAAATTTCGTTTTTCGCGTTTTCGCCCATACTGACGAACACTTCTTCGAGCAAGCGATGGAAGTGCGACTTTCGAACCGAGTAGAAGTTGTGCTTGCCGGCGCGTCTTGCCTCGATGAGACCAGCAACCCGCAAGAGTGCCAGGTGATGGCTGACTGCCGGTTGCGACTGCCCAAGACGATCGCACAACGCGGTGACATGCAATTCATTTTCGCGAATCAGATACATGAGGATTCGCAGGCGAGTCTCGTCGGAAAGCAACTTAAAGACCTGAACGAGATCCTTCTCTAATTGGGTCGAAAGCTCGGGAAAGCTCATGGTTTCTTCCTGAACGGGATTGGCTGTTACATTGGAGATCATTCGTCTCTCACTTTTCCGAACCCTTTTCGGTTCGGTCAATGCGGAGGAGTCGCGGAGGAATCCTCCTTGTCGAAAACCGATTTGAGATGGCATACGGACACAGAAAGCGACCCGCACGACAAATCGCACCGATTTCGCTGAAAATACGAAAGCAGTCCACTCTCGTGTTTCACATACGATTTTGCACTTAATTCGATTTTTCTTCCCTGACCGCCACCAAGAATGGATGACGCTCATTCGGCCCTAGTTCAGATGAAATGAGTTGAGAAACTCGGCCGACAAAGGGATTCTGGCAGAAATGCCATCGGAGTTTGTCTTGCTGTACCCCGACCTCACAAGTGTGTGCCGCACTCAAGCGGCTGGTTTATTATTGCCACGTCAATTCAACACGTCAACAACTTTGTGCCTTAGTTTGAGATATTTCACCTATCTTCACCAGCAAAACCGGTTCGCCAAAATTCGCAAGTCTTCGGTATTCCAAAATCGGTATCTCGAAACCTGTCGGACCAGAGTCATCTCCGGGATTCCATTCTGATCGCTGTCCGACCACAAGCCAGTCGTGCTAGACTCAATCTGTGTTGCTCACATTGGTTACAAAGAGATAACGTTATCGAGACTGTTGGGGTAGTGTCCCGGCGGATCATTGGAGTCTGTTGCCGCGATTTCGGATAGTGCAAAACGGTCTCAGATATGAATAAGGAGCCTCAAGAGTCGATGAATTCTCAATCGTTTGCGGATCTTTCCGGGCGACAAGCTGTTGTGACGGGAGCCTCATCTGGTATTGGTCGCGCGATTGCGCTGGAGTTTGCGAGAGCCGGGGCGGATGTCTTGCTGCATTGCAATCAATCGGTCAATGCCGCGACACAGGTGGTTGAAGAGATTCGGCAAATGGGACAACAGGCCGAATTACTGGTTCAGGACTTTGCTGAACCAGATTTCTGGACTGGATTCGTCGATCGTTGCTTCTCCGGCCAGCCGGAGGTTGGTATCTGGGTCAACAATGCGGGTGTCGATCTTCTGACTGGTTCCGGGGCAAAGTGGGGTTATGACAAGAAACTGCAAAGCCTGCTGGATATCGATGTGCAAAGTACAGTGATGCTGTCTCGTCTGGTTGGACAGCGTTTTGTCGACGGCGAAGGTGGTGTAATACTCAACATCGGTTGGGATCAGTCAGATCGAGGAATGGAAGGGGAGAGCGGGGAATTGTTTGCCACGGCGAAAAATGCGATCATGGGATTCACGCGGTCCCTTGCAGTCAGTCTGGCTCCATCGGTGCGCGTCAACTGTATCGCCCCGGGTTGGATTCGAACGGCGTGGGGAGACCAGGCAAGCGGTGCCTGGCAGCAACGCGTCATGCGGGAAACGCCACTGAAACGTTGGGGAACCCCGGAAGACATCGCTCGGATGGCAAGGTTCCTCGTTTCCGACGAGGCGAATTACATCACTGGTCAGGTTTTCAATGTCAACGGAGGTGCCGTGCGATAGCGGCTATCTACAAACAGGATCACAACTCTTCAAGAGCAGTTTACTTTCTGGTGTGACGCCTCTGGCTCGTGGGGGGGCTATATTTGTATGTCTGACGACGCCAATCGCGGCACAGAAGAGCGTAACGCTCTATCCACTGGGAACAGGAGCAGGGAAATGAGTGACGACAGAGTGCTGACAGAGGACGAAATCAGGCAGCACCTTGAGCATTTGCCCGGTTGGGAATTGCGGGATGGCTGGATTCGGCGGAAATACAGGACACCCGGATTTTCACATACAATGTTATTGGCCAATTCGATTGGCTTCCTGGCGGAGGCAGGTTGGCATCACCCTGATCTTTCTCTGGGCTACGCTCAGGTCATCGTGAAACTACAAACGCACAAAGTCCGAGGCATCACCGGGAAGGACATTGAACTGGCCGGGAAAATTGATGAACTGGCAACCTGGCAGCCCGACGAGGGAGACGCTTTGGAGGGGCATCCCAAAAACTGGATTCGCTGAACAGGATACTCAGCGGCAGATTCCCGAATTTGCTGTTTGAAGCTGGCATGGGACTGGCAATATGCAGGGGGAACGAATTCTATTCGTGACGGGCAAGTTGGCTGAGCCAGCGTTGCGTCGCGTGATTGCCTCCCTGTCTGAATCGATCGGTTTTTCCTGCGAGATTCGAGTCCTCAGTATCAGCGTGGCGGCATTGATGCATGCCGAATGGATTGCTCGCAAGTTGCCTTCTGTCGATGGGTTTGACCGGATTCTTTTGCCGGGCCTGGCTCAAGGCGATATCGAAAAATTGAGCCAGCAATATGGGGTCATCGTCCAAAGGGGTCCAAAAGATTTGCGAGATTTGCCGATGTTCTTTGGGCGTCAGCAGCGAAAATCCGTCGATTTGTCCCGGCATGACATCGAAATTATTGCGGAGATCAATCATGCTCCACGGCTGAAAAATCCGGACATTCTGTCGGCTGCCAGGTTGCTGAGTGCCGATGGTGCAGACGTCATTGATCTGGGCTGTATTCCCGGGGAGTCATGGCCGCATGTGGGGGAGGTCACCCGCATGTTGCGCGACGAAGGTTTGCGTATCTCCATCGACAGTTTCGATCGCGACGAGGTTGAGCGGTCCGTGGAAGCCGGTGCGGAACTGGTCCTGAGTTGCAACCAGACGAATCTGGAATGGGCCAAAGATCTGGGAGTGGAATTGGTGGCGATTCCCGACACACCTGACGACTTGAGTTCGCTCAATGAGACCGTGGTTGCACTCCATGAAGCGGGTGTGAGTTTTCGGATCGATCCGATTCTGGAACCGATTGGTTTTGGATTTGCCCGTTCGCTGGAGCGATATCTTCAATGCCGGAATAAATGGCCTGATGCAGACATGATGATGGGCGTCGGAAACCTGACGGAACTGACCGAGGTCGACAGTGCCGGAATCAACTTACTGCTGGCCGGTTTTTGCCAGGAACAGGGAATTCGCAGTGTTCTCACGACGCAGGTGATCAACTGGACCCGCACAGCCGTGAAGGAATTCGACCTCGCCAGACGGCTGGTCTTTCATGCGGTGCAGGAAAAGACGCTGCCCAAACATCTCGACTCTCAACTCGTGATGTTGCGTGATCCGCGGGTTGAGGATCGTACTCCCGAAGAATTGCGGCAACTTGCCGAGCAGATCACCGACCCGAACTTCCGGATATTCGTCGAACAAGGTCAGATTCACATCATGAATCGTGATGGGTTCTGGTCGGGCAACGATCCATTCGAGTTGTTCGACTGCCTCTGTTCCGAGTCTGCGATTCCCGAATCGTCACACGCGTTCTATCTCGGTTATGAATTGGCCAAGGCGATTACGGCATTGACACTTGGCAAGCGATACACGCAAGATGAAGCCCTGCAGTGGGGGTTCCTGACGACTCCCGAAATCAGTGCTCACGAACGTCGCCGGCAGAAGCGTCAACATGCAGCGAACCACTCTCCCGATTCCGTTAGCCAAAAGAGTGGTGTCTGATGTCAAAATGTGCCGGACAGATCGGCGATCCGCAACCGAATCAGACTGAAATCCCTCTGGTTCATGAATTGACGCCCGCACCGAGTGTAAACGATGTGATCGATCGCCTGGCTGATCTTCCCGGCCTGACAGTGCTCGAGAGTACCTTGCGGCGTCCGAAATTGGGCGAATTCTCCTTTGTCACGGCTGATCCCGTCGAGACATCTCAAATCGGGAGGTGTCGGTTCAGGACGAATCCCTTTGTCGAAGCTGCAAAGCGAATGTCAGTATTCTTGACACCAGCCGTGGATGACCTGCCCCCTTTCCAGGGTGGTGTGATCGGTGTCCTCAGCTATGAACTTGGACAGGCGTGGGAACGAATCCCCCGGGCAAACTCAGATGAATTCCAATTCCCCGATTTGACCATCAGTCTCTATGACTGGGTAATCGCCTGGAATCATCGTATTGATCGCGCGTGGGTCGTCTCGCAAGGAATTCCGGAATTGGATTTGTCGCGGAGAAAGGATCGGGCAAGCAGGCGGATGGACGAAATTCTGGCTCAGCTTGACAAACCGCCAGATGAGCCGAGGTCAGCCGCTGAGAAACAATCGAAGCCATCCCGAATTCCCATAGAAGAGCTTGTGCCACAATTCCCAGTGAAAGGTCACGAGGGTTTGACCAGCGATTTTTCACGAGAGGCATTTCTTCGAGGGGTTGAACAGGTTCAGGAGTACATTCGCGCGGGTGATGTATTTCAGACGAACCTCGCGCAACGTCTGTTGTCTCCCCTTCATGATGAGCCTCCCCTGGAGGTCTATCGCCGTTTGCGAGAGTGTAATCCTGCCACATTCGCCGGTTACTTCGCCACCGAAGATTGGGCGGTCGTCAGTTCGTCACCTGAACGATTTGTTGCGCTTCGTGGCAGGGAAGTGGAAACGCGCCCCATCAAGGGAACACGTCAGCGACAATTGGGTCCGGAAGCGGATTTATTCACGCGCGACGAACTGCGGGAAAGCAGCAAAGATCAGGCGGAAAACGTGATGATCGTCGATCTGTTGCGTAACGATCTGTCACGCGTCTGCAAGCCGGATTCCGTGCGTGTTCCCCATCTCTGTTCGGTCGAAACGTACGAGACGGTCCAACATCTCGTATCCGAAATTCGCGGGCGGTTGCGCGACGATGTGACGATCTGGGATTTGTGGCCCGCCGTTTTTCCGGGCGGGTCGATCACTGGTGCTCCGAAAATTCGGGCGATGGAAATCATAGCCGAACTGGAACCAACGGTACGCGGCCCGTATTGTGGTTCGATGTTCTATGTCGGGCTGGACGGTAACTGCGATAGCAATATCCTGATTCGCACGCTTCTCTGCCGTAGCGGTTGGATACAATGTTCCGTTGGCGGAGGTATCACCGTGCAGTCGGATCCGGCAGAGGAATACAACGAGACGATGCACAAGGCGGATGGCATGTTACGAGCCATTCGGTCTCAATGAACCTGATTTTCGCATAGAGCGTATTACGCTCTTCTGTGCCGCAATGGGCGTCGTTAGACATACAAATTACAAATATAGTCCCCACGAGCCAGAAACGTCACACCAGAAGGTAAACTGCTCTAAAATTGACTGGCAGAGAAACGATGATTCTGCTTATCGACAACTACGACAGTTTCGTATACAACCTCGACCGTTATCTTCGTGTCCTGGGAGCGGAAACGGTTGTGATCCGCAATGATGATCCTGCGCTGAAGAAGATCAACACTCTGACGACACGGGCGATCGTATTATCTCCCGGCCCCTGCACACCACGTGAAGCCGGGGCTTGTGAATCCCTTATCCAGGATCATCACCGCGCAATACCCATATTGGGGATTTGTCTGGGGCATCAGTGTATTGCGTCTGCGTTGGGGGGGAAAATCGTCCGATCATCGTTGCCCGTTCATGGACGGACGTCCGAAGTTTTTCACAACGGAACCGGTCTGTTCGCCGATGTTCCGAGTCCGTTCAAAGCAACTCGCTATCATTCGCTTGTCCTGGACGAATCAACATTACCGGAAGAGCTGCAGGTTGTCGCGAGCACGGCTGACGGCATTCCGATGGCGGTCCAGCATCAGTCCCATCCGCTGTTTGGTTTGCAGTTTCATCCGGAATCAATTTTGACCGAATGTGGATTCCTCCTTCTCGCCAACTTTTTGCGTCATGCCGGAATTGAGGTGACGAGCATTCCGAAACCGGAACTGAGCGACGTCGAGACGGCGGCACAGCCGGATGAATGGAGTTCCCCTGCAGAGAGAACGCTACACTGGTAAGGGAGGGATAATCCCGTTACACATCAGGCATGACAGGCATGTCATGACAGACATGTATTGAGAGTGATGTGTTCTCTATTTCTCCTCATTTTTGGCAGTGAACAGTCTTGAAGTCCGGAATTTCGCCCGCAATAATCGTCATTGACTGGGGATGAGTTTTCCGGCAATGGATCGAGACCTGATCAGATTTTCCAAACTGGAACGTATTCTGGTCTCCAGAGCCAGTCGGAATGACTTCAATTTTTTGTAGCCAAAATAACAATTACAGTGGCTTGAAATGGTATTCAAGTCCACTCCCCCCCCCAAAAGAAGGATGACCCACCCGACGCGCTCCCGCCCCCTGAGCAGTTGACTCCCACCCAACCTCCCACCCACCTGGAGTCCGATTGTATGGCTTATACCGTTTTTAACGGTTTTGCCGGACCGACTTCCCATCGGTTGCCCCTACAACCCGGAAACTCCGAAAAAAAATACGCATTGGGAAATTGATCTGTGTGATGCCTCACGACGTGCACCGATTGTTAGGCCGATAGTTTTCTACTGGAGCGTATTACGCTCTTCTGTGCCGCGATGAGCATCGTTCGGCGAAAAAGGATATTGCTTCAGGAACGGTTAATGGGGACGGTCCTGCGTCAATGTGAGGAGAATTATGACAACTTTCCGCGCACTCTCTCTCTGCTCCATTCTGTTCCTTGCGGTGAATGCCGCCAGTTTTGCCGCCGCTCCCTCCAGGATCGTTCCGTTGAACGGCACCAGTAATCAAGGTTGGCGAACCGATTTTGAGGACGCGAAACGGGAATCGGCCCAGACCGGGAAACCAATTCTGCTGCACTTCTATGCATCCTGGTGCGCTCCATGCCGTCAGATGGAAGCAGGGGTGTTGAATACATCACAGGTTTTGCGGTCGCTCAGTCAGCACATTATTGGCGTCAAGGTGAATACCGATCGGAACTCAGCGTTGTCGAACCGATATGGAATCACGTCGCTGCCGGCAGATGTCGTCGTTGATACCAAAGGCAAAGTTCTCGTTCGCAGTACTGGTTACAAAACCGCATCGAGCTATTCGAGCTTTATCTCCCTGAATGGAGAAAAGCACCGGATCGATCCTCAAATTCGGATCGCCAAAGCGACTCCCAAAGAAGACATGCTCAGCTCCAAAAAAGAGACCGATACACGCAAGAATGCCGATGGGACGATGGCAATTGGCCTGAATGGTTACAGCCCGGTCCTCTTGAGGAAGAAACGTCAGTGGAAGCGGGGAACGACGGATTTCACCCACGAATACAAGGGTGTCCTCTACTTTCTGACGAGCGAAGATGAACTGGTCGAGTTCAAAAAGAATCCCCAGAAATACGCGCCACGGTTGCTGGGATGCGATCCGATCATCCTCTGGGAAACCGATCGGGCGATTGCTGGAAGCACTCAGTTCGGTGCCTACTACGACAGCGAACTCTATCTGTTCACCAGCCAGTCGACTCGAGATCAATTCAAAAAGACACCACACAAATATACACGAACAAGGCACGTCATCCGACCGCAGGAAATCGAGCAGACAGTGCTGCGGTAATCCCGTTTGAGTGTTTCCTGTATTAGAGCGTAATACGCTTCAGCGGGATTGGGTCATTATCTGCTGGCAGGTGACTGTTCTTCGGGCGCTGTCTGATTGGGATCAGCTACCCGTTGAGTTGCCTGGACCTCGCGTAATCGTTGCCGATATCGTTCGTACAGGCGGGTCTGCCTGCTTTGCGGCGCAAATGGCTGACCATCAATGAATGTCGCCTTGATCTGCCCCGACTGTTGCAGGGGGGAATCAACACAGATAATCAAATTCGCATCTTTGCCGATTGTCAGCGAACCCATCCGTTCTTCCAACCCGAGGATTTCCGCAGCAGAAAGTGTGACAGATCGAATCCCGATCTCTTCCGGCAGTCCGAATGCCACTGCCAATGCCGCTTCAAACGGAGCATTGCGACTGTTGGATGCATTATTGGACCGAATGCAGAATCGGACACCCGCATCATGCAGATGGGCCGCGTTCGCGTATGGCGCATCGAAGGGGTCATACTCGGATGTCGGTTTCTGAGAAACGTCGCCCACAATTACCGGAATGTCGCGACGTTTTAACTCTCCGGCCAGCTTCCAGGCATCGGTGCCACCAGTGATAATGACCCGCAGCTTGTATTCATCTGCGAGCAACAACGCCTGTGCGATCTCCTGACGTGTGTTGGCTTCGACAAAAACCGGCTTCTTCCCCGCAAGACAGTTTTCGAGAACTGCGATGCGCAAGTCGGACAACGATGGTTGATTGTTCCCCGTCGATTGATATCTCTCAATAATCGTCTGCATTTCCGAGAGATACGTTTTCAGCTTTTGCAGTTTGGCCGGTTCGGTTGGCATGTTGATTTGTAATCCTGCTGCGTCGTTGATAACCATTTCCGGGGTTGTCCAGCCCGAGAGTTTGGCGACTGAGGATTGCCCGGCAATAATACCACCCAGCGGGCGCATGAGGATTGTGGTGATGCCTCCGGCCCTTGCAACCGGTATCAGTTCCGAATCGGAGTTTAATGCAACGCCTGCTTTCAGATCGGGTTGAAAGTCGCCCGCTTCAAAGGTGTCGTTGGTTTCCTCAACGTATCGGATTTCCGTCAGCCCGAGTGTCGTCCCCGAATCGATCAGGCCGGGATAGACGTTTAAGCCGCTGGCATCAATCCGCTTGTAATCGTCCGGAATACGCAATTCCCGTCCAATCGCAGAGATCTTCCCTTCAGCGATCAACAGTACGCCATTGGGGATGGGAGAAGCATCGACGGGGAAGAGCGTGGCACCAACGATTGCATACTTTCGATTGTCTGACTGTGTCAAATCGAGAGTTTTCTTTCGCAGATCCAGCGGGGCAGGGGACCAGTCGGAAAGGGTCGCAACACGAAGGTTCTGTTGTTCAGACATTGCCGATGGCACCGCTTTGCGGGAAAAGAAAATCTCCCCCTCGACGATCGTTATTTCGCAGCGCGAAAAACCGTTGAGCGGATGTCCGTTGAACAATGCCAGATCACCATCTTTGCCCATTTCGATGCTACCGATTCGATCGGACAATCCCAGTTCGCGGGCAGGGTTGATTGTAATCGTCTGGATGGCATCATCGGGCGACATATTGCCATAACGAAGCGTCTTGGCCGCCTCATGGAACATGTGCCTCATCATTTGACGATCATCACTCTTGAGTGTGACATTGGCCCCAGCCTCGTTCAGCAACGCGGCGTTGTACGCGGTGGCGTCAAAGGCTTCGACTTTGTAGGCCCACCAGTCTGAGAAAGTGGCACAACTCGCCCCATGCCTGACGATTTCCGGTGCAATCTTGAAACCTTCGAGTACATGCTGCAATGACCAGATCCGCAAACCATGATTGGAAGCGACCCGCATTAACATCAGGATCTCATCAGCGCGGTAGCAATGTGCATGGATGAACATTTCGTGGTTGATGATGTCGGTTAACGCCTCCAATCGAAGGTCCCGTCGCGGCGGCAGGATCTGGTCTGCGTTTTTGCCCGCATCTTTTCGATCGCGACGATACTCCTGCCAGCGTCGGCGGTAGTCGATCGCCTCCATGAAGGCACGGTTCAACGTTGCCTCGACACCCAACCGTGTATTGGGAAACCGGGTTCGAGTTCGTTTCACGTTTTCGCCCAAGGCAAACTTGACGCCCTGTGGCGCATCCTTCAGCAGGTGATCCCGGGCCGATCGACCGTATTTCAACTTCACGACGGCATCCTGGCCGCCGATGACATTGGCCGATCCGTGCAGAAGACGAACAGTCGTAACGCCGCCGGACAATGCACGATATTCCGATGTATCGTCCGTGTTGAGGATGTCCTGTATACGAACCTCCGGCACAATCGACTGGGTGTATTCATTGCCACCACCGGTCAGCATGATGTGACTATGCGGGTCGATGATCCCCGGCATGACGTACATTTCGGAAGCATCGATAACCTGCACTCCTTTGGGGGGCTCAATATCGCGACCAATACCGGAAATTTTGCCGTTCTGAATCAGGATCGATGTCTCTTCGAGTCTCCTGCCGGCTCCGGTTAACACTGTTCCATTCCTGATGAACAGATCGCCTCCGGTGTCTGTCTGGCAGCCAACTCGATCGGAATGCAATTCGGTCGGCTGTTCATTCTTGACAAGAGGGACATTCCGGTCGAATTCGCAACTGACGGTCGAAGATCCGAGCTCTGGTCCATCGTCGGCTCCGAATTCGATTTTCACCTCCGGTCGCTGTTCGGGAGACAAATCATCGACATCCTGCTTGACGCGTTCAGCCTTCCATTTGGTTTTCGTGCCGAAAGCGGACCGCAATTCTCCCGCGACCTTTCCCTCGATCATCGTGCCGGAGATCTTCAAATGTAACGCCTGCGCACCGATGCCGATTGCAATTGTCATTTGAAAGGTCTCGTCCCTGGTCTGTCCGAACGTGATCCTTCCATTTCCCTGTTCACTGGTAAATGTTCCGTTGAGTTTGCTTTCGGACTGATCAATTTCGAGGATGGCTTTGGTCTCGCCAGCGTCAGATAAAATCGTCATCTCCCATTTTCCAGTCAGGTTGATTGACGGCTTGCCGACCTTTTTGCTTTCCGATGTCGCGACCCTGGCATCCTTGTTGTTGTATTCAAACACCTGCTCACCCCAAATAAGATAACGGGGTTTCGAGCTGGTGTTCTCAAGAGGCCCGTTCAAAATCACAACCGATGCCAGGTAATCCTTCTGGATCACCCCCAGTCGGTCTTCCATACCAAGAATTTTTGCGGGGTTCGTCGTCAACGCCGCCAATGCCGCTTCGGCTGGTAATCCGAATTCAATCGCACGGCGAACGTCCTGCATTATCGTATCCGGCTTTTTCATTCCCTCTGATGAAACGGCAAATGGGATCTGTTGACGGTACAGGGTCTGCAGTCCGCGCACTCGTGCACACCAACGGTTCCGTTTCTCCTGCTGCACGCGGGTCGGTTCCGGCACAACAGCAGTAAGCTTTTCGGATGGTTTGGCAGGGGAGATGGTCGGCTCTTTGCCAAAGTTCAAATCGAGGATCAAAGCGACATTGCTGGTTTTGCCCAGACGATCGACGACACGGTGCGCCTCGTCAGCGCCCCACAAAACCAGTTTCTCTGGTGGCGTTTCGCCAATGGATATCTCGGCAAAATCGAGTGCACGATGGATGTCGTCGCGGGTTTTCACGCGAAAGCAGACTGGGATTTCTGACGTCGAGATTCGCTGCAGAGCCTCGAGCGCAGGATCAAATGACGGTCGGGGAACACCCGGTGTTTTTTCGGCGAACAGTCGCGTCTGCACACTTGAATACTGGCAATCGACGAACGCTTGTCGCAAATGCGCCGTCGCGCCCATCAAAGTCGTCGGGTATGTTTTGCTGTCAGGGGCGTACAATTTCATCTCGCCCATTGTGGTTTCCATCAGGATGGCATCGCGCGGGAGAGTATGGCTCGTGTTCAAAAGCGTTCCTGTTCCGCTGGCCACCCGGCCTGTCGGAATCACGTGTACAACAGCGAACCCGGCCGCTCGATACTCGCCAAGTTTTCCGGCGTCCAGTTTGAGGGCTTCAACCGCCTGGAATTCCGGGGTGAGGAAATTCCGATTATCTTTTCTTGTCGTCGCCAATGCGCTGCGGAGAAAGTCGACCTTCTGCCCCGGCTGTGGTTCCGGTTTGACATCTTCTGAGAGAAACCTTGACGTTCCTGCATCGATGAATCCGGCGTAGACGAACATGCCACTGGCATCGATGACACGCGCTCCGGTTGGCGGTTCGATCTTTCGTCCCACCTCAACAACCAGACCATCGCGCAAATGGAGCGACGCATTCGTCAGCTTTTTTCCGGGTTCGGGAATGATCGTCGCATTGGTGATAAACACATCGGACGACTGTCCGATCGTACCCATCGTGGTCTCAGCATGGATCTTCGAGGTGGCAGCGGCAAGGAGCGAAATCGCCGAAAACAGAAACAACAAGAATGCAAATCGCGTTATGGTATGGGTGGTCATTGTATGGGTGGTCGGCCTCATAAGCTGGCATTCCGGGGGGTGAGTCTGGGGCAATAACGTCAAGTTTGAGGAGCCTGCAAGGGACATCACGAAAGACGTCGCTTCCCACAAAATCTGACGACTTTCAATGTCGATTCAGCATATCAGTAAGGGAAGGGGAAACGCCATGCTGAATTCAATGTCAAAAACCTGAGAAAGAGTCAAGAGTTGAATTGACATGATCCGTTGGAAAGTTATGATATTCAGGGTGTCCGAACCTGACACACAGTCGAATTGCGGGAACTGTGGCTGGGAGTGTAAGTCCAAATCCACGCCTGTCCTTCATTCGCGGGGAAGTTTGTCACGTTTGAACTCGTCGTTTTGCCTGCCATGTTCGCTGTTTTTTGTGTTGTTGGCGAGCAGTAAGGAGTCCGTTTTTGGCAGGTGCGCTGTCGTGCCAAAGTGGTACGTCTTTCTCTAATGCAGTCGTTCCTGAATAGTCTGCCGATTGATTCGTTGAGTCGTCCCGAATGATGTTGCCACTGGAAATCAGGCGACAGGATCAGGGACTCCCTCTGGCTTATTACGAAATTAACAATCGCTCATCGCAAGCCTTTTCCGAAAAGGTTCTCGTGTGAGAAGCACATTGGTGCAGCAGGTTTTGAACGATTGTTTTGGAACCAGGTGAGCAGCAAGCCACTGCAGTTGAAAGTTCTCCAGACTTTGAACCGGAAATCTCGCCAATTCCTTTGGCAACGATTCATTGGTGCGATGTAATCGGCGAGATAGAGCAGCAGGACAAAAGGAATTGATGGTCATCCCGGCGCGACTTGAAGACCACCTGTTTCAGTCAGACAAATATTCATTTGCGTAAATTACGAGAACACGAGGTTCTCACAAGTACCAGTCATTATTGTTACAGGAATGTTGCTGCACCAGATTGTCTTTCTCCTTGCCGTTCCGCCAGATCGAGCTTCCTGCGGATGACGGATTCGAGAATACAATGTTCTGTGTGTGGGCAACGTCTTCTGACAATAAGCAAACAGAGAGGTGACAGGGTGTTTTTCGGGAACGAATCGAAACTCAGATTTTCACGACTGCGAACTTACTCCCAGGCGGTCTCTGCAATTGATAGTCTGATGATTTTGGGTCAAGTCGAAGTGTGAAGAAGTAGAAGTAAGAGCCAGGATGATTGGCTCCAAATCGGTTGGCGAATTTGTTCCAGAACAGTTTACTTTTTGGTGTGACATCTCTGGCTTGCGGGCTTGTGTTTGCAGGCCAGACGACGCCCATCGCGGCACAGAAGAGCTACGCTCTAACTGAAACCCCGTTACTGTTAATTTGAAATCATTGCACTGCTCGCCCCGCATGACGAGTATCGTCAGGTGGCCATGAGCAGTGCGGTTTGTCGACATGCGAATTTGTCTTGTATGTCTCTCAATAGGTTGGCTACACGGTCGTGATCGTTGTGCATCTTTCAAGTGATGGCCAGCAGTCGCGCGAACTCTGTTCAAAGTGAATGCTTTGAAATCCGGGGCCGGTGGTCTCCTTGTCAGCGATTGCGGTCCGGTTTTCCGACTCACTCAAGTGTGGAGCCAGGTTGATGAGCGTTTGCGTCTGTCTTGCTGCACGCTTCGCACTTCATCAGTGATCGCGATACCGTAAGTTTGAGGCAGGAATATGAATTTGGTGGCCAATAGCGATAACGATCCGGTCGAGAGCACAACCTCAGGGGTCTCCTCATCGTCGGATTCCGGGAATTCGGGCGATGGCGGTGGCCAGAGCAGTGGCGAAAACCCGTCCAGCAACAACGAAGGGGGTGGCGAACAGAAACGCCGACGACGTCGCAGGCGTCGGAAACCACGCGGTGAAAGTGGTGGCAGCGGTGGAAATAGCGGGGGTGGAAACCGACGCGGCGATTCGTCTCGTGGCGGTCGTGGTGGTCGTGGCGGAAATCGAAATCGTTCGCGACGCAGCAGATTATCCAGCGATGACAACGGCGCAGAAGTCACTGGCACTATTGAAGGCGTGCTGGAACTGCATCCGAAAGGTTATGGATTTTTGCGCGATGCTGAAAAGAACTATGCCTCACAGGATTCCGATGCATTTGTCTCCAGCTCGTTGATTGAAAAGCAGGGGCTGCGTGAAGGGGTGATGATCAAGGGAGATGTCGGCCCGGGATCGAAAGGGCAGGGGCCACGCCTGAAAAATATCGAAACGATTGATGGCGCAACCGTCGAAGAATATCAGAAAATCAAAAACTTTGACGACCTCACGCCCATCAATCCGTTTGAGCAAATCAATCTGGAAACCGGCTCTCGGCCAATCACCATGCGAGTGATGGACCTGTTAACTCCCATCGGCAAAGGGCAGCGGGCATTGATTGTCGCCCCGCCGCGGACCGGCAAAACCATGTTACTGCAGGATATCGCACATTCCGTCAGCGAGAATCATCCGGAAGTCCGTTTGATGGTCCTGTTGATTGATGAACGCCCGGAAGAAGTGACCGAGATGCGGCGGAACGTCAACGGTGAAGTGATCGCCTCATCGCTTGACCGCGAAGTCGAAAGCCACGTCCGCATCAGTCAGTTGATTGTCGAACGAGGCAAGCGGCTGGCCGAACGAGGTGAACATGTCTTTATTCTGCTGGACAGCATCACCCGAACCGCCCGCGCCTTTAACAAGTGGGTCGGCAACTCCGGACGCACGCAAACCGGTGGCCTGGATATCCGCGCGTTGGATATTCCCAAGCGATTGTTCGGTTCGGCTCGACGATTCGATGAAGGGGGATCGCTGACGGTTTGTGCCACTGCCCTGATTGATACCGGCAGCCGCATGGATGAAGCGATCTTTCAGGAGTTCAAGGGGACCGGAAATATGGAACTCGTGTTAAGCCGGGAACTGGCGGACCGACGAATTTTCCCGGCGATCGACATCACGAAGTCGGGGACGCGACGGGAGGAAAAAATCCTTGATGAAGATGTGCTCGACGGTGTGACAATGTTACGACGGAGCCTGATCTCGCTATCGTGCGTGGAAGCAATGGAACAGTTGATTCGCACGCTGGAGAGATTCCCGACGAATAAAGAGTTCCTGTCGCGCGTCCGCTCAATCTTGTAAGAATCAACCTGCCGCGACGATTCGAAAAAGGTCAGGCAGTTTAGAACAGTTTACCTCCTGGTGTGACGTCTCTGGCTCGTGGGAGGGCCTATGTTGCAGGCCTGACAACGCTCATCGCGGCACAGAAGAACGTAATATGCTTGCTCTAAGCAGACCAGCTTTCCACCTGCTGGTGAAGTCGTTCCAGGGTAAACGACCCGCCTTCCACAACGCAGAAATACGCAAACTCACCTTCCTGCCAGGAGACTATTGCGTAGTCGTTGGCTTCGGAACTGAAATACTGCACCTGGCTGGAATCAGGAATGGACTCTTTTGGCAGGGTGTCCAATTCCCGGGCAGGTGTGACAACCAGCAGTCCGCGAACATTGTTACCTTGGCGATCGGCAAATTGAATCACAAATGCGGCGGCCAGGTGTCGGCCTTCATCATCGGCTAACAGGCCTTTTGGCTCTGTTTCGTCGATGACCTGTGTCCACCCCAGATGCGGCAAAACCGGTTGAAACTGGCCGTTGTATTGGGGTAGTTCGGCATCGACGGAAGCAACAGCCGTCTGTGGGATATCGGCAGCGGCGATACCTGGGCGATGTTCGGGCAGAAAAGCCCAGGTGCACAGGGCGACGATTGCAAATACCGCAACTGCTACCAACGCAGCCCAGATTCGGCCACGGGACTTTTGCGGAATCGGCTCGGGTTGATGCGATGGTGAATGAGAGGCTTCCGCATTGTCGAGCAGTATTTGTTTCAGATCGGCAGGAATAGCAACATTGGTTATCGCCTGTGCCATCTGTTCGTCAAACACCTGTCGGGCTGCCGTCATTTCGGCGCAGTTGTCGCAGGTTTCCAGGTGATCCATCGCCTGATCCCAACGCTCGTCCGATTGTCCATCGAACAAATCATTCGTTGCGTCGAGAATGTTCAATGCTTCATTGCATTTCATGAGAAAACTCAACGGATAGGTAATCAGTGGGCGGTCGCAGCGTTCTCCGCTTCCACCGCAGCCGGATGTGTCAGTCGTCTTCGTAAATAATCCTTGCCACGAGACAGGCGACTCATCACCGTTCCCAGAGGAACTTCCAATTGGGCGGCAATCTCGCGATAACTCAATTCGTTAAAATAATAAAGGACAACCGGTTCACGGTATTCGACGGGCAATCCTGCCAACGCGTTCTGCAATTCCTCCTCATCGATATTGGCATTCCTGAGGTCTTCCGTCTTCGGTTCGGATGTATTTTCAAGCGAAAGAACGTTTTCCGAAGACCGACTGCGGATCTGCTTCAGGAATGCATTACGGACGATGGTGCATAACCACGACCGTGCATGAGCGGGTATTCGGAGTTGATGCAGTTTCTCCTGAGCCGTGAGGAATGCTGATTGCGTCAAATCAAGCGCATCAGCCTCGCTGCCGGAGAGACGGTAAGCAAACCGATAAATGCTCGAATAGTGTTCGTCAATCAGTTCGACAATATCCACGGCGCGTCTGCTCGTCTTGCCCGCTGTATAAAATTTGATCCCACCAGCCGGAGTTCTATTCCCGCAAGTTTCCCGAAGTTTCCATCTTTCCCGAAAAAGGATGATTTGTACAGACTGAGGGTCCCAAAGTCCGTGGCAGGTATGGTGATCAATCCAGCCTGCAAAGGATGATTCGTTGCTTTCGAGCTCATATTATCGTCCATATGGAGAAATTTCCCAGCGCAGAATCCATGCTGGGGTGAATTTCTGTTTCGCCTGTGAATTTGGGAATACCGGCTGACTTTTCCGCATCCTCTTTTTATGATGTTCCAGGTTGGAATCGCCCAATTGACAGATATTGACAGGGATCTCGTCGAAGTACAGCACGTTTTTGAAGCAGGAGGATCAGGATGAAACGATTCTGGGGAATGGCATTGGTCGCTTCGGCCATGATGTGGATAGCAGTTGGTTGTGGAGGGGATGCATCGACCGATGCACCGGATGAGAACGCAACTGCGGGAGAAGAAGCGACAAACCCGCCCTCGTTGGGCGAAGGATCGAGCGACCCAGGTGCACTCGAAGATGAGGGAACTGGTGACCTGAATATCGATGAATCGTCAGGCGAAGGGAGCACTGCCAACGGGGAAGGGAAATCAGGCCCTGACAACGGCTCGGCGTCAGGCCCGGCTTTTCCCGAAAATCCTGATTCTGGTGACACGACCGAATCCAAACCGGCACCGTTCCCGGGCGATGAGAATACCGAGGAAAATTGAACGCTCACTGGAATCGGGTTTTGGTGCTGAAACGTTTTCCAAACGGTCAATCAGCCATATTCCAAAACTCCTCTTCGCCGGTATCGGCTGTTTTTTTTCCCCCCGGCCTGTTCGCTGGTTTTGATAATTGCTGATGTGCGCCGTCGTTTTGCGATGGCGTTTTCTTTTTCCGGGGAGGCGTCGCCGCCTGTCCGAGTTCCATAATCTCATCGGCATTCAATGCCTGCATTGCGATATCATCCTGTTTGGCCGCGTTCTGAACCTGTTTTTGCCTGGCCACCTCTGCAGCGCTCGGTAAAGGGTGAACCGATGGTCGTTTCGCCTTTACTGGCTGCCCTTTGGCTGATTTGGAAGCCGCCTTGCGTTGTGCAGTTTTTTCAGGGGCCTTTTTCGCTGTGCCTTCTTTTGGTTTGGCTCTTTTCTTTTCCGGCTGTTGTTCACACTTGCGACATTGGCCTCGGCTGTCGAGCGGATCGCCGCAATGGTTGCACAAAGGAATTGGTTCGTTGGCATCTTCGAGATCAACGTCCGGTTGTCTGGCAGCCTTTTTCCCATCGTGAGGTTTTGACGCTGACGTGCTGGCGTCCCCGCGTCGTTTCCTCCCCACAACAGCCGATTGAGACGCGGCCGGCTGTATGCGAGACTGATCAGCGATGACGGCGACTTCCTCATCCGGCTTTTCGGGCATTCGCAGCACGTTCTCTTCACGGAAGATTTCCGCCGTGGCGTCGTTGCCGCTGGTGAGATCTTTTGCTGAAACCTGAACACGCGCCTGCTCGTTGTAAGTGATCGTCACTTCGATCTCCGAGCCGACGGGCAGGTTTTCACCCAGTTGGTCAATTACACAGGAGCCAAGGCGGACCGGCGGGTTCTCGGCCAATGCACCGCTTTCAAGAATCTGCAAATGAACCCGTTTCTGATTGGGACGCACGGTGCCGAACTTTTGTGTAAAGGAAGCCGGCAGGGGCGTGTTGGCGGGAATGATGTAATGCGGCACACGGACATTCTTTTTCATGTCCCGCACGAATATCCCTAAACCACGGGCATTCACGCTCTTCTGTTTGACCTGAGAAAGTCGCTGCGTTGCCTTTTGATCAAGAATTGATTTTGCAAATTTGCTGTTCGTCAACAGCATTCCTGCGTAATATGTCGCACCGTGGGCGATCGACTGATCGGGCGAGAGGGATGTATTGAGCGTGCGGCCACTCAGTTTTTTGAGTTCGTCACGAATCATAGGCATACGCGATGCGCCACCCGTGGTGAGAACGACATCAACATGTGCCCAGCCCATCTTGTTCTCTTTCAGCGTATTGACCGTAATGTCAGTCGTTCGCGTAACAAGTGGCTGTGTCAATTGCTCAAACTGATTCTGTTCAACCTGATAGGTTTTGCGGTGTCCGCCATGCTGACAGGTCATTGCCGCCTTTGGTCGGACGGTCAGGCTGCGTTTGGTTTGTTCCGCTTCCAGGGCAACGAACTGCAGGCTTTCCGGATCGCTCCGTGGGTCGACACCGTATTCGCTTTTGAATTGGTCACAGATGGCGTTTTCCAACGCACGATTCCAATCGATACCACCAAGTTGCAGATCGCCTGTACTGGTGATGACGCTGACTTCATTCTGCTCGTACTTCACCAGTGACAGGTCGAAGGTGCCACCACCCAGGTCGTAAACCAGAATTCGTTGTTCATCGGCCAGTTCGGTAAACCACAGGCCTTCTGTGCCGAGAACATAACAAAGCGCAGCAGCGACTGGTTCGTTGATGATATCAACCCGCTTCAGGCCGGCCTGATGTCCCGCCTCGACGGTTGCCTGACGCTGAATATCGCTGAATTGTGCGGGGACGGTAATTACCGCCTGCTCAATCTTCCCGATTTGTTCCTCGGCCGAATCGATCATCTTCCGGAGGATCACCGCGGCAATGTCGATTGGCGTGTATGTCCTGTTGTCGATGACCCAGCGACAGGATGGGTCGCCAATGTGTCTCTTCGAGTTCTGGATGACGCGATCCGGTCGGGCGATCGAATTTCGCAGTGCTTCGGTGCCAACCACAACCTCATCGTCTTCAAAAAGGACGACAGAAGGGGTGGAGAGTTCACCTTCCTGATTCGGCAGCGTGACCGGTTCGCCATGTTCATTCAGATAGGCGATACAGGAATAAGTTGTTCCCAGGTCGATTCCGACAGCGTGAGTGGTAAGCATAAACGATCAGTCGTCTGGCCATCCCGGTGCGGACAGCATAAAATTGTTTTTGATGTTTTCTGATGCAAAAACGGATCCACCATTTCATCGTAACATCGCCGGGCAATCAGAACCAGCAATTCCATCGGTTTTGCGGACAAACCGCATAGAGCAGTTTACCTTCCAGTGTGACGTCTTTGGGTTGTGGAGGTCTATTTTTGCTGGCCAAACGACACTCATCGCGGCACAGAAGAGCGTAATACGCTCTCATCTCAGCCAGTTTTTCATGCTGGGATGGATTCCACTTCCAATCCGTACATTGAAATTTGGCGATTCGCATGATTTGTGAGCATTTGGGAATTCTGAAAACCGACTGGTCAGACAGGGGCAGCCGGTCTATCCACGTATGTCTTGTTGCGATACTGGCAGGTCTGATGCTGAATGGGAATCTCTGCCATGCACAAACATCGTTCTTCCAAACGACAACCTCCCTCAAGACGGGCGTTGTGTTGGAGCGGGAGTTGCGCCGGGGGTTGGTCGCTACGTGGCGAAACGTCAGTTTGCGGGAGATTTCGCGACGCGTTTCAGACGAACGAAAAGTTGCCATTATTCTGGATCGACGTCTTGACCCCACTGCACCGCGCGTGATGGATGTAAACGCGACCTCCCTTCGCGCCGGTTTGCAACAGATCGCCAAAGCCGTTCATGCGGATGTCAAACTTGTTGGGAATACTGCCGTCCTCGGGCGCGATTCCGAAATTGGCATGCTGCGTACGCTGGTGGAAATCCGAATGACCGAGTTGACCGGCGACGTGCGGCAGGGAAATGGGGCGGTTTCTTTTGAACGGAGAAACCAGTTGTCGACACGCTTAACCATTCGCTGGCCTGAATTGACGTCCCCCAGCGAAATCATTCAGAAAATTGCGAAACGGTACAAACTGCGAATCGAGAATGTCGATGCCATTCCTCATGACTTATGGGCGGCAAACGAATTGCCGGAGATGAACGCGGTGGAATTGCTGGGAATTCTGCTTGTGCAATTTGACCTGGCGTGGGAATGGAACGCCGACGCCTCGTTGATTCGTATCGTGAAACTGCCTCATAATTTTTCGATCGAACGCCGCTATCCAACGGGTCGACAAACAGCGAATGCGATCGTGGAAAAATGTCGGGCGAAACATGGTCACATTTCGGCGCGCGTCGAGGGAAATATGATCGTCGTGCAGGGACGCGTCGAAGATCATGACCTTGTACTCGCGCTGTTGAACCCACAACAAAACGGCAACAGAGGCAACAACCCTGCAGCAAATCAACCGGATTTGTCGAGTCAGGAATTCACGTTACGCATTCAGCAGGTCCCCGCTTCCGCCTTGTTGCGTCGCCTGGAACAGACGGGAATTGAATTTCGATACGATGCACAATCGTTGCAGACTGCCGGCATCAATCTGAATCAGCCGATCAGCCTCGATGTTCGCAAGTCCCGGTCCCGGGAGTTCTTCCGGGCGATCTTCGATCAACTCGGTCTCGATTTCCGAATTGAAGGCCATGTCGTAAAAATGACGCCAAAAACGGCTTCTTGAAATCGACCCGTTTGTTCGAGCCTCCGTTTGTTCGAGCCTCCGTTTGTTCGAGCCTCCGTTTGTTCGAGCCTCCGTGAAGTTTAGAGCAGTTTGCCTTCTGGTGTAACGTCTCTGGCTCGTTGGAATCTGTGTTTGCAGGCCAAACGACGATTTTCTCGGCACAGAAGAGCGTAATATGAGCTAATCTAAATCGGTACCCCTGTGCTTCGTTTCGTCTTTGAGTTTCTGGCGGTACTCCTGCACGCCGCGCATCAGAACATCGAGCGCATCAGCGATGTAACCAAATGCGGTTGCGAGTTCGTTTTTGCCCACGGCCGCTTCATACGCTCGTTTCGATTCAGCGTGCAGAGCTTCGTCAAACGTCCAGGCTTCCTCCGAGGCAGACTGTTCCAATTCTTCTTCCAGCGCGACGATATAGGCAAAGAGGTTTTTGTTGAAGACCGCTGAGGCAGTGCGGTAAGGACTGTTCAATTCCGTTCGTGTTTCCGCCGCCAGATCCTGAACCAGACGCCGATGTTTCTGCCACGACAGGTAGAGCAAAAAGACCAGTACGGCAATCGATAACAATCCGGTGCCGAGCGCTTCCTGTATATGATCCGTGAAACTTAGAATTCCGGTCGCGACCATGGACAGGCCGGCAATGCTCACTGCTGTTGGTGTGATCCACATCTTCCATTTCGACTCGCGTATGACTTCGATATCGTCGAAAGTATCCACGTCGACTGGTTGAGTCGACTTGTTCGACCTGGAATTGGCAACCTGCACGATGACGACGGTGACGTTGTCTGATCCGCCGCGCAGGTTTGTCAGATTGACCAGCAGTCGCACGGCGGTTTCCGGTGGCAATATGCGGCCGATCATGCCGATTTCCGCATCTTCGACGTGTGCCGTGAGGCCATCTGAACACAAAAGAAAAGTATCGCCCGGGCGTATCAGATGCGGCCCCTCGATATCGACTTCGACCACTTCGTGAGGTCCGAGGCAACGTGTGATGACGTGCTGAGTTTCTTCCAGCAAAGTCTGTCCGGGATCCAACCGGCCACGACGAATGAGTTCCCAATGCAAACTGTGGTCGAAGGTCAGCTGGTCAATCTGATCTTTCCGAATGCGATACGCCCGGCTGTCGCCGACATGTCCTATGATCGCTCCAACGGGAGTCAACGTTAATGCAGTACAGGTGGTCCCCATCCTGGCGTAAGCGGGGTTTTCCAGAGACTGCCGGTAAATGCTGGTGTTGGCCTGCTCGATAGCCGACTTCATCGCGACTTTCGGATCACCCGCGCGGGCTGCAAAAAATTTTACTGGCATAACCTCCGAAGCAATCTGACTGGCGATCTCTCCTACGGCGTGGCCGCCCATACCATCAGCTACCATTGCCAGGTGGCCGTAGTCTTGCCAGGTTTTCTCGTTTTCGCAGATTCGGACAACGCACGTATCCTGATTCATCGCCCGGCGGAAGCCGATGTCACTGATCGAAGCATGTGTGATTTTCAGTTTGCGATCCATAGTCCGTCTGCGATTATAGTCTGCTTGCGACGTCGAGATACCAGAAACAGAGAGAGAAAACACACGGAAAACATCTGGAACAGTTTACCTTTTCGTGTGACGTCTCCGGCTCGTGGGAGCCTCTGTCAGCCGACGTGCTACGCACGGCGGGCACCGCGACGAGGTATCGACATGTTAGAGTGTAATACGCTCTAACACATTACAGTCATATAATTACCGTCAATAGCCATTCGACGCAAGCAGGTGGGGAAGGGGCGAAATGGCATTCATTCGCTGTTCCTGATAAGGCAAAAACGCTATTGGTGAATTTGGACTGTCTGATTAGAATTCGCCTCCCCATTAGAGCCGTTTACCTTTTCATGTGACGGTTCTCACTCGTGGGAGTCTGCGTTTGCAGGCCAAAAGACGATTTTCGCGACACAGAAGAGCGTAATACGCTCCAGTGGACCGTCAAGGCAGGAAGTTGGAGTTGATGAAGTTGCAAGGAGCGGCAACGGGGCGGGTTATGTCAATCCGTACCCCAAAACGAAGCTTTGACAGGATATTCGTATCAGAAGAGGGATTCTGACCTTGGCATTGGCAGACGACAATCACTTCGACCTGCCACAGCATTTGCCATTTGTGCGTTTGCTGCCGCGGGTGATTGTGCTGACATTCTTCCTGGGCCTGTTTCTTCTGTCAACCGGTTGCATGCACCGACGGATGACGATTCAGTCGGATCCGCCTGGTGCGCTGGTCATGCTGGATGGCGAAGAGATCGGCTACACCCCCGTGTCCCATGATTTCACCTATTACGGCACCCGCGAGATCACGCTCATCAAGGATGGATATGAAACGCTGACATCGTTGCAGAAGATCTCACCGCCCTGGTATCAGCGCGTACCTTTGGATTTCGTGTCAGATAATTTCTGGCCCATGAAAACGACAGACCGCAGGAATCTGTCTTTCCCGCTACAACCCCAGGTCGTCGTTCCGACCAACGATCTGTTGGATCGCGCGAATAGTTTGCGTTCGGAATCTCAACTCGGCCAATAGAGCGTATGACGCTCTTCTGTGGCGCGATGTGCGCCGTTTGGCCTGTAAATATAGACTCCCACGAGCGAAAACCGTCACACGAAAAGGTAAACTGCTCTAAACATAGCTCCCCCACGAACGAGCCAGAGACATCACACCAGAAGGAAAACCGCTGCAGGGGCAAAGGATTGTCCTGTCGGAATTCTGAGACTGTGGAACATCCAGCCATCGACGTCAGGGAGATACGTTTTCTCCTGGCTGCGAAAATCGTCATTTGCCCCACATGCGCAGTCATGGGCCGGGGAACAAGTGGCAGGCACCGGGGCGATGTTCCTCGCAGTCACGGCGCATCAAACCTGGCCGGACGAATTGGCTGCCGGGAACGTGGGGCGGACGGGGCAGGGGGATCTTTCAAGCCACTACTGCCTTTTAACGCGCCACCAACTCCCAGCAACTCCGGATGACGGGCCACTTTGTCGCTGAAAATCCGCAAATCGCGAATCATCGGTTCCATGTTTTTGAGCAGCACAGCGAGCGATTCCGCAGAGCCATTCAGGTTACGATAAAGTTGCGGGTCTGAGGCGAGGCGTTGGAGTGTTCCATCTTTGCGCGTGAGGATCTTTGAGAAGTCGTCCAGTTCCGAGGAGAGCGATTCCATGTTGGCCAGCGTGCTGTTCAGCTTGACGACGACGGAATGGCTGTGCTTCGCCAACGGACTTGTGACCTGCTCCAGGTTCTTCAGATTCCTGTTCGCGGTTTCCACAGCGACCCGCGCTGCGACAATCGCCTGCCGCGTCTCCTTGACAACTGTGGGAAGCGCGGTGATGGTTTCTTTCAGATTTTTCTGATAGACGGGATCGTTCAACAGGCTGGTTGTCTGCTGAAAAACCTCATCGGCACTTTTCATCGTTGCGGTGAACTGAACCAGTGCATCGGCTGTGTTCTCGACAACATCATCCAGTTGCCCTCGATTGGTGTCCATCAACGCGTTCATATTCTCGGCCACCTGTCGCCATTCGGTGCTCGTCTGCTCAAAGGAAGCAAGTGTTGTGGCCATTCGCCGTTCCATGCGATTGATAATCTGCATGGGGTCTTCTGGCGGAGCACCAATGATGCGCGAACGTTCGGGCAGAAATTGTGGACTGCGACCGGGGATGAAGACGAGATCGACATCACCCAGCAAACCACGATTGAGTTGTGCTCGCGCATCGCTTCGCAACTGGTGCTTCCTGTTGATGTCGACGATCACCAACACGCCGCCGTTCTCTTCGTCATAGTCAATGGAGCGGACGGAACCGATCGTCTGCCCGGCACGTTTGACGGGCGTCGATGCGTGCAAGCCGGCTGCCGTGTCGAACGAGATGGCAATGGGATAGGTCGGCTCCAGCCATTCACCAATTGTGCCGAATTTGAATGCCATCGCCCCGGCGACACTGGCCGCAACAATCACAAAAATACCCACACGAAAGCGAAGTTGTCGGTCATTCATTGGGAGTGATCTCGTAGTGTAATTTTTTGTTCAGACCGCTTGGAGCAGTTCTTCGATCCGGTCTCCCGCAGAGCCGGAGATGAATTGCTGAACGCGAACATCATCGGTTGAAAAGGCTGTTTCGGGACTTCCCTCAAACACCAGTTGGGATTCACCTGGATGTAATCGCGACAGCGGATACAACATGATGATTCGGTCGGCGACTTTCTCGACCGTGCGCATATCATGCGTCACGACGACGCTGGTGACGGGGCGTTGTTGCCGCACATGCAGTATGAGCTCGTTAATGACGTCCGACATAATCGGGTCGAGTCCTGTGGTGGGCTCGTCATAGAACATGACGTCCGGCATCAATGCCATGGCCCGTGCCAGTCCAACCCGTTTTTTCATTCCACCGGAAAGTTCTGCTGGTTTCTTCTGGCAGATCGTTTTTGGCAGGCCGACTTCACGCAATCGATCGACCACGATCTGATGAATTTCGTCGCCGGGGAATTCGGTGTTCTGACGCAGTCCAAATGCAACATTCTCGAAGACTGTCATGCTGTCGAAGAGAGCCGCACCTTGAAACAGATATCCGTACTTCAGGCGTTCCTGGTCAATTTGTTTCTGCGACAGAGAAGTTGTTGGGCGGCCATTCCAGTGAACTTCACCGACACTCGGTTGCAGGAGCGACATCATCAGTTTCAATGTAACGCTCTTGCCACATCCACTCTCACCGATCACTACCAGCGTCTCACCACGACGGACATCGATAGTGAGATCTCGCAAGACATGCTGTGATCCGAACGACCGCGAAACATGGCGGAGTTCGATGACTTTGTCCGGTGTTGAAAGTTGTAAAGGCAGCACGGGGCGATCGGGATTTCGTTTTTGTTTTGAGAGAAGAACAGAACTTAATCAACGGGATTTATATAAGTCCGACAGTTCCCGGCCATATGACGTAATATAGCGAAGTCAGGAAGACGCCGAGGAAGAAGTCCATCACGAGAATCAGAACGAAAGAATAAACGAATGCTTCGGTTGCCGCCTTTCCGACACCTTCGGCACCGGCACCACAATGAAAGCCACGATGACAGGAGATCATGGCGATCGCTGTCCCGAAGAAGACGCTTTTCACCAGACCCGTCGCCACGTCGTATGCGGTCACAAACTGTTCGGCATAATGCCAGTAGTAAAAACTGTTCACATCCAGCACTTGCGTGCTGATCAACCATCCACCGAACATACCGAGCAGGTCAGCTAACGCGGTCAGCAGGGGGATGGTGAAGAAGCAGGCCAGAAAACGAGGCACGACGAGATATTGAATCGGATCGGCTCCCAGCGCACGAAGGGCGTCGATCTGTTCAGTCACGCGCATCGTTCCCAATTCCGCAGCCATTGCACTGCCGACCCGCCCGGCGAGCATCGTCGCCGCCAATACGGGACCGAGTTCGGTCACCAGCGACATGATGATCATTGCGCCGAGTCGATTCTCAAGATGCATCATCTTGAACTGATTGTACGATTGAACCGCCAGCACCATGCCAATGAATCCACCGGTGATCAGCACAACCGGCAGGCTGGTGACGCCGACACGGTACATCTGCATCAGCACATTGGATTGCTTTGGCATTCTCGCCAGCAATCCGAGGATTGTCTGCAGGCTGAACAGCGCAACATCGCCGATCGACTCAACTCCGGTGAGAAAAAAACCACCGAGGTAATGAATCCAGCTTTCGCGAGGTTGTGCGGTCGCTTCCGTCGACATGACGCTGCGCCTGTTTTTTGAGATTTCGGGGCAGGGAAGGGGCTTATTGATTTCGGACGAGTGCCTTACCAAAGCTTCATTTTGAGGTACGGGTTGACATAACCTGCTCCGTTGTCGCTCCTTGCAACTTCATCAACCCCAACTTTTCATCTTGACGATCCACGAAGGGCTGTTGCACAGTCCCTTTGGAGGCAGAAGGGTAATGAAAAACGGAATCTGCAGCGAGGTCATTTTTACCCGTGCATACGCTGTATGTAATTGTGCCAGTTTTCGCAAATTTCCAATTGAGCGCGGTATTAAAAAAAGGAGTCTTGAGAGAATTCCGTTCTCTGGGAGATTTATGTTCATTGAAAGATTGCCAGTTTTGCAGCAGTGTAGTGGCATCTGCTGGTCAGATTCCTAAAATCTGTTGCGTAAGTTGCGTAATGAAATCGCAGGGAACTCTGAAGAGCCACTACAGGTAACCTGAAAATCTGGATTTCTGTGTGAAGCTTCACTGTGATTGTCGCCATCGAAGGGTAGTTTTGGGTTAGACAAAATAGGCGCGCGTGCAAAAAAGTTGGGCGGTGGGAAACTTGCAACCTGATGGAATGAACAGTGTGGCGATTATCGGAGCCGGCCCGATTGGTCTGGAATTGGCTTTGGCTCTGCGTAGTGCCGGTTTTGGAGTGAAAGTGTATGAAAAGGGGAGCATCGCTGAGAATCTCCGCCGATGGGGAAATGTGCGATTGTTTAGTCCGTTCGGTATGAATGCGTCGCTGCTTGGCAAATTGCAATTGGCCGATGAAAATTCAATCGGGTCCCTTCCGGATGATCAGGACCTGCTGACAGGGAATGAATTCGTCCAGCGCTATCTTGGGCCACTCAGCCGTTTAAGCATGCTTGAAGGCTGCATCGTTGAACGGACGACAGTCGTGGCGGTCAGTCGCTGGTCTGCTCGCAAAGGCGAACTCATCGGCAACAAGGCCCGCGCAACCGAGCCGTTTCGTCTCCTTGTCGAATGCGATGATTGCGAGCGGTACGAATGGGCGGATTTTGTCGTCGACTGCTCGGGGACTTATCCGCACCATCGCTGGCTCGGGGCAGGGGGGCTTCCCGTTCCCGGCGAACGAACTCATTTGACCGCCGCGAATTACGAATTACCCGATGTCACGGGGCGGGAACGTCAATCTTATCTTGGACAGAAAACGCTGGTTGTGGGAAGCGGCTATTCTGCAGCGACCGTTGTGGCAGGGCTGGCAGAACTGGCGAATGAAAACCACGCAACCCAGGTCACCTGGATCACCAGGGACGCGTCCGCAGTAGAACCGATGCAACGCATTCCTCATGATGCACTTCCGGAACGTGACCGTTTGGCAATAAAAGCCAACGAGCTGGCTCGCTCAGAATTCGTTTTATGGATGCCTGGTTGTGACATCGTGAGGATTGACGGGCGAAAAAATGACACCGGGTTTTATGTCAACGTGGAAAAACGGGACAGTGCCGGGACAATTCGGAAGTCACTGGAAGTTGATCGGGTTGTGGCTTTGGTTGGTTATCGACCTGACCGGGCGATATATGAGGAACTTCAGGTTCACGAATGCTACGCATCGCAGGGGCCGATGAAACTCGCGGCCGCATTGCTGGGGGATGCCACGAATGACTGTCTGGCACAGACGTCAAAAGGTGGCGAGACGTTGCGAAACCCCGAGTCTGGCTTTTTCATTCTCGGTTCCAAAAGTTATGGTCGCGATTCGCGCTTCCTGCTGCAGGTGGGGTTGGAGCAAATCGATGACCTGCTGCAACTGCTGATGGAAGAGCGGGGGAGTGTTTCCCCAACAGATCAGACAGCCGCACTGAAGAACCGCGAAACGGAGGGATTGACATGAAAGGGATCGACATGAATCTGTCCGTTTCGTCATCAGAATCTGTCCCTGGCGTGCCTTTGCAATCGCTGGATGAACTCTGGTTTCAGGTCTCCGGGACATTGTGCAACCTGCAGTGCGAGCATTGTTTCATCAGTTGCAGCCCACACAACAATTCTTTCGGTTACCTTACGCTCGCCGATGTGGAGCGTGCGTTGATCGAATCTCGGGAACGGGGTGTTAAGGAATACTATTTCACTGGAGGTGAACCATTTCTGAACCGGGAAATCGTGCCGATTGTTGAGCGGACGCTCGAAGAGGGGCCAGTCACGATTCTGACGAATGGAACCGTCCTCAAACGGAACTGGCTGGAATGTCTGCGAGAGGCTGAACAGCGCGGAATCTATACACTTGAATTTCGTGTATCGATTGATGGACCGACACCGGAAATGAATGATCCTGTGCGAGGGCCTCGGACCTTTGAACGTGCAATGCAGGGAATCGCATTGCTGGTTGATTTCGGTTTTCTGCCAATCGTCACAATGACCCGTATCTGGGATGATGAAGAGGACGATCGTGTATTGGACAAGTTTCGCAAGGTTCTCATGGCACATGGTTACACTCGTCCACGCATCAAGGTACTGCCGCGCCTGCTTATTGGCGCGGAGGCGGAGCGAACTTGCAGTTATGGCGAGTTTGATCGCGTGACGAGCGAGATGATGCGCGACTACGATGTGTCGCAGTTGGTCTGCAGCCACTCTCGTGTCGTGACCAGTCGGGGAGTTTATGTTTGCCCCATTTTACTCGAGGCTCCGGATGCGCGGTTGGGTGCGACTCTCGAGGAAGCGAATCGCGATTTTCCGCTGAATCATGGCGCGTGCTACACCTGTTATCAATTCGGTGCCATTTGCACAAACCCGTCGACAAAACAGGTAATCGAGTAGCGGCAGGTTCATTTGGGTAAGAGTTGCGATGCCAGCTCATCAGCAGGAGCAAAGCAACCTGAAGCAGAGTGAGGAAACAGTGTCGTGAGACTGGCGTTTTTCGGAGGCGTGTACAATAACTATCTTGCGCTCGAGGCGGCAATTTCCGACGCACGCCAACAAGGGGCGGATGAGATGTATTGCCTGGGTGATCTTGGTGCGTTCGGGCCGCATCCAGATCGCGTCTTCCCACTGCTGCACCACGCAGGAGTGCAATGCGTACAAGGCAACTACGACGACAGCATCGGCAATGAACTCAACGACTGTCAATGTGGCTACACCGATCCCCGAGATAACTATTTTGCTCAGATCAGTTACGATTACACATTGGAAAAGACAAGTCCGGAGAACAGGACCTGGATGAAGGGCCTGCCCGGGGAAATTCGGTTTGAGCGAGATGGCGTTCGCTTTCTGTTGTGTCATGGCAGCCCGCGGCGGACCAATGAGTTCTTGTGGGAGTCGACAACCAGCACCCATTTTTTGAATAAGTTGGCGGCAGACCAGCAGGCCGATGTCATTCTCAGCACACACTCCGGAATTCACTGGACGCGCGAACTGAATGGGGAGCGACGATTCGTCAATGTTGGCGTGTTGGGGCGACCTGAAAACGATGGCCGGACAAATGTCTGGTATGCAATGGTCCGAACGGGAGCCGATGCGGTTCAACATGATGAAGACGTCAGCGAGCATTTCGCAAATGTGCTTGCTGGCGATATGGCTGCGGCCTACGATGTACGGTTTGTTCCGTTGGAGTATGACCATTCTCGACTCGCTGCGGAGATGACTGAAGAGAAGCTGCCGGAGGAGTTCGTCGAGACGGTTATGACGGGCTGGTGGACCACCTGCCTGGAAGTCTTGCCGGGGCGCGAGCGGCGTGCCGGACGTTATTGACCGGTCAGCGTTTCATTCATTTGTGTTGCGAATTCGTGTCGGACAATGAAGGGAGTTCTTTGTGCGTGCGGTTGTTCAGCGTGTGTCCCGCGCTTGTGTGTCAGTCGCCGACAAGACAAGCGGCGAGGAAAAAACGACGGGGGAAATTGCGGGTGGAATGCTCGTGCTTTTGGGCGTAGCAGAGGGCGACACGCAGGATGACGTCATTTCTCTGGCGCGGAAGATTGTCGGACTGCGATTTTTTGAAGATGACGACGGCAAGATGAACTGCGATATCAAATCGGTAAATGGTCGCATGTTAGTCGTAAGTCAGTTCACCTTGTTGGGAGATTGCCGCAAAGGGAGGCGCCCCAGTTTTGTGAAAGCTGCCCCGCCCGAACTGGCCAATACGCTCTATGAGAGTTTTGTCGCGGAAGTGCGTGGGCAGGGGGTCGATGTCCAAACTGGAAGATTCCAGGAACACATGCATGTCGAACTGGTCAATGACGGCCCCATGACATTGCTTCTGGACAGCCACAAGGAATTCTGATAACAGATGCATCGTAGTTTTCTTCCTGTCGAAAAGACTGACCTGGGGCTGCAACTGCAAGATTCCCACAAACCTGGTTCGCCACGAGAAAAAGTTAGAGCGTATTACGCTCTTCTGTGCCGCGATGGACGTTGTTCGACCTGCAAACATAGTGCCTTGCCAAAGCTTTGTTTGGGGGGGACGGATTAACATATCCTGCTCCGTTGTCGCTCCTTGCGACTTCATCAAAACCAACTTTTCGTCTTGACGGTCCAATCGTTCCCCACGAGCCAAAGGCGTCACACCAGAAAGTAAACTGCACTCGCCGTTCTGTTTGCCTGAATTGTTGCCGGTGAAATTGTCCTGCCTGGTTCCTGCGTTGCATTTGTTGTCATGTACGATCTATTGATTCTTGTTCTGTTGATTTTGACCGCCTTTCGTGGACGCCGCCAAGGATTCATCTGGCAGTTAGCGATGATCGGGTCGCTGGTCGGCGCATTCATGTTGGCCCAGCCTCTGGCGGATTTCATCGCGCCCCACTTCAATGTCGATCTCAATCCCGGACTGAAGAAGTGGGGATCGATGCTGGCACTCTACCTCGTACTGTCATTCATCGGTTACGGCATCGCACGATCGTTGCGTGACTGGATGGAAAAAAAGCGTTTCGCTGACTACGACCGGCATCTCGGTGGATTGCTTGGGTTGCTGAAGGGCGTTCTCTACTCGCTGGTGTTTACCTTTTTCCTGGTGACGCTCATTCCGCAGTCGCATCCTTACGTGCCTGGTTCGATCAGTGGTGAATTACTGTCGCATTCGCTGACCAATTTGCGGCCCGTGGTGCCAGATGAATTCAAGGAAATTCTGGATAAGGCATTAGATGCACTCGATCAGGATCCGGATGCATTGGAACAACCGCCATCGTTGATTCCGGATATCCCACTTGAGAATATCGACGACATGCTCTCCGATGAATCCCTCTGAACCTTGGGGCAAAGGAATGCGATGGCGGGAATACGATGAGATGACGGCTGGCTCACTGCGCTCCTCCCGTCATTTTTGCGACGTGCCGGAGCAGGGGCCCAGTCCAGATTTCGTTTTGAATCCCCTGTCTGAGGGGATCAACTGTCGGCTGGGCATGCGAATTCGACCATCGAGAATTTTGGGGTTCCCCGGCAACGATCCGAACCGAAAACCTGATATCCAAAGCTAACGAACTGGCGCAAAACCTGCGGCAAAATTCTCAAAGATATTTCTGGGTTGTGGGCCAAATTTTTGACTTCCGGCAAAGAAAAACGGCCTCCGGAGAGCCGGTTTGACACGCCCAAAAACGAATCCCGATATTTGAGTCGTGTTCGGTTTTGGTCTCTCAGAAAGCCAATCCTGGGATATCTGATTCCTTCGAACTGACCAGCGGGGGAATTGCCATCCAAAGACCAAAACACTCGCAAAACCCAGTAATAGCAGTATTCCTGAGGGATGGCTAACCATACATAACAAACATTATCGGACGTTGGGCATTTGTTTCTTTCACGGCGATTTTGAATCCCCTCGGAGATGCAGCCCAGCCTCAAAATCGTGAAGTGGACATATCAAAATCGCAAACGTTGTTCAAATTCCGGTAGTGGATCGAACCCCAAAGCAGGAACACCCGGCGACTGACAACTTGAGCAAGCCGCCAACAATTCGTCCACCAGATACAGCAGAGCAAATGGAACGGAATCGATCAAGAGCGGCAGCCGAAATTGGCGTCCGATCAGCCGTGGCAAATCTCCCAATTTGGGCGCGAAGCAGACGCGAAAGCAATGTGAGATTGGAGTCACGGCGGCTGCGGAAATCAGGGGCCGAAGTCTGCAGAGGCAAAACTGGAAATCGATCAAAAACGGCTTGCACAAATCGCCAAAATTCGTGCGGGCGAGTTTGCAATGATGGACCAGCAGCCATCCAGAAGACGTTCGATTCGAGAAGGAATGTCACCGAGCAAAGACATGCGGGAAGGCTCCCTGCTCTGCAAAGTCACCAAAATCGAGATCAGGTCTCCGCGACGGCAGCCTCTTCAAAGATCCCAATTTTGCGAAATTTCTCATAACGACGGTCGGGCAACTCATCGCGTGGTACCCCGTCGAGATCTTTCAACGCGCCCAGGATCGAGCTTTTGAGCGCGGTCGCCATTTGCCGGTGATCGTTGTGTGCCCCTCCCATCGGTTCGAGAATGACTTCATCCACGATTCCGAATTCGAGCAGATCGTCACTGGTAAACCGCAGCGCACGAGCAGCGAGATCAGCATGCCTCACGTGCTTCCACAAAATCCCGGCACAACCCTCGGGACTGATGACCGAATAGTAGGCGTACTGCAGGATGCCAACATGATCGCCGATACCGATTCCCAATGCCCCGCCAGACCCTCCTTCGGCAATCACGATGCAGATGATGGGGGTTTTGAGGCGCGACATGTCGCGCAGATTAACGGCGATGTTGTAGGCCTGTCCCCGTTCCTCAGCTCCAATTCCGGGATAGGCACCGGGTGTGTCAATCAGACAGACAATGGGCAATTGATGGCGCGCGGCCATCTCCATTTTCATCATCGCTTTACGATATCCCTCAGGATGCGCACAACCATATTGGCATTCATTTCGTTCCTTGAGATTTCGCCCCTTGTGCTGACCGACGAACATGACTTTGCGATCTTCAATTTTCGCGAAACCGGTGACGATGGCCCGATCATCTCCAAACGCTTTGTCACCATGCAGCTCCACAAAATCGTCGAGCAAAAGTTCGACATAATCCAACGTCTGTGGGCGTTCGGGATGGCGGGCGATTTTGACGACGTCCCAAGGATCGAGGTTATCAAATATCTCGCGACGTTTGCGTGTGATCTCCAGACGGAGATTCCGAATCGCTTCTTTCAGATTGGGCGTGGAATCGGAATGTTCCTCCAGCTTGGCCAACTGGTCTTGAAGTTCATAAACCGGCCGTTCAAACGGGAGGGGGTGGAGCGGTGGCATGATCGTGTTTTCTTAAGCGGCGGTGATGAAGATCGCCATTATTTTCGTTGTGTGAACCCCTCTGCCCTGCATCTGCCGTTCGACAATTAACAGGAGCAGAATGTTGCTGGTTGATGGATTTGAGCGACTCGCGTTTACGTTTTCTGATTGTTCGTGTGATTCCAACTCAACCGGATATCTTCGCAGAGAACACAGGGGAAAATCAATTCACGTCGGGTAGATCGTCCATTGCGGGGAGTTCGATGTTGCCCGCTTTTTTGGGATCTGGTTGTACCAGAGGAGGTGGCTGTCCGGGTGTTGGTGGTGTCGTCGCGCCGGTTTGGGATGGCATTGCAGAAGGCGGAACTGCCCCGGGGGGGGGAGCTGTTGGCCCACCTGCTGGTGGAACCATGCCGGGAGGCGGAGGCGTCGGTGCATCTGGTGTCGTGGGAGCACCAGGAGCCGGTGGTGTTCCCGGAACTGGCGGGGCTGGTGGAGGCGCTGGCTGCCGCCCCCCCTGCCCTGGCATCGGCGGGGCCATGCCGGGCGGTGGAGCTATCGGCGCTGGCGCACCTGGTGATGGAGCCATTCCGGGAGGGGGCACCATGCCTGGAGGAGGCACAGTGCCAGGCGGAGGTGCTGTAGTAGCGGGGGGGGGAGCACCAGAAATCGGAGGAGCCGCTCCGGGAGGAGGAGCCATTCCCGGAACAGGTGCAGCCGGCGGTTGGGACGACGATGGTACGGTGGGTGGTGCCGCGCTTGGTGCGGAAGCAACTGATTCCCCTTTCGTCAGCCCTGCAGAGGGAACATTTCGTTTCAGACGTGCCTCTTTCGCACGTTTTGCGGCTTCCCGTTTGGCGCGATATTCTTCTGCAAGTTGGGGATTGGCCCGAAACGCCTCCTGCCGGGCGGCATCTTTCCGGCTGTCGAGAATCTCATCTTTCTCGGTTGCAGCTGATTCTTCGCCCACGTTTTCGGCCGCTTCCAGTTTATCAAAATCTTCGTCATGAAATGGTGCAATCGTGCGAAACTCCGTCAGTACTTCTGTCATCGATCCATGACGCCCGGTTATATTGCGTGCCATTAGCCTGGCAACGAATCGGTCCATCTCCGGCGTGACGTTGGAATTCAGATCCGAAGGAGCCGGGCGTTCTGCACCAATATGTTTCATCAGAACATCTTTGGGATGCACGCCCGTGAATGGCGGAGACCCGGTCAGTATTTCATAGAGTGTAATGCCCAGACTATACATATCGGTCTGGGGAACAGGCACTTCCCGTTTGATCGTCTCGGGAGCAATATAAGTTCTTGTTCCCTGAATCGGTCGCTTCTTGTTGTTTAACAATTTCGTGAGGCTGTTGGCGACGCGTGTCGAGAGCGAAAAATCAATAATGCGGACTTCGGACCCTTTGCTCAACAGAATGTTATCCGGCTTGATATCCAGATGAAGCCAGCCCTGGTCGTGCATGTATTGCAGGCCCATACAAATCTGCTCGACCATCTTTTTGATGCGCCGGTGCAGATCGAGACGTCGCGACTTGATTTGTGCTTTGATATTCGGCGCACGGAAATAATCCATGATAATGTAGCCGAGATCTTTCTTCATCATGAATTCGTGAAAGCGGATGATATTCGGATGACTCAACGCCCCACCGACCTTGGCTTCATGTTTCATCGCTTTCTTGAGTGCCACATCTTTCATGCTTTCTTTGTTGAGCAGTTTCATTGCAACATTGCGACTGCCATCGGATGACATGACTTCCCACACCTGGGAAAAGTTGCCATTCGCGATGCAATTCAGCATCTTGAAGTCATCAATGGTATATTCTTCGCTTTGCGACACGTTTTTTCTCCATCCTCTGATCAAAACTGCCCGCACATGCACATCGGGAAGAGCGGACGAGAGGAGTGTGAGATCCGTAAATTCAAACTGCGGTTCGGTACCGGGACAGAATGAACAAGTCGAGGGAACAAACGGACCGATTGCTCCGTCATTTCCTCCTCTGTCATTTCCCGAACCGAAAACCTTGCACCAGGCAGTTCCAGCTTAACGGAAACCGGACAGTCATGGCAAATATCGCCTTCAAGAAAGGGGGGAATTCATGAGCGTAGAGCGTATTACGCTCCTTCGTGGCGCGATGAGCGTCTTTTGGCATGCAAAGACAGGCCTCACAAGCCAGAGACGTCACATCAAAAAGTAAACTGCTCATGAATCCCATCCGTTGACGTGATCCAAGCCCCCCTGCCCTCTTCCGATGACAACACGTTTCCGATTCCCGTCTGGAATTCAGCGGCAGATGAACCATTTGCGCAGTTTAATGAAGCAATTCACGGTGCAGATTTTCGTGTCGATCCACATTTGCTCACACCGATTTCGCCCTTTGGGGGTTGGAACTTTTTCCGGCAGCAGTTTGAATGTCCTGGCTGGAGTGTAGAGTTCCGCTTCAAACAGCCCGCGCGCGAGACTGGCGGGAGAAACGCGCGACGGATTTTCCGCTTTGATGACATGGCTCGACATCAGTGCGTCAGTCACATATTCGGAGCAATGCAATCCCTCCGCTCGTTCACCTGTCAGATGGTGCGAAATGGCATAGGGACGTCCAATCTCTTCTTCAAGGTGACGAACAAACTGTGCTTTTCGCTCCCTGGAAAAGGGATGGACGGGATGCGTGACATGGATTGTGTCCGGCCGTTGTGTATCCAAAAATTCCTTGAGAGGCAGTTTGCGGACTCCTTTTCCATTCATCGCGTCATAAGCCACCAGCTGGCCATCCTGACGCACAATGGCGGCCACATGCGTGTAGCTGCTTTGCGTGTAGATTTTGACTGCGAGGCAACTTCCCCGCGAGAAGATCAACGTTCCGGTCCGCGCATCTTTCTTGAGGTGATCCGCGATTTCCACAAATGTCTTTGGTGATGATTCCGTCTCAACCTTTTTCGTCTCTTCCGGTTGCACGGCGAGCATGGCGGTTATCAGCAGAATGGACATGGAATCCTCCTCGCTATCGCACGAATTGTGAGCACCATTTGGGCGCACACTGTCGGGAGTTGGTACGGTATGATGTTGCTGCATGTGATGATGGGATACGCAAAGGTTGGGCAGGATCTGACCGCAAACGGAGAAAACGGGCTTCGGAACAAGTACATCCACATGATTCTCGTGCCCGATATTTGCGAGAAAAGCGGCTGAACTCTATCGACAATACTGGTATCCATCAATCTCATTTTTCGTTCTCTCGCCCAGATTAGAGCATATTACGATCTTCTGTGCCGCGATGGGCGTCTTTCGGCCTGCAAACACAGGCCCCCCACGAGTCAGAGACGTTACACCAGAAGGTAAACCACTCTATCAGGTTCGAGTCGAAGAATTGTGAGGCAGTCTGCACGCGAGGATAAAGCCGGCCAGAGCATATCTCCTTTTACAGAAACAACATGAGGAGATGTGGGACAGTTGGTGCAAATCGCTGAAATCGCCTCTTTCTGCACATTTCATCAGTTGATCGATGCGATCATGCACTTGAGATAATCCCCTTCCGGACAATGAGGCGAAACAGGATGATCCGCAGCCGCGCCGCGTGATTCCAGTATGGTGATGGACCTGCCGGAGCTCCGTGCGACATCGGCCAGCATACTTCGAAATTCGCTCTCCCCCACCAGGCCGGAACAACTGCACGTAACCAGTATTCCGTTAGTGTTCAGCAGGTTGGCTGCCAGCAGGTTGAGGGAATGGTAGCCACGCATGGCCTGCTTGAGGCCTTTGCGATGCCGTGTCATTTTGGGAGGATCGAGGATCACGACATCGAATGTTTGCCCCCGTTCTGCCAATGCTTCCAGAGTGGGAAATGCCTTGCCCTGCCGAAATTCGACCTTGTTGGAAACGCTGTTCAATTCTGCATTGGCGGTTGCAAGGTCAATAGCCTTTTGGGACGTGTCAACACCCAATGCCGATTCTGCATTCCCATTGATCACAGCATTCAGTGACATTCCACCGGAATAGCAGAACATGTCGAGTACGCGCTTGCCGGCTGTGTAGCGTGTGACCGCCAGTCGATTGTCACGCTGATCCAGATAGAAACCGGTCTTGTGCCCCTCAGCAACGTCAACCTGAAATTGAATTCCGTTCTCAGAAATTGTCATCGGACGGGGTGGTGGCTCGCCCCGAACCAGACCATCTTTCAATTCCAACTGCTCGCTCGTTCCGATCCCCTTCTCCGTCCGCAGCCAGATTCCTTTCGGGTCAAGCTGACGTTGTAACTCGTCCAGCAGAGACTCCTGTCGAATCGCCAGCGCAAGACTGGTGAACTGGACGAGGAGATAATCACCGTAGCGATCGACCATCAAACCGGACAGCCCATCCCCTTCGCTATTGATCAACCGGCAGGCGGACATTGCGAAGTTCTCAGGTGTATGCCATGCTCGGCGCTGAATGGCTTGTGCAATTCGCCTGGACCAGAATTTGTCATTCAAGCCCCCCTGCCCTGCCCATTCATAAAGTCGAACGACGATCTGGCTGTGTGGATTAAACAGCCCACGGGCAATGAATTCTCCTGCGTTACTTTGTAACGCGACTTCATCACCCGGTTCTGGATCGCCCGTGACACTGGCGATGGCCCCTTGAAAGACCCATGGATGGCGGGCAAAAAACGGTTGCGCCCGTCGGCGCTTGAGTGTCACCCGCGCCAAGTCAGAATGGTGTCCGCTTGTCAGCCTATTCGCAGACTGGCTGGTAGAATCGGTCACGCTATCTCCAATTTCGTTCGGAGGCAGGCAAATAATTACCGCGACCTTGCGATATCCAGATTGTGGGAGGATCGATTTCAGAAATGTTCGCCATCAGCTTCATTTGTCGATCGTCAGGTTTTTCAAGTATTCCGGTGTCAAATTCTGGCCCTTCACCATATAACCCACATGCGGAGAGGCGTTACAGAGTCCGAAACCTGCTCCGAATAGAATTGGTGGCACTGACTGGAAATCCTCCTGCCAAAGTCTGGAGTTGTAAAACTCCTGCAAAACCTTGATGTATGCCGTGTCATGCGTGACAAACAGCCCTTGCTCGGCCAGCCGTGGCCAGATTGCGACGAAACAATCCCTTGCGGAGTTGGATAAATCGACGTCCGTAAAGGCAAAGGCGATTTTCTCCGGCAGGTTTTCCGGTGTCAGCGTTTCGTTAAACCAGCCTTCGACCAACGTGCAAACGGAGATATCGCCGTGGGTTTCGATATTGCGACGAACGACCTCCTTCCCCGCATCAAAACGTCCGGAATCCCAATTGGTAACCCAATCCTCGCCGCGCCGACAATGCTTGTCCCGCAGGTACTGCTCTTCAACCTCCGGCAGCCCCTGAAAACTATCAAAGATGAGCAGACGCCGACCGAGGAGCCTGGCAACCAGTGACAATTTGGCAGAACTCCCTCCTGCGAAACAGCCACACTCCAGAAGATCACCATCGGGTTCGAGATTCAGCAGCATCTCCGCAAGGAACAGACCATCTGTCGGTGAAGAGCCGATTGGGATTTCGCGGTCGATACGTTCAAACTGTTCGACCAACTTTCGTCGCTGGTCGGCATCGCAATGGTGTCCTTCCCCATTCTTAATGAATCGCTCCTTCAGGTAAGGATAATAATCCCGCATCGTCGACTCGGTAATGAACTGTGCCGTAGAGCGAATCAGTCGATTCCGTTTCGCAACTGCCAGAATGAATCCCTTGATAACAGATTTCATGTTCGTCTTTCTGGCATTGGAGTCGTGCCCACCACTGCTTCAACGTGCCGTTTCTGTGCACGAGTTGAAATGTTATGAAAAAAGAAGAGGTGTGACTATTTGTTCCTGCTTCCCGAACTCGTCACACGATCAATAAACGCTTTCAGCAACGACGTTGCCCGCTGGATTGGATTGCGATAGTGAAACGCCCGCATGACATTCTGCTTGAGCGCGATACGGGATTCGCGCTGTTGAACATACTCTGCGGGAAACAGCGATTCGACTCGCTCGTCAACCATCAAATCGAGGATCAAGTGAACGCGAGACCTGGTTCCACCGTTGTAAACGCGATGAGGAAAAGAGAAGTCACCGTACCAGAATTCGCCGGCCTGCCAGACACAATTTTTGTGAGAGATTTGAAATCGTACGTTCTCGTCCGTGAAGATAGGGATATGGAGCCGCGTGGTGACTGCGTCCAGGCTATCGCCGGAATCAACATGCCAGTAGATGTATTCTCCCGGTTCCAGACCCATCAGGCGAACACGCCGCATATCGCAATCCAGCGAATCGATGATCGACTCCAAATAGGGGGCATCGACGAGCACTTCCGTTTTGGAGTAAACCGTTCCGTCGACAAGAGCCGTCTCCTTGTAATCTCCATTGGCTGCGTGAAGACAAATCCCCTTCCAGCCGCCATCATGGTAGGGGCCATGCTGCTCCTTCGACTGGTATTTTTCAAAAAGCGCAGTCGTCTCCTGTTGCAGACGGTCGGCGTCAAACGTGCGATCAAGTCGGTGCGTCAGGGCAAGACCGGAGGCTGCTGTCATCCGCTGCCAGGGGCATTCATCGACTGCAAACGGAGTCTTGTCCATCGGAATCTGCCAATCGTTCTCGTCAATGCATCTCAAGGTTGGCCGGATGCCTCAACCTCTTCCAGATAAGCCAGCAGGCGATCCCGTTCACTCGCCAGATGACTGACGCGCAACAGCGATTTGACTCGTGTCCTCAGTTCCAGTTGATTGACCGGCTTGGAAAGAAAATCATCACAACCTGCGACAACCGCCTTCTCGATATCGCCCATTTCATTCAGAGCAGTGATCATCAAAATGGGAATCGACTTTGTCGTGTCGTCCTGCTTCAACTTCTCACAGACTTCGTATCCGCTTAACCGGGGCATCATGATGTCGAGCAGGATCAGATGGGGCTTCCAGTCCGCCACAACATCGAGTGTCTCCTGGCCATCACAGGCCATCCGTATTTCGTAATCCTCATCCGCGAGGCAGGCTTCGATCAACTCACAGTTCTGAATATGATCGTCTGCAATCAGTACGCGAGATGGCGCCTCGTTTTGTTCAACGTTCATGTTGTGATTCCTGTTTCAGCGAGATGCGGATCTGCCATCATCGCTGAGGTCCCTCAGATATGTGAGCTGTTCTGTGATCTTGACCTTAATTACCACATCGCCACCTTCTTCATACCACCGTTTCCTTACATAACATAAAAGGGAGGCGGATTCCGGTTCAACTCTCAAAGCCTGAATTCTCAACGTATTGATCAACGATTGAACCGACGAATTCGATTCTCATTTTCGTGGCTGAAAGAGCCTGTTCAGTTCAAATGCAGTCGCTTTGGTCTCGTGAACAGGATTCAAATACTCAGTTGCGGTCAAATGTCCTCGCAACACCTGCAGGTCTTCCACCGTGTCAACATCATACCAGAATGGCAGCAAATGCAGCGAGAAATCCATTTCGATAATGTGAGAAACTGTTTGCTCGAAGACGCTGGCCGTACTCCAGTCGATACCGTCGAAAATCGCTGTGATTCTCGTATCACTACGAGAATGATCAGATTTCAATTTTCGATTCCCACGAATGGCACCAGTTTTGGGGTTCAGTCCCACGAGATAGTAGCCGCCGTCACACGCCGGTCCCAGAACAACGTCGTTATCGGCAAGTTTTTCGAACGCATCCCTGATCACTGCAACGGGTAGAGTGGGGCTGTCGGAACCAAGGGCAATGACACGCGTGCCACCCCGTTCAAACGCCCAATGGAAAAAAGCCGCGAGCCGGTCGCCTAACACGCCGTCCGGCTGTTTCCAGATTTCAAAGAGTGCCCTTCCCCGCCCCTCAACTTCTCCCAATTTTGAGAAGTAGTTCATTGCTTCAGGGGTGGCGGGAGTGGTACAGAAGACGCGAGCATCACCGGTTTGCGCGAGCCGTGCGGTCAGGTCGGAAAGAAACGCGGAGTAGAGTGCGGCCGAAGCTTCGTCTCCGATTTCTTTGGCCAATCGCGTTTTGACCTGTCCCGGCTGTGGAAATCGTACAAAGAGCCCCAGGATATTCATCGTACATTCTGCCTTGATTGTCGTCACGAACGGTCGGTTGGACAGATTTCGCCAGTACGCGAAATGGACCGCGGACGCGAGTTGGCTGGCTTTGCCGGTGCATCGCCCCAAGGGGGCGTCGCGTTGATGAGACGTTGAAGCAGGATTTCGTTGACCTGACCACGAAAACGGACCTTGCCATCAATTTCCACGACCGGCACGCAAGTATCAAACTGCTGATGCAAGTTTGGAAACTGGTCGATGTCAATCTCCTCCACACCCGGCAACCATTGCGAATAGTTCAATAGCGTGTCCTTCGCCTGATCACACAAATGGCAATTCACGCGGGTGTATAACACAAGACGACCAAATCGCGGACCCGGTTGCTCAGGAGCCCAGTCGCCTGGCACAACTGGTTTCCGAAGCAGTGCAATTGCAGTGATGATCGACGCGAAAATCAGGAATTGCCAGATCGTACGATTGCTGGTCCAGACAGCCGGCAGATCGAACGCACCAGATTTGTCGACAAGCGTCAATGCAAGCAGGAGAAATCCCGCAAACAACAGAATTGTACCGATAAGCCCTTCGGCGCGGCGAGAAGGCTTTACATCTGGTGATTCGTTAGGAGGCATTCTCACAGATCCTCTTGATGTTCCAGCATTTGCAGTCAGCGGAAAGCTCCGGCAATCTCAAGATGTCCAAAACGGGTTCCCAGTATTCAGGAAAGTCAAAGCAAAAGTTGTCTTTCTGGAGTCCCGTTCACAAAACACGCATGGATATTGATGAGGGGATTTCAACCACTCTCGCAAACCGTCTCCGGAAATCATCATTGGTGTACGATATCACTTCGATAAATGGCTGGAAAGCCCGTCACAGGATTGGTACCTTAAAGGAATTGGGACGAATGGTGGACGGCATTCTGCAAGACACCTGTTTCTGATGTCAAATCGACCTGATTTTGTTACTGAGTCTGCTGTGGCTTGCGGTCAACGGTGGATAATTGACACACGGTGGGAATTTGATCGACAAGTCATTTCAAGGCATATTCTATTTGGTTTTCTTCCTGAACCACTCCGAAATCGGTTCACCAGGATTCTATTTCGGTTGTATTGTGTAAATAATAGGAACTCCGATCGTGCAGCACGCGCGCGGTTCAAAAAATCGATGCGGGCATTTCACGATGTCACATAACGCCGGCAGCAGGAAGGCCGGTAAGAGGCGCTTTCAAGATGGCGATTAAGTTGACCGCTCAGTCATTTATCGATGTCATTCAGAAGAGCGGTCTGATTGACAAGGAACGGCTCCGTCAGCTTTTGAAGGAAGTCCGTGAATCGGGCGTCTCGTTGAACGACGCCGAGGCAATGGCCAGAGCGTTGGTGGAAAAAGGCGCGCTGACCAACTGGCAGGCGGACATGCTGCTGAAGGGAAAACACAAAGGTTTTTCCCTGGGCAAGTATCGGCTATTGAGACTGCTGGGCAAAGGAGGCATGAGTGCTGTCTATCTTGCCGAGCATACAGTGATGCGGCGGCGGTGCGCAATCAAGGTTTTGCCAGCCAAGAGGGTTGACGATACATCCTATCTCGGACGTTTTCATCGTGAAGCACAGGCGGTTGCGCAACTCGACCATGTTAACATTGTCCGGGCTTATGATGTTGACGAGGAAAATGGCACCCATTTTCTGGTGATGGAATTCGTGGAAGGCCAGGATCTGCAGGATACCGTGCAGAAAGAAGGCATCATGGATTTCGTCCGCGCGGCGGATTTCATTCGGCAGGCGGCAGATGGTCTGCATCACGCGCACGAGGCGGGGCTGGTTCACCGGGATATCAAACCGGCCAACCTGCTGGTGGACCGTGAGGGAACGGTCAAGATTTTGGACCTCGGCCTTGCCCGGTTTTTCGATGAAAAAGATGAAGAATCGCTGACGGTTGCACATGATGAAAAAGTACTGGGAACAGCCGACTATCTGGCACCTGAGCAGGCGCTCGACAGCCATTCGGTCGACAAGCGGGCCGACATCTACAGCCTCGGCTGCACGCTGTACTTTCTGCTGACCGGACATCCTCCATTTACCGAGGGAACTCTCGCTCAACGGTTAATGGCACACCAGGTGAAGGAACCGCCACCGGTTGAACAGGATCGTCCCGACACGCCAGAAGGAATCCTGACAATCATCCGCAAAATGATGGCCAAGGGGCTTGAAGAGCGTTACCAGACGGCAGCAGAAACAAGCAATGCGATGCGAAACTGGTTGGTCGAGAATGGTGGTGACGAATGGAAAACGACCCATTCGAAACTCTCAGGGTTGAAGAATTCCGCCGGCAGCGACAGTTCATCCAATGCGACAGCCGTGACCGTTGCCCCGCTCAGAACTGATGATGGCGCGGGTGAATCACCTGCTTTTGGTGAAGTGTTCGACAACAGCGATGACCAGGTCAGTTCATTCCTTTCCACGTTGGGTGGCGGCTCTCTGAACCCTGCTGAAATCGACACCGGCGGTGCTGGAATGGGTAATACGGCCATCAATCCCGGCTCCTTCCCTTCCCCGATCACGACTCCCATTGGTTTCGATGACGATCACCGTGATATCGCAGAAGTGATGGAAGTTGTGGATGGTGATACCGGAATTGATCCGGATGCCGGACGTTCGGGGGCTCATGCCAAATCCGGAATTCGGAAATCCAGGCAGGGGTTGCCGCTTATTTCCGGTTTGTCCGACACCACACAGAAAATCATATTGGGAGCCGTTGCAGGACTGATCTCCGTGATTGTCGTGGTCGGCATGGTCATGGGAACACTTGCCGTCTTCCGTGGCGAAGACAAAACGCTGGAAGAACTGGAATTGGAACAGCTCGCACACATTAAGGACCGGAGTCTGAAACCGGAGGTGACAGTTGGTCCTGAGGGTGAGTTCGAGACCATCACCGACGCGATTCAGTATTCGCGCAAGTTCTCCGAGCAGGCGCGGATCGTCAATGTTGTCAGTGGGATTTACAAAGAACGATTAGTGATCGATTTATCAAGCGCTTCATTTGAAGACAAACCGTGGATCGAAAAGGTGGTCGTCAAAGGTGACAAACCCGTCGTTCTCGCGCCTTCTGGAGATAAACCTGTTGTCGTGATTGCGAACGCGGAGAATTTCCTTCTCGAAGGATTTGAGATCGATGCCACGGGCAAGGCTGTTGCAATCGAGCACCTGGGCAACAGTACCGGAACCACATTAAAGAATTTGAAGATTCACGGGTTCAGTCGAATCGGTGTGAATGGGCTTGATGTTCTTGGAACTGTCGGAGGCTTCGGGGCAACAGCGAATGCACCACAATCGGTCGTCTATCAGAACTTGACACTCATCAAGGGTGATGCGAAAGCAATTGGAATGCGGATCGCTCTGCGACGGGGATTCAGCCTCGACAACATCGAGGTGCGCAATTGCAGGTTTGTCGGTCCCGGTCAGACGGGTCTGGCGTTTGATGGACTGATTAATAACGTCATCGTACGCGATTGTATCTTCTCGGGTTTCAATATCGGTTTGCAATTTCGTCAGAAGTCAACATCTTTGCAGAATCTACTGATTGGGAATAACACCTTTCACAATGCCCAGGTCGGTATCGCATTGGACCAGAAACTGGCATTGGGACAAGATGTCAAAATTTCCCGTAATCTGTTCAGTGATATCAAAGGGCCGGAAATCCGTTCGCCGGATGGTGCGGAACTGAAGAAGTCTCTCGCCAATGGGGGGTTGGAGCACAACATCTCCAGCGCGAAAGAGGCACCGAGAAACGCCAAAGATGTTCTGCCACTGGAGGGCGCAGGAAGTTATTTCGGCAAGCCGATCGCGTTTCACCAGAGCGACGAACCCGAAAAAGATGACTTCCTGAAGCCAAAGGGGGAAGCTCCCAACCTGGAAGTCGGCGATCCAAAGTTCGAGTTGAATCCTTACATCGGTAGTGTGCAACCCTGAAGCAACGCTTTGGCGTTTGCTCGATAGTCTGCGTTATTCTTTTGTCGCGGGATTGAGAGCAAGCCAGAGTATGGCTTTTCCATCGCGACTGCCCGTGAGCGCGAATCGCCCTTCCGGTGAAAATTGCACCGAAGTCACTTCCCGTTCGTGGCCTTTCAGAGTGAGAACTTCCTGCGCAAGTGGAGATGCAGAAACTTCGGTTTCACTGTCTGCTGCCGGTCCATCAGGTTGGGCACCTTCTGTGATTCCCTCGTCCGGTGATGACGTGTCCCAGAGTTTCACCAGGTAGTCATCGCTGCCAGTGAGTGCTCGTCTTCCATCGGGAGAAAAAGCGACCGATCGCACCGCAGCGGTGTGTCCGCGCAGGACGAGCAATTCGCGAACGATTCCGGCCGGATCTTCGAAATCAGGATGAAACCGCCAGATTTTGGCGGAGTTATCTTCACTCCCCGTGATGATCAATTGCGCGTCCTCAGAAAACGCGACACACAAAACGCGCCCTTCGTGTCCACGGAGGACCGCCACGTTTTTCCCAGTCTGTCGATTCCAGATTCGGGCCGTCTGGTCTTCGCCCGCACTGAGCAGCCAGCGCCCATTGTTCGAAAAAACTGCCTGCCGGACTTCTCCCTGATGCCCCTCAAATTCCTGCTGCAACTCGCCAGTGAAAGAATTCCACAACCGAAGTTTGCCATCCACCGCTGAGGTCAGAATTTGTTTGCCTTCGGCGTCTGGTGAAAAACTGGCACTGGTGACCGGGGCCGGATGGCTCAACTTCAGCATCGCCTTGCCGGTTTCCGCATTCCAGATCTTAACCAGCCAATCGTTACTGGCCGTTATCACTCGCTTCCCTGCGGGGTCGAAAACCGCCATGTCGACCGAACCATGTGCGCTGTAACTGTCTTTGATCGTTCTCGTTCTGACATCCCAAAGTCTGGCGACACGACCGCCGACCGTGACGACACTTTTACCATCGGGGGAAATAACTGCTGCCCAAATCGGGTGGGAGCCAAAGTCAAGAAAGGAATGTCCCTGAAATTGAACCTCTTCCCCACTGTCGACGTCCCAAAGTCGCACCGTTTTCATTTCGGAATTAACCGTCAGGGCTTGCTTGGGATTCGCAGGTGAAAAGGCCACATATTGCGTCGGCATACCGCCTTCGACCAATGGAGGCGTTTTCAATGTCGTTTCAACTTGAACCGTGTCGATATTCCACGCCCGAACCCTGCCATCATCGCAGGTTGACAGCAATCGTTTGCCCGCCAAAACAATCGATGTGACAGCGTCGTCATGTTGCAGGGTGAGATCTTTCAGCATGTTGCCTGTGGCTGTGTCCCATTGCGCAACAGTGAAGTCGCGGCTGGCGGTCAGGATGCGGGAACCATCGCTGGTGAATTCCGCCCCGGTGATGCGGCCAGCATGAGCGCGGCCAAGTTCGGCAATTTTCAATTCGCGAATCATCTGGCCTGATTGGGAATTCCAAAGGCGACAGCGTCCCGTTGCATCGCCGGTGAACAGAATTGTGCCATCCGGGGAAATGGCCGTCGTTGTGACTTCCGAACGATGGGCGAGAAGTGTTGCAAGTTTTTCGCCGGTATCAGCATTGAAAAGCTGTGCTTCCCAGAAAGTTATTTCGTCTTCTCCCTGTCTCTTATCATTTTGTTTCCCTCCACCGGTAAGAATCAATTGCCCGCCACGCGAGACAGAGATCGCAGCACTGCGACCGGTGTTTTGCAGGGCAAGCAGTTCTGTTCCGGTCTCGGTATTCCAGATGCGTGTTGTGTTGTCTGCCGAAGCGGTCGCAATCCGTCGACCATCGGGAAAAAATCGGGCGGAAGAAATGAGAAATGCATGTCCTTCCTCATAACTGGTATCGTCGTCAATGGAGGGAGTATCGTTCGATCCAGAGTCCAAAGCGGTTTGCATTGGCGCGTCAACACCCCACTGTTTCGCTTTGCGATCCGCACCTGCGGTCAATACCGATTCACCATCTTTTGAAAACGAGACGGCGAGAACGGCATCAGCATGGCCTTCGAGTACGCGATCCTCGAGAATTCGTTCCTCTTCATAACTGGCGAAATTCCAGAGTTTGACGCGATTGTCGTGGCTCGATGAGAGAATCCAGGCGTCATCACGGGTGAACATCGCGTCCGTCACCCAACTGTCATGACCTCGGATGGTCTTGTAGATCTGACCGTTGGCAACGTTCCACACCTTGAGTGTGTTGTCGTGGCTGGAACTGACGACAAAACGACCATCGCTGGAAAGCTCAACAGATCGAATGCGTGCCTTGTGTCCGACCAATATGCGCGTGGGCGGTTCGTCCTGCGGCAACCCGTTGATTGCGCGTGTGTAGTCAAAAGATTGAATTTCACCGGGCTTCCAGATGCGGATCGTGCGGTCGTATCCGCCGCTGATGACACTATCACCATCTGCGGAAAAAGTTGCGGAATAGACGGCACCATCGTGTCCCCGAAACGGTTCACCCTGTTGAATCGTCGCGTTGGATGAAGACCAATCCCCATTTGCTCTGGTCCAGACAATCACGGTACCATCCTGCCCGGCTGTCAGTAGCTGGTTATTGTCTGGCGAAAAGCCCACATCATTCACGTCACTGAAGTGTCCCTGCAGACGGTGAGCCTGTTTCCCCGTTTCCACATTCCATAGCCGTGCGGTCTTATCGGCAGATGAGGTCAGCAGTGTTCTTCCATCTGGCGAGAAGGTGACACTCAGAACAGCATCGGTATGCTCATCTTCGAATGCGGTTCCGCCACGAGTCTGAAACGCGCGGATCAGATTGCCTGTCGTTGCGTCAAAGAGCTGAAGATATGCCGTCGAATCGTCGCTGCCGGTTGCGATCCACTTTCCATTTGGAGAGTAGGCTGTGCAATGTATGGTTGCGTTTTGGGAATGTGGCAATTGTGATTGACGTTGTCCGGTTCCGCGATCCCAAATTTCCGCCAGACCATTTTCACCGACCATGACAAAGTGCATTCCCGTTGGTGCCAGATCAATCGCATTCACTTTGGAGTTGACCGTGTATTCGGCAGAGCTACGGCTACAGAGATACATTAGCCTCGCCCATTCCCAGCTGCGCAGCTTCGGATTCGTTTCTGCCAGAAGTTCCCGAGCGGTGCCAAATGCATTTTCCTCAATTTTCGCGGCTGCGAGTCCGATTCGGGCCATGTATGCCTTATATTCGGCACGCTGTCGCTCTTCGTCGGCAATTTGCCCTTCGACGATAGCGACATATTCCTGTACGACAGCATTGTCTCGCTCGGCATCGGCAATGGCGCGTTGTTGCTCGGCAATCTGTCTCTGATTTTCCGCGACTTCGCGCTCGCGATCAGCGACCGCCCGCTCTTCGTCGGCAATTTCACTCTGCAATTCGGCGATCATTCTCTGGAAGTCAGACTCGTGTCCGGCCAGGACCGTCTTGCGTGTCTGTTCTTCGGCAATTCCCTTTTGGCGAATCGCTTCGTCACGTTGCTGTCGTGCATCTTTCTCGGCCGTTTCTGCGATCTGGCGTTGCGCGATGGCTTCGTTACGCTCGATGTTAATCCAATACGCCGCTCCAGAGACAATCAATAAGATCGCTGCCGCCATCATAAACCCAATTCGCTTGGCAGTCTTGAGTCGCTGTTGTCGTGCATCCCGTTCCTGTTTTGCTTCCTGCAATTGCGTGCGAACGTTGGCATGGTGGGCATCACCTTCGTCGAGTAATGACAGCCCCAAATCGAAGTCGCTTTTGCGAAGCGCACTTTCGGCGTAGGCGAGTTTCGCGGTAGAGACTCCTTTTCGTGCACGTTCGTTTTCGTTCCAAAGGTCAAACGCTTCCTGGTACCCGAAAACGGCACGAGAATAATCGGTGTAGTCGTCCGTTTGCCGGGCTTTGGCCAGATCGTCGTTGGCCCGGTTGGCCATTGCGATACTCTCGGAATGCGATTGGTAGTCCCGAATCGCCTCCTGCAAATTCTGAACTGTCGGGTACCGGTCCTGGACATCGGTCTCCATTGCCTTGAGTGCAATGTCGATCAACTCGCCGGTCTTCCCGGTCGGTTGAATTTCATTATTCGCTGCCGCCATCAGGCATTTCATCGCATCTTTGCCAGCGTGCGGCGGTTTGCCCGTGACAATTTCGTAAAGAATGGCACCGAGCAGGTAGACGTCGCTTTCGATGCCGATACCGGTCAGAGAACCCGATGCCATTTCCGGTGCCATATAAGCTGGTGTCCCGCCGATCCCCGGTTTCTGCTTGAGGATACTCGGTTTTCCGAATTTCTCGGTGGCCAATGCCAGCCCCCAGTCCATAACGAGTACTTCCCCATAGCCGCCCAGCATGACGTTTTCGGGCTTGAGATCACGATGAATAATGCCCCGTGCGTGGGCATACGCCACCGCATCACAAACCTTCATGAAAATCTCGAGGTTTTCAAATAGCGATTTGTTTCCGATGACATCATCCCAGGGTGTGCCATTCACATGTTTCATCGCATAAAAGACAGCGCCCTGCTCGTTCGTGCCGAGGTCGTAAATTGGGACAATGTTGGGGTGTTCGAGGTCGCCCGTAACGATCGCTTCGGAAATAAACTTGCTTTTCAGACTGACAATTCTTTGTTGTGTTTTCCTGCCAGCCCCTTTTGGTGGCTTGAGCATTTTGACCGCGACCGACCGATCGATTGATGTCTGCCGCGCGTCATAGACAACACCCATCCCCCCTTCCCCAAGTTTGCCGAGCACCTCGTAATCGGCCTGCCCAAACTGAAGGGTTTCCTGCGAAAGAAAGAGCCGCGGCTTGATGACGACACCTTCCGGTGCTGCCTGGTCTGCTCCGGAGAAATTCGATGCGGCCGTTTTGGAACCAGTTTGAGAGTCTGCCGTGTCTGATACACGGGTGATATCGACATTGATGTTGAGTTGAAAGTCGTCAGAGGCACCTGTGCCAAAATGGTCACTGGCAACCGTCGCGTCAGTGACGCCGACACTGCCATCTTTTCCCATGCCGTCATCTTCATTCAGACTGCCATCTTCATCCATGACAAATGTCGCATCCGCGTCAGCCGACTGCGGGGGCATCCCGCCATCCATCATAAATGTGGCATCGGCATCAGTGGCTGAAACTGGTTGATCGTCGTCCATGACAAAAGTGGCGTCCGCGTCAGCCGGCTGTTGCGTGCCAGAAATGTCGGCAAGTATCGTGGCGGGATCCTCACCAGATTCCTCATCGTCCATCATGATGGTCTTGTCAGCCGTAAACTCCTCAGCAGATTTCTCAGCGTTATCTGTTGAGGGTTCGGAATGCAGATCGAAATCGACCAGCGTCTCCGCTGGCTCACCTGTTGCAGAAAATGCAGCCTCGTCCGATTCGCCGAATTCTTCCACGAGATCTCCGGGGATCGGTTCGTCATTATCTTCCCGCGCCTTGATTGTCATACCCGATTCAACATTTTCGTCGAACTCGACTCCCCAGGCATCGACAAACGTCTTCAACGCTTCATCTGAAAGACCACCTCGCTCGGGCATATCCGCAAGCGTCTTCATGGGGTCACTATCATCAGGCAGTGTTTCGCCGGGGCTGCCGGACGGTTCATCATGCGTATCCGAAGAGGAGTCTTCCCGTGCATCTTCCGGGCAATGCAAACCATCTTCCGAAGGTGGTTGACTCTCATGAGAATCTTCAGGAGGAATTGGATTGTTCGTCATGGCAGTGCCTTACGGAACATGTTTCTGTTTGCGGCGAAGACGTTGAATGAGTCGTGACGCGCGTGTCGCTGCGCCTTGTTCAAGGCGTTCCATGCAGGCGTCGACTTCCTTCTTCGTGCGTTGATTGTGTCGATGTGTTTTCTGAAGCGAACCGAGCATAAATGCTGTTACGATACCAGTGTCGCCAAATGACACGAACGTAACGTCGGAATCCTCATCTTGTGTGGCCTCCCCAGGAACCTGCGGATCTCCGGATCGCTGGCTCATTGTCGAGGCATCGATTGCAAAATGCCGAGTCAAGTTTGCGCCGTCTGCCCGCGCTGGCGTCTGGTTGGCGGTCGAGTCAATTATTCGGCCGGCGTTGTTGAGGCGGTGCGACATAGACATGTCTGTCGATTTGGGTGAATCATCATTCGGCTGGTCAGAGGGTGACGTGGGGATGATGTTTGTCTCTGGGGTGCCCCGAGTTTCCGGAGTGCCGTTGGTTGGTGTGTTTCCACCTTCCTGTTTCAGATCCTGCGGAGATGTCGTTGTGCTCTCTTCAGTGGAGACTCCATCTTCAAGCTGAACTTTGATGACGCGTTTCAACCGGGTTTCACCCGCTTCCCTGATCAGTATTTCGTAGTTGCCATCCGGAAGTGTGCTGAACAATTCAGGCAGATCGTTCAGAACGCCGCTGGGCAATTCGATAAGTTTACCGATTTGGCGACCATCGGGCGTCAGGATCTGCAACAACACAATTGTCTCTTCGATGGAAGCTTCGATGGAGACGGTCGAGATATCGAACAGTTGATTATTTGACGACACAAATGAACTCGTTCCGCCTTCTTCGCCGATGGTCGTACTCTCCGGGAACGCGAGTTGAGGCACCTGAGGTGTGGTGTCAATGGCCACAGCCGCGAGCCCTTCCCCCGGCACTGGTGCATCACCCAGATCGAGCAAAAGGAAGTTGCCACCATTGTTGGGAGTCGCAGTGACAACCGAGGCGACCTCGTTAACCGTAACGTTGATGGGAATCGAGTCGACTGTACCCAATGCGCGAATGTTGGTCGATCCTCCCGCGAGATTGGCCGCGGCGATAATGTCGAAACGGACCGGAATATCGGCGGCCGGGTTTTCGGGATTGGGGTTGGTGACATAAAAATGGGTTTCGGAAAAAGTGCCGGGTCCATTGGCAATCGGTACGAGCGTCACGTCGCCATCGGCCCAGTCAATCCGCAACAAGACATTCCGTTCGCCAACGCGCCCCACTTCCCCGCTGACGGTCAACAGACCATCGCTACCGACCTGCGGAATGTTCACGTTGTCGACTCGAACGCCCCAGTTGCTGACAACACCGGAATGACTCCGAACATGTGTTGAACTGGCGGTCGCCGATTGAGGATTAAATTCCACGCCTGCGGCACTGAGGAAACGGACTTCGCTGTTCGCTGTCATTGAGACCGAACCGGAAGGAGCGTCGACGTCAAACGCGTTGCCCGTGTCAAACAGTTGCACATTATTGCCCGCGTTGAACGTGATGTTGCCAGCGCCATTTGTCACGTTGACTTGCCCCTGAAGGCTGAGGTCCCCCGTATTCTGAGCCGCTAACACGATATTACCGGAGTGGGTTTGCACCTTCGCGGTACTTGTCACAGTCAACGGACTGTTGTTGGTAATGGAAATGCCGCCACCTGGACCGGTGTTGACGACACCGGAGAGCGTATTGACGGTGTCGATTTCCAGCAGATTTCCTCCGTTGCTGTTGGCGATATTGATGTTGCCAGAGGTGCTATTCGCCGCTGCCAGATGGTTAATTTCCGTTTCGATGGCATTACTGTCGCCAATACCAGTGGCGGCTCGTAATTCGATTCCGGAGTTGGCACCAGTGACCTGGATGTCAGATGTTCCCGTATCGCCGGCGTCGGTGATTCCCCCCGATTGGCTGGTGATCGCCAAGGCCGTCCTGGAGTCATTCGTGGTGATGATCCTGCCGATCGCAATGTTCTCATCCGCCATGAGTATGATCTCTGCGTTACCCGAATTGATCTCTGTTCCATCGGTCATCGCAATCGCGCCGCCGCTGCCACCGCCACTTCCATCAGCATCTGCAGTGACTGTGATTTTTCCGGTGGTCGTTGTCAGGTCACCATCGGCATCGAAATTGATGTCGTCGTCAGCCGTCAGTGTTAAAGCACCATTGACGGTCTGGATACCATCCCGCACAGTGATGCCGGAACTGTTGCCGTTGGCGTCGAGGTGGATGGTGTTCGCACCCAGAACTGTCACCGCGTTGCCGCCTCCGTTGTTGTCGACCGTGATTGACCCTCCGGCATCGATATCGATATTACCGGTCATCGCCTGGACCGCTTTGGCAATCGTAACCGCATCGGTCTCGTTAATGTTGATATCACCAGACGTGGCGTTGTCGATGTTTAACCTGGCAACGGCTGTGTCAATGGCCCCTGCATTTCCCACACCTGTTTTGACGTCAATCACCACAGTGCCGGCACTGGCAACATCAGTGTGAGTGTCGCCACCATCGATCAACCCTCCCTCTGTCGTCGAAATGTTGACCGAAGTGGCGGTTATGCTGGTTGTGATGATGCCGCCGAGAGTAATGTTGCCCGAATCGTTGCCTGCGATTGTTAACGTTACCGTGCCCGATCCACCATCAACAATCGCACCGTTCGCCATGAAGATGCTGTCATCGGAATCTCCGTTGGTATTATCTGTGTTTGAGGTCAGAACAACATTCCCTGCACCAGTCGCGGCCACTTTTCCGGTCGCGGCGAAGGTGATGCTGTCATCCGCATTGATGGTCACGCCCCCACCGGCACTGGTCGTGACATCATCGTTGATAACGACATCGGAATTGGTTCCATTGGCATCAAGCGTCACCGTTCCACTGGTGGCGGATACGCCCGGTTGACCCGCCGCAACAGTGATCAATCCGCTGGTTGTGCTGAGCGTGACGTCCCCTGCTCCAGCCTGATCGATCTGGTTGATGGTGATGTTGTCCGATTCGGCGATGCCAACTTCACCAGACGTCGAATTGTCCAGGTCGATATCTTCAATGGTCGTTTCCAGCGGATTGGCGATGGTCGCGACGCCGGTCATGGCATCGACGATCAGCAACCTGGCGATGATGTCGTTACCTGTGCCGTTGGAATCGACAATGTTGTCGGCTGACTTGAGCCTGATCGTTCCGTCGCCAGCGGCAGGTGTTCCGGCTCCTCCCTGGCTGATGAGTTGTCCGGTAAGTGTGATGCCGTCATTATCGCCACCACTTGAAATCACGTTGATTACCGCTGCGGCACCAGCGGCGGCTGTGCCATTGCCGCCCGATGCCGTGATATTCTGCACCAGGACACTGCCGTTGGCTGTGTCAATATCGACCTGCCCCGCGGCCCCGCCAGCACCTGCTGCGTTATTGGCACCTGTGGTCGTCAAGGCACCATCAAGTTTGATTGTGCCGTTACCTGTTACATCGATATCGATTGTGCCGGACGCCGCTCCCGCCACGGGAGATGTTGTAGAAATTGTGTCGCCCGCTTCGAGATGGATCAGGGTGTCGGCGTTGAGATCAACATTTCCGCCATTGGTATTCACGTTGGCATTGATGTCGATCGTCGCGGTCGTCAGATCAAAATTGGTGCCGTTTCCGGTCGTGTTGATCACTCCATCGACTTTTGTGGTGCCAGTCCCAGTGGTTTGAGCGAAGCTGATTGTGTTGAACGTCGTATCGATGGTGACGTTGCTGGCCGAGTTGATTGTTACGCCCCCCAGCGGCCTGACACCTCCAACGATGCCATCGAAATCAATACTTCCCGCACCTGCTGTAACCGTTAAAGTCTCGACACCATCCGCATTGCTGGCGTCGGCATTCACCGAACTCTCAAAGGTGACATTGCCGGCAGTTGAACCAGTCGTAATGGTAATGTTGTCATCCAGGATGATCGGATCGCCGACTTTGACGTTACCCCCGGTTCCCTGGGTTCCGGCATTTGATTTCGCCCCGCCGATGGCTGAAAGTGTGTCGTGCAGGGTGATGGTCTGACCGCCTGTATTGAGCGTGATATCTCCGGCTGAACCGCCATTGTTGTCACCCGCCGTTGCCACACCACCGTTTGTTGTGACCTTCTCGATCGAAATCGTGCCGCCAGCCGTATCGATGTTGACATTACCACCATCGCTGCCGGAACCTGAGTTGTTTGCGGCACCTGTTGTGTCGATCGTCCCCAGCAAATCGATGGTTGCAGCACCAGTGGCATCAATGTCGACATTCCCAGAGTTGGTGCCGGAATTTGCCGTAGCAGTTGTGGTGAGAGTGCCAGCCGCGTTGCTGGTGATCGCAGAATTCGTATCGAGATCGACCAGGCCTCCCTCAGTCGAAATCGCCTGGTTGATAGCGAGTATGCCACCCTGGGCTTCCAGCTTGACAGTTTGGCCAGATGCGGTGTTTGCGACACCCGAGATAGTTCCTTGTGTAGCTGTAACAACGGAACCGATAGTCATTCCGCTATTTGTGTCCGTTATGCTGACTCCATTCGTCTTCGTGTTTGTTGCAGCGAGATTCGTGGTATCGATATCGATATCGATACCGTCTTCTGATTGAATCGCCAGGCTGGTGACACTGAGATCTGCCGAGTTGTCGCTCGCTCCCGCAGGTTCTTGAACGGCATCACCTGTCCGAATCAGCAACGTTGGAACTTTGCCATTCGCCAAATTCAGATTCCCGATCGTCACAGTTCCTGCAGAAGCGTTGCCAACTTCCAGAATCTTTGCTGTGATGAGGTTTGCCTCGGTTTCGTTGAGATTGAAACTGCCAACTCCACCATCGGCCAGGCCGATTGTCTGTGTTGAAGAATTATGCAGAAACACGTTTGCGACTCCTGCATTCACATCACCAGCAAGGGTCAGTGCAGCCGCAGTGACAGAAATGTCGGCACTACCGCTCGTGATGTCTCCCTCGGCTGATGTCGTCAATCCGCCCGTATTTCCACCCTCCCTGTCGGCATCAATCGTGACTTTGGACCCATTCGTTGTGATGCCATCGTTGACCGTGACTCCCTGCTCGGCAGAGATGATAATGGTGCCGTTAGCGAATGTGGTGACAATGCCGTCGTTGGCATCATCGCCGGTTAACACCGTGACGCTGCCATCATGGGACGTGATATCAACGGCACCGGAAGTGGTGTCGATCTCGGTGACGCTGATATTGCCATCGGCCGTGAGGGAGATGGCACCTGTCTCAGCCGTGATCTTCGTATCCTTACCGGTTGAGGTTGTAATGCCGCCACCCGGCGTGCCATCAGTGTTGTTGTCCACTTTGCCGGCGGTGTAAGTGATCGTGCCATTGCTGGTGGTCGTGACCGCACCATCAGTCTGCAGGATGTCCTCGTCCGAATCGATCTGGATGTTGCCACCCGCCGCGGTGATGTCGGCATTGATCGTGATGTCGCTGTTATCACCGGTGTTGGTCAGCATGATGTTGCCGCCACGAGCGTGTGATACCCCATTATTGACGGTGAGAGAATCCGTTGAGGTAATGGAGATCACAGAATTTATGTCGGTTCCGCTGCCGGTAATTGTGACACCAGAGGTCGTGCATCCATTTGCGGTCACACTGCCAATTGTGAGGCCATTGACGACATCGTTGATGGCAATACCGCCCGTGTCGGTCGTTGCTGCGAGTATCGTGACGTCGATTTCCAGAATGTCATTCGGGGCAGTTCCACCGGCGATGCCAGTTCCTGCAATCAATTGCATTTGCCCCGCCACAATATCTGTGGCGACATCGCTGCCGTCAACAATCGCACCATCGGCCTTTAACGTAATGATTCCTGCTGTCCCCGCGCTCATGCCGGTACCCGCGCTTGCGGTAATCGCAGAATTGAGTGTGATGCTGTGCGTGGCATCATTCCCACTATCGCCGGAAGTGATGTTGATTGCCGCTGCGTTACCACCATCGTTTCCACCGGCTCCATTCCCGCCAGAGGCTGTGATGTTGGCAACCGTTATACTGCCATCGGTCGTGGTGATATCAACTTGACCCGCATTTTTACCAGTGCCAGCACCATTGTTCGCTCCTGTTGTGATGATGTTCCCGACCAGATTCACACTGCCGGTTCCTGCTGCGGCGATGTTGACCGTGCCGGAATCGCTCAATACAGCAAGATCATCGGTGGTGGTGATGACGCCATTGGTATCACTGGTGACCGAGCGACCGGCGTCAATATCGACGTCGCCACCCGCCGCGGTGATGTTGGCATTGATCGTGATGTCGCTGTCGTCCCCGGTACTGGTGAGTGTGATCTTCTCACCACCGGAATCAAGAGTGTCGTTAATCGTGATGCCGGTGACGGCATCAATATCGATTTCTGCCTGACCGGATGAGACAATGCCACCTTCGCCACCGAGGATCTCAACATTGCCCGCGCTGCTGGCGATGGTGACATTGCCATTGCTGGTGTCGATTTCGGCGATATCGATATTATTGGTCGCAGACAGATTAATGACGCCATTTGTCACATTGATTCGTGAACCGGCCATCATGTCGAATTCGTCTGTTGCAGTGAAAGTGACGTTACCTGTCTGGCCGTTGACTGTGGCGGCAGTCGTGTCGATTCTCTTGTTCGCGCCAACGTTAATGTCCTCGGTGGTCAGCAGGACATTACCCGTATTCCCCGCGACAACCGAGCCAAGCGTCAGGTCGGTGTTGACGTTGATTGTGTCCGCTCCGCTATCGCCATTCACTGTCAGGGCGGCATTGAATCCGCCTGTGCTGGTACCGAAACTGCTCAATGTAATTGTGTCGTTGCCTGCACCGGAATTGATGGTGAGTGATTTGGTCGGATTGATGAACGAGACGGTTTCAGCCGAAGGGTTGCCATTCTCAGTCGCCGTGACCTTCGTGTTGACGCCATCCGCATCGACCGTAATCACATCGTTCGTCGCAGCGTAGGTCAGGGTGACATGATCAGCCGCAATCGATTGCGTGATCGGCTCCAGGTTGTCATAGGTTATGGTGAACGAGTCGATTGACCCAAAAGCTGGTCCATCCTGATCGATGACGATCGATCCGCTGTCTTTATCGGTGAATGTGTAATTGATCGTGTCAATTGTATCACCGGCCCCGTCAGAATCTTCGATAACAATGTCATCTTTTCCGTCCATACCGTCGAAATGGATAGTGCCATTGAAATTGATTCCGGAGCTGCCAGTGTCGGTGTAGTCATCAAGATCGATCGTCAGTGTATCGTTGCCAGCCCCTCCGTTAATGGTCACCACGTTGCCATTGACACTCGCAATTGGGCGGGAATCGACAACGGTTCCGCCCACGCTGGTCTGGATGTTGCCACCCACACGACGGATCGTGACATTCCCATTGGCGGTAAGAGAAATCGATCCGTCTACGATGATCGCGACATCGTTACCGTCACCACCGGCATAGGTAATGCGTGCCTTGTGTGTCGAGCCGAAGAGTCCTGCAATCTCTCCACCTTCTTCCAGGGTTGTGCCGCCGAACTTGAGTTTTCCATTTACCGGATCGAAATCATCATTGTCGATGATGATGAATGACTCGCCACCGGAAATCCCCGCCGAGCTTGCGACATTTGTCACAAGATTCGCGCCATCCAGGCTTACGATGCCTGTGACTTTGACTTGATCAAACTCGGTCGTCGCTGCATCCGGAATGTTGAAATCAATATTCAGATTCGCGCCAGAGGCCAGAGAAAGATTATTCGTGTTGATGCTCCCCGGACTGTTACCGGGCGAAAGATCACCACCGCTGAGGATGTTGAGAGTTCCAGAGGATGTTTGAACCGTTCCAGACCCCTTCAGCGTTTCGCCACTGCCGATGGTGACGCCATTGGCAGCAGACAGAATCCCCCCGCTGCCAAGATTGGTAATGCTTCCGAGTTCCGCCGTGTTGGAATCGGAAATGGTCACGGTCTGATCGCTGTCGATACTCAGGTTCCCTGCATGAGAGTACCCTGCTGCCGAGCCATCACCAAGACGAAGGTTTGTGCTGCTGCCGGTGGCGGAGATGGACGATGTGGAGTTCCCGGAAACAGGAGCGTTGACAATGCCGGTTCCGGCGAGCGATCCCCCAACCAGACTCACAGTCCCTGCTGCACTACCAGAACCGATTTCCCCAGTCACATTCGTAACACCAGCCGAAAGCGTGGTCGTCCCATTGTAGGTGTTGATACCGGAAAGAGTCAGCGTTCCATCACCTGTCTTTTCCCACCCGAAACTGTTGCTGCCGTCATCAATGACACCGGAGAGCGTAAGAGTCTTGCCACTGGCAACATCGACTTTACTGTTGGCCTCGAGTCTGATGGTTCCTGCAAATGAACTCGTATCGGTTGCGGCAATCGTGCCACCGTTGAGGGTCACTCCTTCGGTTGCCGCGTAGCTCACACCATCCAGAGTGAGTGTGCCATCGTCTGTGACTGTTGTTCCGCCAGCAGTCGTTCCCAATGCACCACTGGCCGTGACGCGAATCGTGCCGTTATCGACAGTGATCACACCGGAATACCCAGTGATGGCATTGGCGTTCGCGGAATTCGAGAGCGTCAATGTACCGGTACCAGAGAAGGTAAGGTTTCCGGCGCCGGTGATCGCACCATCAATTGATGAAGCCGTGTTGCTGCCTGCGTTGATACCAAGATTGGAGGAGAGGATTGTGACAGCGTCGATGCCGACGGTCGAATTGTTGGCCGAAGTGTTGATCGTGACGTCAGTCGTACTGATCGTCAGCGTGTCCGTCGCGGCGTTGCCAATGGTAACATCGTGACCGGCCGTCAGTATGAGTCCATCCAACACAACATTGCCATTGAATGTGGATGCCGTGTCGCCCTGTAACAGGTCAACATCCTGAGAGAACGTCACCGTGCCGGCTCCGTCAGCTTGAACGATTCCCGAGGCGGATTTTACCTGATTCTGAAAGACCGTGCTGCCTGAAGAATTGATCGTGATCGCGGCTCCGGTTCCGAAACCGATACCACTTGCCGTTCCTGAGCCGACATTTCCCTTGAATGTTGTTGTTCCCGTTCCGTTAATCGTGACATTACCACCATCAACAGTGTTGTCGAAGGTCGTCGTTCCACCGTCGATAACCAGCGATCCGAAACGGATGCTGTCTTTGACGTCGATTGTTTCTGCTGTGAGTTGCAGCGCAGCCATGTTCTTGAGTGCGAGTGCGGGGTTAATCGTGAGGGTGTCATTCCCGCTTTGGCCACTCAAGGTCAATGCCGACTCGTAGGTCGTTATACCTGTCATGACAATTTGATCGTTTCCACCGCCGGTATTGACCGAAAGCGCGGCACCGAAGTCGTTTGAAAGGTTATTGATGATGACCGTGTCATTGCTCGAATTGACGAGATTCACGGTCAAACTGCTCGATGGATTGACGTTGACAGTCGCGAAATCGGGCGTCGTCGCGGCCGAGGAAATTGTTGCGAATCCAACTGCTCCATTGGCGATTTGCACGTTGCCGGTAACGGTCGAGGAAATGTTGACGATCAGATCATTGGTTGCCCCTGCAAAGGCCACCGTGTTCGGTTCAATTTCGGAAAAACTGACGGTCGTACCATCGACCACCACACTCCCGGACTCGTTGCCAGTCAGGTTGATTGTCGCGGCCCCGCCATCGTTTTGGATCACCAGTTTGTCATTGCCAGCTCCCGTTCCACCATTGATGGTGACATTGTCAGGCAGCGCAGTATTGGAAATGAGCGTGATTGTGTCCGTTTCTCCATCCCGACCGTTGATCGTCAGAGACGTCAGATTGGCCACCGCCGCGCGATAGATTTCACCTCCACCTTGAGTAACAATGAGATCATTACCATTCATCTTGATTTCGACCTCACCGCTCGTACCGGTGAGATTGATCGTCGGTGTCTTGTCGATCGTAAAATCGAACCGGGCCGATGTGGTCGTTGTGCCACCGGTATCAGTCGTTGATGCCGTTATCCCGTAGTTGCCTTCGGCGAGGGTCGTGCCAGTGTAATCCAGCGTCCAGTTACCAGTCGAATCGGCAGTCGGAGTTCCGATTATCATCGGACCGGCGATATCACCAGGCTCATCCAACGTAATTGTAACCAGGGCATCGGCAAGAGCCGTCCCCGAGAACACGAGCCTGTTGTCCGTGGTGATGCCATCACTCGTCGATGCTCCATCGTCGACAGCGATACTCGTTACCGTGGGCGTGCCAGCCAGGAGATATCCATACTCCGTTTGAGCTGTCGCTGAAAAAACAATTGCAGTTTCGACCTCACCAGTCGTCGCTTCCAACTCCCAGTCACCACTCAATTCGTACGATCCGGTTTCGTCAATCGACGCGGCGACATCGGCTCCGGTCAGTTCAGAAAGCCGATCGAGAAAAGCCTCGCCCTGCTCTCCCATACCGACATCACAGCCATAGAAGAGAATGTCTCCCTCAGCGGTCAGGGTGTCACCAATCTCACCAAGTTCATGTGCGAACTCATTAAGGTTCTCGTGACTCAACACGGTGTCGCCAAGATAGACCCGGCCAGCAGAACCATGCGAAACGATGTGAATCGCCCCCAGGTCCGCCACACCATCAAGTGCGGCTTGAATCTGCTTCAGACCATCAATATCTGCGTCAATCAGAACAACATCGTAGTCTGTCTCGATATCAGCAATCAGCGATTCATAATCAGCAACGCGGGAATCAACAAACACGATGCTGTGTGATGGTTGAGCTGGAGAGAGATCGAAGTCGATCGAGTCCGTCAATCGAGCCGATACAATTTCATCATCCGCGAAACGTTCCACGAATGACTCGCCCGGTTCGACATCAATATGTCCGGAGTAGATCACGTTGGCACTGTTCTGATCGACACGATCGCCAACCTGCTTTTTCAGTGAGTCTCCGCCACGAATCAGGCTGAACAGATCCGGGTTGCCACTCTCCCCCGGCAATTCCATCGCGTCCTGTGTCGTATTCGACGAAATCGTTGCGATCGGATTTTCAATACCCTCAACCGACGACTCAACTGTATCGCTGTTATGCAATAGAACATCAGGCGACAACAGCGGAGAGGCATTGAGAACAATGCGTTCTTCAAGGTTCGATACGAACAGTGAGATCGACTCGCCGGTCGGGACGGCCCCCGATTCCGATAGCGTGTACGATCGTTGTCGCCAGAGAGCTGACAACCAGTTGGGCAAAACCATCTGTTTTCCTCGGCAATGCCTTGGGATGTCCGAATGAAAAAATGGGTAAAGAATAACAGACTCGAACCGTCATCAAACCTGTGGTCAACCGAGTGAGACTGGAGGAGATTATTTTGTGTTTGACGTTTCCGTCTCGTGGGAGTCTGCTTTCGCAGGCCAAAAGTTGTTCTTTGCGGACACAGGAAAGAGCAATACGCTTTTGTCGATCACGAGGAACGGGAGATGAATCAAGTCACAAAAACCATAGGGTAAACACGCGTACCACCACACATAAAAGATTCTCAATTATCCACACCCAATCGATACAATGTCAATTACAGTCTGCATTTCCGTGCAAATTGCATCAAATTCCGCAGACTGGTTGGAATCGCCCGGCCAAGCGATTTGAAGCAACGATTCGTACAGGTGGTCCGCTCACAACATCAGCGATCTTCCGCTGTCGCGAAATCGATTCATTCGATCAGAATCGGGATCGGGATCGAGAACGTCAGAAGACGTCCTGGTGCGGCAATTTCCTCATTCCAATCGAAAACGCATACAACAATGGCCACCTGCCCAAATCGAAAAAATTGCGAGCATTCAATAAATGATCCGGAAATCTCATAAGATATTTTATAGAATGTGCTTATGGTGAACTAAAGAGTGTAAGAAGAATGCGGATGCAAGCCCGAATGAATTCGTGAATCCCACACGCGTAAAAAATGGACAACCTAAATAGCATGGGCAAAAACAACTTTGCTGACAAGGCTGCAGTTTGCACCTGAAATCCTGAATCTAACGATCCTGACTGGTCGATGAGCAGATAGTGGAATTCACAGGACCGCCACCCTGCGCGAGTTGTATCGCGTCGATTTTCAAGGCCACGATCGTGATTCAACGACGTCAAACGATATTGCCCATCGACTTGCCAGCCGGGTTGGCTCCATTCATGGAACGCCCGACACACACAATTCCGATCCTGGTGCTGGTCCTCGCGATCCTTCTGGGGGGCATTGTCGCCTCCCAACGGAATCGTGGTGGCGGTGAAGCATTCGAGCTGTTTGTTGGCCCAATTCTGCCCGATGAAAAACCGGAATTGGTGGTATCCGCTTCACAGCGAGTTTCTGTCGAGCGAAGACCGATCGATCAGGTAGTGAGTTCGCGGCCCCTTGCGAATGACGATGACGAGAGCATTCCGTTGGCCGTCAAAAGGGCAATGGTTCGACCAGCTTTCAGTCAGGATCGGGAAGCAGTGGAGTCTCTCGGGACGATTGCGCCCGATGAGATTATCCCCTCCACGACCGTTCGACCGATTGTCAAAGATGAGAAAGACCTGCCATCCGCTTCTGGTCCGTCCCGAAAGCCATCGCCTCAGAACCTTGCGAACATGCTGTCTGAATTTTCACACGAAAAGTCGGAAAAGGGGACACATACTGCTCAGCCTTATCGGATTGTCACCAAAAAAAGCGATGTGGTTCCGCTGCAGGCATCGCGGCCTGGAGATCGGTTTCCAACTGAGGAAACATATGCTGGCCCGCCGTTGCGAGAATTGATCGACCTGCCACTTCGTGTCGTTCCCGATGTTCCAGAGCCCCGCCCCGTTTCACTAATCGATGAAATCAATCCAAAAGTCCGCGAGAAGGTGTTGCGTCGTCTTCGAGCACGAAACAACGATGTATCGGAAAAAGGTGGTCAGGAACCTGCAACAATCGTCAGAACATCAAAGATGACACCTGTCGTCAAGCCAGGAGTCCGAGTTGGCGCGTTTCCTCGTAATCGATTTGAGCGTGAGAAACGGTTTCCACCAGATCCGGCACAGCAAACGCAAGGCAAGGGGGCGGTCTCGGCCGGGTTTCAAACTCAATACGCCCCGGGCGATTGTGACGCAATCGTCATCGAACATGCGGAGCTCGTGCCAATGGCCTCGCCAAGCCGAAACGATGCAAATTCCCCGTGGGAAGAACCACGACGATTCGAACCGGCGGGTGCGAAAAACGCCGCAGCGAGCTCTTCAGAATTACCGCAGACGCAAAGGACACAACGGCCACAATGGAATGCTCCACCCCTCCCGGGGCCTTCGATGCCGAGCCTGGTGGAAGAGACGCATCCTGTGCAAATTGCGCGTCAACCAGTTTTGCCGAAAGGGACGACCAGAAATTCCCACGAGCCTGATCTGACATTGAAACCGCTCTCATCAATCGAGTTGACCAATGCCTATGAGTTCAAAGCCCAGGATGGCCGTGACATCAAGCCGCCAAAAGATGAATCAAATCAACGGCATGATAACGATGTTCTGGTCTTCCATCCGACCGGAGTGAAGCGGGACTTTCCCTGGTGCCTGACTTCAGTCTGTTGGGAAGCGTCGGGTTCCTGTCATGAACCTCTCTTGTTCGAAGATGTGAATCTCGAACGGTACGGTTACCACTACGGATTCTTCCAGCCGATTGTCTCCGCTGGAAGGTTTTTCGCAAACGCACCGCTGATTCCCTACCGTTTGGGCGCTTGCGACAAGCGTGAAAAGATCTACACGCTTGGTCATTTTCGTCCCGGCAGCGACGACACGCGATTTCTGTATCACCGTCCGCCAGCAAGTTTGAGTGGAGCCGTCACGCAGGGTGGTGCCACGGCGGCTGTCATGTTCATCGTGCCATGAGCCTTGTTCGAGTTGTCGGCGGAAAGTCACGATTCAATTCGAATCACAGTTCAAAATGAAATGTGCGGCGGGTCCATCGCGCGATCAGGCTGGCCAGTGATCTCGGGGCGACCTCAATCTCAGCTGTGCCCGTGGATCGGATAAGCAACTTTCTGTCGTGCGGTTCCAATTCCACTCGCGCCAGATACGATGTCAATAGCGGCCGCATGCGTCCAACCTCATCTGGTTGGCTGAAAATCTCCGCATTGGCAACCAGTTCCGGCGGTGCGATTTCAAGGTCCAACTCGGCAATCTGCCGCACTTTTCCCCAAACGGGGCGATCTGGAATTTGATTCAACAACAGCTTCACGCGCTGGTTCACTTCGACAAAATCAATTTGCGATTCGTCGATGACCACCAATGCTTCAAGTCGATTCGCATCGCCAATCAGACAAAGTTTCGTCCCCGATTCGATGTAACAGTTGGCATTCCTGGCGTCCAATGGCGTTCCCTGCCAACTCGACAGCTCCCCTTCCGAGGTTCCTGACTGGTGCGTTCGGGCTGGCAGGAGTGTGCCGGAAACCGGTGCGTTGATGGTCAGTCGTTCCAAATCCTCTCGTCTTTGAACAAATCGATTGACGCTCGACTGCCACATCTTCTCAGCCGTGGGGATCAAATCGCCCGCATCGGTATCCTGCACACGGCGACCGCGCAGGTTTTCCAGACGAAGCCGGTTGATGTTCTGTTCTCCCTCAAGTGCGATGACCTCCCGTTCAAGTTCAGGGTTGGTAAGCCGGGCGATTGGTTTTCCAGCATTAACATCGGTTCCAATTTCGAGGCTCTCTTTGAGAAAACCGGAAACCGTCGCATACACTGGCTGGGCGTCCGCCGGTTCAAGCAGAGTTGGGACCTTCAGCGGCAAAGGCAAGGGAATCAATATCAACAACGCAAACACTCCCGCGACCAGTCCTCCCCGAATGAGAAACCGCGACCAGTTAATTCGCCTGCTGATATTGTCGGACATGGCATCACTCCTGACCTGCTTCCATTGCACTTTCAAAAATCGGGAAAACCGCCAAATGGGAATGATGACCAGGGCTGCGAACATCGGAAATGCAATCAACCAGACCAGCCGCTCCAAACCATGCGGCTTTAACACGGAATACAACAGCCAGAAAATGGCGCTGAGGATGACCCAGCGATAAATCCAGGCAGCAATCGCATAGACGATTAAAGTCTTGCGGAGTCGGTTTGGCAATGCGCGTTGATTCAGCGGTGTGATGCCCAGAAACCATTGCGTGAGGTTTGATTGAATCAATGCGGATGACTGCTGCCTCAAGTTCGGGACTTCCAGCCAATCGAGCAGGATGAAGTAACCATCATATCTGAGCAGCGGGTTGCCGTTAAACAGAAGCGTGTTGACCGAACAGATAAACATCACATTCAGACAAAGCGCGTTGAATAACCCTGGCTCGCTGAACCACCACAGAATCGTGCCTGCGGCAGCCAGGACAAGTTCGACCAGTACACCAGCGGAACTGATGGCGATCCGCTTCCACTTGTTCGGAATCATCCAACTGTCGGAAACATCGCAGTACAGGCAGGGCGTGAAGACCAACAACATCAGTCCCATTTCGTGGCACTCGCCACCGAAGCACTTGCAGGCCATCGCGTGGGCGAATTCGTGCAACACTTTTGCCAGGCATAATGTCGCCGCGAGCCAGACCAGATTCCCGGCATGAAAAAAGGCATGAAGGTCGGGCAGCTTTCGCTGGAAAGTGTCGAATTGCAGTGTGACCAGTCCCGTCGCAAGGACAAGCAGGACAAGCCCGGCGAACAATGTCCACGATGAAAGCAACGGGCGGAAATACGGCTCAAGTCGGTTCAGCATCGGGTCGGGATCAAATCCGCGAAAACGGATCGCCAGCAGGCTCCCCCAGGAGGAAAACCATTTTCGACGTCGAATGCGTTTTTGCCTTTCGAGGAAGAAGGCCGTTTGTCCGTCAATATCGGCAACGACCAGGCCACGTTGCCAAAGCGATGTGAGAAACGCTTGCAAGCCTGCAAATGACAAGCGTTGTGAAGCAAACTCATGCTCAAACGCATCGATGATTTCGCCGTGACTTCGTTTACCATCCAACAGGTGCAATACAAAATGTTCTTCGCGCTGCAAATGAAAGTATCGCAACGCAACCGGATCTTTTACGGCCCAGCAGGTCATGCCTCCGTATATTACTGGTTTCATTCCGAGATCGTTTCGCAATTGAAACGGGCAGCGTGATTGCAGACAATCATCGGCCGATGCGTTCTGTGTTGCAACAGGTTGTAAGACAACAGTCGACATGTGACTTCCGTCATGACCACGAGTTGGCATTCATCGTTCTCACGCAAGTGGAAATCCACATTTTCAATGTCTGGATCCCCGTCTTTTGCGGGTATGACCTGTTTTCCCCAGTGAATGCTGGCATTCTTCATCCGATGTTCGGCATGCGGGGCGAGAGAGCCCCTGCGAAAACACTGACCTGACGTACAAACAGACCAACGAGCAGTTTACCTTCTGATGTGACGTTTCCGGCTCGTGGAGTCTATGTCTGCAGACCAATTAACGCTCATCACGGCACAGAAGAGCGTAATACGCTCTATTCGCTGGCCGACTTCGTCCCAATCGTCAGCGTCCCTTTTTGTCCGGGACGAAGTTTCAAATCCCGGTTTTTGATCTCAGCCCAGATGAGGACTTCCCCATTCACCGGATTCACCTCCGGTGAAACAAAAACGACGTGTCCTTCCCCGACCTGCGTCCTGTTGCCCGGTAGTCGCACCACCATTCTCACCGGACTCCCCACAACTTCAGCAGTCAGATCGCTGGCTTCGACAAACGCTTCAACACGCAAACGGTCAATCCGCAGAATGCGCATCACCGTATCGCCCGGCTTGACCCACTCCCCTTGCCGGCGGAGAACTTTCACAACCATGCCCGCCAGCGGCGCCCGTATTTCTCGTCGGGACCGGTTGTGTTGCGCTTTGCGGTACTCATTTTCTTTCAGGCGAGCCGAGATCCGATCAACATTGAACTGCAATTCGGTCTGTTCAATTTCCAACTCCGCCCGCTCGACAGAAAACCGAAGACGATCCAACTCAGTATCGGAGACCGTTCCCTCGAATTTCTCATTTGACCTGATGGCCCGCTTTAATTCGGCTTTGGTGATTTCGGCAGACTTTCTGGCCGATCGAACTTTGATGTCGTTTTCCGCCTGAGTTTTGGCGATCTCATATTCGTACCGGGCTGAGGTTTCGACGATTTTCGCCTGTGTGTCATTCAGTTGAACGAGCCGATCGCCCTCCTCCACCAGCGTACCCTCTTTCGAAAGGATCGCTTTGATGACACCCGCTTCCTGTGTCGGCACATCGACCTGTTCAATCAAAGCGGTTTGAGCATTTTCAACGATGACAATTCCATTTGTCTTATGAGCTGAAGACTCAGCGGAGATCATTCCCCAAGTCCGGCAATTCAATAACAGTAGTCCAGCCAGCAAGTATGAGCGGTGGATCATTCTGAATCTCCTGCGCACCCGGCAGCCCGATTTTCAATGCCGCCAATGTTTCTCAAAATAGTTAATGAAATCGTGAAACCAGACATAACCCAAACTGCGCCGACCGCACCGAATTCGCGGCAGCACGGAGGAACCGGGACGCAATTCCGAAACGCTTTTACGATCAAATCGAATCGTGACGAGGACAGTGGCTCCGCCTACGTCGTCGGTTTCAGTCGCAGTCGCGATTTTCGCCACTTCTCCCTGATGCACCTCGTCGGGATTCGTTGCCAGCACGAACGTAACGGGTAACGCTTCACCAGACTTTTCTGCTGCCTGAACCACATGACCAATCTGATCATCCGGCACGCGCATCCGGACTTCCCATTTGCCTGTGAGGTCAGCCATTGTCAACAGTCTTTGGCCCCGAGAAACCGGTCGATCCTTCAGCAAATGTTTGGCGTCCCACGTTAGAATCGTGCCGGTGATCGGTGCACGAACGGACAATTGATCAGCCCGTTCAGTCAGCATGTCATATTGTTTTTGCAGGCTTTCTGCGAGTGACTTCAACTCAGCTTCTTCAGCAGCCAGCTGGTTCAATCGAACCGGGCTTTGATCCCGCTGTTGTGCAGCGGTCAATCGCGCGGCAGACACACCTTCCAGACGCTGGCTCGCCGTTCTCAGTTCCCCTGCAACTTTGTTCGTTTCAAATTCGAGAGTCGGGTCATAAATCCTCGCCAGGGTTGTCTGTTCTTGGATCCGGATGTTTTCGGGGATATTCAATCTGGAGACGATGCCATCCCCTGGGGCGAAAATATCGCGTTGAGTTGCCGGTTGAAGTTCGGCCTGCCCCTCGACAGTGAAGTCGGTTTCGACCGTGATCAACCCGAATACGCAGCCTGCAAGTATGACAACCAAGACAAGCAGACGCGGCAAAGTTTGGAAACCGGTCGCGCGTCCTGCCGTCTGCAGCCCCCGCATCAATGGCAACAGTGGCATTGTCTCAACGTTGAGCGATTGTTTCAGTGCAGAGGCTGCCTGCCGCGCCAATTCCCGACCGCGCTGTTGATGAGCAGGATGAAATTCCTGCGGAGTAAACCATTCCAGAATCAACGCTGCTTCGTAACGGTCGGTTTGACTGGCTGGAGCAACATTCAATGGCAGAACAGCCAGTGATCGACACTCGGCATGTTGTTCAAACTCCGCCAGAGCTTGAGACATCTGATCGCTGCCAGGCGAGATATTCGTCGGCATTTCGTACCAGATGGGCATTCCTTCTCGCAACGTTTCGCGACACAGCTTCTCGGCAACCCGCACAACATTGGAACGTCGATGGATGGTATCAACTCCACTGACCGCCAGCATCCGACACCGCGATCCCGTTCGCAATACGACCGACAAACGGCCACATTCGACCAGTCGACGACCTTCGTTGGTAATCGCGATTGCCGTGGCATTCAAATCTGGCTGATGATGAACAGCCGCGACAAACGCCTCAAAGCGACTCCAGTACTCTGCCCGCTCCGTAAGTGATCGCAGTTTCTGATTGCGATAAAAGTCGTCGGCAAGTTCACACAGTGCCCCAAGCAGTTCGATATTTCCATCGCGCGTTGCGGGGGAAACATCCGGGCGTTGCAGTACTTCCATCAGCCCGACAATGCGGTTCTCTTCTTTGAGTGGACAGAACAACAATACGTGTCCGGTAGGATTCAACGCCTCATGGCGATCAGGGGCATCGCCACGAGGTAATGTAACGGATGGGAGGCCAGCCTGAATGACCGACCGCAACAATCGCGCGTGATCGGCAAATTCCGCCGAATGTTTTTCGACCTGGTTCGGTTCCGAAAGATTGAGCATTTCCCATTCGATCGCCATCTCGCAGCAAATCTTATCGTCTTCGGAAATGGACCAGATCGCTCCCCCCATCCCTGCCACGGCACGAATCGATCGTTCCAGTAACTCGCGGTAGAACTTGCGCGGCGAAATGTCTTCGCGCGAAAGCCGGGCGATCTCGTGGACCAGCAATTCCACATGCTGCCATGCATCGTCATTGGTGGGATGTGAGGGTGATGGCGACTCGATTGACATATCTATTGGTTATACCTTGAGAAGCAGCGATTTGTCATTCATATTTCGGCTCAAATCGTCGGCGCGCTGAGAATCCGTGTGCCAGAAGCAGGTACGGTTATTCCGAGAATTCCGGATTTGTGGAAATTAGCGTTTGTCCTGACCGACCCATGTGCCGAATTAAGGGATAAAAGTCCTCGTGCGCAAGGTCCGCGCCTGGTCTTTGTCCGATGGCAAGATGGAGAGTGTAAAACATTTAACGGGAACGACTTGTGACTTCTGATCAAGCCACATTTTGTCGCACGACAGTTTTGCGAGCGCTTTGTGTGCTGGTCACGTTCTCGGTCTGCGGCATGGTTATGGGATGCAAATTCTGGCAGGACAAAAAGAGACCATCTGATGCCGGAAGCGAATACTATCGCCACGCTGCCACGCGGATTGAATACCCCGACGTCGAAGGCGTTGACATTGAAGACCTGCAGGTCACGCCTCGCCCGGTCACACTGACGGACCGCATGCCCGAAGACTATATTGATATCACTTTGCAGGAAATCGTGCAGCACGCGTTGGCAAATTCCAAAGTTGTGCGCGATCTCGGTGGACTGATTCTGCGGTCACCGGAAACGATCACAACCAAACTTGATCCGGCCGTAACCGAGACCGATCCCCGGTTTGGTGTCGAGGCTGCATTGAGCGCTTATGACGCCTCATTCGCGGCCAGTGCATTTTTCGAGAACAACGATCGCGAATTGAATAACGTCTTCTTTGGCGGTGGCGTACGTGTGCTTGATCAGGATGCAGCGGTTTATCAGGCGCAACTGACCAAACGGGCAATGACCGGGACGGAACTGATTCTGCGCAAGAACACCGATTACGATTCCAACACGGCACCAGGAAATGCCTTTGGTAGCGCGTGGAACACGAACATCGAAATGGAAGCACGGCATCCGGTCTGGCAGGGAGGCGGCGTCGACTTCAATCGCATCGCTGGACCGAGTGACGTTCCAGGTGTCTACAACGGCGTGCTCATCGCGCGCATCAACACCGATATTTCGCTGGCCGAATTTGAAATGGAGATCCGTAACTTCGTCAGCAACATCGAAAATGCCTATTGGGATCTCTATTTTGCGTATCGCGATCTTGATGCGAAAATCAATGCGCGCAACTCAGCATTGGAAACCTGGCAGGTGATCAAGGTTCTCAACGAAACGGGTAAACGTGGTGGCGAGGCGAACAAAGAGGCGCAGGCCCGCGAACAATACTATCGGTTTCAGGAAGAAGTGCAGAACGCCTTAAATGGCAAACTTGTGGAAGGCACCCGCACAAACAATGGAAGCGGCGGAGGGACTTTCCGCGGCAATGGCGGGGTGCTGGTCGCTGAGCGAAGGTTGCGGATGCTCGTCGGCTGGCCGATAAATGATGGACAACTGTTGCGACCGGCCGATGAACCACTGGCTGCCCGCGTGGTGTTTGACTGGGACGAATCTCTGGTCGAGGCTTTGGTGCGTCGTGTGGAACTCCGCAAGCAAAAATGGCAGGTCAAAAAGCGTGAGAAGGAACTGCAGGCGAGTCAAAATTTCCTGAAACCGGAACTCGATCTGGTCGGACGTTACCGGTGGCGAGGATTCGGCAAAGACCTGTTGAGGCAGCATTCCGATGTCAATGGCGATCAAAACAACGCGTTTGACAGCCTGACAAACGGCAATCATCAGGAATGGCAATTGGGAGTCGAACTGTCGTTGCCCATTGGATACCGGCAGGCCCATGCCGCTGTTCGAAATGCCGAGTTGAACCTCGCCCGTGAGCGAGTCATCCTCAAAGAGCAGGAACGGCAGGTGGTCTATGATCTCAGCAATACCATTGCGGAAAAAGACCGTGCTTTTGAAGTTGTTCGTACGAACTACAATCGCCGAAAGGCGGCACACACAGAACTGGCGGCTGTGCAGGCAGCATTTGAAGCCGAGAAAGCTTCTTTGGACCAGGTGTTGGAAGCACAACGCCGTGTTGCCACCGCCGACACCGGTTACTTCCGGGCACTTATTGAATACACGCTTGCCGTGAAAAACGTGCACTTCGAGAAAGGTTCGTTGCTGGATTACAGCGAGATTTATCTGGAAGAGGGTAAGTGGCCCACCAAGGCCTATGCAGATGCGTTGAAACGGGCAAAACGCCGAATGACGCCATTGACTGATGTGGGAGTGAAGCAACCACAACCGCTCAACAACGGATTGTCACCCCAGCTTTCGTTGCCGAACTACCCCGGTCCAGTTGCACCTCTGGCACCACGTGTGAAAGAAACTGAACCGATTGCACCGGAATTGCCGCAACCCCTCGATCCGGAAGCAGATAACAGATCCAGCATTAAGCCCAACCGCACCTCAGAAGATAAGGCTGGTCCTGAGTTTCCCCAGACCGGGAGTCGTGAAGCAGGAAGGCCTCATCAGAATCAGGCGGAATCAACCAACGATGGCATCGTTCAAAAGCAGGGTCATAATCAGGTTGATCTCATCACGACAGACAGGACTCCGGTTGCCGACGTTCCGCCGCTGGCAGACGTGGATAACGAAGACAACACGAATCTGTTCCCGATTCTGAAGTCAGAAACGATTACACAGATCGAATTGAAACCGGCACTGGTACCAACAGTCGGCAGCAAAATGACTTCAATAAATGTCGAAACGGCTCCGGTTCAGAAGTCGATCGATACGGAAACAATAGAGCCGACGTCACCGTTGGAATCCACGAAAGCCGAGGCGGAACTGGTTTCGCCTCCCAAGCGAACTGAGTGGAGGGAATCATCGCCTCTTATTCAACCAGTAGAAGAGTCTGTGCCGCCAAAACGATCGGCCCCTTCCCTGATGCCAGAGTTGCAGCCGGGAAATATGCCTGTTATTCCAGCCGATGATGTCGATGGAAAGACAGGCTCGATCAAGCGGGCATCGTATTCGGAACCTAAAATGAAAACCGGTCCGGGCGTTTTCTGGGAAGCAGCGGAACTGAAGAGTCACTCCGCCACACAATCCCAAAATTCCAGCGACTTACCCTCCGCGAACGATCCACCACAGGATCTGTTTGAGTCGGTCGAACCGTAGTTCGCAGCTGCAGAGTCCACAAAGATGAATCATAGCCGCGACGTTACGCCATCGCGGAATGAAGTCGCGAAATAGAAGTCGATACCCCGCTGTGCGTAGCGTAGCACGTCGCTGGAGGCATGCTTGCCCTGCAGCTCGATGCAAAGCATGGCACCCGAAAAATCCCATTCCCATTGCTGCGTTGCCCTGTTTTTCCTTATGCGGAATGCGGCGATGAAGACGACTACCGGGATGCCGTCAGGTATGGGCGGAATGTGAGAAATTAACTGCGTTGCGTGGCAATACGGCTATCCTGTCATCCTGTCCAAAACTTCTTCCTTGGCGAGAGTCCCTTTCTGCCAGACATACCTGACCTGCTGCGCGCAATCGATGACTCAAAACGGTTGGTGTTCCGGGCGGCGGCACAACGTCCATGGCTGGAACATAATACTTTTGCCATTGGGTAGATACAGGTGCAATTCCATCCTGCGGCTCAACAGGATAACGAAAGCGGCCATCAGAATTCCGCCAATGACATCGGTTGCATAGTGCCAGCCGGTTGTCATTGTTGCCGCAATGCACATACTGTTGAGGATGACGCTGATCGGGAACAGGAATCGATAATTTCGTACTGCGTAAATCAGCAGGATTGCCCAGCTCGTATGGAATGATGGAAACGTCACCAGACCTTCTGCATTCCTGAGTGAGACGGCAGTCAATTCCCCGCCCCGAACGGCATGCAACTCGGCAAGGTACTTCGACTGATGTGCGGTTGGCTCAAACGCATAGGCAATAAACGGTCCCTCGGCTGGAACGAAGATGAACACAAGCCCCGTCAAAACCAGCACGAGCATGAATTGCCGGACAAATCCTTCCAGCGACAATTTGTCACCGAGAAAGCCGAGCAATAAGACGAGGACCAGTGTTTGCGGCAGGACGGAATCGTAGGCAATCTGCAATATCGAAGCGATCCGAGGATGCGCCTCAGCCCAGGCAACAATGGCAGGCAGGTGAACGCCGATCGCTTCGTCCGCTGCTTTCAGCGGTGCGTCAATCAACGGAAAACCCAGTGATGTGCCACCATACATGAAAAACGTGAAACAGGTGAAGAAGATCATCACGAAAATCACCGACAGCAGTGTCATGGCAAGTTGTTCGGACTGCCGTTGATGATAGAAGGCGGCACATGGCCCCAGAACAGCCAACACCCCCAGCGGAGTGATGAGTTCATACGTGGTAATCGCGATCCCGTTGGCAAGGAGCAGGATCAATCCCAGTGCAGCAGTGAAAACACATAAGCCGGTTTTCAAGGCGGTATCGCGGCTCATCGTCGCTTGTCCGGTCACGTCTTGTGAAATGAAACGGCGTGGTCAGCAATGCAGGTCGAATCGGTCGTTCATTCCGCAGTTGGCGGCATGAAGCGGAACTCAGGGCCTACGTTAGATCGGCGAATTCACGGCAGAATCTGTAGTCGGTTCCTCTTCAACTCTACCTCGTGAAATTTGCGAAAATGCCTCAAGTCCATCAACTTAGAGCGTAATACGCTCTTCTGTGCCACGAAAATCATCTCCTGACCTGCAAATACAGGCTCCCACGAGCGAGAACCGTCACACAAAAAGGGAAACTGCTCTATGGTGTTCCTGCCCGTCCGGGAGGAGTGGACATTCCCAAAACGGTATGGATAACCCCTGTAATCGTTACTTTTTTCCCGACATGTTCCTGTCGATGTTGGCAGCGATCAGTAATTCGTTAAGATAATGATGATTGAGGATTCAGAGAGGTCGCGGCAATCGATCGTCGCTTCCTTGCAAGACAAATTTCACTGTGCTGAACTTCAAACTGTGTCGGACTTCAAACTGCCAAAGCAGGTGGTCTGACAGGGGCACAAGCCTCGACAGAACAGAATTCGGCCGAATTCAGCGTTCAATAGAATTCAGGAGCAGACGCAATGTTGATGAAGCAAGTTCTTGTCATGTCGGCGATTATTGCTGGTATTCTCTTTGCGGTGGTTATTCCGGTTCAGGGGAACCAGGAGAAGATCGCAGGAAAAAAAGAGGCTGAGATCGATTCCGGTCAAATTGCCAGGTGGATCGAACAGTTATCCGACGATGACTACAAGACTCGCAAAATCGCTGCGAATGACTTGTTCAAAGCGGGGAAGCCGGCCATTCCGTCAGTTGCGAAAGCTGCGGAGACCAAAGACCTGGAGATCTCTACGCAATGTATCAGCATCCTGTCACGTCATCTGTTCAGCAATGACGACACCAACAAGGAAGCGGCCAGGACAGAGTTGAAGAAGCTTTCCCAAAGCGAAGATGCTGCCGTCGCACAACGGGCAAAGGCGCTCCTTCCTCCAGAGATGAACCAACCTGCAGGTGCGAATCCACAAGCACAAATCATTCAGCTGAGGAATGGCAACATCCGGATTCGTGTGGCTGGACCAAACGGTATTCAGATTCAGGGTGGCCAGGGAGGGGCTGTCCCTGTTCCCTTTCCCGGTGGGGTCTTTCCAGGGTTTCCCAATGCGGGGAATAATGGTCAGCCAAGAGAAGTGACAACGCGAGATGATGGCCGAACCGTGAAACTCACCGAGAATCCCGATGGTTCTGTGGTTGTAAAAATTACGAAAAAGGTCAACGGCGAACCCGAAACAAAAGAGTACAAGGCAGGCAGTGCCGAAGAACTGAAGCAGAAACATCCTGAGGTCCACAAACTGTACGAAAAGCACATGCCCGCGCCGGAAAACAACGCACGCAATGTCCGTGGCGTTTTTCCCGGACCAAATGGGATTCAGGTGCGGGGATTTCCTCGAGGGATTATGCCTCCAGTGCTTCCTCCTCAACTTCAACCACGAGCCCGGGGCGAGGAAGTGACGGCACGCGACGGTAATCGCAAAATTAACATCAAACGCTTTCCCGATGGCAAGCTGATCGTCAAAGTAACCGAAGTTGAAAAGGGTGTGAAAACGACGCGCGAGTACGAAGGTAAAAATGATGGCGATCTGAAAAAGAAACACCCTGATATTTACAAGTTGTACAAGAAACACATGCCGGTCAAACAAGCCAATGCCGGGAATGCACTTCCTCCCGGTATTGGTGTCCCGCAGATTATCATCAATGGTCAACTGTTTCCTCCTCCCAACTTTCCACAACCTGGGAACGTTCAGGGCAATGTGACCTCCAAATCCACAACGATTATCAATGGCGAACGGACGATGAAGGTTCACCAGAATGGCGAGACCATTGTTATCAAAGACAGTAACGGGAATGACATTCACGTCACCGTCACTCGACAGGAAAACGGCAATGAAGTGACCAAAGAGTATAAGGCGAAGGACCTTGAAGAATTGAAGAAGAAACATCCAGAAGGGGCAAAGATCTACGAAGAGCATACCAATGACAGCCAGATGCAGGAGTTTCCACGTGCGATTCACCGACCGGTCCTTCCACAAAGATTTCTGCCCAAAGTCAGGCCGAACAATGCGAAACCGAAAGACGTGATCTGAACATCGCTTGCAAAGACAACCTCAAAGCAGGTCTGGAGACAGGCCTGCTTTTTTGGTGATGGCATTCTCTGTTGCCCCGTTTGTATTCCTTGTCCTCGCGCGGTTTCCCTTTTCGTGTGACGGTTCTCGCTCGTGGGAGTCTGCGTTTGCGGGCCAAAAGACGACTTTCGCGCCATAAGAAGAGCGTAATACGCTCTGTAACCCGGTTCCCAAAGACTCTCCAGAGGGCAACACGATGCAGGAAATGGAAGTGGCTCGGGAGGCGGCACGAATTGGCGGTGCAATTGTTGCCCGCTATTTTCGTGAAGGCGTCACGATCCGTAGCAAGGAAAGCTACAACCTTGTTTCCGATGCAGACGTCGAGTCTGAACAGGCGATTGGCGAATACATTCAGCAGCAATTCCCCGACCATGCCATCCTCGGTGAAGAGATGTTGTCAGCGGACATTTCGGCTGAGAAGTTATGGATCGTCGACCCGCTTGATGGAACCAACAATTTCGCTCATCAGATTCCGCACTTCGCCATTTCTATCGCCTACTACGAAAATGGACGGCCAGTTTGCGGTGTTGTGCACAATCCCATTCGCGAGGAAACCTATGAAGCCATTCGTGGAAGCGGTACTGCATTGAACGGTCGGCCGGCTTCCGTGTCGCCTTCACAACGTCTGGATGAAGTGCTGATAGGTGTTGGCTTCTATTACGATCGTGGCACGATGATGGAAGCAACACTCGCAGCGATGCGCGATCTGTTTCAAAAAAACATCCACGGCTTTCGCCGCTTTGGTACGGCATCGCTCGACTTGTGCCACGTCGCCTCGGGATTGTATGGCGCCTACTTCGAGTATGAGCTTTCACCGTGGGACTTCGCGGCTGGCCGATTGATTCTGGAAGAAGCGGGTGGAAAAATCACCACTTGTACCAACGCGCCACTGCCACTGACGAAAACAAGTGTGCTGGCCTCCAATACGCTGCTGCATAATGACGTTCTTGAAGTTGTTCAGTCACACTGGTGTGGCTGACAATGTCATCGCGCTGGTTGACACGTGCATTCTGCCGGTTTACGGTTGGGATGACAGTCAGCGGTCCCTTCTTCAATCGGGAGCAATCACCATGATTTTTTTTCATACAGCCAGTTTCGCTTTCCTTCTTCTGATGGCCATCGGAGTGGCCTCAGCCGCTGATAAGCCGGTGCATATTTTCATTCTGTCGGGCCAGTCGAACATGGCAGGGATGAAACCGGAAGCTGGTTTTGTGCCGGAAGCGATAAAGCTGTTTTCCGATGCAGATGTCGTCTACATCAAAGTCGCACAAGGCGGACAGCCAATTCGCCTCTGGGTTGAAGAATGGAATGATATCGCAAAGAAACATGACCTAAATTCAATCAGCCCGGGAACGAAACACTACCAGCCGATTCTCGACCAATATCGGAAGTTGTTGCAGAAGTATCCGGAACCGGCATCGGTAACATTCTGCTGGATGCAGGGGGAGCGAGACGCAAAAGAAAAGTTGAGCGCCGCTTATGCCGATGCCATGAAGCAACTCATCAGTAATTTGCGCCGCGACCTGAAACAGCCGAACATGAACTTCGTGATCGGACGACTGAGCGATTTTGGTCCTGACGAGGGACACTGGGGCGAAGTTCGCAAGGCACAGGTGGCAGTCGCACGCGAGGACATGCGAGGGGCGTGGGTTGATTGCGACGATTTGAACAATAAAGGCCCGGACGGATCGAAGAACGACCTGCATTACACAAAGGAAGGCTACGAACTACTCGGTCGGCGGTATGCTCGACAGGCGAAAGCGATAATTGAAGGCAAAGAACCGGATGACAACGGCCGCCCGGAGTAGTGTTTGAGCAGGGTGGATGCTCATCGCGGCACAGAAGAACGTAATGCGTTCTGGCTTCCCGCCTGCGCGGGTATGATGGTTCAGAAACTACCGGCTCAGTACCGACGCCATTTCGCCTGCGTGGTAACTCGACCGCACAAACGGGCCGCTGGCCACCAGTTCAAAACCGAGTTTCCTGACTTCATCACCCACAAGGTCAAACTCTTCCGGCGGGATAAAACGCTCAACCGGCAGATGAGCCGGTGTTGGCTGCAGATATTGACCGATGGTCATCATCTCGCAGCCAACTGCACGAAGATCGGCACAGACGGCAAGCACTTCTTCAATCGTCTCCCCAAGTCCGAGCATCAGGCCGCTTTTCGTCGGCATGTTGGGGGAAAGTTCTTTAACGTAAGCGAGTAAATCGAGCGTTCGCTGGTATTCTGCATTGCGTCGCACACGGTAGTACAGCCGGGGCACAGTTTCAGTATTGTGGTTGAAAACGTCGGGACTGGCTTCCACAACCCGTGCGATGGCGGATTTGTCACCCAGAAAATCGGGGGTCAGTACTTCGACTGCGGCGCCGGTTCGCTCGCGCACCGCGAGCACGCACTCGTAAAAGTGGTCAGCACCACCATCGGGAAGATCGTCGCGTGTCACGGAGGTGATAACGACATGTTCCAGGCCAAGCCTTTCGGCAGCCTCAGCCACACGTTCCGGTTCGTCCAGCTCAACCGTCTCGGTTTTTCCCTTGGGAACGGAACAGAATCCACAAGGACGGGTGCAAACGTTTCCCAGAATCATGAATGTCGCCGTCCGATGCGACCAGCATTCTGTCTGGTTGGGGCATTTCGCACTTTCGCAGACGGTCTCCAATTTCAGGTCTTCAATCGTATTGGATGTATACGCCATCCCCGGACCCGGCATCGGGCGTTTGAGCCACTTCGGTAAACGGCGGCGTTTTTGTGGGACGTCGGGCAGGATTTCAAGCATGGAGCAGAACTTTTTTTCGGGTGCGGATCAGTTGAGGATGACCAGTGTGAAGATGGTATCGTTCATAGCCGAGCTGATGAGCCAAATGACGGACAAGACTTTCACGAACAGCATGCATGCTGGTCTTGCGGTGACGCGATGCAGCCAGGGACGTTACTGGTGTGTGAGGTTGCGGGTTGGCAATGAACCGTTGCAGATGGAGATCCGGACAGATATTAACGAACAATCCATGATGTGAAACCCAGGACTGAACAGCCGTGCCGACGAAGGCGAATTGGCCATTGCGGACACAAAGTCCGGGTTGTCGGTTACCCTTTTGATCCTTCGGAGCATGCGTCGGCGTTTTGAACTCCGCACAGACCTGCGAGACGACTTGTTCCAGCAATCGATGGTAACGACTCATCCCCAGACCGATGCGTTTCAAAGGGAGGATCGGATAAACGGCCAACTGTCCGGGAGCGTGCAGCAGACACCCCCCTCCCCTGTTGACCCAATGAACGTCAATCAGGTTGGCTTGCAATTCGTCATCGTCAACGAGGAATTGCCGGCGGCTGCCTTCGCATCCAACCGTTAATGTCGGCGGATGTTCGCAAATCAGCAGTTTTCCAGAATGATCCTGCCGGTCAGCGATTTCCACCACCATCTGTCTCTGTAACGCCATCGCCGCGAGATAATCCACTGTTCCCAACAGGTGCACGCTCAATGTACCGGAGTTTTGGAGCGTTGAAATCGGGGTGGCGGTGATCATGACAAATGGAAAGTAGATGATTTCGTTGTGTGACGGGAAATGAGGCCTTTGGCAAGAATCGATTCAGCCAGACTGTATTTTGTGTCGAAGCCTGCGATACCATATTCCCTCCCGGGACGAATATCTCATTTTAGCGTTACTGCCACCCCGCAACAACGGGCCAATACACAATCGATCAGCACGAGTTATCACCCTCATGGCCAGGCAGAAGAAAAAAAAGACGCCGGAAGACCCCAACTCGCGGACAGTGTGTCGCAATCGCAAAGCTCGGCATCAGTACGATTTGATGGACGAGTTGGAGTGTGGCATTGTGCTGAAGGGGAGTGAAGTCAAAAGTGTTCGCGACGGGAAGATCTCGATCGATGAGGCGTATGCTCGGCTGCAGCACGGCGAATTGTGGCTGATCAACGCCAATATCGCTGAATATCCCCAGGCGACGGTGATGAATCACGAGCCAACCCGCCCCCGCAAATTGCTGTTGCACAAACGGGAGTTAACCAAATTTGCAGAGTCAGCCGGGCAAAAGGGATTGACTTTGGTACCGATGGCGGTCTATTTCACCCGTGGCATTGTGAAGGTCAAAGTGGCGGTCGGTCGCGGTCGGAAATTGCACGACAAACGGGACAAACTCCGCAAGCAATCCGACAGGCAGGACATGCGACGAGCCATGCAGAAGCATCGTTGACGAAAAATTGGGGGGGAGCCACAGGCATTTTGCCCGTGCTCGATGATTGCACGGGTGGCCCGGTTTGCTCGCCAAACCGGAATGGCGAAGTCATCAGGAGGTTCTGTTCCCACAGCGGCGTTGCCACGCAACATGTTCGCTCGGAAAAATCCCGCATTGCCCTGTTTTTCTTAATGCGCAACGCGACCAGGCAGTTTACCTTTTCGTGTGACGGTTCTCGCTCGTGGGAGCCTATATTTGCAGATCAAAGGACGTGCATCGCACCACAAGAGAGCGTAACACGCTCTATCCTGTTGATCCTGTCCTGCTTTCCCGTTCATTCTCCCTTTCCCGTTCATTCTCTCTTACAGACAAACAACACGCGGTGCGATACCCTGCAAAAACCTGTCATTTTTATTGATCGCGGACCTGAACCTGCAGCGCACCGAGCATCCTGGTGATGTCCCGTTCTTTACGATTGATGAAAAAGACATTCTCCAGAACGATCGCACGTCGCTCGTTGCTTGGATGCAGAATCAACCGGCCCGATTTGAGCAGCAGGTATTCAAAGATATCGTTGATCTCTTTGTCGATGCGCAGGTTGGGAGCGGAGAATCGTTCGAGATCACTGAGAATTCCGTGGTGGTGCAGCAGTTCATTCGGACGGACTTCCCAATAATCGAATTGCACGCTGATCGCAACAAAGATGAATATCAACCCGATGAATATCGCAAACGTGAAATAGAATGTCGCATTCGCCATCGGCTGAATCGCCTTAATCACATTTCCCACCGCAGGTAACAGTTCCGGATTTTTCAGAAACAGGATCCAGAGTCCGACCCCGACCGCCACCAGAAAGAAAAACCAGGTGAGCGAAGTCGTGCGTGGAAAATCAAACGAGAGTACCACGAGATTAATGGCCAGAACGATCAAAAAACCGAGCGACACGAGTTGTTGTCCACTCCTCACACCTTCTGCGATATCGGAATCGAACAGCATGTAGGCGCCCGCAAAGATGGCTGCCAGAAACGTGGGATAAAGGAAGACAATTTTCGGGTAGGAGATCAGCAGAATCCGTTTGGGACCTGGCCCATCATCATCGCCGGCATCTGTCGCCTGCACTTCGCCTGCCGCAACGGTGGTTTTTTCCACGATTGGTTTTTCTTCGGGCTTTGTCTCATCGTTCATGCGATCTTCCTTTCGGTTCGATGATGGTCCAAAACTCACCGGTCTCGACTCACTGAGTTGGAATGCGAATACTTGCGATCAAAAATGTGAGAACACTGTAATCCCCCTTCCGTTGAGATTCCAGATTGGACAGCGTGGTTTTCTCAAAGCGCAATGTCTTCACCAAAACAGCACGTTAAATGCACTAGATGGTTGGCCTGGAAAGTGAAAGGAACAGAGCCGTTTACTTTTTGGTGTAACATCTCTGGCTCGTGAGGAACTGTTGGACCGTCAAGACTGAAAGTTGGGTTGGATGAAGTTGCAGGCAGCGACAACGGAGCGGGTTATGTTCATCCACGCCCCAAAACCAAAGCCTTGACAAGGCACTCTGTTTGCAGGCTAAACGACGACTTTCTTTCGCGCCATAAGAAAGAGCGCCATACGCTCTAACGGGGCGAACGAGGCTTCGGATCTCCGCAGATCCCGGATGCCGACGAAGAATGCCTGAAAACTCAACTGACGACAGAGGTGTTGAGGCTGCCGTCGCTGAATTGCAGGTCTCCCTTGATAATTGGCTTGCAGCGACGCAACAGGGGAAAATCGTTGCGGACTCCCATGCCAAGGTCGCCATGTTTTTCATCCACCACTGCGGCGAGAGCTTCGACATCAAAGGCGGGCCATTTTTGCTGCAGGGCGAGCAACTGTTCCAGCCCGTTGAAATTCTGCCGTAGTTGATCTGGCAGCAATGCGGAAATCGCGACGGCGGCCGCGGCTGAGCGACCAAGTTCCGGATGCACAAGAATTTTCAGCCCGTGGTGATGGAACAAAATACACGAAACGAGATCGTCTGGAAGATGCCAGCGATGGGCCAGACACGCACCTGCCAGCGCATGATCAAAGCCAAATGTCTGTTGCTCAAATTCAGCCATGCAGTTGGAAAACTCTTTTCGCCGTTCGACGAATGGCAGATAGTGATCGAACAGATCATTCGTCACGACAGGCAACAGATAGTCCTGCAACAACGCACCAGCAAACGCGAGATCACCATCGCATTTCAACAATGCGGCCACTTCTTTCGCAAATAACGCTTTTTGCAATCCGGCGTTCCAGAAACAAGTCTGGTTAATCAACTTCGATTTTCTGGACTTCACCGCGAGTTGCATCCCGGTGGTGATGACGAACATGCGGGTCTTTTTCCGACCCAGCAGCGTCATCGCCTGCTGGACATTGTGGGCAGGATGTCGCAGACCGACAGCAGCAGAATTGACATGCTTGAGAAGTTCGAGCGTCAAACCGGCGTCGGTTTCCAGAATCCGGACCAGTTCCCCGGTGTCGACGTCATCCTGGCCGCTTTGCTGTACGAATTGTGTCACCGCGTGAGGCAACGCCGGCAGTTTCAGCGTCGGTGGAAGCGCATCGACAGTCATTTTGTCGAGCGAGGATTCCCGAATTTTTGTCCAATCAACTTCAGCCATGATAAAATCAGAAATGTTGGGTTATCCAATTCAGGCGACGGACTCCGCGATATCTGCCAACGCCTTTTCGCTGCGATGCCTTAGAGAGAACCAGTTCGCTGCCGAGGATGGCGACGATTCATGAAAATCGTTTTCAACTTGAGATGCGATTTTGAGCAGGTTGAATTTGGGCCACGCCTTCTCCAGCCGAATCAGTTGATCCAACCCATCGGGCGTTTGTCGCAAGGCATCGGGCATCAGCCCGGCCAATGCCACCGCAGCAACACAGGTGGAAGCGAGTTGAGCATCCTTCAAAATGAACAAACCCTTGTTGTGCATCGCCACGCAGCAGATCAAGTCATCGGGAAATCCCCAATCCCGCATCACGTAAGCGGCGGCCAAAGCATGATCCCAGCCGAATACCTGCTGCTCGAATTCGTACAGGTTGACCGGACTGGTTTCCTGCTGCGTCGTGAAATCCAGGTATGTTTCGAGTGATTCACTCGTCAGAATCGGTAACAGAAAGTCCTGCAGCATGCCTGCGGCAAAGGCGATGTCTTCGTCAGCTTGCAGAATTCTGGCAATCTCTTTCGCAAGCAATGCCCGCTCAAAGTTCGTATTCCAGAAATTTTGCAGGTTGATCAGTTTCGATTCGCGTGTGCTCATTGCCGACTTCACAGCGGAGGTCGTCAGCAGTACCTTGGTCGTTTTCAGGCCCAGCAAACTGATCGCCTGAGCAGCAGACGAGACCTTCTGCCGCAGCCCGCAAGCCGCGCTATTCACAGATTTCAGCAATTCGCAGGTTAAGCCGGCGTCACTTTCGATGACCGCCGCCAGATCCTTCGTGATGACATCCGGATTCTCTGCCATCTGATTGAATTCCATCAGGGCGCGCGGAAGCATTGGAAGTTTGACGCTGGGCGGGACAATCGACTGAGTTTCTTTTCCCAGCAACTTCTCTCTGAGGGCGGACCAGTCCATATCTTCCAATTCAGTCAGTCAATTGAAGGGATATCGGGATATTGCAGCAGTCGATACCCAGCCGTAGATCAGCACTCGTGATGCAAGTGTTTGTACAGGGTTGGTTATCGTCCTGTCTGGGGAATCTCATTCACCCCCGGTGTCGGGTAACATCTTCAGCAAGGCAAAAATATGGCCTCATGTGGAAGTATAGAATACAAATTCTGCAGCGGACTCGGATTTTCAGCTTCACTCCCGAATCGCCAATCGATTGTCACCATCGACAGCCTGTTTGACCTCGCTCGATACTTCTGGGAAGATGATCTGTAAGCCAGAACGATTACATTTTTTGGACCGGGAGATTGGAAATGAAGCGGTTGCATCGGTTGAGAGTTGCGGGACATGCTGTGCAGCGGCTGTTGGCTGGTTTGTTTTGTGTGGTCCTGATTTTGGCCGGTTGCGGAGACGGAGAGGAGCCACCTCCTGCTTCAGGCGATAATCCGTTCAACACTGGCTCCCGCGTGGCGAATGCACCACCATCCCAGCCACCAACCGTTCATTTCCCGCCCCCCAGCCAGGTGGATGGTGGTGAGCCAGGAGAAATGGAACCGCCTGAGAATATGAAGGAAAAAACTCCGGAGCCTCCGCCGGAGAAACCGAAAGAACCGGAATTTGTGCCGCCCGCCTTCAAAGAGCCAACCCCTCCCCCCCTCGATCCCAACGAAGTCTTTGGCAAGCCATCGGAACCGAATCCGCCCATTCATCCCCCTGAAAATCATCCCTCTGAAAAATCAACCGACCACAATCCCTCGGCTTTCGACCTCAATCCCCAAAACCTGGTGAACAGAGCCCCCAAATCTTCGGGTGAATTGACATCTGCCTGGACGCAATTTCGAGGGCCGAATGGATCAGGTATCGGGAGAGTGGCAAACCTCCCAGTACGCTGGAGCGATACCGAGAATCTGCTTTGGAAATACAAATTGCCCGGCCCTGGCGCTTCAAGCCCAATTGCGATTGATGGCAAGGTGATTCTCACCTGCTATTCTGGTTACGGAGTACTCGAAACGTCGGCCGGTTTCCGAAATCTCCAGCGGCATGTGCTCTGTCTGGACGCCAGTTCGGGGCGATTGCTGTGGGACTATACTGCCCCATTGTCAGAGAATCCGAATGCCCGCGTCTCTCCGTACAGTGGTTTCATCAGAGAACATGGCTATTCCTCCAGCACGCCCGTGACAGACGGTCGAAATGTCTATTTGCAATTTGGCTCCAGCGGGATTCTTGTCCTGACGCTTGACGGAAGGGAGTTCTGGAAACAACCGGTTTCGGTTGGGAATGGAACACACTCCTGGGGGAGCGGTGCGTCGCCCATTCTGTTTAAGGATTTGCTGATTGTGAACGCCTCTGTCGAAAGTGGAATGATCGGAGCGTTGAATCGAACCACAGGGGAAGTCGTCTGGAAGCGGGACGATGTCCAACGTTGTTGGGGGACACCCGTAATTGCCCGTGCAATTGACGGATCGCCGGAACTGGTCCTCAGTGCAGAGAAAGAAGTCTTTGCCCTGAACCCGGAAGATGGCACCGATCTCTGGCGATGCGATGGCATCGGCGATTATGTCTGTCCAAGTGTGGCGGTCGGTCCGAACCGCGTATTCGCGATTGGCGGCCGCGCGGGACAAGGCATTGCCATTCGGACCGGCGGCAAAGGAGACGTGACGAAAAGCCACGTCGCCTGGTCCACAAACAAAGGATCGAACATTCCTTCCCCACTCTACCACGACGGGCATTTCTATTGGGTCAGCAACAAGGGAATCGGCTACGTTCTCAAAGCTGAGAGTGGCGAGATTGTCACCCAGCGGCGGCTGATGACCGGAACGATTTACGCATCGATGATATCTGGCGATGGCAAACTGTATGTTGTTTCTCGCGACAATGGGACATTCGTTTACAAAGCGTCGCCCCTCTTGGAGGTGATCACACAAACCCGATTTGACTCGGCACGCGGGCAATTTGACGCGACCCCGGCACTGTATGATGGCAAAATCTTTTTGCGTTCGACACGCTACCTGTATTGTGTTGGTCAGAAATGAACTCGAAGCTCCCGAACATCAAGGAATATCCGGCACCCTGTCCTTCACTGTGAGGTTCCGCTCGTCAATACCGCCACCGGGACTTCCACCCGGCAAGTTACTTCCTCGTCTGCTTTTGATCGCCAATTTATCCAGCGTCAGGTCACGACGCTGTGCGCCATGACTGATACACAAACAAAAACCCGACTCTGTTGATAACAACAAAGCCGGGCTCTGTACTCGTTCTGGATCGATGGTGATCCTTACGAGACGGTGGCTGTCCTTTTCTGACAGCCCACAGACTGTCAGACAGTACCACCTCGCTGGTTACAGACATATTCCACTGGACCACCTCCTTTCTAACCAGATTTCCCCGCTTCGATCGGTACCAGCTCCGACCCCTTCACGGGCGTGCCAGTCCATTGCAGCAACTATTCCGCCACCGCAACCTCGATGTTCATATTTTTACAAAATGCGAAGCTGCTGCAAGAGCAATCTCTTCAGTTTTCCCCGGTTCTTAACCCAATGGCACTCCAGCAACCGCCACAAAAAACGACCGACATTGGACTTCCGCCAGATGATTCGAAAACCCACACTTTTGAAATCACGCGGATTGGGTCAATTCGACATCCCCTTGTGCTGAGAATAACAGTCGCTATCTCCCCCCAACGAATGATCAGACATACTCCGATGGGAAAAGATTCAAACCGAGTGTATTGACCTGTTCAAAACTGAGCCGACGATCAAACTCGCAAAGTATTTTCCAGAGTTCCGGCTCGATGGGAATTGAACGCACAACGCGCCCGGACAGATCGATCGGCTGCTCCAGTCGTTGGCTCAACAACCTCAGAAACACACGTTGATCCTGCTCCAATTCCTTACAAACTTCAATCGCAACGCCGCTCATACTGACATCAAGAATGTCGCCCCGCAATTCGCTGGAATGGAATTTCCAATGCGCATCCTGAACCAGACTATGGTCCTCATCTTCGCAGCAATGCAGAATCGCACGGCTCGCGCTTTCCCGACGAGGAAACAGTCGGCGGTCATCAGAGAATTGTTCGACCGATTCCATTGGCTCAGTTTTGCGCTGAAACTGCTCATCATACAATTCGCCCAGTGGGACAAACTGGCTGCCGGGTGTCGGCTCGGCGACAGCACCATTCATTCCGGCTCCTTTGTGTATCGGCTTGCAGTGATTTTCTTTTTGCTGACTGGTTAACGATTCCTCTGTCCGAAACAATTCCAGCAATGCCTGTTCAACGCGGGAAAGATCGGCTCGCGAGAAGTCCTCCCGCTCACTCATCAACTGCTCCACGTCTTCCGCATCGCAGCCATCACTGCCGGAACATGTTTCCTGACCATGTGCGACTTCCGACTGTAACGCGGCCTGCAATACCTTTTGCAGATCGCCAATTGTCTGAATGGGATCGACCTCGCAGTACGGCTTCGCTGCATCGGTTTGCGTCTGCTCAAAACTGGCTTGCACGGCAATCGTTTTCGTGTCGCTTGAATCGATATTGTCCATTTCGTCCAAAGTCCCTTTTACCTCTGGCGTTGTCATTCAGATCGTGAATTCCCCTGAGCATCGTTTCCGCATACTTCGGATGGCACTCTCTGTCCAAATCTATGTCAGGAAACGGGGTGGTCAAACAACGATCGAAAAAGGGGAGAAATGGTGAATTTTTACAACAGGGTGTCTTCCCGCTGGAACAAATCAAGATGCCCACACCTGTTTCTTTTCACGTTTCCGCCTACGAAGAGGTGTCCAGCGTTGCGTCCGGCCCGATTTGTCGCAAAACTGGAGATTTGCCAATCGTCTGCATCACTTTGATGGTTTTTCGTCAGCTTTTGGTTGACCTCATAATCGTTTCAGGTGAGAAAGCAAAACCACATCGTCAATGATTGCCTCTCGTCTCATCGCGGGCCGTGTGTGAGTCGTCCCGCCATAGTGACACCTGCATTTCCCAATCTGGCTGTTTTTGCATTGCCGAATTGAAAGATCCCAACCATGCGGTTTTCTCTCGTCGATCGGATCCTGTCCATCGAACCGAAAAAATCCATCACGACCATCAAGTCGCTCAGTCTGGCTGAGGAATACCTGGCAGACCATTTTCCGGGATTTCCAGTGATGCCCGGTGTGTTGATGCTGGAATCGATGGTTCAAGCGAGCGGATGGTTGATGCGATACAGCGAAGACTTTCGTTTCAGCACCGTACTGTTGAAGCAGGCGAAAGCGATGAAGTTCAACAACTTTGTTACTCCGGGTAAATCGCTGACCGTAAACATCACCGTGCATGAGTGGGGGGAATCGCAATGCGTGATGAAAGGCAAAGGGAATATCGAAGGCAAGTCGGCCGTCAGTGCGCGATTGATTCTCGAGCAATTCAACCTCGCTGACAAAAACCTGGACTTGAAAAACAACGATGAAAAGTGTACCGCCGCGATGAAGGATCTGTTTCATCAGTTGTGGTCGGGCGAACTACAGGGTGGAGAATAAGTTCACGAACAACAAAACCGAATTCGATTCCCTCTGGTTGATGTACATTGGGCCGATGGCCGCGAACGATTCGGGAAACACAAAGCAAATTGAGAATACCAACAGAAGGGTAGATTCATGAGACTGGCCGAAAAGACGGCGTTGGTGACCGGTGGTAGCCGGGGCATTGGAAAATCGATCGTTCAGGCGTTGGCAAGAGAAGGTGCCAAAGTGGCATTCATCTATAACGCCAGTACTGATTCCGCGAATGCCATCGTCGAGGAATTGAAGGGCGAAGGGCATGAAGCGGTCGCCATCCAATGCAACGTTCGCGAAAAAGATGCCGCCGACAAAGTCGTTGAAGAGGTACTGGAGACGTTCGGCAGGATCGACATCCTGGTGAACAACGCCGGGATCATTCGTGATGGCCTTCTCGCCACAATGAGCATTGAAGACTGGAAGGATGTGATCGACACCAATCTGACGAGCGTTTTCAACTTTTGTCAGGCAGTCACCCGACCGATGATGTCCGCGCGCTCGGGTCGCATCATCAACATTTCCAGCGTTGCGGCCAACACCGGCAACCCGGGACAATCGAATTATGCGGCCAGCAAAGGTGGCATCGAAGGTTTCACCCGCTGTTTCGCTACCGAAATCGCCCGCCGTGGTGTGACGGTCAACGCGGTTGCTCCCGGATTCATTGAAACCGATATGACCGAAGCGGTTCGCAATGCGGCTGGAGACAACATCAAGAAAATGATTCCCATGCGGCGTCTGGGTCAACCGGAAGACATTGCCAAAGCGGTCGTCTTTCTCGCAAGCGACGAAGCATCCTATATCACAGGTCATGTTCTGACTGTCGACGGTGGCCTGACTCTGGGTGGAATCTGATTCAATTATTTATCCCGATGCGATAACTTCGGCAACTATCTTCAGTAATTGTCTTCGGCAACTGCCACTTTGCATCGGTCTCATCATCAAACATTATGAGTTCTGGAGAAAATGATCATGTCTTCATCGGAAGAAATTTTTGAAAAGGTTCAGGAAACGCTCGTCGATGCCCTTGGGGTTGACGATGAGGATGTCACGCCCGAAGCCACTCTTGTCGGCGACCTTGGTGCGGAATCGATCGATTTTCTCGACATCGTTTTCCGGCTCGAAAAGAACTTCGACGTAAAAATTCCGCGTGGAGAACTGTTCCCTGAAAATCTGGCAGCGGCAGATGCGGGGTTTGTTGACGACGGCAAGATCACGGAAAAGGGTCTGTCGGAGTTGCGGGTCAGAATGCCTCATGCCAATGTCGACAAACTGGCGGAAGCCCCTCAGGTCGAGAACCTCCAGGATCTCTTCACGGTCGAGTTCATTGTCAAGTTTGTGGAAAACAAGCTGAATCAGTAGTGCTTTTGGTTTTTACCCCCGTTGAGTGTCCACAATTATGCGTTGGTTCTGGATCGACCGATTTATTGAATTTGAAGCTGGCTCACACGCCAAAGCGGTGAAAAACGTTTCGCTGGCGGAAGAGCACATGCACGATCACTTTCCCGGTTTTCCCATCATGCCGACATCACTGATGTTGGAAGGCATGGCGCAAACAGGAGGAATTCTGCTGGGAAAAACGCATGAATTCGAACACATCGTCATTTTGGCGAAGGTACCGAAAATCACTTACCATAGTTGGGTCTCGCCGGGTGAGTCGATCGTTTATCATGCCACGCTGAACGAAGCGCGGGACGAAGGTGGTTCGGTAGAATGTACGGCGAAGGTTGGGGACCGGCTTGTCGCAGAAGCGGAAATCGTGTTCGTGCATCTGGACCAGAGCGATCCGGAGCTGGGCAAGATCGACCAGAAGAATTTCGTTTTTTCCAGCGGGTTACTGGATATTCTCGAAGTGGGAAAGGCGGGTGACGGAACGTAGTTGCCCATAGTACCGAGTTCGCGACTGGCAATCATACACTGACAATCATATTGAGTTCCCTCGCCAGCGCGTTTATCTTGGATGGGTTGGGAGAATTCCGATTTCGGAAGAAACTGCCAGACGGAAAATGTGACAGTGAATCATGCGACTGGGGCCTTGTGCCCTGATTTTCGACTTGCGTTTTGCACCCTTTGCAAATGCGAAGATATCAGTCCGCGACAGCGGCAGGTGGGAATCCACAAGGTAGACCAATGAAACGTAGAGTTGTCATCACCGGAATCGGCTGTGTCACTCCTGTCGGAAATGACATCGGCACAATGTGGAATGCGTTGAAGGAAGGCGCCAGCGGAATTGGAGCGATCACGCATTTTGATGCGTCCAATTTCCCGACCAGATTCGCTTCCGAAGTCAAAGAGTACGACTTCGAGAGCTATGTCGACGATCCGGAGCGTTTTGAACATGCCGGTCGAAATATCCGATTCGCCATCGGTGCGGCTCATCAGGCGGTTGAAGATTCTGGCATTCAGGATAACGGTCTCGACCCGGCACGATTCGGAGTTTATCTCGGTGCCGGCGAAGGCCAGCAGGACTTCATGAGCTTCATGACGCTGGTCGCACAAGCGCAAACTGAAGGAGAACTCGATCTCGAAAAGTTCACCACAGCTGGTATGGAATTGCTCCATCCCCAGGGCGAACTCGAACAGGAACCAAACATGCCTGCCGGTCACCTGGCCAGCATCTTCAATGCACAGGGTCCAAACCTCAATTGCCTCACCGCGTGTGCCGCATCGAGCCAGGCCATCGGGGAGGCAACCGAGATCATTCGCCGTGGTGATGCTGACGCCATGCTTTCCGGTGGTGCGCATAGCATGATTCACCCATTCGGTGTCACTGGATTCAACCTGCTGACGGCGCTCTCAACACACAATGACAACCCTCAAGGGGCATCGCGACCGTTCGACCTGAACCGTGACGGATTCGTTCTGGGAGAGGGCGCGGGAATGCTGATTCTCGAAGAACTCGAACATGCGAAGCAGCGAGGTGCCCAGATTTACGGAGAAGTTATCGGATATGGCTCCACTGCCGACGCTTACCGCATTACTGATATCCATCCGGAAGGTCGCGGAGCCGTCGCCTGCATCAGGATGGCGTTGAAGGACGCTCAGGTGAATACCGATGGCATTGATTACATCAACGCGCACGGAACCAGTACCAAGGTCAATGACAAAGTCGAGACGGCGGCTATCAAACAGTCGCTGGGAGACGATGCCAAAAATTCACCCGTTTCGAGCATCAAAAGCATGATGGGCCATCTGATTGCGGCAGCGGGAAGCGTCGAGGCGATCACCTGCCTGCTGGCAATACGTGATAACGTGTTGCCCCCGACCATCAATTACGAAACGCCTGACCCGGATTGCGACCTCGACTACATTCCCAACGAAGCTCGGGATGCGAATGTTTCAACCGCACTTTCCAACAGTTTCGGCTTCGGTGGCCAGAACATCTCGCTGATTCTTTCTGAATTCAAAAATTAAGCGAGCGTCATCGTGGGTTGGGTCATTGGCGTCATCATCGCCATCTTTGTTGTTGAGGTCGCTGTTCGCGCGCCGTTTATTCGTGTCTGCCTCGGATTCGTCGAAAACATTCCCAACTTTGGTGTCGAGCCGGCTACCCCCGATCCCAATGCCGAACGTATCGAGTTCCCGACGTCGCATGGTTTGACGTTGCGAGGCAGTCTCTACCAGCCCAGGTCACACGTACCGGATGAACCTGCTTCATCACGAGGCCTGGTGTTGTTTTGTCCCGAATATGGCGGGAACCATTGGATGGCCATGCAGTACTGTCAGGCTCTGTGGGATGTCGGCTTCACAGTCCTGTCATTCGATTTTCGTAGTCAGGGTGACAGCGATACGCTAGAAAAGTACAAGCCAATCCACTGGCTGACGCAGTATGAAGTGACCGACGCCAGTGCTGCCATGCAATTCATTGAGCAGCATGATGAACTGAGCCAGTTGGAGTTGGGAGTTTTCGGAATCAGTCGTGGGGGAAGCGCTGCATTGGCGATTGCCGCCCTGGAAAAACGGGTGAAATGCGTTGTGACAGACAGCGCATTCTCAGCCGACAGCATGATGATCTACCATTCCAAGCGCTGGGCTCCTCTGGTGGTACCGGCCTGGTTGTTGCGACTCGTTCCCGACTTCCACATTCACTCGACTCTGAAAATCGTGCAATGGGTCAGCCGATTCAAGTCGGGCTACAAATACTTCATTCTTGAGAAAGTGCTGCCGAAGCTGAGGTCAAAACCGGTATTTCTCATTTCCGGTAAACGAGATACTTACGTGCCACCGGTAATCACGGATAAAATGCGCAAACGAGTTGGTGGAGATCGCGTGGAAACCTGGATCGTGAAAAAGGCCAAGCACAATATGGCCCGCAGCGTATTGACCGAAGAATACGACGAAAAACTGGTCGGCTTCTTTGCTCGACATCTCTCGGTAGAAAAAACACCGGCATCAACGACCGCCGAACCCGTGGAATAACGCGGACCTGGCAATCCCGTCCGGAGCCAGTTTCTGGCTCAGCCAAATCTGGCTACCACTGCCGAATTGACAGCGGTTTGGTCGGCTTATAAGGCGGGTCTTGCTCCTTTCGACAGACCGGAAGTCGCCATTTCATCGTAGAATAACCCACGCTATCACTACAACCAATGACATGACAAGCACTTATCGCAGGTTGACACAATCTCCGGGTTTTGGTATCCGATTTGCAAAATTCGCCATCGTCGAGTTTCACTCACATGAGCACATTATGCTCTTCTGTGCCGCGATAAGCGTCGATTGACCAAAAACAGGCACCCACGAGCCAGAGACGTTACACCAGAAGGGAAACTGCTCATGGGTGTTTTTCTGTTGCGTTTTCGCAATTCGGCTTCTTCACTTCGCATCGATTTGGAACGGGTTCCGTGGTTGCTCAATCTGATCCTTATCATCTGCTGATTGCTGACGACAATGAGTCGTTCCGCTGGACGCTGAGGGAGATTTTCGAGCCTCACTTTGAAACCTACGTTGCGGAGTCGGGGGAAGAGGCGATTGAACTCAGCCAGCAGATTCGCATCGATATCGCGCTGCTGGACATGCACATGCTGCATCTGACGGGACTGGACACCGTCCGGGCGTTAAAGGACATCGACGACGTCATTCCCTGCATTCTGATTACATCGGATTTCACTGAGGAATTGCAACGAGAGGCATCGGAAGCTGATGCCTTTTCCGTTTTGCGAAAACCCGTTTCCAAATCGCAATTGGTCAAGACGGTGTCGCAGGCAATCGAAGTCGCCTACGAAGATGACGACGTGTACGGATGGTACAACGTTTCATAGCGCCTCGGTTTCTCACGGCTTCTTGACGTCTTTCGCTGTGCCATGCTAAAACAAATGTGTCGTTTCCTTGAATCGACGGTCGTTCAGTCGATTGCATCCCACGTATGCACTTTTCGTATCGCCCGGACACACCCATCAGCCCGAAACCTTTTCCCCTCCAGAGACCGGAATCTGTCATGGCATTGATTACCTTGCAGGTACTTGAGGGGATGGAGCGCGGGCTGACATTTGAAGATCTGCCAACGCCGGTTTCGATCGGTCGTGAAGAAGACAACATAATTCGTCTCAATGATGAGCGAGTCAGTCGATTCCATGTCAAGATTCAGCAGGATGGAGACCGTATCATTCTGACGGATCTTGAAAGCACGAACGGCACCCGCATAAATGGCCATCCGGTGCAGATGCGGGTTTTGCAGGTGGGGGACCAGCTCTCAATCGGACGTTGCCTGCTTCTGTTCGGGAGTCAGGATGAGATCAAACAGAAGGCGGCCCACACCATGAACCCCAACCCCCTGCTGGTGGATGCTCAGGGGAGTGACCACGAATCGAAAACGATTTCCTCCAGCGACCAGTGCATCAACGACGACTCGTTTGAAGTGGAAATGCTGGAGTTGTTTCCCGGTGGCCCGCCGGAGTTTCCCACCGGTTTAAGCCCCGTGCATCATGCACAACTTTCCGATATCCTGGCTTACGCCCACTCGCAAATTGGCCCGATTCTGGATGCCGCAACGGGAGGGGAGGAACCGTCAGAAGAAGACTCCACACTGCCGGTCGCCGTTGACTGGGTAACCTGGCAGAGGCTTGCCAAACTGCAGATGGACCTGGCCACTTACCTGCGCAAACTATCTGATCCTTAGAGCTGTTTCCTTTCTGGTGTGACGTTTCTGGTCGCTACGATAATTTGCAATTCGCTATAGAATCCCTCCTCTCCCGATAACGTCGTTGCACTTTTCCTCCCCGTTGCCTGTTCAACGCAAGCGGTCAGCACTCCACACTCTCTTCCTTCAAAGCTGGCTGGGCGCCCGATTGCCAAATTCCCCAACTGGAACAAGCCGTACAATCGGTACGCGATCTTCCGGAAGACGGTCGTTGCATTTTGTAAACGTCCCGTCATGAGGCGATTTCGCAACCTATATTCCCAAGAGAACCTTGCTCAGGATGCAATCTGAATATCTGGATATGTGAGCCAGACGGATGTTGAAAACAACCGTCACCGGATATCAGCCGACGTTGCAACCTCCATCGAATCATTGGACGTTATCTGGCGGAAAAAAGTTGACGACTGTGCCGGTGGCTTTCATTGCCTTTGGATCACGAAATACACAACTGGATCACAAAATACACAGCGCGACTCGACGTCGACGACCTCAACGGGAATAGAGAACATGATCGATCCGAAAACCATCTGGTCTTCCGCCAACCTCCCCACACTTCCCTCGGTGGCGATTCAACTGTTGGACATCTCGAAGAATCCGGAAACGGAAATCAAAGAGGTCATCGACGTGATCAAGTCCGACCCGGCGATTGCGGCGAAGATTATCAAGGCCTCCAACTCATCGTTCTTCGGTTTTACCAGCCGCGTCCCTTCTCTCGAACGCGCTGTCCCGCTTCTCGGCACAACGGTCGTATCGTCTTTGGCGCTCAGTTTTTCGCTCGTCGATGACGCAATGACCAGAGGCCCAATGGCTGAGTATTACAACAAATACTGGATGCAGTCGCTCGTGCAGGGTGTCAGTTCCGAACTCCTGGGTGAGCATAGCAATGAGGGTCTCAACTGTGAGTTTTTCCTCAGCGGTTTGCTGATTGATCTCGGTCGTCTGGCTATGCTCAAGACCATCCCGGAAGAATCTGCCAGGGTATTACAACAGGCAGATGAAGAAAGCAAACTGCTGTTTCAACTGGAGGATGAGCATCTCGGTTTCAATCATGTCGAGATCGGCGTGCGGCTGATGGAATCGTGGGGATTGCCAACTGCCCTTATTGACTCTGTTGCATCGCATCATGCCAGCAAAGAGCAGATCAAAAACCAGAATTTGACACCGAACTACGATCTCATTAAAGCAACCGCAACATCAGCGGCTGTGGGTGGCTACTTCTGCACCGAAAACAAAGGCGTTTATCTCGAACATCTCCGCGATCTCACGGCCGAATTCTACGGATTCGACGACGAGAAACTGGAGCAATTCCTCGATCAGACCCGACAACGAACCGATTCCGCCGGAGAATTGTTCCAGGTCAACACCGAAGACATCGGCAGTCCGGGCGATCTGATGATTCAGGCCAATCAACAACTTGCGGAAATCGCTGTCCGCGAAGCGATTGCCACAACACAGGCCGTTGCCCGGCAGGAAGCAATGCAACGTGAACAGGAAGAACTGAAATCACAAAACGATCAGTTGCAGAAACAGGCTTTGCGCGATCCTCTAACCGGCATGTATAATCGCAATTTCTTCGATGAAGCGATGAACAAGGAATTGTGCCGGTGTGCTCGTCAGGCCACGCCGTTGGGTGTGATCTTCACAGACATCGACAAATTCAAAAACCTGAACGACACATACGGCCATCAGTTTGGTGACGAGGTTCTCAAGCGTGTCGCAGAGGTGCTGGAGGGTTCATTACGCAAGAGCGATGTACTGGCCCGTTTTGGTGGAGAGGAATTCGTCATCATGGCGATCAACCCTACAGAAAAGGGCGTGACCAACATGGGGGAACGCCTGCGGCAGAAAATCGAAGCGGAAGAGTTTTTCTTCGACGGCCAACGTGTTCCGGTGACGATCAGTGTGGGCGTTTCTTTGGCAATTCCCGATCGAAAAGAAACCGGGTTGGGCGAAAAACTGATCGCCAAAGCCGACGAAGCAATGTACAAGTCGAAACAAAACGGCCGGAATCAGGTCCATGTCCACTCGCTGCTGAACGATGAAGACCGCCGCATGATGCAACGTGTCATGGCCGCCCGCTTCAGCCGCTGGCTGGTCAAAAAGGGCGTTTTCGATATCCCTACCATCTCCAAAGCACTGCTGCAATTTGAAACTGAGCATGTTTACATCGGTGAACTGGCTCGGCAGCAGCACATTCTGACCGAAGAACAGGTGGAAGAAATCCTCCGAGACCAGGGGCAATCGGGCAAACGCTTTGGTGCAATCGGAATCCGTCTGGGTTATCTCACCGAAGATCAGGTCGTGCACCTGCTGGCTCTGCAGCAGGAAGACCCGGCTGAACTTGTCATGGCCGCAATCCGAATGGAACTGTTGGATCAGCAAACTTCCGCTGGCTATCTGGAAGAATATCTCGCGGCGGTCCCGAAAGGCGCGCCAGCCTAACGTAGATATGGCCTGTTCTGTTCGTTCCCGAGATGAACGACATTCGGCCTGTTTTGCCGGAATTCCAAAACTCGGAAGCGTCACACAAAAAAGTAAACAGATCTAACCAGCGACCTGCCCCTGCAATGTCACGGTCAGTCGCCGATGTCCACCGTGGTTGCGGTGTTCACACAGGTAGATTCCCTGCCAGATTCCCAGGCACAACCGTCCTTCATGTACCGGAACACTGACAGAACTTCCCAGCAACGATGCCTTCACGTGTGCCGGCATGTCATCCGGCCCTTCCATCGTGTGGTGATACGGGAAATTCTCCGGGGCGATCGCGTTGATGGAAGACTCCAAATCGACGGGCACGTCCGGATCGGCGTTTTCATTGATGGTTAACGAAGCGGATGTGTGCATGATGAAAACATGCAGCAAGCCGATCTGCACATCGGCGATCTCAGGCAATTCGCGTTCCACATGATCGGTAATCAGATGAAATCCACGAGAGAATGCTGGCAATCGGATCTGGCGTTGACACCACTGATTCGGCAAAGAGGTCTGCATCAACTCTTCCTTCAGCCAGACCAAGTCTGGTTTTATCGTAGCGGCTGGCGAACCATTCGAATCTGTAATACGAGGCTGGGAGACACTACAGTTATCGTGGACGCGCTCTCAAATTCTCAGAAGGACCACATTGCGATCGCCAACGCAACCAGTGATCTGCCAGCACAATCGCCACCATTGCCTCAGCCATCGGAATGAACCGGGGCAAAAGACAGGGATCGTGCCGACCTTTCGTCTGAATGGTCGTCGGTTGTGCATCTCTATTCACCGTCGTTTGTTCTTTCGGCAGACTGCTGGTCGGTTTGACTGCCGCGCGAAGGATGATTGGCTCGCCACTCGTAATTCCCCCCAGCATTCCCCCGTGACGATTCGTACTGGTCCCAATCGGAGGTTTTTTACCAGAGTCATCAGGTACGAAGAGATCGTTATTTTCGCTGCCGAGCATTGTTGCACATCCGAAACCGACACCATATTCAACACCCAGCACAGCGGGCAGGCTGAACAAGGCCTTGGCAAGGTCAGCCTTGATCTTGTCGAACACTGGCTCGCCCAATCCCGCAGGAATTCCGGTGGCGACAATTTCCGCTGCGCCGCCGATTGAATCACCATCCTTACGAACAGTATCGATCAGTTGCACCATCTTTTCGGCAGTGTGAGGATCGGGACAACGCACGATATTCGGCTCCCCATCGGGCATTGTTTCAACCTGATCGGTCGTGACGTTTTCGGGATCAGGAATCTCCGCCACAAGATCGCCAATCTGCTTCACATACCCGACAACGCAACCACCGAATGATTGCTCGATCAGTTTTTTTGCGACCACACCAGCCGCCACGCGCACCGTTGTTTCCCGCGCGCTCGACCGACCGCCACCGCGATAATCACGGAAACCATATTTGGCATCGAAAGTGAAGTCGGCATGCCCGGGACGATACTTGTCTTTGATGTCGCTGTAGTCGCGGCTCCGCTGATCCTGATTGCGGATGAGAATCGCCAGCGAGGTTCCGGTTGTCTGTCCCTCAAAAATGCCGGAAAGAAACTCCGGTTCGTCTGCTTCCTGACGTTGTGTTACAATGCGGCTTTGTCCCGGTCGTCGCCGATTCAAATCGACCATCAAATCCGCAACCGAGATTGCGATGCCTGGAGGAACACCGTCGATAATCACGACGTTCCCCGGTCCATGGCTCTCGCCGGCCGTGGTGATCCGAAACATCTGCCCGAAAGAGTTTCCCGCCATAACTCATTATAAAAAAACAGGTTGTGAAAATCCTCTCCGGCAGCATTGCGCTCAATGACTGGTTACCGGTGAGTCTTATTGTACTCCTGGCAGGTACGTTTTGCACTTCTATCCCACGACGAACTGGGTCTGGGAAGTCTGACCTCGCAAATGATCTTTCCACAACTCGGTTCAATTGGCAGTGAGTTTGTCACGAATCAGCTCGGAAATACTGCCGACGGTTCGGAACAACTCGACTTCCAGATCATCCAAAGCAATCGTGACCTGGAACTCCTCTTCAACAGCCAGCACCAGATCAACGAAGATCATCGAATCCATCAGGGCGTTCTCAATCAGGTCGGTGTCGATCGACGGCACTTCCAGATTCAAACGTTCGGCAAAGATCCCCAACACCTGACTTTCCACGGCGATTTCTGCGGACACGGAGCGACCTTTCTCATTCCGGGTTTTCATATTTTGCTGAGTACACGATGGGAGATTCGACCGAACGAATCAGTCGAGTGCTTTCACTTTTTTCGATGCGTCGGGGTTCCTTTTCAACGAAAATAACTCTCTCAATCGGGGGCGATGGATTTTGCCATTCGCGTTCTTCGGCAACATATCGAACGTCAGCCAGTCAGCCGGTAACATATATTGGGGAATCAACTGCAAAAGGTCGGCACGGATGCGCGCCGGCGACACATTCAACTCCGGCTGCACCACATAGGCGCAACAGATTACCTTGTTTTCAAAACCATCGGTATCGATTGCGACGATTGCCGACTCATCGAGATACGGTAACGATACCAATGCAGTTTCGATTTCACCCAACTCAATCCGGTAACCACGGCTTTTGATTTGTGTGTCTGCCCGCCCGAGGAATTCAATCTGGCCATCCTCTCGGAGCCGCGCCAGGTCACCAGTTTTGTAGATGCGATTCTGAGTATCCAAACCGCCGGGACCTGGAAAAAACACGCTTGCGGTTTTTTCCAGATCTTCCCAGTAGCCGGGGCTTAGCCCAACACCTCCAATGAAGAGGTCGCCAATCTCTCCCGGTGCAACGGTTTCCAACCGTTCATTCCGAATCGAGAGTTCTTCCCCGTCACAGGCAACACCAATGGGTGTTGTTTCGGTTTCGGAGGCTGGGCAAGCCGGCATGGTGTAGTAACTGCTGGCAATTGTCGCCTCCGTCGGACCGTAGAGATTCGTGAATTCCACCAGCGGAAGTTTCTGCATGAAGTAAATCAGTGTCGGCACGGGCAATACTTCCCCACACCACATCAGTCGTTTCAGCGATGGGAAATCACCATCGTCGACAACATCGAATTTCATCAGGTAATTCAAAATGGATGGAACGGAGAACCATTGGGTCAGTTGCCGCTCGCGAATAAACTGAGCCAGTTTCTGCGGCAGCAGATTCATCTCCGGTTCCACAGGATGCAGTTCGGCTCCGGCTGCAAAAGTGCCATAAATGTCGAATGTCGAGAGATCAAAGTGCAGCGGTGCATGACCGGAAACACGATCCGTCTCATCGATTCCGAAATAGTTTACGCCCCAATCAACGAAGGAAGTGACATTCTGGTGGGTAATCACAACGCCCTTCGGCGTGCCGGTTGACCCAGAAGTAAACAGAATGTGGGCCGCGTCGTCTGGTTGTCGGGTGCCCGGTATGGCGATATCCGGATAATTTTCCAGTTCTGAAAAGCAGAATAGTGTGTTGAGACGGTTCCCGACGACCGGCAATGCTCCCACCGAACCAATTTGAATTTGAATGGTGTTGTCGATGGCGACATTCATGAGCGAATCATCAACCCGTTTGGCTCCCTTTGCGTCAGTCATGATCCAGACAGGGCGGCATGACTCAATGATCTTCCGGATGCGCGAGGCTGGGCTTTCGGTGTCGATCGGCACGTAAACGCAATCAGCCTTTAACGCCGCGATCATGCAGATGATGGCGGCTGGCGACTTCACGATGGCAATTCCAATCCGATCTCCCGGTTGACACCCACTTTCGCGAAACATGGCCGCCAAACGGTTGGTCACGCGATCCAACTCACCATAAGTAATGGTCTCATCCTGCCAGACGATCGCCCCCCCATCGGGGCGCAGTTCCGCCTGACGAATCACATAGTCCTGAATCAATTTTGGCAAAACGTGACACCTTCCTTCGCAGTCTGAAAAACGATGTTGGAATGTTCCAGTTCCTCTTCGCAGGGAGGAATATCGAGAATGAACGTGCGGTATCCGACCTGCACGTAATCGGAAACCACCTGCGAGACCTGCTCGTAATTCCCCACGAGATAGGGGCAAAATGTGCGGTAGTTCTGGAACGGTCCCAACCAGTACGGGTCGTCTTTTTCGGCATCGTGTTCAGCCAGTTCGGAGAGTTGTCGATGCCACTGCGAATCGGATGTTTTCATCGCCAGTTGATGTTGAAGTTGCCCTTTGCGGTTTTCAGGAAAACGCTGATGTGCAACGTGCCATGCTTCTTTGGCAGTCTCTCGTGCAATCACACCAAATCGCACACCGGGATCGGTCCAATCGACATCGTTCTGGTCTGGTTCTTCGTGCGGACGCTGAGGGTATTTGATCGGCACGGCTTGAATGGCACGCGCGGCAGCCAGACCTGCATCCGAAGAGCCGGAGATCAGAATTCCGGGTTTTAACTCGGCAGGAATTTGCGGTGTCAGTTGCAGATTCCGAACGGTGTAATAGTCACCCTCAAAAGTCACCGGCTCATCCGACTCCAACAAGGCCCGCAAAATGAGCGTGTATTCGGTCAATCGCTGGTAGCGTTCGTCATGAGGCGTCTGGTCATTCAAAGCAGTCAAATCGTTTTTGAATCCCCCCGCGATCATGTTGAGATACATCTTGCGACCGTACAGATACGCATTCGTCGTGATCACTTTCGCGATTGTGTAGGGATGCGAATAGACTGGCTGCACGGCAATCAACGGGCAGAGTGATTCGGTCGAGTGAAATACGCATCCCGCAACCGTCCAGGGATCGGCGATACCGTTGTCGGCGTAAATCAACATTCCGGCGTAATCATAGTGCTCGCTCCACCGGGCTACCTCGGCAACACGCTGCGCATAGACTTCACCTGGCACATCTTTTGACTGTGGACAAGTTGAGAAAATCTGAATGCGACGAGAGCGAATCGGTGTTGTCATACGTTAATTCCCCAGTGGAATGGGGAGGCGACAGATGGCGCGGAACCAACTCAACTGTTCAGTCGCACTCCGGGACAAGGCAGAAGCACGGCAGTTTTCGCGCCAAAAAGATGAAAAACCGCAAGTGCGATTCACAGAGGTTTGAAGGCAATGGTCCAATGATGCAAGATACCCGGCCAATACACGGAAATTGTCCCGCGCGTAGTGATCCGCTCGTCAACTCCTGAGCATTTCGTCAGCGGGAATTCCGTTCAAGCTGTTGCAGCACGGCAACATGGCGTTCTCAAAAAGCAACGCACCTGCACCATGCGTCTCATGCGATTTCGTCACCGCAAAACCGATCAATGATGAGGCGGACGCTCCGCTTCTGGATCACGGATTTCCGGACCCTCTTCGAGAGCTTCGATCAAAGCGTGCGCCCGCGACAGTTCTTTGTACAGGTCGTCGATGACCGACTGCTGTGACAGAACAACCCCATTGAGCTTGTCAAAATCGTGCTGCAGATGCGTCAGTGAGAGTTCCACTTCGACGAGCCGTTTTTCCAGTTCCGCTGTCACTATGGCTGTTTCTCCGATTCGCGTCAATCTGGGCAGGAGGATGTTCCGGATGACATATCGGGATCGTGGAACAGTAATTCCGATCCTCGAAAGACGGGACCTTCAACACAGGTACGTCGATAATCCCATTCGCCGTCAGCGGTTCGAATCCGCGTCACACAACTGAAACAGGCTCCAAACCCACATGCCATCGGCGTCTCCAGTGAAAGCCAGCATTCCACATTGGCCTGTTCGCACAAATTCGCCACCACCTCCATCATCGGTTCCGGACCGCAACAATAGACGACATCCGGAGGCAGGCTCTCATCAAACGATTTTTTCAGCAAATCGGTGACGAACCCATGGTGTCCCTGACTGCCATCGTCGGTCGCAACCTGCAGATTCAAACCAGGAATGTCAAAGTCCTCCAAACCGGCAAGAAACTCTCTCGACCGAGCACCGTAACAGAGTGAAACGATCTCCGGTCTGTGGGCGACATCCCTGCGAGGTTTGCCATAGGTGCGCAATCCGAGTGCTTCGCGAGCGGTCGCCAGAAAGGGTGTCTGTCCGATACCACCTGCGACCATCATCAGATGGCGGCCTTGTGGCGGCGGAAATCCATTACCCAGTGGCCCCCAAAGCTCCACTTCCTTTCCTGGCTTCCAATGAGGCATACGCAATGTCAACTTGCCGACGACGATATAGCCGAAATCAATGCCTGCCGGTTTGCCATCTTCTTCGTAAATATCGTATAGCGCGAACGGCCTGCCCAATAGCGGATCGTTAGCGACCGGCTCACGGACCATGAAAAACTGGCCAGGGCAAATCTGCGACGCAACTTCGGGACAGCGTAATCTCAACCGATAGGTATCACGCGCCATCAGTACCTGTTCCACCACCGCCACACGCGTCTGCACAGCGGAAAACACCGCTCCGGGCATTGCCAGATTGTCAGGAGCCTGACCAGCCATGTCTTCTTCTTCCGGTTGTCTCTCAATTCAATGATATCATGGTCGTCGATCATCAGCGACGCTGGGATGTCGAACGCCCTTTTCCCTTTTTGCCGCGGGCTGTCTTTCCCTGCTGTGCGCGCCCTCGTGTGGAACGAGCCTGATTCCCGAAAGTCTTTCCTGCCTTTTTCGCAGCACTCCGCCTGCCGGGGGATTTCCTGTCACTGGTTTTTTCCGATCTTTTTTTCACGGTGTTTTTCGAGCCTTGCTTCGATGGTTTTCTTCCAGATTGTGAATGCGATTTCTTTCCAGACGAACCAGGTGGTTTCTCTGCGAATCGCTCTTCCACAAATTGTCGCAATTCCTTCAATTCAACATCGCGTAATGGCCGTGCCGAACCGACGGGCAGTCTGCCGAGTTTCAACGGCCCGAAGGAGATTCGTTCGAGCTTCATCACCTTGTGACCAATGCGGGCCATCAATCGACGGATTTCGCGATTGCGTCCCTGATTCAACGTCAGTTCAACAATGGAACTCCTGCCCTTCAAACGCACAACCTTGACCCGAGCCACCTTGAACAGGCCATCCGAAAAATGAAGGCCTTGTTTTAATTGGCCAAGAACTTCCTGCGTTGGCTTGCCGGCCACCTGTACACGGTATGTGCGGGAGACGCGGTATTTCGGATGAGCCAGCCGATGTGCCATCTCGCCATCGTTGGTAATCAGTAAAAGTCCCTGACTGCTTTCGTCGAGTCGCCCCACAGTGAACAGACGCCGCGACTGATCCGGGACCAGGTCGATGGCACGTGGCCGACCGCCGGGATCGCGATTCGTGCAGACACAGCCCGCCGGTTTGTTCAACAGATAATAGCGTTTGGTTTCCTGCCGCAGCAGTTCTCCATCGACCTTGATCTCCTGTGTATCAGGATCGACCCTGGCCCCCAGACCATCCACGACGCGACCATCAATCATCACTCGACCATCGGTGATGTATTCCTCGCACGCCCGACGTGACCCGAATCCGGCTGCAGCGAGAACTTTCTGCAGGCGGATCGTCTGTCCCTGTTGGGCAACGATCTCATCGGAATCCTGATTTGGTAGTGGCATGCGATACTCCGAGAGAGCAACGATCACGAATTCCCGCCCTCCCAATTCACGCAATTTGGGAAAACGTTGAGTAAAATCGCTGCGGTTAAGATTCGAGCAAGCCAGGTCGCCCGTCATTCTCTCGGTTATAGCCACCAGGTCAGACGACTCCAAGAGCCGCCAACCAATGCCGGTGAGAATACGATCGAATCGTTGTTCGAGAATATGATCAACGGTTTCCGGGATTCACGAATGGTGGATTGGGCGCAGGAAACGGAATTCCCTGTGGTCCCTGCTGAGGAGCAACGGGATTTCCCCCACCACCTCCTCCGCCACCGCCGGGAATGCCCCCCGGATTCCCACCGTTGATAAAACTGAAGGTGAAGACATCGGTGATGGTATTGAACTGCGGGAACGCATTGATGCGGACGTACCGGCGATCGCCGGAAACCACGGCCAGCGCGTTCATTGTTACGCCTTCATTCAGCACAGTGACAACCGGTTGAAAGCCTGCCGACTGCTTACGACGCGACGTGGCAAAATCGTTGCCTGCCCGCTGCTCGTCGATGTTCAATCGCCCCATTTTCTGCAACAGGCTGCCCGATTTCTGTCGCTTACGGATGCGCGAACGGTATTGTGCGACTTCCGCCAGTTCCGTCCGTCTGCCCCGATTCAGATTGATTCGAATCGTTTTTTCCCGGCTGTCCAATGGAATGGTATATGTTCGCTGCGCCTCATGTGGCGTTCCTTCGTAACGCGTCACGGTCAGCCGAGCGCGTTTGCCGACCACATCCCCCCAGGCATGCCGAATCATCACACGATAATTCCCGGGAATCCCAAAGGCACACACGTACCGGTCTTCGCATTCGTCCGGTTCTGAGCCAAGTCCATCCTGCACAAGGACACCTCCACCCGGTGTCTGGCGATGACCATAAGAGCAGATCGTTCCCGGTGGTTCTTCGACAGAGAGATCAAGATTCCCAGTTCCCGTCCATGACAAGGCAATCTTCAAGTCGCGTTGCCGCGCCTGTGCCATGTCATTCTCAAAAAGATCCGCTTCGTCATCCCGCCTGGCTTTGCGCAAGTCGCGAATGATATCCACCGCGGCATCCTCGGCTGCAGTGTGCCATGTTTCGTGATCGTTCCCCCAGGCGAATGTCAAAATGCCGGTGCAGGCCCAACGCAAGGCATTGACGTCCTCCAGCTTCTGTGCCAGCTTGAGTCCCATGATGTATGGTTCCTGTCGGGTGGGGTCCAGACGGGCAGCCTGCTGATACAGCCGCAACGCCCCCTTATCTCCGCCGGAACGGGACAAGTGAGCAGCCGAAAAGAGCATGCTGGGGATGTCGTTTGCGGTGAAGTCCACGCGCGAGAGCAACACCCGTTCGACTTCGGCTTTCGGTCGACCAATGATCTCCATCGACAGGGCAAGGACGTCAAACATCCACGGCTGCGATTGCCCATGTACCAGCGACGATTGAATCGACGCAACAACATGTTCGTGCTTCTTGCGCAGGTGGAGATTCAGAATATAGCGGGCCAAATCCTGAGGATGTGGCGTATTTCTGGAAAGATACGCATCCCAATTCTTACGGGGATCGCCCGGCTGGTCTTCAATGCGTGGGATCTCGATGCGGGGAATCGGCTTTTTAGCAGGTCGTACGGGTTGCGATTGCTTCCCTTGACTACGGTTTCCAGGAAGGTGCAACCCCGGACCATCGGATGGGACCGTTACCCCGGACTGGTTCGCATTATCCAGCGTTTTTTTTTAAGCGACTGTACCGATTCGTCGGTCAAGCCTTCGCCCTGAGCGAGTTCAGGACGCATTTCGGTGTTGCTGGTCTGGTCTTCAAGCCGCAGCTGGTTGACATCCTCAGCCGGCACGCTGAAGGGCTGACCGAAACCTCCACCAAAGTTGTTGCCGCCGAAGTTGCCACCACCAAAACCACCGCCACCGGGGAATCCACCACCGAATCCACCACCGCCGGGGAATCCACCACCGAAACCACCAAAGTTGTTACCTCCACCAAAGCCGCCGCCACCGAATCCACCACCGAAGCCGCCACCGAATCCACCACCACCATTCTGAATTTGAATGGCGAGGTCACCAACCGGATAAACTCGCGTTTGCAGTGTGTTGAGAGCTTTTCCAACAGTCGTGATCTTCATGACTTCGTCTTCGATGACGTATGTCAGACTCAAAGGCTCCAAAACGATCTTCAGCGCACTTCTCAGCGAGACCCCGGCGAGAACCCGGTTGAGCGGTTCATCCGGCGTGATCCCTTCCTGAATCAGTTGCGGCTCGTCAAGAATGATTGGAATACCGTGCAAGTCAGACAGAAACGTGACCGCGTCTCGCAGTGGCGTATCGACAAATTCGATTTCCGTCGTTTCATCCAGTGATGCGCGAATTCGATCTTCGTTTGGACTGTTGCGTCGCAGGTCGACCGATGCCCATTTCTTTCGTCGTTCTGTCATTGCCTTCCAGACGGCAGCCGGTGGCCAACGAATGGGAGGCTCATCCGGGAACGGAACGTGTGACAATTCGACCTGGTACAACGTTTCGAGGAAACGATCATCGCGTAACGCTCTCAGACGGAAGGACTTGTTCAAGTGTCCCGCGGCTTCAGCTGTAAACCGGGCCGCTTCTGCCGTACCACTACCGGGTCGAATATCGACGATTGCCTCGGCCACTTCTTCAGCCTCTTCGTAGGCGTCGTCGTTTCCATGCACACCATCCTGAATCAACGCTCGCACACGATCGATGAGCGTCTCAATCCGGCGTTCCTCTTCTTCCAACTGTTCCACCATCCGTTTTTCCGCCTCAACGATGGCACGACGACGGGCCAGTTGAAGTTGACGGCGGAACAACAGTTCCCGCTGATTCTCAACGTTCTGGATCTGACCGCGCAGGCGGCGAATCCACCGCTGACGGGCCACTGGCTCGACTTCAGTTGCATCAATGACCGCACCAAGTTGACGACGCAGAATGATCATCGCCTGTTCCGGCTCATCACGCAGAATCTGATTCGCTTCCTGAATCGCGCGGGTCACCTCGACTTCCATCTGCTCGGTCTTGACCTTCTCCCGGTCCAGCAGACTGTCAATCAACCCTTGATTGAGCTGGGGCACAGGTCGCCCGTCGATGTTGTCCGAACCTGTTCCGTTCCCTGCTTCCCCATCCGGAGGCAGTTCCAGTTCCGGAAAACGATCAGCAATCGAACCATCACCTGGATCAGTGGGTGGTTGTGTGACCGGTGGTTGTGTGACTGGTGGTTGTGTGACTGGTGGTTGTGTGACTGGTGGTTGTGTGACTGGGGGTTGCGTGACCGGGGGCTGGCTCCCATCTTCTGGCAGCATGTCCTCTTCGGTAATGTCGTCTTCGATCTGTGCCACGCGGAGAATGTTCGGGTTGTTGCGTGCTGAAAGCAATGCCCCGGCCATCGCGTTGTCAGGATCGACATCCTGAATTGCCAGAGCGATCTGCTCTGCCTGATCAAAGTTTTCGTTCACGACCGCCTGCTCACCGAGTGCGATCATTTGCGCGACCTGAGTTTCAAACGCATCTTGTGCCACTTCCAACAGGTTCGCTCCAGCGAACGGAACCGCCAGACCAGCGGTCTTCTCGGCGTTGTTCCAATATGTCTGCAGGAAGGTATTTGCCGCATCGCCCTGTGGCACGGCGACATTCCAATTGAGAACATGATCGCCCCGCGCATCGCTCCCCAACAGTTGCACATTTAATTGTGCCGGGAGTTTTCCCTTGCCAAGATAGATCGTCGCCCGATCGGTCCGAATTGGCAATGCCATGTCTGGCAGAAGAGCAGTCTTCGGAACAGAACACTCGATCCGCGAAGGATAAAACACGGGCGATTGAACTGCGGCTACCAACCGGGTGCCGACATTCCCGGGCAACATCCGTTTTTGATCGCGACCATGATCGAACAACACAACGCCACCGGAATACTGAGCGAGAATGCCAAGCAATGGCAGGTCCGTTTGCGGCCCCACGGCGTAACTGTGGAATGGCATCCGACGATCGTTCAGGGACTGCAACACATCGCCCAGAGTTTCGGGGCGAACAAAGTCAGCCGCACTCATGCCGTCGCCAATGTAGATGACAGAGGTCGAACTTGTTACGACATTCTCTGCGGGAACAAGTTTCAATGCTTCACGGAGTGCCACACCAAAATTTGTGGCTCCTGCCGGAAAGCGTCGGTGCAACGTCTGAATGGCCGTCTTCATGTCAGGCGATGTGGGCGAAACGAACGATTCGGTCAAACGCTCGGCACGAACATCCACCGCATACAAAGTGACACGATCTTCCTGCGGCAAACCGGCCAGAAATGCATCAAGCACCGCCAATGCCTGTTTACGGTGTTCACCCACCTGGCTGGCCGAAGTGTCGATCATCACGATGTGTCGACGGTTCGTGCGGATTGTATCGAGCGACTTCGCCTGCAGTTGCAAAGCGAAATAATGTTCTCCTGCAGGTGTGGAAAACACCTTCATCGATGCGTTTGTTGTTGCCTCAGTCCCATCCGTATTGGAGGGGATCAGCCTCTCGGCTGACAGGGGTGCCACGCAAAGCCACAAGGCGGATATCCCCGCCATCGATAAGGTGTAAAGATTGTTTCTGTTCAGGCGTGTCGTTGCATGCGTCATCACACCGCTCCGATCTTTTCGACGTGTCTATCCTGGTAAGTCCGGTCTGCCTCGGTGAGCGGAATTTCCGCGCGCTGAGATCGAACCATCGTTAACTTGTCTCGGAATCCGCAGAAAGAAATGCTTGAAGAAATTATCCAAATCCACAATTTTCGAGGACTTCCCACCCAAAGGACGGCATGGCCAAACTTTTCGGTTCGACCGAAGACCACTTTCATCTGTCGTGAGGGCAATTCCGATTTCAACAATTCCCCCTGATAACCGTGTCATTCGCATTGTACACAGTACAGGCCGACTCCGTTGAGAGCAGTTGGGCGATATTTCAGTTCTTTTTGGAATCGTTTGCCGACGGAACAAGCGGTGTTAACCCGGTGGTTGAAGCCACGGGAGGAATCAGATCACTCGGCTGTTCCAGCACCAGATAATGGCCATGATCAGCCGTAACGATCATCACCGACTCGTCCCAACTACTGTTGGCCTTCACCCAATTGGCAATCACTCGTACTGCATCGTCTCCACTCAGAACGGCCCCAATGGAATTGTCCAGGTTGTTATCATGATTTGCCCAATCCACGTCGCCCGCTTCGACCATCAGCCACAGACCTTTTTCGTTCCGACTCAGGACATTCAAAGCGGCTTCGGTCATGTCGGCAAGTGTCGGGTTTTCGTCAATGTCTGCCTTGGAATACACTTCCCCGGCCCGAGTTCTTACACCTGGGGCCGGTTGATAGTCACCATTTGCCGTTTGATAAGGCAAATGGCCGCTATATTGGCCGACACCGTAAAAACCGAGCAATTTTTGACCGCTGATGGCCGCTTTCCGACTGGCAGCAAGCAAAGCCTTTCCACCATCAACATCCTCAGTGCGTGTCGAAACGATATATCTGCCACCATTTTCGACATCGATTTCTCGCAAGTCACTTTGTGTAAGGTATTTATTGCCGGAAACCACATTCTCTCCCTGGGCGCGGTCCCCTTTGATTTCGGTACCAAAGCCACCTCCAATCACGACATCGAGCCCCGTCAATGATCGCTCAGGATGGGAAATGGATTTCAGGCCGAGCATATCACGACTGATGTCCTGATAATCCCGCCGGCTGACATTGTGTGCATACGCGGCTGCGGGAGTCGCGTGGCTGATGGGTACGCTGCTGACAACACCCACCGAGTATCCCTCGTCTTGAGCCTTGTGAGCAATTGTCGTCAGCGGACTGCCGAGATGGTCCACATTGATCGCTCCGTTGTAGGTTTTGAAGCCTGCAGTCATTGACGTGGCACTGGACGCGGAATCGGTATAGGCATGTTCCTGCTTTCCCTTTGTGTATTCCGCATCGTTTCCGGGCGTCCAGGGATTGGGGCCTGACTTACGCACGTCATAACCGCCTCGTTTGGAACCGCCCGGGTTGGTCACCTTCTGCTTATTAATATCGACATTCGTCCCGGAATTGTGCGGGCTGGTAACCATGTATCCGAATTGTGATCGGGAACCTTCCCAGGTGTTTTGCAGAAACAATCCCGTTCCACGCCCCTCGCTGTAGCCAACCTTTCGCGATTTGTAAATCGCCGCCGCCAGAGTTGTTTCCCAATCCATGCCGTCGAACACCACCAGAAAAATGTTCTTCTTCCCCGCCTTCAAAGCTGCGAACTGAATGTCGGCAATGTTGGTCTGATCGAAATACTCTGCCGCAGGATTGAGCGTGTTCTCCGGCAAGCGACCGTAAATTTTTTTGAGCGATTCGGCATCGCGATACGGACTGTTCTTTCCGGCATAGCCTTCAATATCGATCCCCTCCCCCTGCTGCTTCGTACCAAAGGTATAAACGGGAATGAGGCGGTTCGTGTGGTTCTGCCAGCCAGCGTATTTTTTTGTGTTCGATCCCCAACGGGCGATCGCCGACTTGCCTTGCGATATCGCCTCAACCTGAATCTCACGGAGATGATCGGCTGATACAACTCCGGATGCTGTGATCACGAAGACGATCGTGAATGCCCATTTCCATAACACGATACATACAGAAAAACGAGGAGAGGCAGAGAACATGTCGGCTCCGTGCTGATATTGACCTGACCGATTCCAGATGACTTGCCGAACCAAACTATATCATCATCCTGAAACACCATCATCATCCTAGAACACCCCTGCCGGCAAATCATCCCTCTCCTGTTCCGACCGCCAGTTTTTCACAATCTTCATCTTTTATCGAGGCAATCTCGCGCGAACGCCGCCCGGCAAATCTTGCCGATAACCTTCTGCCGACTTCGACTGATCGGGGCCGAAGAACGACCAAAAACTCGAATTTCGTGACGAATCATCACAAAATTTCGCGCGCTATCCAATCGGGTTGAACCGATATGTTGTGGGATTCCGATGAGGAAAAGTACAGGCCCATTCGGTCTGGAACTCAGAGGGCATGAGCAGTTTACCTTTTCGTGCAACGCTTCCGACTCGTGGGAGTCTGTGTTTGCAGGCCAGACGACGATTTTCACGGTCCGGAAAAGCGTAATACGCTTATGGACGGCCTGAAGGACTTTTTCCTCGGAAACGCGAGGAGCATGGATGTTTTTGCGCCAGCTGCTGTTGTGTGGTCTCATACTGGCCTGTGGCTTCGCCATTTGGCGATGGACCACTCCCATCCCCTCCTCTGCTCACGTCACACATCTCGAACCAGGTCACTTTCATTCTGTCGATGTCCTTGGCGAACAATCGGAATTTGATCTCGATTTTGACGCGAATGAATCCTACGTCCTGATTGTGAGCAGCCTGGGGAATGCCGCGAATGATTTTCAGGTTGAGCTGAAGACGAAACCTTCCCCGCGAAGCCGCCTGCTGCCAGCCCGCAAAATTGCCTCCCATGATATCGGGGAGCAACGTCCAACTGCCAAACCCAGGTTGGTCCCCATTTCGTCACCGCACGAAATCAATGCAGACCAGTCAGAACCCCATCCCCGGCAGCGTGACTTTTTCATTCACGTGACCGATGGCCCGCTCGATCATCCTGCCCATTATGCGCGCGTTCAAACGCATGTTGTCGCAGAGGGCAAAACCGTTCGGGTCTATCTCGACAGGAACATGTCCAAGCGCAATCTCGCACGCGGATTGCTGCGGGAAATCACCCGGTACTTCGATGATGAGTTGATCCCGCAAACTCGACAGACCATCGGCATCTGCCGCGACATCGATCACGACGGCAAACTTGCCGTTGTTCTCACACCCTGGCTGGGACGTTTGCAGGGTGGCAAATCGTCACTGGGAGGAATGGTTCGGGGCAGCGATTTTCGCCCTCATTTACAATTCCCATTTTCCAATCGTGGCGACATCATCTATCTGAACACGAACCTTCAACCGGACGATCATCTCGAAGCATTGCTGGCACATGAATTCATACATGCGATTGCTTACAGCGAACGGACAAAAATTGACACGCTGTTCACCTGCCCGCGCGAGGAAGACTGGCTGAACGAAGCGATGGCACACATCGCCGAGAACCTGTATTCCGATGGCTGGAGTAACCTCGATTACCGCATTTCCCGTTATCTCGATGACACCGCTTCTTACCCGCTGGTCGTGAGTGACTATTACGGCAGCGGATTGTGGCGGAATCATGGATGTCGCGGGGCAACCTATCTCTTTCTGCGCTGGATCGTGGATCAATATGGTGAGGAAACTCTCGGCAGGTTGATCAGGAACAATGTTGCCGGGTGTCAGAATATCGAAAATGTGACAGGTTGCGATTTCCCACAACTATTTCGACAGTGGACGATCGCGTTGTGGAATACCACACGTCAGATCGAAGGCGAGTCACCGATATCGGGCCGCAATGCGGCATTCCATTCGATTTCGCTCAATCGGCCGCTCAAAAAGTGGGGCCTGATCGGACCTCGACCAGTCAACTGGAGTCCGACGGAAGACCTTAATCTGCACCTGAAAGGAACAAGCACCCGTTTCGTGCGCATTCTCAACTCAAAGGATGGACGACGACGCGTTTCGATTAATGCCGAACCGGGAACACAACTGCAGTTAACCCTGATGAAGGAGGAGGACTTCAGAGCAAGTCATTCAGGAGAGGCACGCTGGCTCTCACAGGAATCGATAACACAAGACCTCCAGCTTTGTGCGGTATCAAACGAGTCCACCTCCCCCAATTCCGCGATCATCGTCCGATTCTTCGAGCAGTCGGCATCGAAGTCACATGCCTCTTCGATCGTGAACTTCCTGACGTGCGAATACAACGTCGGCAAAGTCCGGCAGACGCACTGTTTTCGCGCAGATGACCTCGCGGAATTCCGCATCCCGAACAGCAATCAGACGATTTCCGACGAGGGTTATCGCCTGATCGACACCTATCTGATTCCGCGTCACCGACTGCCACCGTATGAAGAATTGACATTCAAAGCACAACTCATCAATGCTCACGGGAGGACGACGAGCCTCTGGATGCGTCCCCAAAAATCAACGGGACAATTCACGCACAGGACAATGACCGCCGTAACATTTTGAATGCGGATCAGCGAACAATCCTATTTGGCCGCTTCAATCAACGCCTGACGGTCTTCAAACATTTTCTTCAGACGTTTGACGGAATACATACGAACGATCTTGCCCTTGAATGTCAGTCGGCCTTCAAAATCGCGTGACAGTTCACGCTGGATCGGTTCCTGAGCCAGCCCTGCATGCAATGCCGCGAAGGTTTCCGGATCGACACCACGACCGTTCTCAAGATCCTGTCGGATGTTGCCTCCTCCGGAAAGCACCAGAAATGCGTTCAACCCTCCAGTGACCGTGACAAGTTTCTGCTCCTGCTCCAGCAGCAACTGAGCCGACTGGAGTGCTTCGACCGCCCCTTTGATTTTCTGCAGTCCTTCGCCCGACATGCGGTTGACCACTTCCGGTTTTCCAACCTGTGCACGTACATCGTCCGGTTGCAGAATGCCACTGGCCCCAAGAACGTAGCCAACGGCCAGTAACCCCACAACCAACCCTGTTTTTTTGACGGTGTTCGAATGCAAAACTTTCACTTCGAGTCGCTCCTTTATTCGTGCGGTATTCATGATTCATGCGATTGCTGATTGAACCTGTCGTGTCGGAAGTGACGTCGTCTCGGAAGAAACTTCGTCGCTTTGCGTAGTGTTGCAGGCCGCTCAAACTGTTGCAAGGTGACTGCAACTCTTTCAATCTCCCCATATTTACTGGTGAATGCGATTGATGTCCTGCCGTCACCTATGATAATGAGAGATATGGTGAACACGTTTTTCACACAACCAGCGTCGGCTTAATGATATTACGACTGTGATCAAGACCTCGGCAGGAGTAAACCAACCATGCAGCAACATTTCGGCGAGGCCGCTTTCTCTTTCCCATTTCGTCTTCGATTGATCGCAACGCTGTTGATTACTGGAGCCGTCATCACGAATGGGCCTCTCGCCGCCGACACCTTTACCGTCGTCGCCGATTCCGGTAAAGAATTTGACATCGAAGGCCGATTGGCAGGTTCCGGCCAAGACCTGCACGCAATCGAGCGGGATGACGGTCGACTCACACTGGTGCCGGAATCGCGCGTCAGGAAACGGGTTGTCAACACAAAACCGACGCCAATAACGGCTGCCGCGTTGTCCCAACGATTGGAATCGCAGTTTCCCAAAGGCCGCGCCCTGACGTACATCAACAAGCCAATCGTCGTTTGCTACATCACGGCCAGTCCGATTGAAAATGACCGGGACGCCCTGAAAAAGCGGGGTACGATGCAACGGGTTTCCAACTATCTCAAGAACGTGCAGGGGATTTTCCTGAAATTCGTGCAGACAACTCGTGTCCCAATCAAGCCGGCACGATACCCACTCGTGGCTCTGGTATTTGAATCGGATACTGATTTCAACGCCTACGTTCGGGCAACGATCAGGAACAAAGGTTTGACCGCTGGTCGCATTGCTGGTTTTTATTCGACGTTATCGAACCGCCTCGTCCTGCGGGAAAGCGAATGCGAAACATTTGAAGTCCCTCTGCACGAAGCCATCCATCAACTTGTCTACAACCGCCAGATATTGAATCGGCTTGCCCCGATTCCGGTCTGGTTCCATGAAGGACTGGCGACCGCCTTCGAGGGAGATGGTTTGCGTGTGCGACATGGACCGGGTACTTTGCATAAAAAGTACGTCGGTATGGCATTGCGGGCTCAACGTGTTGATTGGGCGGAAATTGTTCGAAATGACCGGGCCTTCCGAGGTGACATCCTCGCCGGGGAAGCGTACGGTCACGCATGGGCGTTACACTGGCTTCTCGTCACCAACTATCGCACGCAATATGCGCGGTATCTGCGATTACTGTCACAGAAAAAGACCCTGGATACGGAAACGCCGGACGAACGTTTAAAGGAATTTGAACAGATCGTCGGAAAGTCGATCGGTGAGTTGCAAAGGGAATTCTACGTTGCCATTCGAAAGCTCCGGGGAATCCGTTCCGTTTCGCAAAGGGAATCCCCGGTCGAAGAGTCTGCATCGTCCGTTGCGTGCATCCTTTGCAGGACTCGACAGATCGCCTCAATTCTGCCACACTTCCCGTCAGAATATGCATGGCGGAACAAGCCGTGCTTTGTGGACAATGGTGCGAACAACAGTGCGAACGCAGTGGCTTAGAGCGTATTACGCTCTTCTGTGCCGCGACGGGCGCCGTTAGACCTGCAAACAGTCGTTATGCCTGCGAACTAAGCCCCCACGAGCCAGAGACGTCACAGCAGAAGGTCAACGGCTCTAATGCTGACCAGGATGCGCGTCACATAGACTGGTTCGATTTGTGCTGGAGAAGGACGAACGGATGACAATTCGCGACTTGTATCAGGATGGACAACTCGGTCTTTCGATTGAAGTTTTCCCACCGAAGACTCTCCAGGGAGATTCCGCACTGGAAGCGACGATCGCCTGCCTGTCGCAATACCGTCCGACTTTTATTTCCTGCACCTACGGGGCAGGTGGCTCGACGCGCGATCGTACGCTGGAAATCTGCAGGAGCATTCTGAACCGGCATCAAATCATGCCAACCGCACACTTCACCTGTGTCGGTTCCACCCGGGAAGAACTGCTGGACTGGCTCAATCGTGCCTATGATGCGGGTATCCGTAACATCATGGCGCTGCGCGGTGACCCCCCACAGGGACAGGAATCGTTTCAGGCCGTGGAAGGGGGTCTGAAATTCGCCAATGAACTGGTCTCGCTGATTCGGGAAACGAAACCGGATATGGGTATTGGTGTAGCCGGCTATCCGGAGGTGCATCAGGAAGCTCCCGATGCCCAGACCGACCTCGACAATCTCAAACGAAAAGTCGACGCCGGAGCCGATGCGGTCTACACCCAACTCTTTTTTAACAACGCCTGTTTTCTGGACTTTCGCGATCGCTGCCAACAGGTCGGCATTTCGATTCCGATCATCCCCGGCATTATGCCCATCACGGAATTTGCCCGCATCAAACGGATCACCAGTATGTGCGGCACCACACTTCCCAATAATCTCGTGAAGAAACTGGAAGCCGTCCAGGACGACAAACAGGCTCAATATGAAATCGGTGTCGCGCACGCAATCGATCAATGTACCACTTTGCAGGCAGCCGGAGTCCCGGGCATTCACTTTTACGCATTGAACCGGTCCAATGCATGCGAGCAGATCCTGCAGGCAATCGGCTTTTCGCCAAATAATGCTGACTGCGCCTGAAAATTCCTGGTTTTCAAAGATGCGGAGCGTTCAACTCGACGTTAAAATACTGACGTAGATTAACGATAACCCTGCGGATGTATGCCACCAATTCAAACTCTCTGGAGCAAGCAACAATGCGATCTGGAAATCCCGTACTGTCGGAACGAGTTTTTGATGAAACCCGCTTTTTCGATCGAACGGATACAATGACGATCGAAGGCACAGCCATGAAGACGGGCATCCTGCTCGTGCTGTGCGTTATCACTGCCACATTCACCTGGATCAAATTCATGAATGGCGTGCAGCAGGGCGTGGTCGATCCGATGGTCACATGGCTGATGATTGGCGGTGCGGTCGGCGGCCTGATTCTCGCGTTGGTGACAACCTTCAAGGCGGAGTGGTCCCCCGTGACGGCTCCGATGTATGCGTTGGTCGAAGGCCTCTTTATCGGCGCGATTTCCGCACGTTTCGCGTGGGTCTTTGGCGAGGGGATCATTCTGCAGGCGGTCTGTCTGACCTTCGGCACACTCTTCTCTCTCTTAATCGCCTACCGCTCAGGCTGGATTCGAGCGTCTGAGAACTTCAAACTCGGTGTCGTGGCCGCCACAGGAGGCATCTTCCTGATCTACATGGCGTCCTGGGTTCTGAGTCTGTTCAGCGTCTCGATCCCTGGCCTGTCTGGTCCCGGCGGGATTTTCGGCAATGGTTGGATCGGCATCGGATTCAGCCTGTTTGTGGTCGTGATTGCCGCGCTGAATCTGGTACTCGACTTCGACTTCATCGAGCATGGTGCCGAGCAAGGTGCACCAAAATACATGGAGTGGTACGGTGCCTTCGGACTGATGGTTACGCTGATCTGGCTTTACCTTGAGATCCTGCGGCTGCTGGCAAAACTCCAAAGCGACGACTGACTGCGAAAGGCAGATTTGCGTCATTCCCACAAAAATGGGAATCCATTCTTCTGAAAGGACGACAGAAGGGAGGCCCCCCCTTCTCTGTCAGGCCCTTTTCTGCCAGGATTATGTCTTACGATACGTACAACTTCGCCACGTATTCGCCGTAGCCGTTGTACTTCTCGGTCGGGTAACGTTTCGCTCCGCCGAAAAACCCCTCGTTGGTGCCGAGCATCCATTCTGAATTCTGCGGCCAGGGGATGGTTTCCTGCGGGTCGACATTTGCCGTGAAGCCGTACCGTTCGGGAATCAAAGTATTCCAGAACGTTTTGGGCTGCTCGGCCGTCAAAGTGATTTTCACGATCGACTTGATACATTTGAAGCCGTACTTCCACGGCGTCACCAGTCGCAGTGGTGACCCATTCTGCTTGGGCAACAATTTTCCGTAGATGCCCGTGGCAATGAAGGTCAGCTTGTTCATCGCTTCCTCGATCGTCAGCCCTTCCGCATACGGCCAGGGGTAGTCAGGCGTCGCATTGATACCCGGCATTTCATCCGGTCGGTTGACGGTCTCCATTCGAACATACTTCGCGGAAGGTTTTGGTTCGGCCAACTGAATCAATTGTGCCAGTTCAAATCCGGTCCAGGGGACGCACATCGCCCAGGTCTCGACACAGCGATGACGATAAGCCCGCTCCTCGAACGTCATCTTTTTCGCAATGTCGTCGAGATCGAGTTGCATCGGCTTGTCGCACAACCCGTCGATTTCAACCGTCCACGGCCTTGGTTTGAAATCCCTCACCAACTGCCAGCTCGATTTCTCCTGCGAGAACTCGTAAAAGTTGGTGTACTGCAGCGCAGCTTTTTCCGGCGTTTCGTCGCGTCCGTATTGGAACTCGTCATTCCGTTCGGCAGGATAAACCGCAAGTTCCACTTCGGTCGGCAGGCCAGGATCGACCAGTTCCTGAGTAGTCCTGTTATTGGGATCTGCAGTCCCATCCGATGCCGATATTTTCGGTGGACGTCCCGTGGGAGTTGTCTGGAGATCTTCCAGTGTCGGCTCCGAACCACAGCCAATCAATCCGGTTGTGGCACCAGCAATTCCGGCAATGCCCATCACCTGCAAAAACTCGCGACGATGCTGTTTCCGACTGTGGTAAGCAGACTCTTCCGTGATTTCGCGATGAGGCAAATCCCAGGGACGTCGAACGAAATACTGCATTTGTGACTGTTCCGAGCTTGAGTTCAGGACGATAAATCTTCCCTTATTCTAGCGACGACGCGCACGTCGGCCAACGGCGAATTCCAACAGTTCACTGATCAACGCTTCGGACGCGTACTGTTCTCCTGTATCTGCCGTCCCAGCATCGTTTCCGTGAAACCCTTCAAATCGGTCCAGAATGTTCCCTCGCCAGCGTAGAGCAGATTGAGTTGAATGTCCTCAGGCAATCCGGTCGCGAAGACCCACTGATTGTAAGCCTCACCCGAGCCGAAGGCCTCGACAGCCAACTTGAATTTCTGCGCCTTCGCTTCCTCCAGCATTTTTTTCGCATTGGCGGTTGCTTCACCCAGAACGATCGTCGCTTCCGCTTCGACCTCTGCGGTCTGGCGTTCAATCTCCGCAACAAGCCGGCCCGTTTCGGCCGCAATCTCTGCGGCGGTCTTCTGGCCTTCGGCGATTTCCTGCGCGACCATCCGCTCGGTTTCGACGTGGATCCGTTCCGACTCCAACTGAACCTTCTGCTTCGCTTCACCCAATAACGCTTCGGTCTTGGTCGTCAACTGCTCCTGTTCGCGGGTCAGCTTCAATTCCTGTGAAATGTACCGGCTCTGAATGGGCAGTCGAAACTGCTGCGGAATGTAGATGTGCCGCACGAGACCGTAAAGCATTGTGATGTCCTTCTCTGAAAGGACTTTGTTGAACTGCTCCGAAATTGCCTTTTGGAATGTCAGCCGCGTCTCACCCACCATTAATTCGTCAGCCGAAAACCGGGAACCGACGTTGCGGCAAATACTGTTGATCTGCGGCAAAACGACCTTTTCCTCCACGGCGTCAACATTGCCGAAGTTGCGGATGATCTCAGGTGCCTGGTGTGGCATCACGCCCCAGATTGCGGTGAAGTCCATCTGAATGTTGAAGCTGTCTTTGGAGGGAAATGTAATCCCCGAGCCATCGTCGGCTATCATCGGCTCGCCACTGGCATCCATGACGACCCCGCCCATCGCGTCTTTCGCGATATTGGCTGTGATGGTCTGTTCACGATACCCGATTTCCACAATATCGACATGTCGTTCATGGTGATTGATCGGGTACAACCCCGGAGGCAGAACACCTTCTTGAATTCCCCGCCTGGTGTTTGTTGCGAGGTTATCGGTGAGGTTGGTGACAACGCCCACATACCCTGTGGGAATTTCCACCCAACCGGCATGCTTGATCTCGCCATTGGAATCGATTTTCTTGACCTGAACGATCTCATGTTTGTACGCATAAGGGTTAATGCGATACGTTCCCGGCGTGAGCACCTGCCGCATGATCCCCTTGAACTCGGTCTTCCCCAACGTTCCATCAACAAGGAACTGATCTTTGGGCAGGTCCTTGCCCATTCGGCTTGTGACCACCGCCAATTCACCCGGCTGAACGGTGACGTCGGGTACGAGCGTTCGCTTCCACCAGAGTGGACAATAGAAATGGCGACCCGGGCCAACCATGTTTTCGAGTATGCCCAGTTCCTTCGGCCAACCATATTCGTTCTTCTCGTTCGGCGTCGCGAACTCACCACGCGCTGCCGGCGGACGTCCACCCGGCAAAAACGGAAGTGGCGGCCCTTTGTACTGCAGTTGCATCGAATAGCCTTCGGGCACATAAATCCGGTTGATGCCAAATTCCACCAGCACCCACCCCAGCACAACCAGCATGGCGATTGCGCCGATGAGTGAAAAAAGTCCACGGCCAAATTTAGGAGTCGAGATGGAACTCATGGGTAATCCTCAGTTTGATCTCGTTAAGCAATCAATTGATTTGGGACAGATGAGTGAAGCACACTTGCCGGACGGACCTCGCCGTGCGTTTACGGGTTCGCCGGTTCCACAGCTGGTTTGCCGTTATCTGTGGCAAACGAATCGAAGATTTTCATAATCGGACTGTCTGCCGTATTCACCATAATTTTGCGGTAGGCCGTCGCCATTTTCTGATACAGCACATAGCGGGCGTACGCCGCACCATCGCCGTTAAATGCCGCGACCGACTCTTTCCAACCGGCTGCTGCCGCTTCATTTTCAAACTGCACGACTTTGGCATCGGCATTACCACGTGCCAGAATCGCCGCAGCCTGATCCTTCGCTGCCTGCAGGTTCAAGTTGGCGACTTCCTGCCGTTCGTTCGCTTTGGTGACTGCCACTTCCTGCTTTCGCCTGGCATCCGTCGTCAGCTTGATGACCTCCTGTTGCGCCTTGATCAGTTCCTGTTTCTGCTTCACAAGCCCTTGTTCGATGGCCAGGTCTTTTTCCGATTCCTGTTGAATGATCTGGTCCTGGTACTGCAGTTCCTGCTGCTTTGCAACTTCGCGATCCTGCAGGGGCTCCATGATTTTCTCCGGTGGTTTGATGCTGGAGATATTGATGTTCAGAATTTCGATGCCCTGAGGCTCACAGGCTTCGCGCATAGCCGTTAGAAAATCGTCTTGAAACTTCTCGCGTGTCGTGATGAAGTCCACACCGCGAATGTTCGACCCCTGCAGCCGGCAGAAACTACGCGCGTTCGGCAAAATCACTTTCCTGATAATTTCTTCGTCGATCACCGACTTCTGAGCGTCGTTTGTGACGTCGTTGTAATTAACGAACACCTCCGCCGCGCGATCCGGCATCACTTTGAATTCGATGCTCCCTTTGAGATCAATCCAGAAACCATCTTTCGACGGGAACCCCATGTTCTTCTGCGCAGCCAGATCAAAACGGCGGCTCTTGCAGTCGATCAGATCGATGCGCTTCTCGAACGGATTGACCCACACGGTCTGTGAGTCGAGCGTCTCGCCCTGTACACCACGATCCCCCTTATCCGAGAGCAATGGATTCTTCCTCAACTGTTTCGCATCGGCTTCCTCTCCCTCGATGTTTTTCCCACCCGGCAATGGTCCGGCCAGATTCGTCACCACCCCCTGAAAACCAGCGGGAATCGTAGTTGGATCGTACGCCTGCACTTCAAACAGATACGGATGCACGGCATAACGACCGGACCGCAAAACCCCCGGGACAATTCCTTTGGTGGTCGGGTCCCCGTTTTCATCCACCTTGGCAACGAACTCACCATAAGGCAGATCGTCACCGGCCAGACTGACAAGCACACCCATTTTGCCCTGTTCGATTTCCACTTTCGGAATGACCTTCCAGTCAAACAGGTAGGGATTGCGGAAGTACCGTCCTTCCGGCAGCATCTCACGTTGAACGCCACGGTATTCCTCCGTTGGCGCCACCTCCTCGTTGTTGGGGATGTCTTTCCCGGTCTTGGCGATCAGAATCGCCACATGATTTTCCGGCACATCAATACGGAATTGCGAATAGATGAACCAGGACATCACCGCAATGACAACAACAGCACCAATTGCTGATGCGCCAAACGAAAATGACCGCCTGCCTGGTGAGTGTTCATCGGGCAAAAAAATGTTGTCAGACATGGAAACATGACTCCGGAGGGAATTTCAGTTTTTTGGACATCGGACAGCAGATTGCTGTGAAAATGCCGACTCGCTTTGGGATTTCACAACGTGACAAACGGGGCTTCGGTTCACCATTCTGGGTGATTGTGTGGCTGATTTGATTCAGCAGTGACGCAATAATCCACCGTACCCTTCATTCGTCATAATCGTCAAATTCGACACAACCATATTGTGACAGAGTGACTTACAACTTTAGCTCGCAGAAAGATAATGTGTTGTTTTGGCATCATTTTCAGAAATCGACATTACCAGAATGCTCTTTCTAAATCCAAAGAACCGATAAAATCGGCAATTTCAACGTGTCTCACTAAACCAGATGTACTCTTTTCATTCTTTTTATTTCCACCAAACCTCCTGTTTGACGATCTCCACTGCAGGAATGATTTTCTGGAACTCGCGATGCGAGGTCCCCCCCTCAGGAAAGGGTACCTGCAATGAGATACGATCTGATTGTCGTTGGAAGTGATCCGGCTGGACAGAAGGCCGCCGTTGCCGCAGCCAAACTGAACAAGCAGGTTGCGATCATCGAGCGCGGTGCGGAACCCACAAATGGCACCGGTCTCCTCGGTGACGTTTTTTCCTCACAAACATTACGCGAAACGATCCTGCATCTCACCGACGACCAGCGACGGGACGAACGCTCCATCACAATGGACGACGTACGACGGAAGTTTGCCCACGTCGCTGAGATTGAGATGGAGTTGAATCAGGATCAGCGGGAGCGGCATGGCATCGATGTGTTTTCGGGAGAAGCCCGCTTTATCGATCCACATCGCATCGAATTGACTTCATCGTTTGGAAAAGGCGGGTATCAACCTGTTCCCTCTGTCGAGATGGCACAACATCTTTCGCCCGATGGCAGTTTCGAATTGGAAGGTGAGAAGATTTTGATTGCCACGGGAACGGTACCAACCCGTCCGAACCATATCCCATTCGATGGCGAACGAATCATCAATACGAATGAGTTCCTCAGTCTGCCCCACACTCCAAAGTCGATGATTATCGTTGGTGGCGGGCCGACTGGCATGGAATACGGGCTGATGCTGGCTATGCTCGGAATTGAGGTGATAATCGTCGATGGCCGCGAACAACTGCTCGATTCCCACAATCGCGAGATCATTGACGCGTTGCTGTATCATGCCCACTGTCTGGGGACCAAATTCCGGCTGGGCGAGGATGTGATCGCCCTCAACCGCACGAACAACAACTTGACCTTTGCTGAGCTTGAAAGTGGCGAGCGGATCGTTGCCGAAACCGCTTTGTACTGTGCAGGCCAAATTGGACAGACAGAAACACTGAATTTGCAGGCGGCGAACCTGGAAGTGGACGAACGTGGCCGTTTGTGGTGCAATGAAAACCTGCAGACCTGGCAGAAGCACATTTACGGCGTGGGCGATGTCGTTGGCTTCCAGTCACAAGTGGGCCCGTCGGTGGACCAGAGTCAAACAGTTGTCCGTCACGCTTTTGATGAAATGAAAACCGAGTTCAGGCACAACTCATTCGAAGGACGGAACACATTCAATGCCAATGTCGAGTGTCATTCAAGCAACGACCTTCCGCACGCTCGTGAAATTGACAATCCATTCGAGCAGAAAGGGAACGAAACATCGCTGGAAATGAGTGCGGCGGAAGTCGAACTGGTTTCCACCGCTTGAAACGCGTCTGCGTGACGCAGGAACGGGAAATCTGGTTCACACCCGTGTAGCGGGCCCGGCACCTCTTCCGCCCGGGCCCGTTTTCCTTTTTGCGCATCGCCCGTTTTTTGTCAACTCACATTTGCGTTGGCGACAGTGCTTCCAACTCCAACTGCATGTCCTCTGGTAATGGAGCCTCCCACCGGCATTCTTCGTTTGTGATGGGATGTTGCAATTGCAGCGTGGAGGCATGCAGCGTGTGACGATCTTCGGGCGGTTCGTCAACCGGCTGTGCGCCTGGTGCGAAATCGTCAAACCGCGATGCCTTGATCGTGCCATTTTCTCCGTAGAATTCATCGTGCATGACAGGATGGCCGATGGCCGCCAGGTGGACGCGAATCTGATGCAGGCGTCCGGTTAACGGTTCGGCCCGAACGAGCGTGTGATTTCTGAACTGCTGAACAACGTGGTATCGCGTGTGAGATTCCTTCGGGGCAATGGCATCGGTGGCGGTGGACATCAGAATGCTGCCGGACTGATTGATCGTGCCAATCGGAAAACGTATCTCGCCCTTTTCGTCTGTCATTCGGCCTTCCACAATCGCCAGGTACGATTTACGAACTTCACGTTTCTGAAACTGAATGGAAAGCCTGCGGTGGGAGAGGTGATCCTTCGTCATCACAATAATGCCACTGGTCAGGCGATCCAGACGATGAACAATGCCCGGACGCAGAACACCCCGCAAAGATGTTTGCTCGTCCAGATGATGTTGCACAGCATTCGCCAGAGTGCCGGTCTGAAAACGCCCCACCTGATGACAGATCATTCCGGGTGGTTTGTTCGCCACGATCAACCAGTCATCTTCATACACGATATCCAGTGGCAACGGTTCCGGCGCAATCAATTTGTCTGGTGGATCGATCAGCCGAATCGTGACTGTTTCTCCGGCAAACACGCGGCGGTTGGTCGTGGCCAATTCGCCATTGATTGTCGCGAGGCCGCATTGCACTATCCGCTGCATGCGAAATGTTGTGTAATTTCGGAAGTGTTTGACGAGAAAATGATCCAATCGAACACCGCTCAGGTATGGCTCCACCTCTCGCTGAAACGTGTAGTGATCACAATTGGACATGGCTACGTTCCAGGCTTACCGATGCAGGTCAGCCATTCCCCTGCTCTGACGACAAATCCGCCATCGACAACGGCGACTCCATGCACAGGCTCTTTGGAAGGGAGCACATTTTCGGCCACCTGCTCCATCTCTGCCCCCAACTTGATGACGACCGTCGTCCCATCTTTACAGAAGAAGTAGATGTGATCACCGGCAGCAACCGGCGAAGCCCAGCAGGAAGAGGGCAACCGCTTAACACTCAACTGTTTGCCCGATTTAACGTCGAGACAATAAGCCACCCCCGCGCGATTTACGAAATAGACCAGCCCGCGATGGATCAGCGGCGAACCGAACGAAGAGGTCGCATCTTCCGCTTTCCAGGCGATCTGTTTTTCGCTCAACTTCCCTTTGGAATCCCGGTTGACCGCAACACAGTGGCCAACCTGACTCGAACCAACAATCACCAGACCATCAGTGAAGCCGGGCGAAGCAACCGTATTCTTTTCCAGACCATCGAGCCACCAGATTCGCTTTCCCTCCTGGGCGGAATACGCCTCAACCACACCATTGGAACTGATCAGAATCTGCTCGCTCTGTTGATCGCTGGCAATGACAGGTGAACTCCAGGAGACGCGGCTGTCGCGATCGGTTTTCCAAAGGTTCTTGCCGGTCGATTTGTCAGCTGCCAGGAGATACGATGGCCCGCTGTGGTCGAACAGAATGATCACCGCATCTTTCGTAATCGCGGGGGAGCTGCCAAGCTGATGATTGCCCACATATTTACCGTACTCTTTGGTGAGCGATCTTTGCCATTGTTCTTTGCCGGCATGATCCAGCGCAATCAAGTCGCCACTTTCAAAGAAAGCGTAAACGTGGTCGGCATCGACAGCGGGAGTCGGAGCACTGCGGCTGACATAATTCGATGAGGGAACGGGCCAACTGCTCGCGAACTCGTGAACCCACTTCTTTTTGCCCGTTGACAGATCATAACAGGCAACGATAAGCGTTTCCTTCTTTTCACCTTTTGTCGCCGTCACGAAGACAGAATCGCCCCACACCACCGGGCTCGATTGCCCATAACCGGACAATTCGATGTCCCAGGCGATGTTCTTTCCCTCTCCCCATTTCTGTGGCAGGTTTTTAGCACTCGTGTGGCTATCACCCACACCACGAAAGGCCGGCCAGGATTGAGAAACCGGTTCGCCTGTCAGCATTGCAGCCAGAAGGATCGCGAGCATAAGAATCTCCTGGATTAGAGCGTATTATGCTCTTCTGTGCCGCGATGAACGTCGTTAGACCTGCAAATAAGGTCCCCCACGAGCCAGAGGCGTTACACAAAAGAGTAAACAGCTATATTCAAGTTCCGATTCAGATAAATTACGTTTCGGCCAAATCCCGCAGCACTTTGTGCAAAATCCCGCCGTTGCGATAATACTCGACTTCCACCGGCGTGTCGATGCGGCAGGTCACCACAAAGTGCACGTCCGAACCATCCGTTTTTTTTGCGGTTACTTCAACCGCCTGCAACGGCTTGAGGTCATCACTCAACGCGATATCAAACGTTTCCGAACCGTCCAGCCCGAGCGCATCCCGGCTTTCTCCTTCACGAAACTGCAGTGGCAGTACACCCATGCCGACCAGATTTGAGCGGTGAATACGTTCAAACGATGTCGCGATAACGGCTCGAATGCCGAGCAGATAAGTTCCCTTGGCAGCCCAGTCGCGTGAAGACCCGGTTCCATATTCCCCGCCTGCCAGTACAATCAATGGCGTTTCCGATTCCTTATACCTCTGAGCCGCACCGTAAATTGAAGTCTGCTCACTGGTGGGGAGATAAGTCGTCACACCCCCTTCGGTACCCGGTGCCAACAGATTCCGCAAGCGGATATTGGCAAACGTGCCACGCGTCATCACGCGGTCATTTCCGCGACGACTACCGTAACTGTTGAAGTCCGTCACCGCGACACCGCGCTCCTGCAGGTATTCTCCAGCGGGTGAATCGGCCTTGATCGCACCTGCGGGACTGATGTGGTCGGTTGTGACAGAATCGCCGACCGAAACCAGACACCGAGCTTCCGAAATCGACGTAATTGGTGGAGGATCCACCGGCATGTCAACAAAGAAGGGAGGTTCCTGCACATAAGTGCTCGATTCGTCCCATTCAAAAATTTCGCCACCCGCTCCTTCAATTTGCCGCCACTCCGGTGGTCCTTCCGTCGCCTGACTGTATTCCTGCTTGAAGATGTCGGGTGACATCGACGCGGCGATGGTGTCGGTGATCTCCTGTTGCGTCGGCCAGATCTCTTTCAGGAAAACATCGTTGCCATCGTTATCTTTCCCGATCGGTTCGTTTATCAAATCGATGTTCGTTGTACCAGCCAGGGCGTAGGCAACAACCAATGGTGGCGAAGCGAGGTAGTTCGCCTTAACGTGCGGGTTGACCCGACCTTCAAAGTTGCGATTGCCGGACAATACCGATACCGCGACGAGATCCCCTTCATTGATGGCGTTGGAAATCGGTTCAGACAATGGCCCCGAATTGCCGATACAGGTCGTGCATCCGTACCCGACCAGATTGAAGCCGAGTTGATCGAGGCTTTCGTTTAACCCTGATTTTTCCAGGTATTCCGTCACAACACGGCTGCCGGGGGCCAGACTCGTTTTGACCCAGGGTTGACGTTTGAGGCCTTTTTCCACGGCATTTCGTGCAAGCAGCCCTGCCCCGATCATGACTGACGGATTGCTCGTGTTCGTGCAACTGGTGATCGCTGCAATCACAACCGAACCATCATGAAGCTTGAATTCGTCTCCATTCAGTGATACGGGAACACCGCCTGCTCCCTCGTCGATGGCAATCGCGAACTCTATCTCAGTGGCGGCTCTCCCTTCCGCTGCCATCGACTCGACAGTGGAGTTATCTACTGGTAACTCTTTCCCGAACACAATGTTCAAATCCTGCTCCCATTGGCTCTTCATCGCAGAGAGCAGAATGCGATCCTGCGGACGTTTCGGCCCAGCCATCGATGCCTCGACTGTAGACATATCCAATTCCAGGGTACTGGTGAATTGCGGTTCGGACGCCTCTGCCGTCCGGAACATTCCCTGCTCTTTGTAGTACCTCTCCACCAGATCGACCTCATCAGCTGAGCGACCAGTTCGTTCGAGATACCGCAGCGTCTCGTCATCGACAGGGAAGAAGCCCATCGTCGCACCATATTCCGGCGCCATGTTCGCCAGCGTAGCGCGGTCAGGCAGACTCATCCCTGCCAGTCCTGGTCCGAAGTATTCAACGAACTTGCCGACGACACCATGCTTTCGCAGCATCTCTGTGACGGTTAAAACCAGATCTGTCGCCGTTGCACCTTCCGGCAATTCTCCCATCAGTTTGAAGCCGACAACTTCGGGCATCAACATGTAGATTGGTTGGCCAAGCATGACTGCCTCGGCTTCGATTCCGCCCACACCCCAACCGACGACCCCCAAACCATTGATCATCGTGGTGTGACTGTCAGTCCCAACGAGGCTGTCCGGGAAAACGGTTTTGCCATCGGTCAGAACGCCTTTGGCGAGGTACTCGAGATTCACCTGATGCACAATGCCGGTCGCCGGAGGAATGACGCGGAAATTGTCGAATGCCTCCTGCCCCCAACGCAGGAACTGATACCGCTCCAGATTCCGCTCAAATTCTTTGTCGATGTTGTACTGCAGCGCCAGTTGCGTGGCGAATTGATCAACCTGCACGGAGTGATCGATGACCAGATCACAGGGCACCAGCGGGTTGATCTTTTTCGGATCGCCACCCATGCGAACCATCGCACTCCGCAAAGCGGCCAGATCAACAATCGCCGGCACGCCAGTGAAATCCTGCAATACGACCCGCCCCGGCTTGAAGGGAATCTCGACCTGCCTGGGAGCCGCCGCATCGTAGGTCGCAAGATTTCGCACATCCTCTTCCGAGACGATGAAACCGTCGAAGTTCCGTAGACAGGATTCCAGCAGCACGCGGATGGAATAGGGCAATTTCGATGGCTCGCCGATACTCTGACCGGCCAAGGCTGCCAATCGGTAAATCGTGTAATCACCACTGTTTGTGGCCAGTTTTCCGGCGGCACCAAATCCATTTTCGCTCATACTCATCATCATCCTGCTCCAGGTTTGCTGTCGGTCTGTCGTGTCAGTTTATTCGTTTTATTTTATTTGTTCGTGAGTAAAGACGCATCCCGAGGTGGGACGAATCTGTCTGTGCGCATTTTGTAACCCGATTGTATGAAACCGGTATCAGTTCACAAGTTGCCATCGGGCCGGTTCTTTGACGCATCCACCAGAACTGCTCGATTCCCAATTCTCTGCCGCATACAGTCAGAACCACCGGCAGAGCCGGTGGATTAACTTGGAGTTAGTGCCGTTTACCTTCTGGTGTGACATCTCTGGCTCATGAGAGCCTGTGCTTGCAGGCCTGACGACGCTCATTACGGCACGGAAGAGAGTAATACGCTCTATTCCGTCCAACAATGCACTCCAAAGTCGAAGCTCGACCTCATCTTGACCCATTTCCGATATCGCTTTAGATTTCGCCCCTTCCCATCCGACGATTTTCTTCGTTGCCATTTTCGATTCATCACGATCCTTCTCGAATCGTCGTCCCGCATCACAACTCACTCCCCCCCAATTGGAGGTCCTCGTCGTGGACTGGACCGTTCCTTCTTTGCCATTTCGCTCGTTGACAACCGTCAAACCGCATTGTGAGATACGTTCACTCGCCAGCCCGAACTTCACACGCAAAGTGCTGCGTCACGTCGTATTCGGCCACAAACTTGCTCCCGGTTCGCGTGTGTTGGACGCAGGATGCGGTTATGGAGAGTTGCTACATTGCCTCACGGCTTTGGGGATGGATGCGATTGGCTTCGATGACATTGGGGCAATGCCGGCAAAACCCATCGATGCCGAAATCACTTATGGTCGGGCGAGTGAAGAAGTCCCGTCGCACAGATGCCTGTTCGATCTGGCCATCGTGCGTGATCTGCCAGAGTATCGTACGAGCCTTGTCTCTCCCGAAGCGATTGCGGCGACGCGGAACATCATGCAATGCGTTCGGGCTGGTGGCCCGGTCGTTCTGTTACACCCCTTTTCCACAGAAAAAGATTACGGACGAATCGGCCACAATCCTTCCTGCCTCCAGGCACATCTGGCCACCTTACAACTCGATGCAACGTCCAGCGTGATCTATGCGGAATCGCACGTCGGTCTTGCTTTACGGCGGGTGTTCGGTGCCGTCGGGCAAAGCGGATACTGTGCGACAACCCTGACTGTGGCCGAAGGTGACTTTTTTTCAACTCCGTCCATCGTTTCCAACAGGCAGGCGATGACGAAGACTTGCTGCAACTGGGCTGATGAAGTGCAGAGTGTGCTCGGTAAAAAGGCCGCCGCGTGATTTCGACGTCCCATTCGACTCGCGATCACGGAACGACCGAAACCAGGCCACCCTTGCATGAGGTCGGCTTGCATAACTCCCGCCTTTTCGCTCTGCTATGCTGCTGAGCGACTGCGACTATCCATCGCAGCGATGTCCCGCCTCATCTGTCTCCCGATGCGAATTTTCCACGAATGAACTGGTTACTTCTCAGCCGAATGCTCGGGTTGCTCGGAATGCTTGTCGGCGCGTCGATGGTGTTCAGTCTTCCCTGGGCGTTTCCCATTTGTGGTCAGACTCCCGAATTTGAAGAGCGTGGCTTTTGGGGACTCGTCTTCGCAATTCTGGCCAGTCTCACCGTTAGCGGAACGCTCTATGTCATTGGACGCAGGACCGATGCAACGATTCTCCGCAAAGAGGCGTTGGCAGTCGTCGGATTAGGCTGGATTTTCGCCGGCATCCTCGGCAGTCTTCCCTTTCTGTTTTCCGGGACCGAACACGAACTTTATGCCGGGACCGAAAATGCGAAAATTGTCCGGCTCTCCATCGCCGATTGTCTGTTTGAATCCGTTTCCGGCTTCACTACGACCGGGGCGTCGGTTTTGACGGAGTTGGAAGACCCACGAGTCAAAAACCCTGAAACAACCGACAGAAAGTTGATTCCGCGCTGCATTCTCTTCTGGCGAAGTTTTACACACTGGCTGGGCGGCATGGGCATTATCGTTCTGTTTGTCGCAGTGCTCGGACAACTTGGAGCCGGAGGTAAGGCGCTCATGCGGCGTGAAGTTCCCGGCCCTATTACCGAAACCGTCCGGCCTCGTGTCCGCGAAACCGCGATCGTAATGTGGGCCATTTATATGGGCATCAGCGTGCTGCTGACGGTGCTCCTCTATTTTGAGGGAATGAACTTCTACGATGCGTTGTGCCACTGTTTCGGCACAATGGCAACGGGCGGCTTCAGCACTTACAACGCCAGCGTGGGTGAGTGGAAAGACCACCCCTGGATCGAAGTCACCATCATCCTGTTCATGCTGGTCGCCGGCACGAATTTTTCGCTGTACTACCTCTGTTTGCGGAGCAAATCTCATGAACAGGAAGGGAGCCTGTTGAAACGGTTTTCACCGCTCTATCGCGATCCGGAATTTCGCGCCTATCTGGTCATCCTGCTGTCGTCCACTTTTCTGCTGACGTTCAGCCTGATGAAAAACCACGTCTACCCGACGTTGGCAGAATCAATTCGCCATGCCAGTTTTATGTCAGTTGCAATAATGACCACGACCGGCTTCGGAACAGAGGACTTCACCAAATGGAGTGAATTTTCCAAAGGTCTGCTACTGCTGCTGATGTTCATCGGCGGCTGTGCCGGTTCGACTGGCGGCGGAATGAAAGTTGTCCGCTTTCTGTTCTTCGCGAAGATCATCCGATTGGAAATCGAACAGGCATTTCGCCCGAATGTTGTGCGTCCCCTCAAAATCTTTGGTGTCTCGGTCGACAAATCGCTCAGGCACGAAGTGGTTGTCTACTTCAGTCTGATTCTGCTGATCTTCATCTCTTCATGGATGACTTTGGCGGCGATTGAACCCGATACACAATGGATCAAATCGGCAGGAGAAACCGCAGAGCAATTGCAGGACGATAAAGCAGAGAAACTGCTTGATTGTGCCAGTGCAGTCGCCTCCTGTCTGAACAATATTGGCCCGGGACTGGGTGTATTGGGTCCACACAGCAACTATTCGGGTTTCTCTTCGCAGGGGAAGCTCTTGCTGACCGCCCTGATGTTGTTGGGACGTCTGGAGTTGTTCGCGATTCTCGTGCTGCTGTTCCCCAGCTTCTGGCGCGATCAGTAGCTGGTATCACAACCAACCAGGTGATCAAATGCACTCGCCGGATGAAGAATGGGGAAACCGTGAATTCAGTCAAAATCGGAAAATTCGGGTGATCCCTGAAGACGGTAACGATTGCACCGCCACGTTTGATCCTGATTGGGAAAACGCCGGGGAAAAGCCGCTGAATCAGGCCAGTCTCAGTGCGAAGCGAACCGATCTTGACCTAGACGTTGCTTTGGCCATAACCTCCGCTCGCGTTACGACGACCACAAGGATCGTGTTCGCTCTGGAGCAGTTCACCTTCCAGCGTGACGTCATCTGGCTCGTGGTGGCCTTGTTTGCAGGACTGACACGACGCACATCGCGGCACAGAAGAGCGTAATACACTCTAACGGCAGACGTTTGAATGGATTTCAGCGAAAGTCCCTTTCGCCAAATTCAATCCTCCCAGCGAGGCTCAACTGTACTCTGGAAGCAATGGAATGCGGATTTTCTTCTCTGTTGGTGAGCCCAGCGGCGATCAGCACACCGCCCATCTCATCAAGGAGATCAAACAACAGCAACCCGATATCGAGTTCACCGGATTTGGTGGTCCGCTGATGGAACGGGCCGGTTGCAGGCTCGATTTCCAGTTAACCAACCTCGCCGTGATGGGATTCTTCCGCGTCCTGCCGATGATCTTCCAGTTCTACCAACTGGTGAAGCAGGCGGAGCAGATTTTCAAAACGGACAGACCAGACGCCGTGATTCTTGTCGACTTCCCCGGTTTCAACTGGTGGATCGCCCGCAAAGCAAAGGCGGTCGGTATCCCGGTCTTCTATTACCTGCCACCGCAAATCTGGGCCTGGGCGTCGTATCGCGTCAAGCGGATGCAAAAGTTTGTCGACCATGTTTTGTGTGCCCTTCCCTTTGAACAGAAATGGTACGCCGAACGAAACGTCGATGCACAATTTGTCGGACACCCGTTCTTTGAAGAAGTCGCCGAAACAGAACTGGATGAGGAGTTCTGCAATCTCGTCCGAAAGCATGGCAAAAAAGTCGTCGGTGTATTGCCCGGCTCCCGTAACGGTGAAGTGACGCAAAACTGGCCCGTGATGGTTGAGGTGATTCGTCGTCTGGCTCGCGAACATAATGAGATCACATTTCTGGTCGCCTGTTACCGCCAGCAACATCGTACATTCTGCGTGGATTACCTCCGTCAGATGAATGTGGATCTGCCGATCGAATTCTCTGTCGGCAAAACGCCTGAGATCATTGAACTGGCCGAGTGTTGTTTGATGGTCTCCGGCTCTGTCAGCCTGGAACTATTGGCCCGCAACACGCCTGCGGTTGTGGTATACCGGGTCAGTCGGATGACTTACTGGATCGCCAAAACGCTCGTGAAGTGCAAGTACATCAGCCTGCCCAATCTGATTGCTGATCGGGAACTGTTGCCCGAATTCCCCGGTGCAACGAATCCGGCATACGATATTGAAGTGATGACCGGCATCCTGAACGGCTGGCTGAGCGATCCTGAATTGCTCGCATTGTCCAGGCAGCACATGCAGGAATCGCTTTCGGATGTGGTGAAAGAAAACGCGACCGCTGAGGCGGCCAACTACATCGTCAACCACCTGACCGACGCGCCACGACCACTCAAGAAAGCTGCGTAATTTGCCGCACCTCGTTGATGGTCCTTGTTTACTTGGCAACGCTTCACCGTCTCGTTACAACCGAAGAGAGACGCCTCATTTCCGTGTAACGAATGTCCCCAATGCCCCAGCCTTACACTCACGAACTGACCACTGCTCTGGAAGCTGTCCGTCTGGCGAGTGGAATCTGCCGCACGGTGCAAACCGAAATGGCCGGCGGTGTTCTGACCAAGGAAGATGCCAGCCCGGTAACGATTGCCGACTACGCCAGTCAAGCCGTGATCTGCCGCGCGATCGCATTGTGCTTTCCGGATGATCCAATCATCGGAGAGGAAGATGCGACGGCACTTCGCCAAAAAAAGAACAGCGGATTTGTCGCACAGATCCAACGGGAACTGACACAAGTCGGAATCGAAGGCGAAACAGAAGACGTTCTTGGCTGGATTGACCGCGGCGGGAGCGAACAGTATTCGCAACGTTTCTGGACGCTGGATCCCATAGACGGCACAAAAGGATTTGTGCGGGGTGATCAGTTCGCCATCTCGCTTGCATTGATTGAAAAGGGTGAGATAAAGGTCGGTGTCCTCGGATGTCCCAACCTACCGCAGGAACATACGACCGACCAGACACCATCCGACAATAATGATTGTGGCACTTTATTGTTTGCCGTGCGGGGTCAGGGTGCCCGGCAGACTGGCATCGACAACGACAGCCAGGAGCGGGAGATTCACGTCACGCAGACGCAACTCACCGAGCAGGCCCGCTTCTGTGAATCGTACGAATCGGCTCACAGTTCACATGGACGCTCAGCGCGAGCCGCCGAAATAATGGGGATCACCCGTCCTCCTTTGCGGATTGACAGCCAGGCCAAATACGCCGTGGTCGCACGAGGCGAAGCCGACATCTACCTCCGACTGCCCGCTCGCAAAGGTTATTCGGAAAAAATCTGGGACCATGCAGGGGGGGTTCTCGTTGTCGAGGAAGCAGGCGGCAAAGTCACTGATTTAGAAGGCGATCCACTCAACTGGACACACGGTCGCACTCTGGCCACCAATCGCGGCGTGATTGTCACCAACGGACCTCTGCACGAACGTGTTCTGGAAATCGTGGAAGCGACTGCTCGGGAACAGTCGACCTGAGGTAGTCCGGCAGGTTAGGATATCTCTTTTCCCGGCCTGAATTGCAGGCTGATTCCAATCCGCCACCAGACCAGAACGCACATGACACCTGAAATTGCCATCACACTTGGCGTCCTGGCGCTGGTTGTTTTTGCATTGACCTGTCTGCGCGCGGGGCCCGATCTCATTCTGCTCGGCGGACTGATCATTCTGCTCGTCATGGGAGTGATCGAACCGAATGATGCGTTGGCCGGTTTCGCCAACGAAGGTTTGATCACTGTCGCGATTCTATTCGTGGTGGCAGAAGGGCTGCAGCAGACTGGAGGCATCAGTTTCATCGGTCAGCGTTTGCTGGGTCAGCCCGGTTCATTGTTTGCGGCCCTGATGCGAATCATGATTCCCACCGCCACATTGAGCGCCTTCATGAACAACACCCCTGTGGTGGCGATGTTTATGCCGGTCCTGAACGACTGGGCCAAGAAGCATCGACTCTCGATCTCACGGTTGCTTATCCCGCTCAGTTATTCAGCCATTCTCGGTGGACTCTGTACCCTTGTCGGTACGAGTACAACGCTGGTCGTCAATGGCCTGTTGATTGAAGAGGAACAGCGACAACATATCGCCAACGGTAATGCGACACCCACACAATTCGACGCGTCGCAGGCAGGGCTGTCGATGTTCGAAATCGCCTGGGTGGGTGTACCGATCGCAATTGCGGGTGTCGTTTACCTCGCGTTTCTTTCCAGGTTTTTGTTGCCGGAACGTAAATCGGTAATGGCTCAACTGGATGATCCGCGCGAGTATACTGTCGAAATGCTGGTCGATCCGGGCAGTCCACTGGTTGGCAAGTCGATCGAAGATGCGGGGCTGAGACATCTGCCGGGAATGTACCTGATGGAAATCGATCGGGCCGGTCATTTGCTTGCTGCAGTCTCATCCAACGAACGGGTCCAGGCAAATGATCGACTCGTTTTCGTAGGAATAGTCGAATCGATTATCGATCTGCAAAAAATCCCCGGATTGAAACCGGCGACCGACCAGACGTTCAAGCTCGAAAGTCCCAGTAGCGAACGGGTCATGATCGAGGCGGTCATTTCCAATAGTTGCCCGTTTCTGAGAATGACCATCCGTGAAGCCAAATTCCGAACGCAGTACAATGCGGCTGTTATTGCCGTGGCGCGAAATGGTCAACGTTTGAATCAGAAAATCGGCGATATCGAAATGCTGCCGGGCGATACACTGTTGCTCGAAGCACACCCGAACTTTGTCGATACACAGCGGAATTCCCGCGACTTTTTCCTCGTCAGTGCGGTTGAGAATTCGACACCGCCACGACACAGCAAAGCCTGGATTGCCCGCATCACATTGCTCGCCATGGTGGTGCTGGTTGCCTTCAATGTATTGAGCATGCTCAAGGCCGCGTTTCTGGCAGCCTTTGTGATGGTCGCCACACGTTGCTGCCGCGGTTCCGAGGCGCGGCAGAGTATCGACTGGAGTGTACTACTGGCGATTGGTGCGGGGTTGGGAATTGGCAAGGCGATGGAAAAAAGTGAAGCCGCTGTTTTCATCGCCGGATCGTTGATCGACATGGTGGGTGAAAACCCCTATCTCGTTCTTGCGATGGTCTATACCATCACGATGGTCTTTACCAACCTCATCACGGCCAAAGCCGCAGCCGTGTTGTTCTTTCCGATCGCAATGGCCTCAGCAACAAAACTTGGCGTGCATCACATGCCCTTCGCAATCGCCGTAATGATGGCAGCTGCGGCCAGCTTTGCAACGCCCATCAGTTTTCAGACAAACCTGATGGTTTTCGGCCCGGGGGGTTATCGTTTCACCGATTATGCGCGCATTGGTATTCCTCTGAGTCTCATTGTCGCTTTGATCACCGTGATTATTGCTCCGGTCATCTGGCCGTTTTGATGGAAAAATGCATCGTTTTGCAGTGAACGGGAACCAGATCGGTCAGGCCCGTTTACCTTTTCGTGTGACATCTCTGGCTCGTGGAGGCCTGTATTTGCAAGCCAATCGACACTCATCGCGGCACAGAAGAGCGTGATACGTTCTTCTGTCGTCCATTCCAGAGAATTGGGTCACATTCGCAAAACATGCTGTCACATCGGCTTTGGTGGCTGTAAGATAGATGCAGCGATATTCTGTTGCGGGCCGTCACAACGTTCAAGAGAAATTCATGGATCAGTTTCCCCTCACGCGGGCCAGCCTGTTGTTCCGGCTCCGGGACCGCAGGGATTCCCTCGCGTGGTCGGAATTTGTCGAAGTCTACGCGCCGCTCGTCTATCAATATGCGCGGAATCATGGTGTACAGGACGCCGACGCCGCCGATGTCACGCAGGAGGTCCTCCGGACCTGTTCACACAACCTGCAAAAATTTCAGTACGATCGCAATCGGGGCAAGTTCCGTTCGTGGCTGTTCACCGTAGTCCGCACGCGATTGAGTAATTATCGCAAGAGCCAGTATCGACACCCCCAGGGACGGGGCGATTCGGAATTCAGCAAGCACCTGGAACAGTTCCCCGCCCCTATGGAGGATGAGGAAGAACAATGGGTGCACGAATATCAGATGCGCCTGTTTCAATGGGCCGCCACGCGCATTCGCAGTGAATTCCGTCGAAAGACATGGCGTGCCTTTGAACTCACCGCGCTGGAAGGAAAAGCGCCCAAGGATGTCGCCGAACGATTGAAGATGAGTGTGGGAGCCGTATACGTCGCAAAAACGCGCGTGCTGAAACGCATTCGCACCTGCGTCGAAAAAATTGATGCAGAGTCGTTGGAAGATTTTCAATAATGTGCAGCATGCTTTCTCGTGACCGCAAGGATCGCCATTCGACATGCAATAACAGGCTCCCACACGAGCCAGATTCGTTACAGGAAAAGGTAAACTGGTTGAGATGACCGAGTACAAACCATGATCGCCCGTTGGGATTGTCTCGAAGTTCAGCAGATGGAGGAGTTGATGGAAAATCAACTCTCGCGCGAGACAGAACGTCATCTGATCGACCACATCGATGAGTGCCCCAAATGCCAGGCATTGATGGAAAAACTCTCGGCCGGATGTAAAGAACTCGCGGTCCTCAAACAATCGACCGAACAGGATACCGGCACTTATGGCCCCGCATTCTTCCAGGCGATGGAACGGCTCAAAGGGGAAAGTTCCGAGCAGGAGATCACAGTTCAACTTGGTCCGGAAGAAAAGGAGTTGCTCGGTTTCCTGCAGGAATCCCGTAACCCGGAACTGCTGGGGCGCTTTGGCCGGTACGAAGTGTTCGAGATGATTGGTCGAGGTGGCATGGGCATACTCCTGAAAGCCCGCGATCCGCTGTTGGATGCCATTGTCGCTGTCAAAGTCCTCAACCCACATTTGGCGCCATCCGCAACCGCTCGAATGCGGTTTATTCGCGAGGCGCGTGCCGCTGCCGCCATCACGCACAACAACGTTATTCGAATTCATGGCGTGGCTGAACGCGATGGTCTGTCGTATCTGGTGATGGATTTCATCCCAGGCAAGTCACTCGAAGAACGCATTCTCGAAGCCGAGCCGCTGAATCTGGCAGAGATTCTGCGGATCGGCATGCAAGTGGCGTTGGGAGTGGATGCCGCTCATTCTCAAGGTGTTATTCATCGTGACATCAAGCCGGGCAATATCCTGCTCGAAAATGGTCTCGATCGGGTGAAGATCACCGACTTCGGATTGGCGCAGGTTGTTGATGAAGAGGGTTTGACGCAATCAGGACTGATCGCCGGAACGCCCGGATACATGTCACCGGAACAGGCCCAGGAAGAAACGGTCGACTATCGCAGCGATCTGTTCAGTTTTGGCAGCTTGCTGTATGCGATGTGCACCGGCGCGCCACCGTTTCGTGGGAAGACGAGTATCGCCGTCATTCGTCGCGTCTGCGATGAAGAACCAACACCGATTCACAATCTGAACCCGACGATTCCTGATTGGCTGGTCGATGTGATCGCCAGATTGCACCGCAAGAATCCGGATGACCGCTTCAAATCTGCCGGAGAAGTGGCCGACATTCTTCGTCGGCATTTGGCAAAAATTCAGCATCCGGGACCAGTCTCGCCGCCGGGAAGTTCATTGCCGGAAATTGGATCGCGAAAAAAACGGAAGCGTCCTGCCGGAACCAAAGCCGAGCGGAAACCAAATTCCCGTATCCGTCAATGGTGGCGACGCGCAACCTTGATTGTGCGCGATTTTTTGAATCGCTTCCAGGCGAAATCGTAACTGACTGGTTCAATCCGCCAACCAATTCAGGGCACGAAGTGATATTGACCGTTATTGTTCTCAGCAATCTGCTTCAAAATCGGTTCCGAACCTTTTTCCCCAAACGCCAACGTGTGCACCGTGACATTGGAAGATCGCATCTGCAGCAGGTCATTCGACACGAACACCGGAAACTCGCCATCGGTCAGAAAATAAATGACATCGGGCCGCAGCCGCATCGCCGTCATCATGGCCATCCGCGGATCCGTGTCACCCATCGCCGGAATGCGCCGCATCCAGCCCACAAATTGATTTTGATGCCTGGGAATGGAAGGAAGCAGATTCTTCGCCGGCATCGGATGCGCCTGGTGGTTGAAGAAAATCACAAAAAAGGACTGATGGCTGTTCAATCCCTGGATGGAAGCCGTCAACTCGTTTTTCAGCCGACCAAACCGTGTGATGTTCGCCCCGAAGTTCCGCTCATTCATACTGCCGGAACAATCGACGACATACACGAAGCGATTCCCTTCACCGCGAACCCCGAAAAAGGATCCGCCAGATTGTTTCTCCTGAGATGGACTGCCACCAGCACGCGATGCCACCCGGTGAACAGTTGCGGTTCTCCCCTGGCTGCCCGCGGACCGTCTACCTGACGAACCTGCGTTTGCATTAGGATCAAATACCGCCGGCAACGAAACCAAAGTCATGTTCGGCAAACCAGCCGCCAACTCGATATCCTCTGCCAGTCCCGGCAGTTCAGGTTCCAATTCGTTTTCCGATTCTGCTTCAGCAATTTCGGGTTCGAGTTCGCCAACCGTTGTCAATTCGATCGTCTCGAATTCGACCGACTCACTTTCCTGCCATGCCGAACTCAATCCGTCATCGCGCAATTCGACCTTCGGCTCAATCAGAAACGGGACCAAAGAAAGCAGGACAATCAGATGCAGGCCAACCGAAGCCACGAGAGCGATCGAAATGAAAATGCGAGGAATGGGCCGCTGCATGAAGTTGTCGTCGGGTCGCTCGTCGTGCGGATGCCCCACACTTATAGGCGGACCGTAGATCTTGCAACCTTTTGGCGGTACGACGAAGGGGATGAACTCCATACGACCGGGTTCTCCTCGACAACCATTGGAAAACGGTGCGGATTGGACATGTGATGTTATCACATTCCGGACGGGGAAAAAAGAGGCTAGACTACGTCTGGTTTTATCGTAGCGGCTGGCGGACCATTTGGAACTAAAATACCCGTTCGGATGACGCTACGGTTATCTCGGATGTGCTCTAACGGGAAAAAACTGAGTCAGCCGCCCGCTTGACAAATGTAACGGCTGGACTGTGACGCACGGACAATCGGAGGGCTGATTTCCACTTCCTCATGGAAGTGATTGTCGATTGTGCCGATTCCGCGGGACAAATCGCAGTTGGAATGGTGTTAACAACGACTTGATACGGCGGTTCATTCGTTAAGGGAATCAACTTTGCCGTTCAACGATTGCAACTATAACATTTACAATAGCGCAGTTTACTTTTTCGTGTGACGCTTCTCGCTCGCGGGAATCTGTATTTGCAGGACGAAAAACGTCCATCGTGCCACGAAGGAGCGTAATACGCTCTAGCGGCGAGATTTGCGTAACAGTTGACCAGAGAATGAACACGATTCAACCACACTTTCAACTCAAATCAGGCGACTCAAACATCGTGACTCACAACGGTGAACATTCCGACTCGAAAGCTCATGCCACGCCAGAAGATGGCATTCCTGTTTCCGATGCATCGGTTCCGATTCTTTACTTCGATGGCGTGTGTGGACTTTGCAATCGGCTTGTCGATTTTGTTCTGAGACATGACCGTCGCAGGAACATCAAACTCGCACCGCTGCAAGGAGAAACGGCGCAGGAAAGACTCGAAGTTTCCGACCGGGAGAACATGAACACGGTCATTCTGCAAACCAGCGAATTGACGTACCGGTATTCCTCCGCAATTGTCCGACTGTTCTGGAACATGGGCCACATTTGGAGAATTCTGGGGGGATTGCTGTGGATTGTGCCCAAACCGATTCGTGATATCGGATACCGAATCATCGCGGCCAATCGCTACCGGTTCTTTGGGAAAAAAGAAACATGCCGCATGCCAACACCAGATGAGCACGACCGCCTTCTTCCCTGAACAATCGCCTGGCATGACATTGATCCAGGTTCGAACATGTCCGATTATTCATGTAACATTAAATCGATCATTCAGTTGGCAGGCTCTCATTCCATTCCTAATATGAATCGAGGCAGATCAATTCTGCCGCAAAGTTTTCGAACGGCAAAGTTCCCGAACAAAGGTCATACGAAAAGGGTATTCATCGTCTCACTGAATCTCCCCCTGGTTGAATCGGCGATCGATTTCCCGAATGGCCAATACTCAATCATCGATGAATGAATGGAGAGAGATGTCAGCACAGCCTGACGAAAACAAGATCCCCGTGCCGCCAACACCAACTGATGACACAACGAATTCCAAATCCGGTTTTCGCTGGAAGACCGGCCTGGTCATTACCGGACTCACATTGGTTGCCGAAGTGGTTGTCTGGTATACGGCGAATGACCGTACACAACAGATCATGCGGTCGTACATTACGTTCGGAACTTTTCTGTGCGCCTTCCTGCTTTGGTGGTTTTTCGGATCGGGTTTGAGCTGGAAGACCCGAATTAAAGGATTTGGCACAGCCTGTTTACTCTATGCCGTTTTTAAGGCTGTTTTCCGCAACGAAGGAACATACGGTGACTTTCTGCCGCGTTATTCGCTCCGGTGGAGTGAAACGCCGGAAGAACGGGCCGAGCGTTACTGGAATGATCTGCCTTTTCGGTTTTCACCCCCAAAACCAATTGAGCGACCACCCGATCATGGTGTCGACAATGTTTTCACGTTGCCAACATCCAGACATGATTGGCCGCAATTTCGCGGCCCGAACCGTAATGGCATCATTCCAACCTCTGTCAAACCGGACTGGAACCAAAGGCCACCCCACTCACAATGGCGACATCCGATTGGGCTTGGTTGGTCTTCCTTTGCAGCGGTCGGCAAGAAAATTTTTACGCACGAGCAACGTGGTGAGATGGAAGTGGTCGTCTGTTACAACCGCGAAACGGGTTTGCAAAAGTGGGCTTCGCCAACCAGAACCCGCTTTTCGCATCCTGCAGGCCTGGGCGGAGATGGTCCGCGAGCCACTCCCGCGGTACACGATTCCCGCGTTTATGCGTTGGGGGCCACTGGCATTCTCACCTGTCACGAAGCGATGACTGGTCGAGCCTTGTGGCAAACCAACATTCTCACCGACGCGCGGGCGGAAAACATCGAACATGGTATGACTGGCTCCCCACTGATTGTGGGCGACAAGGTGATTGTCAATCCGGGTGGACAAAATGGTCGTGGTGTAACCGCATACGACCGCTTCGATGGAGAGCTGCTCTGGGCGGCGGGCAATCATCCCGCAGGCTATGCCGGCGTGCGTCACGAAACAATCGATGGCGTGGATCAACTTGTCGTTTTCAACGGCGATTCCGTCACCGGTCATCGAATTGAGGATGGTGCAGAGCTTTGGCATTTCCCCTGGCAGAACACTTTCCAAATCAATGTCGCACAACCCATCGTGCTCGACGATGGCGACCTGTTTATCGGGTCAGGATATTCTCTTGGCAGCGCGAAACTGAATATCAGGCAAAAGGATGGAAAGTGGACGGTTAAGGATGCCTGGAAGGGTGCCGGAAATAACAAGTTCAAACTGAAATTCAACGATGCCGTCTATCGAGACGGCTATCTCTATGGTCTGGACGATTCGATTCTGACCTGTGTGGAGGCGTCGACCGGCAAACGTGTCTGGAGAATCCGAACTGAACCGCCCATCAAATACGGCCAACTCCTGTTACTCGATAATGCACTATTGGCGATGGCCGAAAATGGAGATGTCATTCTTCTGAATGTGAGTCCGGAGGGAGGGAAAGAACTCTGCCGCTTCAAAGCTCTGGAGAGCATGACCTGGAATCATCCGGTCATCGTCGACAACCATCTGCTGGTCAGAAACGATCGCGAAGCGGCTGCCTATGTCATCCGCCATCTTGATTCACCCGGCACAAATCAGGGCGAATTACCTTGATTTGTCGCGTTGAGTTGGCAATTCATGTCGAATTTTCCGGACGGCTGCAAAATGGAAGTCATTCCTGTGCAGTCAGGAATCCATCTTCTTTCTTCTGGATTCCCCCCCACTTGAATCATGAACACCGTGTGGGAATGCCATTGAGTGACGACTCCGAAAAAAGCAGGATCGAACAGTCGCTACGATGATTTGCAATGCGCTATAGAGCAGTTTACCTTTTCGTGTGACGGTTCTCGCTCGTGGGAGCCTGTATTTACAGGTCAAACGGCGCACATCGCGCCACAAGAGAGCGTAATACGCTCTAGAAGAACAAACCCGTTTCATGCCGCCTGAGATTGAATCGACTTGCGCGGAAGGATCATTCGGAACAGGCTCCCCTGCCCAGGTCCTGCGCTGGAAGGTTCGAGTGTGCCGCCATGTTCGCTCACTATCCGATGGCTGATCGACAAGCCCAGTCCGGTTCCGCGTCCACCTTTACGTTGTGTGTAAAATGGCTCGAAGAGGTGCTCAATGACCTCGGCGGTCATGCCGCAACCTTCGTCCTGGAATTCGACAATCACCTCTTCAGTCTGCTCAACAACATTGATTCGCAGGTTTCCGCCAGCGTCCATCGATTCCAGACCGTTGGCCACGAGATTCAACACCACCTGCTTGATCTGCGGGCCGTTGGCCTCGATCTCGATTGGGGCACCAGGATGGAACGTGATCTTGCGATCCCGATATTTGCCCATCGGCCGCACCATCAACAGCACCTCCGAAATCAAGCCGTTGATGTCCACTTCTGATCGGGTGTCTTCCTGTCCGCGTGCGAAATCGAGCAAGCGCGACGTGATCTGCCGACAGCGGTCCGATTCCGTCTGTATCATTTTCAGGTATTCGCGTTGAATTTCTTTATCTTCAGCCGTCGGATTCTCACCTGATATCTCCAGACGCTCGATCAGCGAATCAGACGCCATCGAAATGGCAGAAAGCGGATTATTGATCTCATGGGCCACACCGGCTGCGAGAAAACCAATACCCGCGAGACGCTCCGACCGCACGAGTTGCCGACTTCGCTCTTCCACCTGGCAATCCAGATTTGAACGCGTTTCCTGAAAACCGGCGATCATCCTGTTAAAGGTTTCCGCAAACTCCGACAACTCGTCATTCGTTTCGATCTCGACGCGATAACTCAAATCCCCTTGTGCCACTCGCGCGGCGGCTTCACGCAAACGCCGCATGGGGATGATGAACCATCGGAAACCGCAGAAAAACAGACCTATCACCAACCCACCCACAAAAACGGTATTCAGGGCAATTGTCCAGTATCGTGTCGTGTAAACATCCTTGGCCGACTCCAGCGTATTGATCAACGAAAACTGCGCGTCGGGGATTCGCCTCGAGAGCAATTCGAGGTGAGCGACCTCAGCAATCATCGCTTGTTGCATTTCAGCATGCTGTGCAGGATCGCTCAGATGCTCGTTGAGCGTTTCCAGATTGGCCATTCGCCGGTCAAACTCCATCAGCAATCCGTGCGTCACATCCTGCCGCATGCGTGTCGCGGGAATTTTTGGCAGATTATCAACCCGTCTCCGGAACTCGGCAATCTCACCCCGTGCCTGCTCGAGCTTTGTTGTGAAGGCGGTTTGTTGAAATCGACCGAATCGTGCGATCTCCTCTGGTGTGACCGGCGATTCATGCGGCTTTACCGGCAGCTTGTACAACAACGGTTCGAACAGGCAACTGCATGCGACCGACAGATCAGCCCGGCGTGGAACCTGATGAATACTGTAATCGAGTTTCTCCACTGCCGAGCGATAAGACCACAAACCGGTCAACCCGCTGGTCAGCGTGATGAGTAACATCACGACGACAGCCGAAGAAGCGAATATCAATTTTCGGCGAAGCGAGCAAAACATCTGCCGCAGAACCTCCCTGTTCTGTTTCATTCGACTAATCACGGTCGGCGTGGTTTTTCAGAACGGAAAGTGTATCAACTATCCGATCATCTCGGCAAGATGGGTGCGTAGAGTGAATGTACTCTCACGCCTTCTTCCTTCTGGCTTTGGCTTTGTGATGAGCCACCGTTTTCGCGATATAGGCAGCAGCGTCAGGTGTTTTGCAACTGGTTTCGCCATGATCAACCTCCACCGGCCCGATTTTCTTCGCTGCCGCGACCGCTCGCTTCTGCAATTTCGAGTTACGAATTCCGATCGCAATCAGAGCATTGTTCATTGTGTATCTCGTGCGGTTGGGGCGGTCGTGAATTGTCTGTTCGATGATTGCCAGAAACGCCAGGAAATCATTATCGGTCAACTCTTCATCGTCATTCGACATGGCCAGTTGAGCCAGAACAATCCAACCAGCCGACGAAATCCATTCCCCTTTCCGCTTCGTCCAGGTCTCCATTTTCCTTCTGCCAAATCGTGACTGTGCAACCACTTTGGCAAACGCATCTGTCACCACATCATTGTCGAGATCACGCGCCCAGGAATCGAGCTGTTTACTCGTCAGTTTATGGGGGTCAACAATCATCGTGGCGAGAATCCGCGCGTCGTGATTCCCGGAATCCCACAACATCAGACCCAATTCGTGATCCTGTTTGATCTTCTTTTTGAGCTTTCCCAATTCGCCAAAACTGACGCCGAACATTTCGCGGTCGACACCATGTCGTGCGTACACTTTACGGTTTTGCGCCGTGCCAGCCGCTTGCAACTTTCGCATCACCTGGTCGTATGATTCCGCCATCTTTGGTCCTCTTCTCAATTGAGACCTGCCTGAATGTTGACCCAGGTCTTCCTCTCAAATGAATCCAGAACGGCATCCGCCATCGCTTGCGCTGATGCCCCGTAATCAAATCCCGGAACGGCGTCTCGCCCCTCGACCATTGCGGAAACGAACTCGTAAGTCAGATCACACATCACATGTTTTCCACCTGCGATACAGGCCGGAATCTTCAGCAACCGGTATCACTGATTCGACTTTGAATCCACTTCAACGCATCCTCTTTGGATTCCAGTTCTTCATTCAACTGCGCATCGCGGACGGCATCGAGCCACTTCCTGAACTGTTTTCCCGGCTGCATTCCCAATTGCACAAGATCGTCGCCGGAAATTAACAGCGGCGGGTTCAGAACATCCTCTGGCGTTCGTTGCAGATACTCTTCGCAGAAAATGATATCGGAAAGGTCGCGGTTTTTCGCTAAAACGCAAACGCGAAACAATGCCAGCAGCCCATCTCGATATCGATGAGACAGCAGTTTTTTGAGTTCACTCAATGGCAACTCGGCCGCGTCGACCAGGCTGCTCTGGTGATCCACCAGCCAGACAATTTCGTTCGCTTCCTTGTTGGAGAGTTTCAATCGAAGGCAAATCTCGCGCACAGAGCCTGGCACTGTATGCAGCAATGCCGCCATAACCAGTTCAAAAGATGGCGACTGCAAGAGTTGCAACATGTGCAGTGTACGCTCACTTACTTCTCCAGGACTCTCATCTCCAATCACAGTTTGATGATTTTCCGTCAAGTTCCAGGCAGTCATTAACTCCGGAAAGATCTCTGTCAACAATCCGACATGGTGAGCCAACTTGACTGCGTGCATGCGAGAAGCATGGCCGAGCATCCGTTTCCATTCCTGCGCGATGCGCTCAGCACTGACCACGTGAATCTCCTCTGCCATCGCGCGGATGGCATCCGCCGTGGCAGCGTCAAGTTCAAAATCCATTGTCGCGGTGAAACGGACGGCCCGCAACATGCGGAGTTTATCCTCACGCATACGATCAGCAGGGATGCCGATGGCTCTCACAACCCCCCGGCTCAAATCGGCCTCGCCTCCCACGAAATCGAGCACACTCTGCTCGATGGGATCATAAAACATCCCGTTGATCGTGAAGTCGCGACGTTGTGCATCTTCCTTGGGTGTCGTAAACCGAACGCTGTCCGGACGGCGACCATCGGAATAACTTTCATCGGTCCGGAAGGTGGCAACTTCCACCTGCCCTTCCTCTTTGCTTCCCCGAACAATCATCACGCCAAAACTTGCGCCAACCGCCAACGTCCGACGTCTGCCAAACAGGATTTGTACTTCCTCTGGTCGAGCATTGGTCGCAACATCGTAGTCTTTCGGAATTCGCCCCAGCAGAAAATCGCGCACGCAGCCTCCCGCCCAAAGAGCTTGAAAGCCAGCCTCTTTGAGTTTTTGTACGACTTCGGCAGCGAATTGCCGTTGGGGATCGATTCCTGTCACGACACCTCTTCTCCACGGTTCTGGACACCGCGACCTGGCGATGCGTTCGTGGTTCCAATCGTGACAATCTCACAACACGAATTCAACCCGATGTAATCACCCTGCCTCTGCGATTGTCCATTCCATCACAACAAAACGAGAAAGCCGGCCTCACACCATGCTGATGGGCGCAAGACCGGCTCGATGAGGTTCCATCGTTTCAGGCAAGTGCCAGAGCAGTTTACCTTCTGGTGTGACGGATTTCGCTCATGGGAGCATATATAAGGTTAAACAGCGTCCATCACGCCACGGAAGAGCGTAACACGCTCTATTGACGCTCGACTGTCTGACCGTCCTGGATTTCTCCGAAATAGCGGTAATTGTCGTAAGCAATGTTGTCCGCGACAAATCGAACCGAACCATCCACGAGCAGGAAATGCGTGCCTCCCGTATGATGGCTGCCGAAATTCACAACGTGAGTCGTATTGTTGGCCGTGTGATGCATGACCGGCATTGCGGGATTTCCTCCCATAGCGGACATCGCTGGTTGACCAACATGCCCCAAAACAAGCTGACCGGCGTTTTCCGTCATCATGGGCATCATTGTCATACCGGCATTGATTGTGTAACCGGGAATGGCCGCATACCAGGTGGAATACGCCAGATCCTGTTTCCGCTCACCGACGGCGAAAGTGTTGGATGAGCCATCTGTCGCATCTCTCATGCGAACGGCACTGTTTCGATAAAACATGCCGGTCGCGCCACCCATCATTCCTTCGGGGTCCATCGACACATTGCCATAGCCATACACGCCAACGTAATCGGCTGTGGCAATCGTCGAGCCGTTGGCGTTGAACGTTTCGACGTTGTTCGCATCAGATGGGCAGTCGAAGACGTTCAACGAACTGGCACCGGCTATGACATTCGCTGCATTGTCGGACGAAACAGAATAATCAATCGCCTGCTGTAGAGGCACCTGGTCAAGCTGAGCCAGAATCAACGCGCCCCAGCCGAAACCGGTTTCTCCCGTGCTGGCATCGGACACGACATAACCCGATGGAAATGATTTGTAGATGTCATGGTAATTGTGCAGAGCGATGCCGATCTGCTTCAGATTGTTCTGACATTGCGATCGGCGAGCTGCCTCCCGCGCCGCCTGAATCGCTGGCAATAACAGGGCAATCAGAATTGCGATAATGGCGATGACCACCAGCAATTCAATCAAGGTAAAAGCGCGGCGCCGCGCACCGCGCATAACTCTTTCATTCATGGAACACAAACCTCTCTGGAAAACTGTCTGAACGCGCAACAGTGCCCAACCTCGCTCGCACAATCAATGCGAAGCGTGATCGGAATTCGACTCAGCGCGGAAAATAAGAAACTGTCAGACAGAGAGAGGTTTGGGAGGCGGCGGATCGGGACAGAACGTATTCCAGGGCTGGTCTTGAGAGAATGTTTCAAACACACAGACAATTCCAGCCATGTCGACAACTCGAGGTGTAGACCAGGGAGCGCGCGGATCGGATGAGAACAACGTTGGAACCTGATCACCCCCGCAACCGCAATCGGAATGGATTGCCGCTCGGATCGGTACTCGTGCCCCAACGACGTCTGAAACGGTCTGATCGCAACAGGAGTTGATCAATGCGATTTTCGGATCGACACCCGGCGGGCAACACAACGCAGAGACCTCACTCAATACCACTTCGACATTTCCGCAACAGGAAACCTTTTGAGTTTTCTTATCGCGTTTACGACGCTCGATCCGATTCTCGACACAACAGCAACGCCCTTCGTTTTGAGCTTCCTGTGCACATCCGCATCCGCCACCACAGCCGAGTGACGCAGCGAACGACATTCTTCCGAACGTTGACCATTCCGCGGAAAAAAACCAACCCCACACGCCGGTCGATTCCCCAACCACGATCAACAAGAGCAGCAAAGTCAACCTGCGCAGGAGCGAATCAACCCTTGGAAAAAAGGGGGCTGTTCGTCGCTGAAGATATTGAATGGCTGTCGTCATGGTAATCCGCAGTCGGACGAAAGGAAGACCAAACATTGATTGATTGTAAGTCTTGCAACGCGGTAAAACAACTACCATCCCAACATCCATCAATACACGGGCAGTTTACCTTTTGGTGTGACATCTCTGGCTCGTGGGAGCCTGTATTTGCAGGCCAAACGACGCCCGTCGCGGCACGGAAGAGCGTAATATGCTCATGCGGATCAACAGAAGTGCAGATTCCTCCCTGTGGTTTGTCATAATCGGACACTACAATGAAACCTGTCCGAGCCGGGGAAATGATCAAACAGATTCATAACACCATGACCGATGGAGACCAGCCAAAAACACCCCCGACCGAGACGCACGCATCCCGTAATCTGGTTGTGCTGGCAGCACACGCCATCCTGTTTCGCATCACATGGATCTTCAAAACCGAGAGCGTTATCATGCCGGCGTTTCTCGACACCATTACGGGAGGTCAGGCAGGATGGCTGCGTGGTTGCCTGCCAGCGTTGAATCGCGCCGGGCAGAGTATTCCGCCGTTGTTGTATTCCGACCGCCTGCGCAGGCATCGTCGCAAAAAATGGGCCCTCATCTTCTTCTCATCATTGATGGGTGTTCCCTTCCTGTTGCTAGCGGCAATCTGGTTCGCCTGGCCGAAAATTCACACGACCTGGCTGCCCGGGATTTTTCTCGTACTGTACGGTCTGTTCTTCGCGACTACGGGCATCAATCAGCTGGTCTTCGGCACGCTACAGGGGAAACTGATTCCGGTCAAGAAGCGTGGCCTGTTGATGGGAACCTCCGGACTGGTTGGCACTTTTTTCTCCGTCATCGCTGCATGGTGGCTGCTGCAAAAATGGTTGCAACTGCCCGATCAGGGTTTTGGTTACATCTTCCTCTTCACCGGCACTGGTTTCGTGCTGGCAGCGTTCATCGGCGTGATGATTCGAGAACCACCCTCCCAATCGTCTGCGAAATCACCTCAGCGCCATCCCTTTCGCGATGCCTGGCAAGTCTTCGCCCACGATCAAAATTTCCGCCGGCTATCGGTTGTGACGATGCTGTTTGCCTCGGCCCAACTGATCTTTCCGCACTACCAGGCTTTGGGACGGATTCGCGTCGATTACCAGCCAACCGACCTGATGGTCTGGGTTGTCGTACAAAATATCGGCGTCGGTTTTTTCAGTTTTCTGGCGGGTTGGGTGGCCGATCGATTCGGGTACCGACTCGCCATTCGGATTACGATCTTCAGCATCTCGGTCATTCCACTGTGCAGCCTGGTTCTCTCCGGCGCTATTCCTGCCGGTATCGAACAGACTTCATCTGCTGCCAATGAAGCGGATTTGTCCCGACATTTGATCCAATCTGTCGCCCGCGGTGAATTTTTCTGGATCACCTTCTTCCTGCTCGGCATGACACCAGTGATGTTCCGCCTGCTCACGAACTACACCTTGGAAATCGCATCGCAGGATGACCACCCACGCTACCTGAGCACGCTGAAAATCGTCACGGCAATCCCGTTCGTTTTGGCACCAGGCGCAGGCTTGCTGGTCGATATTATCGATTTCGCGCCAATTTTTGCCCTGGTCTCCCTGATGATTCTCCTCGGCGGATTATTCACATTCCGATTGGCGGAACCACGCGAGGAAATCTGACGATGCAATTCAACGTGCGGCCTGTATCAATTCCTGCAGCCGATTCGGAGCGAAGCCGGGCGGATGAAATGGATGCTGAGCCGAGAAGACGACATCCAGCTTGTCGCTGGACCAGAGGCCGATCTCGTTGTTACCGGGGATGTAAAGCTCTTGTTCAGGAGCCATGCCGTGCATTCTGCCAATCTCAACGAAGACCTGCGGCAGATCACCGAAATTGGGAAATTCGCCAATTGCAGTTGGTTCCGCCAAAGGCAAGCCGGCCTGCTCGAAAGCCACCGCGACCAACTCTGTGCAATACAATTTGCCATTGCCGAGTCGGAAGTCGGCGTCAAATGGGGGTTGTGTTCCTGTCACATTCCTGAGATAGGAAACGACAGACGAAATATGATGCCGATGTGCTTCCTTCAATCGCTTAATGCCAAAGGCAAGCCGAAAGGTGAACAGGAACTCGGAAAAGGGAACTCGCCGTGCACCATGAGGACGGGTAATGTCGTACACCCAGACACATCCATCTTCCACAACTGCTACACCGGCATGCGAATATTCACTGGCAGTCAGCCGACAGGTCACATCGGAAAGATCCTGCAGACCAAAGAGGATGGGCGAAACACCTCGGCGGAAAACGACATCACCAGTCTGGACATGATCCAGAGCCCAGAGATCCCAACGTTCCCTTAATTCGTCGTATCCAAGATGGAACTCAGACGGAGTGCCATGCAACGCGCGGCTTTTACGCCTCAGACTTATAGCCTGCGAACTCGGCGCGTGAATAACGTGCCGGCATTGTGTCACGACTTGCGAAACCTGTTGTTTCAAGGGCTCGGTTAACAAACGGGCGTCACTCAAGGGTCGTATGGAGTTGACGCGGAATGATCCGCCAGTCGCCCCACAACCAACGCCAAACATCGCCAGCGCAAGGATGACGAATCGAATTCTCCCCCACCTTCTGGTTGCAATCGGTGATGCTGGAACGGGGCAATCCATTGCCACCTCGCAAACCTGTGAAAACACATTCATCGTCCCTGATGACATCCGGAATTGGCATCTGCTCACAATGTAAACCGTGCACAATACTCCATTATCAGCATCGGCGGATCATGCGACCAACTTGAGATCGCCACCGGGCCAGCGCTGGACGCTGACTGCGAACAAAACATAACCTGTTTCAAAACAACCAGTTACAATTCACATTGAGTATTCACAAGGGAGAGGCGGCTCTCTCTGGTGAACAAATTCGGCCCCTTCCCATCTCGCCAGATATGTCGATCAAAACACATTTTTTTCAATTTGGCACCCATAAAAGACCAGTTTTTGAAACCTCCTTCTGCTGATCTCAGGTAAAAATGAATGAATGCGGATCGGAAGATTCTCATTCTCGGGGTAAAGCCAGAATTGAAGAATGCCCCCTCTCGTCAGCGGGATTCGCATGCATCTGTACGCCCCAAAAATCCAGAAACAGACGACAGGACTGCCAATCAACAACGATTGCCAATCTTTACATGAAGAATCCGATCTCGACATGGTTCAACGTTGTTTGAACGGTGATGAGGTTGGAATGCGCGGACTGGTCGAGCGATATCAGTCGATTGTGTTTGGACTTTGCTATCGCATGCTGGGACATCGGGAAGACGCCGAAGATATCGTTCAGGATGTGTTTCTGCGAATGTTCCGCAGTTTGCGAAACTGGGATCAGTCACGCCCACTCAAGCCATGGCTTTTAACGATTGCCGCCAATCGATGTCGGACGGCACTGACGCAGCTTTCGCGTCGACCGACGGTAAAAGATTTCGCGTTTGAAACGATTGCTGACACCCAACCGATCACCAGCGAAGGTGTGGGAGAAGAGATACAATTGGCCCTGGAGAAAGCGCGACCGGAATACCGCCTCTGTTTCATACTGTTTTATCAGCAGGAACTGAACTGCTCGGAGATTGCGACAATCATGGATTGCCCGGAAGGGACCATCAAGACCTGGTTGCATCGAGTCCGACGGGAACTCGCTGACCACTTGCAAAGACGGGGAATACGGCCCAATGTCTGTCCAGAATTGCGATGAATTTAGAGAACGTCTCGAATGGTGTATCGAGCAACGTATGTTTTACGAACACAACCTGCACCTGCATGCAGAGCATTGTTCAATGTGTGTTGAGGTCTGGGAACAACAACAGACACTTGACGCTGTGATTCAGACCTGGAGCAGAGCCACACCGGAAATCGATTTCGCCGATGCCATCGTGACCGCCTGGCAGCGAGGGAGTTCACCATCCAAAGAGATCACCCGCAGCGAGGAGAATCGGGAGGTTCGACATGGTGATTCGGAAAAGCCCGCTGGCCCATCGATCGCCCAGGTTCAGAATAATCAACCCAGTCCTGTGTCTGACCATAATAAATCAACTCGCGACCGAAGTCGTCCGCACTCCATACTTGTCGTTGTCTGCACGTTGTTACTGATGTTCGCCTGGTCTGCAGGGCTGTTTGGTCCGTCTCAAACTCCTGAACAACCAATCGTCAAAAATCCGGATCATCTTGTGCCAGATTCAAAAAGCTCAGCCGAGGATAAACGGCCCGCACTTCAGAATAGCCAGGCTGCAGACAATACACCGAACGACCAGCAACAGGATACGATCGCCATCCGGGGCGTGTTGTCACAGACGGGTGTCGCGTGGCGTGGTCTGGCGACGCAAGCGATTGAAGATATCGAAGGAGCGGCTGATTTTGTTCCCACCCTCGATCAATTTGCGGTTCTGTTTCGGCAGGATGACCCCCCTCCCTCTGTCGACGAGTCAACGGAACCGAACGAAAACGAAGACGAACAACCTCTCCTCCGGCAACATTGGGATCGCGCGGTCGATCGCCTGATTGACGCGATTCCCTTCGGCAACGGAACTTTCATCTGAGAAAACGACAGCGAAGATTTTGCGATGAGTTACAACGGCATTCCAATACGTTGCCTGTTCCTGATATCCGCGTTGTTCAGTGCAATCTGTACTACAGAGGGTCAGGAAAAAATTCACCCAATCGATCTGATCTCTGCAGATGCTGCCATCTGCCTGCAGATTCCAAACCTGCATCGAAACCTGCAACGACTCAAAGATTCAGATCTTGCGCAACACATTGAACGGCTTTCTTTCTACCAGGAATGGTTAAATTCGGGTGACGTGAAACAGGCACGAGAGGACCGGAAGCAATTGGAGCAGCAGACCGGCAGGTCGGTCGAACAATTGATCGAAGACCTTTTCGGCACCTCCGTCGTGATTGCGGCTATGGTGCACGAGGATTCCCCTGCCGAAGTCAACAACCTCGTTATCACGGAAATCAAGAACAATGAATCACTCAAAATCGTGCTGGAATTGTGGCAGAAATCAGACGGACATCAGATCCGGAAGAAAAGACACTCTGCACGGCCATACGTTCAACACCTTCCCGTGAAAGGACCTGCCGGCGAAGCGGTTTTTCATGTTCAACTTGGAGACCTTTTCGCGTTCAGTAACAGCGAACAGGAAATTCAACGCGTGATTGACCTGTACAGTCGAGACGATGACGTTGCGGCACCGGCCAGCCAGAATTCGCTGGCATCCCAACCACGGTTCCAAGTCGCCTCTCGAAACCTCAGCGACGAGGGTTTGTTGCACATACACGTGAACCCGCGGAAGTGGACTCGCACGCTGAAAACATATTTCCAAAAACAGGCTGAGGGCAATCCCGACTTCGATTTTGACACTCGACAGTTTGACGCAATCTGGTCACACCTGCATTGGCTGAGGGCGGAAGTTCGTGCAGACGCTGAACTGGTGGTCGATCTCAAAGTCGATTTCGACGGGCGACAGTTCGGTCATCAATTCGCGAAGACAATGGAAGCAACCCGCGGTGAAGCGGATTTCGTTGCAAAAATTCCCCGAAACGCGTTCGCGTTTATTGCAGGACGACAAAATGCCTCTGCCTGGAGCGAGTGGACTCCTGCCACTGCCGCAGAGCAGCAGACGCTGAATCAAATCAAAGCCGTCTCCAGCGGGGTGTTGCTCGGCCTGGATCTGTTTGACGATGTCCTCCCTGCGTTCGGTCCCAACTGGTGTGGCTACGTCGTTCCTCGTGAGGACTTTGCAACATCTGCGATTCCCGTTGACGGACTGCTCGCATTTGAACTCATGCCTGAGAAAGATCATACAGGCAAAAACAGTAAGCCAATGGCCCGCAAAGCGATTCAGAATGCGTTGCGATTCGGAATGAATCTGCTTGTGGCCACGACATCCAAACCACAGGTGAATCCACCACCGATCGTGAAGCCCTACCACCGAGATGGGCTGCACGGGTATTCGATCGAGAATCTTGGCCCCTGCCAACCGAGTTTTGCCATCAGTGATCACTATCTTATGCTGGCTTCGTCACAGGAACTGATCGACGAGTTTGTCCAGGATGACAAGAACGCAACGTTGGCAACGACACCCGCTTTTCGGCGATTGAAAACCGGCCCGCTAAACCAGATGAACCAGATCCTGTTCCTCAATATCGAACAACTGCGAGGATTCCTGATTGAACATCAGGAATCGGTCCTCTCAAATGCAAAACCTGGTGACGAAAGCGATCAATCCGCCCACAAGGAGCGTTTCATACGGCTGATGGAAATGATGAGCGTGTTCGATGGCATGTTTGTGGCAGCGAACGCAGACGTCGATTCAGCCCGCATTGTCATCGGTGCTTCGATTGCCCCGGATTCCGAAACGTCATCACAGAATTGAATACTCGCATCAAGAAAAAGGCCCACAATCCTGTGGGCCTCGTCTTCACCAAATTGACACCGTCATTCCTGCAAACGCTGAAGTATCGAAAAACCTGCTATTCTTCAGGCTTTTTTTCCTGCTTCATGATTTCGGTCGGCTCGGCAACTTTGCGATATCCGATGCAGCGAATGACTTCCAGCACCTCGCTCCAGGTCGGAAACTGACGCCCGCTCTTTCGCTTGTATTCGTCCATTGCGCGCATGAATTCGACTTCATCACCTGTGTAGTCTCTTTCGCATGTTGTGGGATCGATCTGGCGTCGACGTTCCACCTTTCGGCGATCACCCTTGCGGCGTTCCTCGCCGGTGTAGTTGGTGTCCTGACCGGTTCTGCGGTCAGTGCGGACGCGTCTTTCACTGGTCAACTCACGACGGTCAACGCGTAATTCTGTGGCATCGCTTGTAACGGTCGACATATACCTGTACCTCCCGAGTAGGATGTTAGAGAAAAAATTTCTGGAGGCCGCGATATGATTGATCTGCCACGGTGCGTTCCTGCCGACCGATCCGCAATTACGGTTTCTGGTCGTCCAGGTGGGGACACTCGTCGAGGGGACAATCTTCAACATTTCCCTCTACGAAAAGGCCGGACGTAAAACGATGGACGAAGGGATTTCGCTCCGCATACGGGACGAAGGCGAAGTGGCCAGTCGATTCAATGCACGTTTCTCGGGGGAAATATCGCTGAAAACGGCTCCATGTCTTCAGGTCGGGATGGCGTGTCGGTAACTTGTCGCTTCAAGTATTCCCCATCTCGGCAAGTTCGGGAAGATTTTCCGGCGAGAAAAACTTTTTTCAGCGTAGCAGTCCGGCGACTTGCGCAATGTTGCGCGATATTCGGGTTATGAGGCCGGGCGTCAACACGCCAACTGGTTTATCGCCAAAACATAAGGTTACTCCGGGTTCCTGCCGAATGACATAATCGTGATATCGTCGTTTTGCGGACGACCATTGGCATGCTTGCGAACATCGGCGAGAATCGCTTTGCCCATTTCGTCGGCCCTGCCCGGGCCATTCTTGATAAAATCCCGCAGCCGATCCATCGTGTAAAGTTCCCCTTCGGGATTCATCGCTTCATCCACGCCATCGGTAAAGACGACAACCATCTCCCCCGGTGCAATCGTGTGTTTGACAACCTCAAAGGGATAGTCTTCCATCACACCGATTGGCAGGCCGATGGTGTCTTCATCAAATTCAGTAATGCTGCCATCCGGCTTGCGAATAATGGGTGACATGTGACCGGCATTCACGAGCGTCATCTCGTGCGTCTTGAGATCGATGACGGCCAGCACGTAAGTCACAAACCGGCCTTCCACAGCGTTGGCACACATATGATTGTTGATCGCAGTGACAGCCTGTTCGACATCGTGCACGAAAGCCATCGTATTCTGTACGACACTCGCCATCCGCGACATGATAATGGCCCCGGGAACGCCCTTCCCCGCCACGTCACCGAAAGAAACGCAAATGTGGTCTTCATCCAGCATGATGCAGTCGTAATAGTCGCCACCGACCGCTTGAGCCGAGTCGTAAGACGCATAGAATTCGTATCCGTCGACATGCGGCAGCGATTCCGGCAACAATGCCCGCTGCACATCGCTGGCAATCCGCATCTCGTTGTCCTGCTTCTGCTTCTCAATATATGAGTTCATCAACCGTGCGGTCTCGTAGGAAACCGCAGCCTGAGCCGCAACCGCCTGCAGCAGGTCCAGATCATCGCTCTTAAACTGATGCAGCGGGTTTTGCGTATCGAGGTTGATAACACCAGTCGGCTCTCCCTCCAGATCAAGTAACGGCACGCACATCATCGAGCGAATTGTCAGGTTGGAAATCGACTCACTCGCCTCAAAGCGATCATCGTTGGCGGCATCGGCCGACAGGATGCCGGTCTTGTCGGTCAACACCTTCTGCAAAATTGTCCGGCTGAGTTTGACCGACTCGTCTTCTTCATCACGGCGATATTTCTGCACAGCCGGAATCATGTTGCCGGAGTCTTCGTCTTTCAGAAGAATCACTCCTCGGTCGGTATGCGGAAAAATCGAAAACAGTGTATCCAGAATTTTCGGCAGCATCGATTTCAGATCGACAGTCCCCGCCAATGAATGACTGATTTCCAGTACGGCCTTTAATTTTGCTTCAGGCTGCACATTGAGCATGCCGAACATGTTCGAGCTTTCAATGGAACCGACAATCGACGATTCGTCGTCCTCCTCCCCCATGAAGTCGACATCGATCGTCTGACCGAGCGTTCCAATACCGGAACCCTGCAAAACATCCGACACATTGCCTCCTGAAAACGCGCCGCTTCCGGTAACCGCGGGTTGTTCACCCGACTCGAATCGCAACAAAACCGGCCCCAATTTCACACGGTCGGTATTGTTCAACTGCGTCAGTTGTTCGATCCGCTTCCCATTGACGAAGGTTCCGTTGCCGCTGCCCATATCTTCCACGGAAAACGCATCGCCGTTTTTCACAAGACGCGCATGATGCCGTGAGACCATGTTCGAGGGAATTTGAATTCCACAGTCGGGATGCCGTCCGACTGTGGTTTCGTCTGCGGTGAGATCAAAAGGGATAGTCTGGCCATCCTGCAACATGACGAGTCGCGCCATCGATCTTCCTTCGTCGGAGAGGTTTGAAGTTTGGACCGTTAGATGTTGAGCAGGTAATGATGATCGCAATTCCCACTCGGATTCTGATAGAGCGTATTACACTCTTCCGTGCCGCGATGGGCGTCGTCAGGCCCACAAACATAGCCCCCCACGAGCCAGTGGCGTCACACCAGAAGATAAACTTGGAACGTTGTTCACCATTCTACGTCAGAAACAGGCCGATTTTCAAACTTCTCGCACCAGTTTGGCATTGTTTTGATTCGACGGCTGCCTCACCAGGACAATTCGTGTTCACGATCCGAGATTGAAGATCGTTTCGACATTGCCCCGCAACACCAGTCGCCCCAATTCCACGGCCTTGTTTTCCGACCAGCCCCGGGCAATCACAAAATCTTCTGCCAGCACTCTGGCCAGTACGCGGCGATACATGGCAAACTTCGGCAGTGCAAATTCCAGCTTGTACATGTCGCTGTAATAGCCGATCTGCTTCGTCTGCGGAACGGCCTGCAGGCGGCTGCGGGTATCGATTTCGATATATGCGGGGATATTCGAGTACCACCAGTGACCATTGGTCACTACGTTCGGGAAAATCCAACTGTAGCTTACCAACTCATGATTGTTCGTATTCGCCAGAACGGAAATCGGAAAGGTCACCTGCGGGAATGCGTTGAACAAAGCACGGTACTGGATCAACGACACGCGCTGATCAAACAGATCCTGCCCCTGAAAAACGCCCGACTCGTAGACCGAACGATTCACGCCGATCATTAAATCGAATGGCAAGGCATGCTCGGCACACATCTCCGCCAGTGTCCAGAAAACGAAGCAGCTGACGGCATTGGAATCGTCACATGAAAGATCGTCGCCAGTCAACAGTTTCTGCAGTGCAGATTCTGCAGCCTCGTCATCCACCTTGACCGGAGAAAAAGTCGGCGGCAGCGAAATGGCACAGGCCCGGGCGTTGCGACTCTTGAAATGATCAAACAGTTTGCCAATCGCCTCTCGCAACGTGGCATTGCCGGTGACATCCACATTTGTTGCTTTTCCCAACCGCTCGCGCGTTGCGGGGTTAGCCAGATGAAACACCAGATCATCGGTTCGGAGGCAAGGCACGTAGCGGTGCGTGTCAAACCCTTCCAGAGAATCATCAAAATCGTTGGTCAGAAACACCTGCTCGATATTGCTTTTGCGAAGTACCTGATCTTCCCAGTCCGGCTCAGCCATTTTTGCTTCGGCCAGATCGTAAACCGCTTCCCAGTTGTCCGTCGTAATCCGATCTTCTTCAAAGCCGAACAACCTCTGGCACGCCTCAATCAGCCAACTGACCTGAATTGTATTCTCCAGCGCGCCCAACTTGCTGACGATACGGCCCACTTTTTCTTTGGGAGAAATCCCCGGCCCTTCAATCTGTTCGCGTGGCAAACCTGCAGAATGAGCCAGTTCGGTGTAGTAATGATAGCCCATGATATCCGCAAGCGTTTCCGACGCAGCAGCGTGAGGATTAATGTGCGAATGCGGATCGATAAGGATCAGTTTATCGAGTTCTGACTGGATATCCCGGGAGACCTGAAGTGACATGATGCTGACTCGCGTGGTTGAGTTGACATACAAAAGCATGTGCGATCGAGTGAAACAACCTCTGCGATGCGAAGAGGTCAGAAACTGGGACGTCATCAGGCCCGCGCCCCTGCAACGAGGAAGCGGAAGACGACAACAGACGCATCCCATCAGATGCACCAGTTTGGCGATGGAGTCAGCGAAGTTCAAGCGGGCAATCTTACCGACTTCTGCAAACCGCATCGTATAGAGCATCATACGCTCTAATTGAGTGGCCACAAGAAACGTGCGAACGGAAGAAGATGTGTGCAGTCCCTCAACTGGAATCGAGAGAACGAATCAAACGAATCCTCCCCGCCAACGTATCAGCAAAAACCAATATACCAAGGTTCGCTGGCGATCGAAAGCACCCCAAATCTGACTGTATTCACCACGCCACAGTTTGCACTTGCCCCGCCCCTGCGTAGAATGCCGGAAAAGAACACGATTCAAAACCAAAACAGGTCGATTGTCCAGTAACCATGTTCAGCGAAACGACAAGTCACCCCATGCCACACAGCCAGACCGAAAATCATGATTTTGCGACCATCGACGAAGCATTGAACGCTTTGCGAGAAGGCCGGGTGGTAATTGTTGTCGATGCGGCTGATCGCGAAAACGAAGGGGACTTCATCTGCGCGGCCGAGACCACTACGCCGAAAGTCATCGACTTCATGCTGCGTGAAGGTCGGGGCGTATTGTGCGTGCCGTTGCAGGCAGATGTCGCTGAACGACTGCAATTGCAACCTGTCGTCGAAGGGACCCGCAACACGGCTCAGAATCAAACGCAGTTTCTCACACAGATTGACCACTGCCTGGCCGGGACGGGCGTCTCACCAGAAAACCGCGCGTTAACCATTCGCGAAATGGCCAACCCCGACGCCACAGCCGACGACTTCGTTCGACCGGGTCACATCTGTCCTCTGCTTGCCAAACCGGGGGGAGTCCTCCGCCGAGCCGGACATACTGAAGCGACTGTTGACCTGCTCGAAATGGCGGGACTGAAACCGGTCGGTGTGTTGATTGAAATCTTGAGCGAAACCGGTCATGGCATGGCCGACTTTGGCGAACTCAAGGAACTCTCACACAAATACGATCTGCCGATTATCACGATCGAGGAATTGATCCGGCATCGCCGCGTGCGCGAACAACTCGTCCACCGCGAGGCCGAAGTGAACCTGCCGACCAGGAACTACGGCACACCAAAAGTGGTGGCTTACAATGTCGCGCATGAGAATCAGGAACCAATGGCGATCGTCTGGGGAGATTTACAATCAGTCGAAGCCCCCCTGGTCCGCATGCACTCCTCCTGCTTTACAGGTGACTTACTGGATTCCCTCCGTTGTGATTGTGGCGATCAACTCGCAATGGCAATGGAGATGATTCATCAGGAAGGGACCGGCGCGGTCGTTTACCTGCCACAGGAAGGCCGTGGTATCGGCCTGACGGCGAAACTCAAAGCATACGAACTTCAGGAACAAGGCAGCGACACGGTCGAAGCGAACGAAAAACTTGGCTTCAAAGTCGATATGCGCGATTACATGGTCGGCATGCAGATCCTCAAAAATCTCGGTCTGAAAAAGTTGCGTCTGCTGACAAACAACCCGAAGAAGACGAACGCTTTTCCATTGGCCGGAATGGATCTCGACGTCGTGGAACAGGTGCCGATCATCGCCCCGCCGACAGATGAACGAAAAAATTATCTCGCAACCAAACGGGATAAACTGGGCCACCTGCTGCCGGAAGATTGACGCATCAATGGAGAGTCTATTCCGATGAGTTACCCATATCGAGAAGTGTTCGAGCGCATTGAAGAGTCTTTCTTCAATTACGGAATGCGACACAAAACTCGCGAACAAATTGAAGCCGCTCTCGATAACTTTCGCCACCGTCACGAACAACGCCTGTCGGACGAACAGTACTTCGCATATCTGCGGGATGTGGTTTTCTACTCGGGAATGCGTGCAGCCACGGTGTCATCCAAAATGGACCGAATTCGACATTGGTTCCCCGATTGTCAGACGGCATCGAAATGCAACGGCGAGACGGTTGCATCGATCATGTCAGACAAAGACATGATCAAGAACAAGCTTAAGGTTTCAGCCGTCATCAAGAATGCGCAGACGTTTGGTGACATTGTCGAGTGCCACGGCTCGATGCAACGGTACATCGACTCCTTTTCAGCGATGGAGTCGTTTGAGAACCTGCTGCTGCTCAAGGAAGAATTGCAGGACCGCTTCGCATTCCTTGGGGGAGTAACTGTCTATCATTTCCTGACCGAGATCGGCATGCCGGTTCTCAAGCCAGACAGAGTAATCTGTCGCATTTTCCATCGTCTGGGACTCATTGAATCCGAAAGACAATTCTTGCGATCCGTCATTCATGGCAGAAAATTCGCAGAGGCAACTGGACACTCCGTCCGTTACATCGACATTATTCTTGTTGCATACGGCCAATCTGCTTCGGAATACCTGGGTATTGATCGGGGCATTTGCCTTTCCCAACCGCGCTGTGAGCTTTGTGAGGCGACAGAGCATTGTGAGTGGTTTCGCGAGAATGCCAAGAAAGAGAAGCGATGACCGATTAGCACGGGCGACTGCAGGTTAGGCCAGACACTCTCCTGATATCCGCGTTCCTGAATCTGTAGTTCCCAACGATTATTGTCTCGTCTGTCCGTAGTTTCTTGTTGCTTCGCAACACGGAAATACCTGACCGTGCTATCCCGCTTGTATCGCGCAGCACGGTAAGCATTCACTGCCAGAAAGGGACGAGTTACTCTCGGTCTCATTCGCGAGTATTCGGTTCTGATTCATGTCATATACTGAACCAAGCCCGTCCACTGAGCCAGAAACCGATCGCTTATCGAAACTCTGGGACATCTTCATCCCGATCCTGATCGCTGCGATTCCAGCTGGCAGTTTCACGCTACTCAGACAGGTCACAGCCGGTTTGGACAAACCGGATGCCGAAGCTCCGACGTGGGTGATTGTCACGATGGCTACTCTCATACTGTTCGGAGTCATCTCGATGGCGGTTGTGGTTCTTAAGAGGGCCGAAACCAGAATTCAGCAATTGACAATCGACACAGCAGGCAAGCCGCCGTTGTGGCGTAGACTGGCTCTAACAGTATCGATCGTGTCCGTCCTTCTTTTTGACATCTTCAGCAACCTGGCTTCAGCGTTTTCCGGTGCCGAATTTCTTCTCGTCGCATCTGTCCCCTGCTTCATTTTGTACATCGCCTGCATCCGTGTCGCATTCGCAGGTCTATAGATGCAGGGAACCACGGACAGACGTTTCCGTGCCGCGACATCGGGTAAACATTGGCAAATCAATGATTCAGTCCGCGTCTCGCGGGTGCCCCAGTTTGCTTGCCAAACTGGGTAGCGGAGAACCGAACAAAAACAGTACTGTGATTTTCCAAAGGGCATGATATCATAAACGAATGGCAATCGATCCCAGAGAAATCCAACTGACCGAAGAGCAGAAGCGACGACTCGCTGAGATTGCGGACAAGTCGGATAAGCCTTGGTCCGAAGTTCTTGCCGATGCGATACACTCACTCTCTGGAAATCCTCCCATGAGTTCCGAATCGAACCATCAGGAAACACCGTTCGAGCGAGCTACCAGACTGGGGCTTGTCGGTTGCGTGAAACAAGGGGAAACAGATCTCTCGACCAATCCTTTGCACATGGAAGGATTCGGTGAGTCGTGACCGAACCCGTGCTGATTGATACGGGGCCACTGGTCGCCTTTCTCTCTCAAACGGATTCTGAACATGCGCGTTGCGTTGAACAGTTTCAAAATCTGACTCAAACTCCGATTACCTGCTGGCCTGTACTCACAGAAGCTGCCTGGCTCCTCCGCAAACGTGTGGATAACGTGAAGCGGCTGCTTGATCTATGGTCGAGTGATATCATTCGCGTCGAACAGATCGACGACATCGGTGCAAGATGGATCTATGACTTTCTTGAGCGGTTCTCGGATCAGAATCCTCAACTGGCCGACGTTTCACTGTGCTGGCTGGCCGACGATCTGCAGCTTGATACGATCTTCACACTCGACCGTCGTGATTTTTCGGTATACCGACTGAGTAACGATCGCAAGTTGGAAATCGTGCCATAGCGAAACCCAACCGCAGGTACCCCAGTTTGCTTGCCAAACTGGGATGACGCAGTCATCAAGAGGCCGCTGATCTCCCAGATCATGCTTGCCCTGCTGCGCGATGCAAGCATGGCACGGAAAATAAAAAAACAAGCTACCGCGGCCTGAACTTCATCCTCGTTGTACACTCGGCGTTCAGACCTTGCTTCTTGTCATCCTGATGTTTCTTTTTCGTTCCAGAAGATCGGCGGGGAGGCCCCTGCACTGCGCTCGTTTTTCACGACATTAACCGGCAGCCTGTTGCCCGCAGCTCTCTTCGCGCTACAATCGTCCAACCGTAAAAGCGCAACCTCCCCAAAACAGAGAAAGCCCTGCACATGAGTATCGAAGTTCAAGGCAAAAACATTCTCGTCACTGGTGCCAACCGAGGCATAGGCAAGGCGATCACCGAATCGTTCCTCAAGCATGGAGCCGCGAAGGTTTATGCCGCCGTCAGAAATCCCGATTCTGCCGTGTCGCTGATTGAGGAGCATGGCGATCAAGTCGTGCCGGTAAAGGTTGATCTCACTGACGAATCAACCATCAAGGCTGCTGCGGAAACCGCCAGCGATGTCGACATCGTGGTCAATAATGCCGGCGTTCTCAAGACCACTTCTCCGCTGGCAGATGATGCAATCGATGCCTTGAAATTCGAGATCGACGTGAACGTCTGCGGGTTGATACGCGTGGCACAGGCATTTGCACCGGTTTTGAAGGCCAACCGTGGCGGTGCCTTCGTCCAGCTCAATTCCGTCGCCTCGCTGAAGAACTTCTCCGACTTTGCGACCTATTCCGCCTCCAAAGCGGCATCGTATTCCATCACACAGGCGTTGCGGGATAAGCTGGCCAAACAGGGAACGCAGGTTTTGAGCGTTCATCCCGGGCCGATCGCCACCGACATGGGTCACGATGCCGGCTTTGATGAGATCGCCGATCCCCCCGAACTCGTCAGCGAGGGAATCATCGCTGCATTGCAGGCGGGCCAATTCCACCTCTTCCCCGATACGATGGCGAAACAGTTCGGCGAGGCGTATGCATCGTTCGCTGAGAATGTTGTCGAGGCAAATATCGCCGAAGGCTGACTCTCGGCTTTTGGTGAAAGTAAAGCGGCCCTCTGCGGTGCCTGCGGGGAATCTGTTCCAACCAAAGTCAGTCGCATCATCAGTTGAAAACGGAACAGAGTTCGCCACAAGACAGCCACAGAGGGCCAACCGGGACACTGCAGTTTGAACTATCGGGGTTCCCTCCGCATCACCAGATTTTGATGCCGCCTCGCCCTTGCCTTTTTTCTGAAACCAGGCCTGTTTCCTTGTTGCTCATCTGGGCTTGAATACGAGACGACATCATTCTGAAGCAGAGGAATTCAACCCACCGGTCACGCCATACCTCACTTCGTTTTAATTGTGCAGCGGAAGTCGTACACTCGGGTAAGTTGTTCGACATTTCGCCGCGGTTAAGGAAAGGTTTGCCAACCGGTCGCTGACAGCCAGACTGGTCGCGGCCTTCAACGCCGGATCATTTCTCAGGTCACCCGGCTCGGCAGCCTTTTCTTCAACCTTCACATCTGGCATCACACCGGCTCCGGCCATCTCACGCCCATTGGGCGAGTAGAATTTTGCCGTGGTCAGCTTGAGACTGCCAGAAACCGCGTCGAGCGGGAAGTGGGTCTGTACGGTTCCCTTGCCGTAAGTCGTGCGACCGACAACCAGCCCCCGTCCGTTTTCCTGAATTGCCGCTGCGAAAATCTCACTCGCACTGGCGCTGTTTTCATCCACCAGCACCACCAGTGGCACTTTCCAGGTCTTTTCATAACTGGCCGATTCGTTCATCAGGTCGGCCGTCGTTCGGCCACGTGTCGAGACAATCGCGCCACAAGGAAGGAACATGTTGGACATCTCAATCGCTACGTCGAGCAATCCACCGGGATTTCCCCGCAGATCGATCACCAGCGATTTCATCCCCTGACGATGCAGTTTCCACATCGCCTCTTCCAAATCTTTTTTTGTATTCTTCGAGAACCGATCAATGCGGATATACCCGGCACCGGACGTTCCCGAGAGAAGTTTCGCATCTCGCACATGGTGGATTTCCACTCGCTGGCGGATCAACGTAACGGTTTGGGTTGACCAGGCACCTCGTTGAATGCCCAGTTTCACCGGCGTACCAATGCCACCGAGAATTCGATCAGCAATGTGCCCGACCGTAGCTCCAGCCAGATTATGGCCATCAACACTGATGATCAAATCTCCTGCCTGCAGGCGACCGCTTTCGGCCGGACCACCAGGCAGAACACGCGTGACTTCCGCACCAAGATCGTGCGGCTTCATTTCGACACCAATACCAACAATACTGTCTTCCAGATTCGCACCGGGACCGTAAGCGACGCGATCCGGCACGAATGTCGAATACTGATCGAGCGAACGAGTCGCACCGAATGCGTATTCCAGAATGACCGCCTTGGGCTGCAGGTTGAGATACCGCTGGCCCGCATGGACTGTCTGGTAAATCTGCTGCAACACGTCGTTATCATCCCGCATCGGTTTCGAGTCGTGAATTTGCTGCACGGCTGTTCGGAATAGCCGAACATTCCGCTCTGTTGGTTGAATACGATTTGCACGTTGGAAATCGGGATTTCCTGCCGCGTACGAAAGATTGACCAACGCCTGTCGCGAACGCTTCGCATAGGATGCCGGCTCGAGATGCCGGGTATCGATCAATCGTGAGACTTCGCGGTACATCACCAACGCCCTGTTTCCTGTCAACTGTTCTGCAAACCGGAGAAAGACCGGATTGCTGTATCGCGCAGAGATGCGCGACTGGATATTTTCTTTCTTATCTTCTTTTGGAGCCGACTCCTGAGCATCCAACATGCTCGCGGAAAACAGCGCCGCCAATGTCAAAGTTGTTGTTAACCAGATTCGCACCGTCCGGATGCAGCGTCGGTCAGCATCTTGCCGCCCTGCCAATGAAGTTTGAAACAACATGGCTACCTCCCGTGGAATCCGTCTGTGATTTTTGTTTATGCCCAGGGTTTTCCTGATGGCGGCTGATCGCCTCCCCCCTCTTCCCCGGAGCGACATTTTTTCCTTTCTGCTGGAGGAACGAATTCCTGAACTGAAACGTTCGCCTTACTCTTTCCAAAAATCGCCAACGCTTCTTCTAGAGCAGTTTACCTTCTGGTGTGACGTCTCTGGATCGTGGGCGGCCTGTGTTTTCAGGCCTGACGACGCCCATCGCGGCACAGAAAAGCGTAATTCGCTCTATTACTTCTGAATCGTCCCCCCTGTTCGTCCCAACACACCAATCGATTAAATGGCATTGGGGTATTGATCCGACCAGGTGTATTTCGCTGGTCCAACCGGTCCGTCATCTTCACCTTCTGCGAAAGTGAAGCCATCGATCCTGGGCATCGGCGCGCCCTCTTCACAGATTTCCGCCCGCAAAACGCGAACATGGTCTGGGGCTTCGACACCGATTTTGACAGACGTCTTTCCGGTTCGGATCACCTTGATAACAATATCTTCACCAATCTGGATCATTTCTGACTTCTTGCGACTGAGAACGAGCATCTTAATCTCCCTTTCATGGTAAAAACCAAACTCTTAAACAGTGAGAATCACTGAATCCCCCCTCTGGGAGTCATCGATTCTGCCAGGAGACTAAGCGAAGTCCGTGCCAATGGCCGTATCGAAAATCAATTCCACGACACCAGAACATAACTGAAAACACTAAAATAAAACAACTTACAACGATTTTCCGATTCAATTCTGGCGGTGATATCGGTCATGCCCACTTTGGAACTTTCTACAAAATACCATTGCCAGAATTACAACAAAAAAGCCACACACCACAACACAAAAGATATCTATTTGACATCACATCAAAAATCTTTATTTGGACACAAGTGTAAAGAGAAAGTGTGTTTTCGATGGTTTCCCCCCTCTTGGAGATGATATTTCGTATATGCTCCCTCCCATTTTTGGCACGGCTGATGCAATTCTCTGAAAACAGTCGCGAGTTCGAGGAATTCGCAAATCTGAAAATCAACTGAGGGGGGAATAGAAATGATGAATCTGAAATGGATCGCTACCGGGACCGCTTGTCTTTGTCTTTTTGCCAGCCAGGAATCGAATGCACAAAGCTATCCGGCTCCGCTGACAACCAATGCCGCTTTCTGCGGAACGACCTGTGGACCAACCGGATGCTATGCGAGCAATTGTGGCACCTGCACTAACCGGGCGACGAACTACTGGCATCGCAACATGTACCGCAAGCCGGGAGCTTATTTCCAACCATTGACCTACCCATTCCGTACGATGTCCTCGGGTTGGAACGGACTCTGGAATCCGCCGGTTCACAATGGCGCGATCTACCAACCTTATGGCACTCCGACATATGGTCCACTGTATTCACCAGCCTATCCAACGGCACCCTACCCGGCCAATGGCAACCCGCTTTTTGCGCCGAATGTTGAAGCCGATCCAGATATTACCACCACTCCGGTGATCTCATCGAACGATAATCTGAATTCGAGCCCGTTCTACCCGTAAGAACCGGACAGGCACCTGCTCAAACCTAAAAAACGAGGCGCCGGCTGCAATGGCCAACGCCTCGTTTAATTTTCTGACTGGCAAATCAGGCGATTAGAAGATGCCGAGATGATCGCGGGCCTCTTCCGTCATTCGCTCGGGCGTCCAGGGAGGAGACATCGTTAGAGTGATCTCCGCCTCCTCGACATCGTCAAGGCGCTCCAAAGCCATCTTCGCCTGCTGAATAATTTGCGGGCCGGCAGGACAAGCAGGGGAGGTTAAAGTCATTTCGACTTTGACCTTCTTTGCTCCCTCATCGGAAGTGACATCGTAAACCAGTCCCAAATCGACGATGTTCACCATCAGTTCGGGATCGATCACCTGTTTCAACGCATCAACCAATACGACATCTTCCGGCATCGTCACGTTCCTTCAATCTTCGATCTCGACAAGGATCTTTCCATCGCGAACTTCGACAGAAAATACACGCACCGGCTCAGTCGCCGGCATGCACAGCGCTTTACCCGTTTTCAAGTCAAATCGTGCTCCGTGACGCGGGCAGGTGATCTCACAATTCTCAACCGGCCCATCGCTCAATGGCTGACCATCATGCGTGCAAAGATCTTCAATCGCGTAGTAATCGTCGCCAGCACGCAACAGCAAAGCAGGGATCTCATCGACGATGATCTCCATCCGACCGCCTGACTGCAGTTCACCTTCTTCAGCAACTTCTTCCCACTGACTCATCAGTCCGCCTGCCTGTTTCTGAAAGTGCGTACGTCAATCGCCGATGCCCAGTTTACGTTCGACCGCCTGACTGAGCGTCTCCCGGACAAGTTCTGTTGGAATACGATCGAACACCTGCTGGAAGAACCCCTCCACAATAACGTGCATTGCTTCAAATCGGGAAAGCCCGCGACACATACAGTAGAAGAGTTGCTCCTCATCAACCCGACCACCGGTGGCACCATGTGTGCAACGCACGTCGTCCGCTTCGATTTCCAATCCGGGAATCGAATCGGCCCGGCAAGTGGAACTCAGCATCAGCGCGTCGCTTCGCTGATAGCCGTCCGTCTTTTGCGCTTCGGGTTCGACGCGAATCATACCCCGCCAGATGCAACGCGAGTCATCCCGCAGCACTTCTTTATAAAGCAGGTCACTGGTTGTGTCTTCTGCATTGTGTGCCTGTTTGGTGTAGTAGGAAAGCACCTGCCGTTCGATGGTGAAAGTTACGCCGTTAACCTGCGCTTCAGCACCGCGTTCATCCAGCATTACATCCTGATGAATGTGCGCCAGACGCGAACCAAGACCTCCAACCGTCCATTGCAGCGATCCGTTTCCACCAACTCGACCACACTGATGAGCAAAGTGGTAGACCTTGTGATTCCAATTCTGCAACTGGACATATCGCAGACGTGCATTGCGACCGACGAGCAATTCCACGGCACCGACATGCATGCCTGTTGCATCGTTATTGGCGGAAGCCGTTTCTTCCAGCAAAGTTGCTTCGGCCCCGTCTTCGAGAATGACCAGTGTATGGCTGAAATCAGCAGCCCCGTCAGTCTGTAAAGCGATGAGACTATGCAGCGGACGATCGAGCGCGACATTGCGTGGCACGTACAAAACCGCGCCTCCGGTCCAAAAAGCAGCATGCCAGGCGGAAAAGCGATCGGCATCGGGAAGTACGGCACGCGTCATGAAATACGGACGCAACTTGTCTTCATGATCCCGCAGCATTGTAGCGAGATCGCCGAATAATACGCCCTTCTCAGCCATTTCCAGATCGAGCGAAACGTTTTTCGTATGACCATCCACATGCGTCACCTGCCCGGCATATTCTGCGCGATGCTGCATCAGTGTATCGACGCCCGTCTCGTCAGCAGACTTTTCCTGCAAGTGGTATCTGGAAGGACGAAACGTCCGCGCGTCAACCCGTTTGTACTCTTCCAGGTCCAGCGGCGTTTCGAGCAATCCCCGATATGCCTCAAACGCCTGCCGTCTTTGATCGGTCATCCAATCAGGTTCATCCCGTCCAGCCAGAAATGTTTCAAACGCTTCGCGCGTGTATGAGTCGGATGTCGCAGTCACCATGGTTGTCATCTGTCTACATTCTGCCCGTCAAAAGTTTTTCAGTGCATATTCCCAATGGATCGATTGCGCGAGACATTCGAATTCCTGCGTCGAGTTCGCCAGTGTCAGTCCGCCATCAATCTCGTTCAACGGAAGATAAATCACCGTCGATCAGCCGACCGAACCTTCCATCTGCAGTTCGATCAACCGATTCATTTCAACCGCGTATTCCATCGGTAATTCTTTTACCAAAGGCTCAATGAAGCCGGTCACAATCATGGAGGAAGCTTCTGCTTCCGACATGCCACGGCTCATCAGGTAGAAGAGCTGCTCCTCGGCAATTTTGGAAACGCTGGCTTCGTGTTCGATCGCCACGTCGTCATTGTCGATTTCGATGTAGGGATAGGTGTCACTCCGGCTGTCGGAATCGAGAATCAACGCGTCACACACGACGTTCGATTTGCAGTTCTCTGCATCGGCGGCGACTTTGACAAGTCCACGATAACTTGATCGCCCGCCTCCCTTGGAAATACTTTTGGAAATGATTCGGCTGGAGGTTTTCGGTGCGCAATGGACCATCTTCGCACCGGCGTCCTGATGCTGCCCCCTGTTCGCGAAGGCGATTGAAAGGGTCTCGCCCCGCGCACCTGGTTCCATCAAATAGATGGCCGGATACTTCATCGTGATCTGCGAACCCAGGTTGCCATCCACCCATTCCATCAACGCATCGCCGTAGGCCATCGCCCGTTTGGTAACGAGGTTGTAGACGTTGTTGGACCAGTTCTGAATAGTCGTATACCGGCAGCGTCCTTTGCGTTTCACCACGATTTCGACGACAGCCGAGTGCAAACTTTCGGAACTGTAAGTTGGAGCGGTGCAACCTTCGACGTAATGTACGTTGGCGCCTTCGTCGACGACGATGAGCGTTCGCTCGAACTGTCCCATGTTTTCCGAATTGATGCGGAAATAGGCTTGCAACGGGAAGTCGATATTTATACCGGGCGGAACGTAAATGAACGAACCACCACTCCAGACGGCCGAGTTGAGTGCGGCAAACTTGTTGTCGCCTGGCGGAATGATCGTACCGAAATACTCACGAAAGATTTCGGGATGCTCTTTGAGCGCGGTGTCTGTATCGGTGAAGATGACGCCCTGCTTCGCCAGATCCTCTTCCAACGATCCATACACCACTTCACTTTCGTATTGCGCTTTCACGCCGGCAAGGTATTTCTTTTCCGCTTCCGGGATGCCGAGACGATCGTATGTCTTGCGGATATCCTCAGGAACGTCGTCCCAGTCTTTCTCCTGTTTGTCGGAAGCCCGGACATAGTAATAAATGTCCTGAAAGTCGATCGTCGAAAGATCCCCCCCCCATTCAGGCATTGGCCTGGCGAAAAACGTTTCCAGCGAATTCAGCCGGAAATCACGCATCCAACCTGGCTCCCCTTTCATTTCGGAAATTTCGGCTACGATTTCCGCATCGAGACCCTTCCGACTCCGAAAGACGTACTGGTCGGTCGGATCGTGAAATCCGTATTGGTAATCGCCAATGATTGGCAGATCGGTTTTGGTTTCTGTCGCCACGTTATCACCTGTTTCTGGTGTCGGAGTATTCCCTCATCCCGCTCATGCACCGGATGGGACTTCCTGATTTTCGACTTTACTTTGGTCCGCCTGTTGCTGTTCCTGTGCGGCTTGCGGATGACGTTCCCGTACAGAGGCGTACCCGTTGGCGTGAAGTTCATGTGCCAAGGCTGCATCACCAGTCTCGACGATCCGTCCACCCAACATAACGTGCGTGAAGTGCGGTTTGTTAAATTCGAGCAAACGTTCGTGGTGCGTGATAATCAGCACACCCATTTCTGATCCAGCCAGGCGATTCAAGCCTTCGCTGACAACCCGAACCGCATCACTATCAAGACCACTGTCGGTTTCATCCAGCAATGCAAATCGAGGCTGCAACATGGCGAGTTGCAGAATTTCCATCCGCTTCTTTTCACCACCGGAAAAGCCTTCGTTCAAATAACGCCGGGCAAATTCCGGGTCCATGCCTAACTCCTCCATCCGACTACGGAGCTCTTTGCGGTACTCGCGCATCGGAATCAGGCCTTCGCCTTCCTTGCGTTCGGGGTTGCGAATGTTGGAAACGGCATGCCTCAAGAAGTCAGCCACTTTCACGCCGGGAATTGTGACCGGGTATTGAAATGCCAGAAACAATCCCTGCCGCGCTCTACCACTCGGATCGAGTTCGAGAATATCAACATCATCGATATGAATGCTGCCTTTCGTGATTTCGTACTTCGGATGCCCGGCCAAAGCGTAAGCCAAAGTACTTTTGCCGGAACCATTCGGCCCCATCAGCGCGTGAATTTCTCCCTGCTTGATTTCCAGATCGACGCCCCGCAAAATCGGTGTCTCTTCGACGGAGACGTGCAGGTCTTTGACTTTCAAAATGCTGCTCATGATGCTTCTATTCTTCGATGATTCGGTCACTCGGAAATTTGTGAATCCTGTTTGCTACGAGAGTTGCGCGACACCGCTGTGATGCGGAACGGGCAGAACTTCGTCAGCATCTTTCGCGATACGCTTGGCGCGAATTTTGTCCTGCACCCGCATGATTCCTTCCAGCAAGGCTTCCGGACGGGGAGGACACCCAGGCACGTAGACGTCCACCGGGACGACCAGATCAACCCCTTTCACCACGTGATAGCCATATTTGAAATACGGTCCACCACCGATGGTGCAAGCGCCCATCGCGATCACGTACTTCGGATCGGGCATTTGTTCGTACAAACGTCGCACACGGCTTGCCATTTTGTACGTCACCGTTCCGGCGACAATCATCAAGTCAGCCTGACGTGGTGTCGCGCGAAATGCCCCGGCACCAAACCGGTCGAGATCATAACGGCTCGCTCCAGTCGCCATCATTTCGATAGCACAACAGGCCAGACCGAAAGTCATGGGCCAGATGCTCGACTGTCTGGCCCAATTCATCCCCTGTTCGAGTGTGGTGACGATGACGTTTTCCTCGAATTTGCCATCAATCCATGTCATGCGTTTGTTCCAATTCGTCTAATCGTTCAAGTCTGGTCGAAGGTGTTTTTATAATGTTTTCGTGGACGCTTATCTCTCAATCAGCCGTCACAGTTTTCGACTTCCAGCGATCTCCTGAAACCGTCAGTTCTGCTGACGCTTCACTCTTTTTCTGGTTTTTCCTGTCACACGATTCAGAATCGTCACTGCCGGATTCAGCATGAAACTCGCAGCAATGGTGTCCATCCAGACAACATTGTTCGAGCGAAACATCCACGCCAAGAATCCTCTTGAAGACAGACCGCTCCAGTTCGCAAATCTCGGGATGACTCGACGCCAGTTCCAGGTAGGGACAGTTATTCTCGCGCAGAATTGGCAAATCTCCAGAGACGTCAACCTCGACGTCGAACCCACGATCAACAAGTGCATCACACAGTTGTTCAATGCGATCCTGAAGCGATTCCCCCTGAACGTTGCTTCCATAACGGGCAACGAGCGCATTCTGAATACGATGAAAGACCTGAGCGCGGACTTCGCGATCGTCGATCGAGCTTAATTCGAACCAGAGAACGGTCGCCAATTCCGAATAATTGTCCCCCAGTTCGCGAATGCCACTCTCAGTGACGCAATAAATGTGTCGTGGTCGTCCACGCCCGGCACGCACAACCTCCCGAGTCACCATACCGAGACTTTGCAGGCGCATCAACCGTTGCCGAACAGCCGTCGCAGTGACACCCAAGTCCTCGCACAACTGCTGAATCGTACCCTGTCCCAACCTTTGCAGGCGGACCAGAAAGTCTCGATCATTGGATTCCAGAACAACACGCATCGAACGACTCAATTCGGGATATCGCACACAAACTTGATATGCCATCTATTCTGACAAGAGAATGGCTCCAAACGGAGTGCTGACACCTTCTCTTTCGGAAGATTTTAGTGACCAGCTCTCTTTTAGACAACCAAAACTGTCAAAAAGGTTGTGATTTTGCGGAAGTCCAATTATGCCCATACCTTAATAGTGATCTTGCAAGCGTGTCAAAATGGCGCTATTCTGGGCCGAAATCGAATGGGAGTTGCCACCATTCTGGAGATTCCTTCGTAAATTCTCGCCAAAATCAAACAGGACCAAACGTCCGGGAGTCGATTATGCGTCTGGCATTGATGGCCGCCATTTTTGTTCTCTGTCCGCTGATCATGCTTGCGGCCACCCAAGCCCCCAATCCAAACGCCAATGCTTCGGAAAGCACGACGGCGGAATCGAGTACGACAACGGAATCAAATAGTGCTGCGGACTCACTCACCAACACAGATGAAACAGGCGATGGGGCAGAGAAAACAGAGCCAGCATCGACTGCCACAGAACCGAAAGAGGCAAACGGCAATGCGGACGAATCATTGAGTACTTTCCGGATGACGGAAAAGAAAGTCGATGAGTTTTGCGGCCAGCTTAACGAATACCTGGCCGGTGTATTGTTTTTTCCAGTCCCTATTCCGTTCACCAGCAAGATTGAAAAAAAGCTGGACGCCGACGGTAATGCAGTCCTGGATGAATCGGGAGAGACGATTTACGAAACCAAAGATCAGAATGCGACCGTACCATTATCAGTGTTCTGGCTGATAATCGGTGCAACGTTTTTCACAATCCGCATGAGCTTCATCAACATTCGCGGCTTCAAACACGCCATCATGGTGACTGCAGGAAAGTTCGACAACCCTGATGATGAAGGCGAAGTCAGCCATTTTCAGGCACTCATGTCCGCACTTTCAGCGACAGTGGGATTGGGCAACATTGCCGGAGTTGCGATCGCCATCATGACCGGTGGACCGGGCGCCACATTTTGGATGATTGTTGCCGGATTTCTGGGGATGACGTCTAAATTTGTTGAGTGCACACTGGGCCAGAAATACCGTGAAGTCAGACCCGATGGCCGAGTCATGGGTGGTGCCATGTTTTACCTCTCTCGCGGCCTTGGTAATTTGGGAATTGGACCGATCGGCAAGGCGTTAGCCGTCCTGTTTGCGGTACTCTGCATCGGAGGCTCCCTTGGTGGTGGCAACGCATTTCAGGTAAATCAATCGCTCAACGCCGTTCAGGAAACGCTACCCGCTGGCGCTGAAAATTATCGTTGGGTTTACGGAATCATCATGACAATCATGGTTGGCATCGTGATCATCGGTGGTATTCGGAGAATCGCAAAAACGGCCGAAAAAATTGTACCAACGATGTGCGGCATCTATGTTCTGGCCGCCATTGTGATTCTCATCATGAAAGCGAAGGATGTTCCAGACGCATTCACAGCCATCTGGGAAGGTGCTTTTTCCGCCAAAGCGATGTACGGAGGAGCAATCGGGGTCTTGATCACCGGCTTCAAAAGAGCAGCATTTTCCAATGAGGCAGGTGTAGGATCAGCCGCCATTGCGCACTCAGTTGCCAAAACCGAGCACCCTGTCCGAGAGGGAGTTGTCGCACTGTTGGGGCCATTTATCGATACTGTGGTTATCTGCACGATGACAGCTCTGGTCATCGTGATCACAGGCGCATACCAGGACAAAACGCTTCAACACTTCGTAGCCGCTGACAATGGAGCCGGATTGACGTCGCACGCCATGAACGCGGTTATCCCAGGATTCAAATATATGCTGGCAATTGCGGTTGTGCTGTTCGCGTACTCAACCATGATTTCGTGGTCGTTCTACGGAGAACGCTGCTGGGCTTACCTGTTCGGCGATCGAGCGTCGATGTCCTACCGTATCATTTTTCTGATCTTTGTGTTCCTGGGCTCAATCGTGTCCGCGAAAAATGTGAAGGACTTCAGTGACCTGATGATCCTTGGCATGGCGATTCCCAACATTATCGGCCTCGTTCTTCTTTCAAACGAGGTTCGGAAGGATATGGACGCCTACTGGCAACGGTATAAATCGGGTGAGTTCAAAATCATGAAGTGACCAGTCGCCCAACGACTTTCACAACCGTATAATAAATACGGTCCAGTTTTTAAGATGAATGCCAGGGAGTTTCCACATCATGAGTTGGTTACCCAGGAAGAAAATTGTCGTTCCGGTCGACTTTTCTGAAGAATCCGAAGCCGCCATTCCGACCGCATTGGCGATGGCCGAATCTGCTTCCAGCCTGCACTTGATCCACGTGCTGTATCCACTCGACAGTGTCTCACCCGGTGTTGTTTGGGGAGATGTTAACGACGAGGACCGCGAACGGGCTGTAAAAAAGAAGCTGGCGGAACTGGCAGACAATGCAGGGGTCAAAGAGGCAACTCTGGTCACTCGAATGGGTAATCCGGGATTGGAGATTGCCAGCTATGCGAAGGAAGTCGGAGCCGAACTGATCGTGATCCCGTCGCACGGGTATCACGGCATGAAACGGCTCGTTCTTGGCTCGGTTGCGGAGCGGGTCATGCGGCACGCGGAATGTTCGGTGTTCGTTCTGCGACGAACCGATGCTGAATAATCGGCGGAAACCGATCGATGAATGAATTGAGTAAAATCTCGCCCAAATCGCTGAAGAATACCGGAAACGCACTGCAAATCGAATGGAGTGATGACATTACACATACGCTCCCGTGGCGTGATTTACGCAAAGCCTGTCCCTGTGCCGTCTGCCGAACGCAACCACCAACGCCTGAGACGTCAGAAAATGAGAACCTGCTGCCTGTCATCACACCGCAGGAGGCGCAACCATTGAAGGTCGCCTCAATGATCCCGATGGGGAATTATGCATACGAAATCGGTTTCAGCGATGGTCATAATTCGGGCATCTACTCGCTCGACTATCTGCGGGAAATCGGCGAAACACTGTCGCGCGTTCGATAAGAGTTCGTAGTGCGTGGCCTATGTCTTCACCTTCCGCACCCAGACGTTTCGGAAGTGAATCTCGGAACCTTCACTCTGCAAGGCGATCGATCCTTTATCGGGTGTGCAGCCGGTCACTTCTCCCGCCTTCTTGCCGTTCAAGACAACGGAGACCTTCCCGTTTTCCGCCCGGATCGTGCAGGTGTTCCATTGGTTGACCGGTCGCGACAGGTCTTTGACGTTGAGCGTATTCTCCGTCTTCGCGCCGGCACTGGGAAAAACACTGCCAGCAGTCGGGCCATGCAGTTGCACCTGGATCGACTTGGGCCAGATTTTGTCTTCCTCGACGGTATAAATCAACACGCCACTGTTGCCGTTGGCATCAGTCGGGTATTTCCATTCAAAACCGAATTCAAAGTCTTCAAACGTCTCGATCGTACGCAGATATCCAAAAGGTTTGCCTTTGCCAATCAGCACAACTTGCCCGTCCCCGTTTTTCTTCGTCTGCCAAATCGTTTCCAGCGGAGTTTCCTTCTCCGTCGTGAAGTGCTTCCAACCAACCGGAAACTGATCGGTAATCAGCATCTTCATCGCTTCCGGTGTATTGGATTCAACCGGTTGTTGTGCGAAACTGCTCCATCTCCAAAGGCAGACGGTCATTACAAACAACCCAAGGAGGAATGACCTCGCTCCAAAGCCACAGCGTAAGACACCGCTTCGATATCGATTGCAGGCAGGAAATGCTGATGTTTCTGGTCGATTCACGGCCACCAAGACCCTTTGACCCACAGTACACCCATCAGGGAAATTGTAATTGTACGAAAAAACGGAACGAGAGGTTACGCCCTTATTGTCCAAACAGCACGGAAGTCGCAATCCGCAGTGTTCAAACCTAAAGACAGTACAGAATCGAAGATCTCATCGGAAATTTTAAGCAGGTGTGCTGTGCGAATCAACAACTGACCTTGACCAGAAGCAGGTTGAACCAAATTCCCTCGCCACTCCACTGAAAATAGCCAATGTCCGGAAAGCCCGATAATTCCCCACCCCAACGGCGACCAATCTGTTCATTAGTCAATCTTTCTAACGATTATCTCACGCACGACCTTGGCATCCGCCGCACCAACCTGCCTCATCACCTGTCCAATCAGCGGACCGATCGCCCCTTGCTTGCCACCCCGAAAATCCGCGACAATCTGCTCATTTTTCCGAAGCACCTCGTTGATGATTTTTTCCAATTCACCGGTGTCGGAGACAATCCGCAGGTTCTTTTCGTCGATAATGGCGTCGACCCGTGCCGGCGTCACGGATTTGCCAGCATCGGCTTCGGCGAGCAGGATTTCAAAGACCTCTCTTGCGCTTTTGACGGTGATCTCATCTAACTCAATTTTATGAAGCAGTATTCCAAGAGTTTCGTCCGTAACTGGAAACAGTTCAATCTCGATCTTGCGTTCATTCAGTTCCCGTAACACATCCTGCGTTGTCCAGTTCGCTGCCGACTTGCCGTTGCCACATTTTTTCCCCACGGATTCAAAATACCGGGAGAACGATTTCCCCTGATCGATAATCACGCTGGCGTCATAGCGTGAAAGCTCATACGCCTCCTGAAACCGCTTCCGCATATCGACCGGAGATTCACCCACGGTCTGTTGTATGGCACCGACCTGTTCACTCGTGATTGTCACTGGCATCAAATCGGGATCGGGAAAATACCGATAGTCGGACGCCTCTTCTTTCATCCGCTGCTCAAACGTGAATCCCCGATCCGCATTCCAGCCGAACGTCCGCTTCAACACTTCGCCGAATGTCTTCCCTGTCTCCTGCCATTCCTGAAACTGACGAACCGCTTCATACTCAATGGCCATTTCCACATTGCGAAAACTGTTGAGGTTTTTGATTTCAACAAGTGGCGTGGCAATTGTTTTCCCATCGTCGGTGTGGACATGAATGTTGACATTGGCATCGCACCGCAAACTGCCCTCCTGCATGTTGCAGTCCGAAACTTCCAACGACTTCAACAGCCGTCGCAAGTCCTCAAGGTAAATGCGGGCTTCTTCAGCCGAGCTAAGATCAGGCTGTGAAACGATCTCGACCAACGGCGTGCCACATCGGTTCAAATCGACGCGGCTGTCTCGATTGCCGCCAGTTTCATCGTGAATGTTTTTCCCGGCATCCTCTTCAAGGTGAGCGCGGATGATCCCGATTCGTTTCGTCTCACCTGTTTCGTCATCGATTTCAATTTCCAGCCAACCATCGGAACTGAATGGGAGATCATATTGGCTGATCTGATACGCCTTGGGCAAATCAGGGTAGTAATACTGTTTGCGGTCCCACTTCGTGAATTCGGCAATGTTGCAGTTCAATGCGATCGCGGTTTTGACAGCGAGTTCATAAGCCCTGCGATTCATTACGGGCAAAGCTCCCGGCAACCCCAGACAGACAGGACAGGTCTGCACGTTGGGATTGTCGGGATTAAACTTGTTGAGGCACCCACAGAACAGTTTGGTCGCAGTCTGCAGTTGGACATGCACTTCCAGTCCGACAACAGTTGTGTAGTTCATTGTCCTCAGCTCTCTGTGACGATCCGCCGCCGCGATGACGATTGTTAAAGCGCTGCCCGCCTTTGATGCCAGTCGGTCTCTCGCTCAAACATCCGAGCCGCGCGGAATAATGTCTCTTCTTCAAGTGCCCGCCCCATCAGTTGCAGACCAATTGGCATGCCATCGTTGCCGACGCCACAAGGAATCGAAATGCCAGGAATGCCAGCGAGATTGCAGCCAATGGTAAACAGGTCTGAAAGATACATTGACAAGGGAACGTCGCTCATGACTCCGAGTTGAAACGCGGTGTGGGGAGTGGTCGGGCTGGCAATGACGTCGACTTCCTGAAAGGCAGCGTCGTAATCATTACGGATCAATCGCCGCACTTTTAACGCCTTGAGGTAATACGCGTCATAATACCCGGCGGAGAGGGCATACGTTCCCAACATCACACGTCGTTTGACTTCTGCCCCGAAACCTTCCCCGCGCGATGCACAGTACATGTCAATCATGTCGTCGAATTCCGACGATCGGTGACCGTAATGAACGCCGTCATATCGCGCGAGATTGCTCGATGCTTCGGATGGCCCGATCAGGTAGTAGGTCGCGACCGAATAGTTCGCGTGAGGCAGAGAAACCGCTTTCACCTCGGCTCCGAGAGAGCGATAGATATCCATAGAGGTTGCCATCGACGACCGGATCCCATCATCCAGATCGTGTTCCAGATACTCCTTCACAACGCCGATTCGCAGCCCTTCCAGTGGCTGGTCAACGGTTTGGGAATACTTCGCGACAGGCTGGTTGATGCAGGTCGAGTCCCGATCATCGTACCCCGCGAGACCTTCCAGCAGCATCGCCGCACCGGTGACGTCGCGGGCGAAGGGGCCAATTTGATCCAGTGAACTGGCGAAGGCAACCAGGCCATAACGGGAAACACGACCGTAGGTCGGTTTCATCCCGACGATACCACAAAAAGCCGCCGGTTGTCGAATCGACCCGCCGGTATCGCTGCCCACTGCCAGGGGAACAAGCGAGGCGGCAACCGCTGCTGCCGAACCGCCGCTGCTCCCACCTGGCGTACAATCTAAATTGTGCGGATTGCGAGTTGGTCCATATGCCGAATTCTCAGTCGAGGAACCCATCGCGAATTCGTCGAGATTCGTCTTTCCCAATAACACCGCACCAGCATTTCGGAGGCGGTCAATCACATGGGCGCTGTAGGGTGGTCTGAAGTTCTCCAGGCTGCGGCTGGCACAGGTCGTCGTCACACCCTCGATGCAGATATTATCCTTAATCGCGACAGGCAGACCCGCAAGAGGGCCGAGTGTCTCTCCGGCAGCACGACGTTCGTCGATTCGCCTTGCCTGCTGCAGGGCATCGTCGCGGTCAAAAGTGAGAAAAGCGTTTAACTTCTCGTTGTGCTCGTCAATCGCATCGAGACACACCGACGTTATTTCGACACTGGAAAGCTCACCACATTCCTGCTGGTCGCGGAGTTCCTGAGCCGTGGCGGACAACATCGTCACGCGCCACCCCCACCCAGAATCTGAGGCACCAGAAAAAACTCACCATCGGTTTTCGGCGCGTTGACCAGCGCGGCATCACAAGGCAATGATTCTCGTGGCTCATCTTCGCGAAAGACATTTTGCACTTCGACAGCGTGCGCCATCGGTTCGACGTCCTCTGTGTCGATATCCTGCAGCTTGGCCACGTATTCGAGAATGGCACCCAACTGCCCGGTGTACTCAGAGACTTCTTCGCTCGACAGTTTCAGGCGCCCGAGTTCGGCGACTCTCTGGATCTCTTCAACCGAAAGGGGAGAGGTCATGTCAGGTTCCCGGAACGGAAGCAATCAAAAATGTCGAACCGAGCCAATTGGCCAAATCTCCATGGGATCGACGCATTGCCTGAGGAAATCAATTCCGTCAAGCAATTTTGCTGACCACGAAGCCAAAAGCTGACGCTGACTACGAATCCGAAGGCAGTGTGAATGGCTGGCGGACGACCGCCTTCTGCACTTTCCCGCTGCGAATACAGGATGTACAGACGCGCCGCGTGACAACTGTTGCACCTTCCTGCACACGAATCTTCTGCAGATTCGGCTTGAACAGCCGCCGTGCAATTCCTGTCGTTTTGCGACCATTGCCGCCCAGATACTTGGGCTTACCGCGCTGAGAAACACGGTTACCGAATGTCGGTTTCTTGTCGCAGTAGGCGCATTTTTGGGACATCGTCTTACCTTGTCGATAGAATTTCGATCGCGAATTGGCATCTTTATCGTCGACTCGTCGGCCAAACTGTCGCCGCAAGCCATCGCCATTTTCGTGGTTTGGATCGCTGTTGAAGAACAGCGAAGATTTTACATGGATTGGAAAGCTGTTTGCAAGGTCTGGTGACAGCAGAGTTTAACGATTCGGAAAATCTCTTTTCGACTATCTTTGCCTTGGAACATTGATCACCGCAAATCAATAAAAATCAGTTACTTGCAGTAAGGGACAGTGCTGACGCTGAAACCATCATAAGAGGCAAGGAAACTCCTCGTGCCTTGTCAAGGCTTTGTTTTGAGGTATGGATTGACATAACCCGCTCCGTTGTCGCTCCTTGTAACTTCATTAAACCCTGGCTTCCAGCCGGAACGCTGCACTCGTGGGAAATCTAAGTCCCCCAAATCAGCATTTGATCGATCATTTGGACAGAGTTGGGCGACAAGTCCATACAATTTCTCAATTTGCGCTAATATAATAGTTGAGCACATGCATTCGAAGCTACTCCCACCCGACAGACATATCCATACTTATTTCTCCGAGAGAACGCACAAAATGGAAAACGACAACACGTCCTGTAATCGCCGCCAGTTTTTGGGTTCGAGCGCGAAAAATGCTGCGGGAATGGCAGCGGGAATCGTCGGCATTGCAGGAACATCGAACCCGTCTCACGCTTCCCCAAGTTCCAACTCGCTGGATAACAAAATCCATCTGGGCGTTATTGGTGTTCGCAATCGGGGAAAAGTGCTGGCGACAAAATTCGCCTCCCTCCCAAACGTCGAAGTGGTCGCTCTCGCGGATATCGACCCGAAACAACTCGCGGCAGTGGGAATTGCGGTCGCTGACATCGCGGCTCGCCCACCTGAATTGGAGTCCGATTTCCGAACTCTTCTCGATGCCAAAGAAATCGACGCCGTTGTCGTTGCCACGCCCGATCATTGGCATGCAGACATGGCGATTCTGGCATGCCAGGCTGGAAAGGATGTGTACCTCGAAAAGCCCGTAGCCAACAGCATTCGCGACAGCCAGCGAGTCGTAGCCGTCGCTCGAGGCACCGGTCGCATCATTCAGACCGGACTGCAACAACGCAGTGGTTCACATTTTCAGTCCGCGATCACAGCCATTCATACTGGACAGATCGGACGAGTCAACCTGGCAAAGGCGTGGTCGGTTTATCGGCGGAATTCCATTGGGTTTCACAGCGATACCGAGCCACCTGTCGATGTCGATTATGACCTCTGGCTTGGTCCCGCAGCACATCGGCCATTCAACCCCAACCATTTTCATCACAACTGGCGGTGGCAGTGGGATTTCAGTGGTGGCGAGTTGAGCAATTGGGGGATCCACATGCTCGATGTGGCGCGATGGGGTTTGAACGTCGACTGGCCGGTTAGAATTTCCGCTTCGGGCGGCAACCTGCACTTTCACGACGACACGCAAACGCCCGACACGCTTAATGTCACGTATATGTTCGATGCCAAAACGATACTGTGGGAACACCGTCAGTGGAGTACGCACGGTATCGAAGGCCGAAGTGCAGGCGTTGCGTTTTACGGAGACCGGGGAACGCTGGTTGTCGATCGCAGCGGCTGGAAAATTTATGATCGCAAAGACGCGGCATCGGTCAACGCCAGTAATCTTTTGACCCCACACTTGCAGAACTTCGTCGACTGCGTTCGCTCTCGTCAGACGCCTGCCGCAGATGTCTACACGGGGCATGTCAGCAGTTCGTTGGGCCACTTGGGTAACATCGCCTTTCGTGCTGGTCACGAAGTCAACTTCGACGCGACACGTACCACGCTTGAAGGCGACAACAAAGCGAACGCGTTGCTGGATGGGCCAGCCCGAAGAGAATGGGAAACACGTGGCAGGACTGGATGACTGACAAGAACAAACGGGTGTCACGAATGACAATTGGCGGATCACAACAGAATGTATGACTGCATCATTATCGGAGCAGGACACAACGGACTCGTCTGTGCCAACTATCTTGCTCAGGCCGGTCAGAAGGTCATGGTGCTGGAGCGCCGTCATCTTCCCGGTGGGGCCTGTGTGACCGAGGGACTCTGGCCCGGCTTTAAGGTTTCGACCGCTTCGTATGTCGTCAGCCTGATGCTCCCGGAGATTATTCGCGACTTCGACCTGCCACGTCACGGATACGAAGTCCTGCCGCGCAATCCCTCTTCATTCACTCCCCTGCTCAATGGCCGTTATCTGTTGCTTGGTCGAGACCAGGAACAGAATATTTGTGAAATCTCCAAGTTTTCGAGCCGTGATGCTGAGGCATTCGTTCAATACGAATCGCTGCTGGAGCGAATTGCCGAGTGCATTGAACCGATTCTCTCTTCAACGCCGCCAGACGTTTTGCCATTGCCAGCAAACTGGCGTGACATCCCGTTGACCAAGCGAATTCGGGATGGCCGAAAGAGCTGGTCTCTTTACCAGTCTTTGAAGTTCCTGGGAGACGACCTGCCGGAGGCGATGGAATTTCTCACCGGTTCGGCGTCGAAAATTCTTGACCGCTGGTTCGAGTCTGACGTCCTCAAGGCAACCCTTGCGACCGATGCCATCATTGGCACCTTTCAGCCGATTTCCGCGCCAGGAACTGCTTACGTTTTGTTGCATCATGTGATGGGTTCAGCAGGCGGGGCGCGAGGTGTGTGGGGATATGTCAAAGGAGGCATGGGCGGATTGACCAAAGCCCTTGTCGCGGCTGGTTCTGAATCAGGCGTCGAGATCCGGTACAAATCAGAAGTCACGGAGATTCTCACGAATGGCGAAACAGTTACGGGAATCCGTATAGCTGATGGAGACATCTTGCACGCGAAAACAGTCGCGTCCTGTGTCAATGCTCATTGGACATTTGAACGTTTGCTCAACCGCGACGTGCTGCCGGAACCTTTTCAAAGGGCGGTTCAGCGGATCGACTATGCCAGTGCCAGTATGAAGATCAATCTCGCCGTCAGCGAGCTGCCCGACTTCACCTGCCTGCCGGGTCATGCCGAGGTCGGGCCACAACATCGCGGCACCATTCACTTCGGTCCATCGACGGAATACCTGGAACGGGCATACGACGATGCGAAATATGGCCAGCCGTCAGAACATCCGATTATTGAAATGACAATCCCCACTTCGGTCGATCGGACAATCGCACCGGAGGGACAACATCTCCTCTCGTTATTCGTCCAATACGCACCTTATGAACTGTCGAATGGCAACTGGGACGACATTAAGGAATCGTTTGCTGATCGCTGCATCGAGGAAATTGCCCGTTACGCGCCGAATGTTCCCGATTCAATCCTGCATCGACAGGTCCTCTCGCCGTTGGATCTCGAACGCGTGTATGGCCTGACCGGTGGAAACATCTTCCAGGGTGCGATGCCCCTGCATCAGTTGTTCAACCTGCGACCGGTCGCCGGTTGGAGCGATTATCGTACACCCATCACCGGCCTGTACCTCTGCGGCAGTGCGGCTCATCCCGGCGGTGGCGTAATGGGCGCATGTGGTCGAAACGCCGCGATCGAAATTCTGCGCGACGTGTGATCAACGCAAAAGGTGATGTCAGAAGTCCCACCAACTCAGGAATCCCAGTAGTCCGACGGACTTTTATCTGTGGCGACTACAAGTTTATTCACTTCAACGTAAATCGTATCACGCAGTCGACCTAGTTCGTCATTGAGCCGGTCTTCGTCAGCAAAGTTTACTTTGTGATCATTTGCAGCAGAAATCATCAGGTCGTTGAACGACCCCATCCCACCGAACCAAGACGAAACATTCCTTGCATCATGCGCAGAAAGTTGTCCCTCGTTTTTCTCCAGCAGGAGTCCGATTTTTTCTGACCAGAACGTTTCACCGACATCCTGAAGAAGCGTTCTACAGTTTTGTAATGCAGCGACCAGATTGCTTTCTGACATATTTCTACCTCCCGTTGTTTAAGGAATGATCCAGTTTGGATCGACTCGCGGGATATAGATTTGATTGCCCCCCCTAGCAGTTGCCCAACTCCAGTGGATTGCGGAGTAACTGCGCCTTCAAAAATCGTGGTGCCTCGGGGAACTCGAATAGAAACGACCTTATCAGCCGTATTACCCCATGCTGGCACGAGAGCAGAATCGAGTTGGGCTTGGAGAGGGCCACTGGGTTTTATCCACGTCCAATACGGACCCATCTTGCCCGCACCGCCACCGTAAACCCGGTACAACGTGATTGATTCGTCTACGACGTGTTCAATGTAGCTACGACCACGGAACGTTCTGGCAACTTTTTCACCAAGAGGCCCTGCACCGTAGGCTGGTCCCCAGACTTTTCCGGTTACTGCACCCTTTGCCGTATAACTATTATGCACCAATATGCCAGTGCTACCCACGTAGAACACGTGCTGGCCGTCGACCTGGATGTTGTACACATCATGCCTGCCCGGTCGGGGTGAGATACCGATCACGTATGTGATCTCATCGTCCACGGTCCGCAGGCGT